>NZ_RJUL01000001.1 GCF_003751625.1 Gallaecimonas pentaromativorans
GCCCGGCTCATCACCTATCAGATTAAGGGCAAGTCCCGGCAAGTATTGACCTCCTTGCTCGATACCCGCCGCTACCCCTGCGACGACCTCGTCGATCTTTACAGCCACCGCTGGGAAATCGAGCTGGGTTACCGGGAAATGAAGCAAAGCCTGCTGCAGTCGAGCTATACCCTTAGGAGCAAAAAGCCGTGCATGACGCGGCAGGAGTTATGGGGGCTGTTGCTGGCGTACAACCTCATTCGGGTGGCAATGATAAAGGCGGCAGCGCCCCTGGAAGGGGTGTGGCCAAACCAACTGAGCTTTGCCGGCTGCGCGCGCGCCGTTATCCACTTTTTTTGTACCCAGCAAACCACCCATCCAGGCGCATATCCCAAGCAATACGCGTGGTTCATTAGCACCCTGGCCCAGTTCAAGCTCCCCGACCGACGACCAGACCGGTCATATCCACGCTGCATCCGGCCAAAATACAGCAAGTATCCAGCGAGAAAGAAAAAATGCCAGTCAGCTTAACTGACTGGCATTAGCTCGATGAGCGGCTTTTTTATTGGCTAGAGTGCTTATTGCACTGTGGCGATAACGGCGGTGTCGGTGTAGCTCAGGGCCACCTTCACGGCGCCGGCGCTGACACTGGCGAACTGACCGGCCAGCTTGCCAGCACTGATCAGGGTGAACTGGCTGCCGGCAGCGGGCTGGCTGCTGAAGTTAAGCACCAGTTGGCCGCCGCTGATATAGGCGGTGCCGGTGGTTTGCAGCTGGGCGGCGTCGTCGTCCATGTCGATGGTGAGGGTGCCGTCGTCCTGGGTGAAGTTGGCTACCGTCACCGCGCCGCTGGCGTTAACCAGCACATTACCGGCACTGACGTACAGATCGCCGACGCCAAAGGCGCTGGGGGACTGGGCTTCCAGGCTACCGGCCTTGACCAGGGTGCCGCCGCTGTAGCTGTTGGCGCCTGTCAGGGTCAGGGTGCCGGTGCCTTCCTTAGTGAGCATGCCGGTGCCGCTGATGTCGTTGCGCCACCAGTCGTGGCTGCTAAAGCCGCCGTCCGCTGCGTCCATGTCCACGGTCACGTCGCCATTAAAAGCGCCGTAGCCGTCGCTTGCCATCACCAGGTCCAGGCGGCCCCAGCCGTTGGACTCATCGAGGATGGGGTAGCCGGAGTCGACTTCGGTGGTAGCCAGCACGGCGCGGCGCTGCTCGGCGCTGAGGTAGGGTTGACGGCTCGCCAGCAGCAACTCGGCGCCCTGGGGCACTATGGCCGCGGCGCCAGCGGTGCCGGTTTGGGTAAAGCCGTAGGTCAGGCGGGCGCGATACAGCGCCTTCATGGCGGCGTGGTCGCTGTAGCGGTTGTTGTTAAAGACGCTGGTGTTAACGGCGCTGCCATCAACCAGGCTGCCGGGGTTGGCAACGGTGGTGTGGGCGTAAGCATAGAGGCTCATGTCGGCGCTATCGGCCATGGCGCCAAAGTAAGACTGGGCCTTGGTGTAGGCCGCCTGGGCGTCGCTTTGAATGGTGCTTTGGCCAAGGGCGTAGGCAGCTACCGCCAGGGCGTGGATACGGCCGCCAATCACGTCTACCGGCGAGTGCATACCGGCCAGGATGCGGTTTTCACCCAGCTGCGAACCGCGGGTTAGCATCTCGGCGTAGCGCTGCGGCAAGGCATAGGCGTACGCCATGGCCGCCAGGTAGCCGGCATTGGTGTGGCCTGAAGGGAAGGCGCCATCTTTGCGGCGGTTTTCCTGGTCGTCGGCGATGATGCTGCTCTCGTGATGGCGGCGAGCACATACCAGGCCCGGCACCACTTTCACGCTGCTGGTGTAGCTGTCGAAGATCCAGCTGTTGTCCGTGTTGCTGTCGGCATCGACGCAGCTGTAATTGGCCGAGCCCAGGTAATCAACTTTACCGTCATCGTCCATGCGCCAGGGGCGCGGGGTAGAGAACAGGTATTTGGAGGCGCTGGTAGAGGCCGGCGCGGCTTGGCGGAAGTCGTAAACCAACTGGTAGACGGCACCCAGCTCGCTGTCGCTGCTGCCAGCGTACTGGATACCGTCGTTGTTGGCGGCGCTGTAATGGGCGTTGCTGAGCACGTCAGACAACGCCGGGGCGTGGATGTCGGTATAGGCGCCGGCACCGGCCACGTAGGCTTCGGTAAGGGGGCCGTAGCCGTCAATCACGCTGTAGTTCTTGCTGCGCTGGTCATCGAGGAAAGCTTCGACGGATTGGTCCTGGCTGCGGTTGGCCGTGACCTTGACCACGTACTGGATGTTTTCCTTCCACACCGTGGCGTTGACTATCTGCTGGCCGTCGAAGTTGTCGGGGCCATTGCCGTTGGCGTTTTGCTGCCAGCCGGCAAAACCGGCGGTCCAGATGTTGTTGATGCCCTTAAGCAGGTTGGCGATGGGGTTTTGGTCGATGTTGTAACGCAGCGCCGAGTCGGCGTTGTTGGCGGCGTTCTCGGCCGACGGCAGCGGGTAGTCCACTGCCGGCAGCGGTACGCTCAGCTCGCTGCCAAGGCCGGTGGGGATGGCCGGCTTGGTTATCTCAACGCTGGGGGTATCGTCATGGCTGTCACTGCAGCCGGGCAGTACTAGGGTCAGGGCGGCCAACACGGCCAGGGACAAGGCGGAACGTTGCAAGGAGTTGGGGTACATGGCTGGGTCCTTTTATAAAAAGTCCCAGCACCCTAAGCACTCTTTATGAAAGCTCGGTGACTGTTTTGTTAACCCTTGATTAGGAAGGGTAAATTAGCTTGGTATATGAAATTTTTTATACCAAATGATGAAAATACTCGGCAAATCAATAAAAAACCCGGCCAGTGCCGGGTTCAACCTTCGAGGATAACGGTGGCCATGGCCAAGGCCTTTTCGTCTGACAAGGCCAGGTGGCAATGGCGCACCCCCATGGCGTCGGCCAGGGCTTTAGCCTGGCCGCTCAGGCGCAAGATGGGCTTGCCGGCAGCATCGTTACTGACTTCAAAATCCTGAAAGCTCACCCCGGCGGCAATGCCGGTGCCAAGGGCCTTGGCCGCCGCTTCCTTGGCGGCCCAGCGCTTGGCTATAAAAGACAGCGGCTTGCCCCTCGCTTCAAACTGGGCCTGTTCGGCAGCGGTGAGCAGCCGTTTGGCAAAGCGCTCACTGGCGCGCTCAAAGCGGCCAATTTGCACCACATCGTTACCCAGGCCGAGGATCACCTGGCGGCCACCATCAGCGCTTTCATATCCCGCACGGCTTTGTCCAGGCCGTCAAAGAGCGCTCGGGCAACAATGGCATGGCCGATGTTGAGCTCATAGATTTGCGCCATGGCGGCAATGGGCTGCACGTTGTGGTAATGCAGGCCGTGGCCGGCGTTAACGGTGATGCCAAGGCTGTCGGCCAGCTCTACGCCACGGCGGATGCGCTCCAGCTCCTTGGCCTGCTCGCTGCCTTGGCTCTCGGCGTAGTGGCCGGTATGAATTTCAATAAAAGGCGCCCGGCACTTGGCCGCCGCTTCTATCTGGCGCGGGTCGCAGTCGATAAATAGCGACACCAAAATGCCCGCCTCTGCCATGCGCTCACAGGCGGCGTTAACCCGCGCAAACTGGCCGACCACATCCAGGCCGCCCTCGGTGGTGAGCTCTTGGCGCTTTTCCGGCACCAGGCACACAAAGGCAGGTTTGACCTGCTCGGCAATGGCCAGCATCTCGTCGGTGACCGCCATCTCCAGGTTCATGCGGGTCTGGATGGTGTCTTTTAACAGAAACACGTCGCGGTCTTTGATGTGGCGGCGGTCTTCGCGCAGGTGGATAGTAATGCCGTCGGCCCCGGCCCGTTCGGCCACAAAGGCGGCTTCCACTGGATCTGGGTATTGGCTGCCACGGGCGTTACGCACGGTGGCAATATGGTCGATGTTCACACCAAGATGGATTGGGCTCATTGGACTCCTCCTGCGAGTCGAAAAAGCTCCCTGCTTTTTAGCGGTTTGTCCCCCAGATGCGGGGCCAGCAGGGCACGGCAAAAGTGTTTGGCGATACGCCGGGTGTCCTCATCCTGCCAAAGGTCCTGGGCCATGGCCAGCAGCGCCTGGCCAGGGTATGGGCCTTTCACATCACTCACCAGGCCCTCTTCGGGCAGCAGTTGGTAACGCCCTTGGGGATTGAGGGGCTGGCCCTGGGTGTCGCGCCACAGATCAACGCCATAGCCCAGGCGATGACACAGGCTCAGCTCAAAGCGGCGCAGCACCGGCTCCACATCTGCGCTACTCAGCGCCAGCAGGGTTTGCTGGTAGAGGCGAAACAGGCCATCGGTCTCGACGCCACGGGGCACCAGGCGAATAAGCAGTTCGTTGACATAAAAACCGGCGTAAAGGGCATTGCCGGTAAGGGGATGGGCGGTTTTAACGTCAATGCTGCGGGCGTTCTTTAAATCACCCTGGCCAGCCAGGGTCAGCTCGAGCAGCACAAAGGGCTGCATGGCAGCCCTTTTATGACTCTTCTTGGCCGCCATGCCTCGAACCACGGCGCCGACCCTGCTGTCGTCTTCAAGCAATAGCTCGGCAAGGGCGGCGTCGTCCAGGTAAGGACGGCGGTGCAGCACATAGGCCCCCTGGGCCATTAGTCGTCCCCGTAACCCAGGGAACGCAGGGCCCGCTCGTCGTCGGCCCAGCCGGATTTCACCTTCACCCACAGTTCCAGATGCACCGGGTAGTTAAAGAGGCGCTGCATGTCTTGGCGGGCGTCGGTGCCGATGCGCTTGAGCTTGTCGCCTTTGGCGCCGATCACCATGCGCTTTTGCCCTTCCCGCTCCACCAGAATAAGGCCATTGATATGAAAACGGCCTTCTTCTTCCTTGAACTGCTCAATCTCTACCGTCACCGAATAAGGCACTTCGTCGCCGAGGTTACGCATCAGTTTTTCACGGATGATTTCAGCAGCCATAAAGCGGCTGGAACGGTCGGTGATGTGGTCGTCGGGGAAGATGTGCTCGCACTCGGGAATGCGTTTTTCCACCTCGGCGCGCAGGGCTTCTACCTGGGTGCCCTTCTCGGCGCTGATCGGCACGATGGCGGCAAAATCGAATTGCTCGGACAGCCATTTGAGGTGCGGGAACAGGTCGTTCTTGTTCTTGACGTTATCGACTTTGTTGACCGCCAGAATAACCGGCTTTTTCTCGGCTTTGAGCTTTTCCAGTACCATCTGGTCGTCGTCTTCCCAGTGGCTGCCCTCCACCACAAACACCACCACTTCTACGTCGCCCAAAGAGCTGGCAGCGGCGCGGTTCATCAGGCGGTTGATGGCCTTTTTCTCGTCCTTGTGCAGGCCGGGGGTGTCAACGTAGATCACCTGCAGGTCATCCTGGGTGTCGATACCCAGGATGCGGTGGCGGGTGGTCTGGGCCTTTTTGGAGGTGATGGACACCTTCTGGCCTAAAAGCTGGTTCAAGAGGGTGGATTTACCCACATTGGGGCGGCCGACAATGGCCACAAAACCACAGCGTTGCTCAGTCATTTAATTGCTCCAGGGCTTGCTCGGCGGCGGCCTGCTCTGCCTTGCGGCGGCTGGAGCCTACGCCCATAAAGGGATTGTCGATACCTTCCACCAGACAGGACACCGTAAAGGTTTGCTGGTGGGCTTCCCCTTCCACTTTCTCCACCTGATAGTGTGGCAGAGGCAGGCGCTTGCCCTGCAGGTATTCCTGCAGCCGGGTTTTGGGATCTTTCTGGGCGACGCCAGGCTGGATAGCCTCTAAGCGGCTGTCATACCAGCTGAGGATAAGGTCGCGAATGGTGGGTAAATCCGAATCCAGATAAATGGCGCCAATCAAGGCTTCTACGCCGTCAGCCAAAATGGACTCACGGCGAAAACCGCCGGATTTGAGCTCGCCCGGCCCCAGGCGCAAAAAGTCGCCCAGTTGGAATTCGCTACCAAACTCGGCCAGGGTTTTGCCTTTGACCAGGGTGGCGCGCATCCGCGACATATCCCCTTCGTTAGCGGCCGGGAACCGATGATAAAGGGCGTCGGCAATGACAAAACTCAAAATCGAGTCGCCCAGGTATTCCAGACGCTCGTTGTGCTGGGAGCCAGCACTGCGGTGCGTCAACGCCTGGCGAACCCGCTTTTCGTCATTGAAGCAGTAGCCCAGGCGGCGATACAAAGTCTCTAAAGAATGGGTCATCTCTCTTCCAATAAAGAGGGCGGAGTGTCCGCCCTGCTGAATCGTTATTTTATGGGACCTATGCGTCCGAATCTAACCCCGGTCGGCACCCAACTGGGTAACCAGCTGTCCGGACCGCGGTCCATGTTAAAGCTCATCCAGATAAATACCGCTTTGCCCACCAGGTTTTCTTCCGGCACAAAGCCCCAGAAACGGGAATCGGCGCTGTTGTCGCGGTTATCCCCCATGGCGAAATAATGTCCTGCCGGCACCAGCCACTGGCCGGCGCGCTGGCCCGGCTGGCGATAATACTCCCCTACCCGGTCGGGAATACCGGGCGCCTGCAAAATGTGGTGCTTTACATCGCCCAGGGTCTCAAGGCGGTTGTCCAGCGGGTAGTTACCGATAAAAAAGGCGCCAAGGCCTTCATCAACGCTGGCCACTTCTGCAAGGGCCGGGCAAGGCTGCTGGCCCTTGCAGGCCGGCTGCACATAAAGGTGCTTGTTACGGTAGACAATTTTGTCTCCCGGCAGTCCCACCACCCTTTTTATCAGGTCGATTTTCGGGTCGCGCGGGTCCTTGAACACAAACACATCGCCCCGTTTGGGCTCGCCGGTGGCAATCACCTTCTTGGCAAAAACCGGATCTTTAAGGCCGTAGGCAAACTTCTGTACCAGCACAAAGTCGCCCACCAGCAAGGTGGGCATCATGGAGCCGGAGGGAATTTGAAACGGCTCAAACAAAAACGAGCGCAGTATCATCACCGCCGCTATCACCGGGAACACCCCGGCGCTGTTCTCTACCCAACCGGGCTGGGCCAGCAATTTGTCACGCTCCGGCCCCTCCAGGGTGCCACGGGCCGCCGCCTCGGCATCGGCCAGTTGGCTGCGCCGCTTCGGCGCCCAGCGGTAACGGTCCAGGGCCCAGACCAGGCCGGTGGCCAGGGTCAACATCACCAGCAGGATAGAGAAATACTGTGCCATCCGTATGCGTCTCCCGCCTCTTGGCCGTCAGTGAATGGGGCCCAGGCGGCCAAAGCGCACGCCGGTGGGAACCCAACTTGGCAGCCAGCTGTCGGGGCTGCGGTCCATGTCAAAGCTCATCCAGATAAAGACTGCTTTACCCACCAGATTCTGCTCCGGCACAAAGCCCCAGAAGCGCGAATCGCGGCTGTTGTCGCGGTTGTCGCCCATGGCGAAGTATTCGCCTTGCGGCACTATCCATTCGTCAGGGCGGGTGCCGGGTTGCTCGAAGTACTCGCCAACCCGGTCAGGAAAGGCGTAGTTGAGCAGGATGTCGTGTTTGACATCGCCTAAGGTTTCGGTGCGCCGGTCGAGCGGGAAGTTGCCAAGATAAAACTCGCCCTTGCCCTTGTCGACACTGGTAACTTCGCTCAGGCCTGGGCATTCCTTAACGCCCTCGGCGCAAGCCGGCTGAATATAGAGGTGCTTGTTGCGGTAGATGATTTTATCCCCCGGCAAGCCCACTACCCGCTTGATGTAATCGACTTTAGGGTCTTCGGGGTATTTGAAGACGATGATATCACCACGCTTGGGTTTGCCGGTGGGGATCATGGTCTTGGCAAAAACCGGGTCCTTGATGCCGTAGGCAAATTTTTCCACCAGGATAAAGTCGCCCACCAGCAGGGTGGGCATCATGGACCCGGACGGAATTTGAAAGGGTTCAAACAAAAACGAGCGCAGTACCAGCACCGCCGCGATCACCGGGAAGGCGCCGCGGCAACTCTCCACCCAACTGGGGTGAGCCAGCATCTTCTCACGACTGTCTTGGTCCAGCTCGCCGCCGGCGGCCTGTTCGGCACGGGCCAGAGCGGCCCGGCGTTTGGGCGCCCACAGCAGTTTGTCCAGCAACCAGACCAGGCCGGTGCCCAAGGTGATGAGCACCAATAAGATGGAGAAGTACTGCGCCATGAATTGTCCTTATTTACCCACTTTCAAGATGGCGAGGAAGGCCTCCTGGGGCACTTCAACGTTCCCCAGCTGCTTCATCCGCTTTTTACCTTCTTTTTGTTTCTGAAGGAGTTTTTTCTTACGGGAGACGTCACCACCATAACATTTGGCGGTTACGTCCTTACGCAGCGCCTTAACGGTACTACGGGCAATAATGTGGTTGCCGATAGCGGCCTGGATGGCGATATCGAACATCTGGCGAGGAATGAGCTCTTTCATCTTCTCCACCAGTTCGCGGCCACGGTATTGGGCGTTGTCCTTGTGGGTGATGATGGCCAGGGCGTCGACCCGGTCGCCGTTGATCATCACGTCCAGGCGCACCATGTCGGCCACCTGGAAGCGTTTGAAGTTGTAATCCAGCGAGGCGTAGCCACGGCTGGTGGACTTGAGGCGGTCAAAGAAGTCCAGCACCACTTCGGCCATGGGCAGCTCGTAAGTCAGCGCCACCTGGTTGCCGTGGTAAACCATGTTGGTTTGCATGCCGCGCTTTTCGATACACAGGGTAATGACGTTACCCAGATACTCTTGCGGCACCAGGATGTGGGCCTCAACGATAGGCTCGCCAATCTCTTCGATGTTCTGGATGGGCGGCAGCGCCGAGGGGTTGTCCACCTGCACGGTTTCACCGTCGGTCTTTTTGACCTCGTAAATTACGGTGGGGGCGGTGGTGATAAGGTCGAGATCGTATTCCCGCTCCAGGCGCTCTTGGATGATCTCCATGTGCAGCATGCCCAAAAAGCCCAGGCGAAAGCCAAAGCCAAGGGCGGTGGAGGTTTCCGGCTCGTAAAAGAGCGACGCGTCGTTCAAGGACAATTTGCCCAGGGCGTCACGGAAAGACTCGTAATCGTCGGAGCTGATGGGGAACAGGCCCGCGTAAACCTGGGGTTTGACCTTTTTAAAGCCCGGCAGCGGTTTGTCGGCGCCGTTACGGGCCAAGGTCAGGGTGTCACCTACGGGAGCGCCGTGGATGTCTTTGATGCCGCACACCACCCAGCCCACCTCGCCGCATTTGAGGCCGTCGGTGTCTTTCTGTTTGGGGGTGAAGATACCGATGCGGTCCACATCCCAGTTCTGGCCGGTGCTCATCACCTTGATTTTCTCGCCCTTTTTCAGCGAGCCGTGCTTGATGCGTACCAAGGACACCACCCCAAGGTAGGGGTCGAACCAGGAGTCGATGATGAGCGCCTGCAGCGGCGCGTCCGGGTCGCCGACCGGGGCCGGAATGGCCTGGACGATGCGCTCCAGCACGTCTTCAACGCCGATACCGGTTTTGGCAGAGCAGCGCACCGCGTCGATGGCTTCGATACCGACGATGTCTTCAATCTCGGTGGCCACCCGCTCTGGGTCGGCCTGGGGCAGGTCAATCTTATTAAGAACCGGCACCACTTCCAGGTTTTGCTCCAGGGCGGTGTAGCAGTTGGCCAGGGTCTGGGCTTCTACCCCTTGGCCGGCGTCTACCACCAGCAGCGCCCCTTCGCAGGCCGCCAGGGAGCGGGACACTTCATAGGAGAAGTCCACGTGGCCGGGGGTGTCGATAAAGTTGAGCTGGTAGGTCTCGCCGTCTTTGGCGTTGTAGTTGAGGGTAACGCTCTGGGCCTTGATAGTAATGCCGCGCTCGCGTTCCAGATCCATGGAGTCCAGCACCTGCTGCTGCATTTCGCGGTCGGTCAGGCCACCACAGACCTGGATCAGGCGGTCGGACAGGGTAGATTTGCCATGGTCAATGTGGGCAATAATGGAGAAGTTACGAATATGCTTCATGAGGCTAGGATGGGTCCACGTCAATGCTGGGTCGCAAATGCGGGGATTTTACGCTAAACCGCCGGGCAAATCATCCGCCCGTCACCGCAAGTTCCATTCTGTCTCTTTCGCGGCTCAGCACCTTGATAAGCTTGGGCTCTGCCACCAGCCGCCCGGCAAGATAACCAGCCCAGCGAAAACCGCCATAACCGCCGCCAACCAAGGCCGGCAATACCCACAACTCGGACAGGGCCAGGCTGGCGGTTAACTGGCTGGCCAACACCGCCGCCGCGATAAGGCACAGCAACGGCAGCAGATACAGGATGAGGGTGCCACGCACCAGGCTTTGCTCGGTAATGCCTACCCGCACAAAATCCCCTACCGCCACGGCTTGATCGCAGTGCATGTCTAGCACGTCTAGGCGGCGGTTAACGGCTTTGGAGAGTTGCCCCGAACCACATTGCTCGTTGCTGGAACAGCTGTCGCAACTGGACTGGCGGCGAAACTGGACCCGGATCAGGCGGCCCTTCACCGCCACCACTTCGACGTCACGCTCCATCATGGCTGGCCACCGGTCAGGCTAACCTGGCGCGCCACCCTCTCAAGGGCTGCGGTAGGCACGGTGCCAACCGCCATCACCTCGGTGCCGCCGTGGTTGATCCCCACCAGGTTGAAAAAGCCGTTCTGATGGATGGTCAGCTCCTGGCGCGGGGCGCTGGGGTTGATGTACACGGCAATCTCGGCCAGGCCATCGGAATAGAGCCAGTAATCGACCCCTTCGCCCAGCAAGGCCAGGCGATGGTAGTTGGCAGTCACCGGGTGAAAGCCCGGCGGCAGCCAGTTGACCTTGCCAAGGGCCTGGGGCGAGCCTTGACTGGGCAGGGCGCTGGGGGCCGGGAACTGGGCCTTGGCTACCCGCTGGATATGGTCGGACGGGGCGTCCAGTTTATCCATGTCCACCACCATCAGCTGCTCGATCACCTCGGCATTCTGGGCTACCCGGTCTACCCGCAGCGGCAGGTGGTTGTCTCTGTCTATCCAGATCCAAAAACCGTGGCGGTAGTTGTCTTTGGGCACGATGCGCAGCAATTGGGCCGGATGCCCTGCTACCCGCGACACCCCGGCCAACACCAGGTTGTAGTGGTCAACAAGGTCGGCCGGCGCGGTCAGCAGCGCATCGGGAATAGGGCCGCGAATGCTGTCGGCCTTATAGGAAAAAGGAGCATGGTCCATGTCCAGCAAGGTGACCACGTCGCCCTTTCTGACCACTTCCCGTGGCGGCCCGTTAAGGAACACCAGATGCTCGATCTGTTCGCCGTCAATCACCCCATGCTCATAGCGGAACGGCTGCACTCGCCCTTCCTGGACCTTGACCAATGACAACACGTAGTCGTCATTGGTCAGGGCATGGGACAAGGCATCGAGCCATTGCAGCGCCTGGGCCTGATTTTGTTCAGCATCTTGAGATGATGGGTTGTGCTGGGGCAGCGCCTGGGCGCTTTCGGCTTGGGGCTGGCTACCGGGGGTTACCCCCTGGTTGGCCGGCACAGTGGTCGCAGTGACCGCTGCCAGCACCAGCCAGGGGAACATCATTTCGGATTCGCCTCGCTATCCTCGGTCACTTTTTCATCGTCCTGCAACCGCAGTTGCTGGGCGTGGTCCTGCAGATAGGCGTTAACGCGGCGTTGCTGTTCGGCCTGAATAAGGCGGCCTTGCTCACCATTGGGCGGGCCAGCTTCCAGGCTCACCGGCGCAGCAGTACCGATAGCCGGCAGGGTAGACAAAACTGGGTTGCTGACCGGCTGCGGCACGTCGCTCTTGGCGCCGTACTGCTGAACACCGATCACCGCCACCAAGGCAACGGAGGCCGCGACCGCCATCTGGGCCACCGGGCGCCAGAACCCTTGCAGGCCACGGGGCTTGGCTTTGGTTTCAGTCGCCTTGGGGGCCAGCAGCGCCGGTTCCTCGTCCAATGCGGCAGCGACCCGGTCCGTGATGTCAAAAGACATCTGAGCCGGCAGTTCACCGCGCAGAGCATCACCGATCAGGTGATAACGCTGCCAGCGCTCAGCCGCCTCTGGGTCTGATTTGATTTCCTCCAGCCAGGTACCATCCAGCGGATGCTGGTTGTCCACCAGGGCTGAGAAGAGTTCGTCACGATGCTGTGCCATAGTATTTACCCTTAACGCCTGAGCAAAGGTTGCAGCCGTTTGTCGATAGCTTCGCGGGCCCTGAAGATCCGCGATCGTACTGTCCCTACCGGACAATCCATCACGACAGCTATCTCCTCGTAACTGAGCCCTTCCATCTCTCGCAACGTGATGGCTGATCGCAAATCGTCCGGCAGGGACTCAATGGTTTCAAACACCACTTTCTTGATTTCTTCCGACAGCAGCATGCGCTCGGGACTGTCGACCTCACGCAGCGCATCGGCGCCGTCATAAAATTCTGCTTCGTCCGCGTCTACATCATTGGCCGGCGGACGGCGGCCCTGTGCCACTAAATAGTTTTTGGCACTGTTTACGGCGATGCGATAAAGCCAAGTATAAAAGGCACTCTCGCCGCGAAAATTAGGGAGTGCCCGGTACGCCTTGATAAAGGCCTCCTGAACCACATCAGGCACATCCCCCTGATTTTTCACATACCGGCCCACCAAATTGGCCAGCCGGTGCTGATACTTGGCAACCAGCAGATTAAACGCCTGTTTGTCGCCTCGCTGGACGCGCTCAACCAACGCCAGGTCGTTATCTACGGTCTGCTCATTCATCCGAGCCTGTTCTCCCAACATGTTCTTCTCAATTTCTGCGTTGTGACTCGGTACAAGCGCCAACTCTATGACGCGGCGGTTCATGGGAAGTTCAATGCATTCGTAACTTTTTGACTCTCCCTCGGATTTGGAGGGATACTGCGCCGCATCCAGTCACTTGCCCTGCCCGCCATCATACTGTATGCAAGCAGATACTGACCATCTCTGTGACGTCCTCGTTGTCGGCAGCGGCGCTGCCGGCCTGACATTGGCCCTGAAACTGGCCGACACCGCCCAGGTGTTGGTGCTGGCCAAAGGCCCCTTAAAAGAGGGCTCCACCTTTTATGCCCAGGGCGGCATTGCCGCCGTCTTTGACGAAACCGACACTGTTGAGTCCCACGTGGAAGACACCATGGTGGCCGGTGGCGGCATCTGCGAAGAAGACGCGGTGCGCTTTACCGCCAGCCACGCCAAGGAAGCCCTGGAATGGCTCATCTCCCTTGGGGTGCCCTTCGACCGCGAAGAAGACGACGACTCGCGCTTTCACCTGACCCGCGAAGGCGGCCACAGCCACCGGCGCATTCTCCATGCCGCCGACGCCACCGGCCGCGCTGTGCAGCTGACCCTGGTGGAACAGGTGCGCAATCACCCCAACATTCGCCTGCTAGAAGCCCATAACGCCGTGGATTTGCTCACCGGCCGCAAATTTGGCCTCGATACCGACCGCTGCTTCGGCGCCTATGTGTGGAACCGCAACAAGATGCGGGTGGAAACCATCCGCGCCAAGGCGGTGGTGCTGGCCACCGGCGGCGCCTCCAAGGTTTACCAATACACTTCCAACCCCGACATCGCCTCGGGCGACGGCATTGCCATGGCCTGGCGGGCGGGCTGTAGGGTAGCCAACCTCGAATTCAACCAGTTCCACCCCACTTGCCTGTACCACCCCCAGGCCAGGAATTTTCTGGTCACCGAAGCCCTGCGCGGTGAAGGCGCGGTATTGCGCCGCCCCGACGGCAGCCGTTTTATGGACAAGTACCACGAGATGGGGGAGCTGGCGCCACGGGACGTAGTAGCCCGGGCCATCGACCATGAAATGAAGAAGCTGGGCGCCGATTGCGTGTACCTGGATATTTCCCACAAGGACAGCGACTTCATCATCAAGCACTTCCCTACCATCCATGAAAAGCTCAAGGGCCTTGGCATCGACATCACCACCAGTCCCATTCCGGTGGTACCGGCCGCCCACTACACCTGTGGCGGCGTGGTCACCGACATGCAGGGCCAGACCGATGTGCCCGGCCTCTACGCCATAGGGGAAGTGGCCTACACCGGCCTGCACGGCGCCAACCGCATGGCCTCGAACTCCCTGCTTGAATGCCTGGTGTTCGGCACCGCCGCCGCCGAAAAGATAAACACCGAGCTTGGCCAACTGCAAAGCCTGCCCATGGCCCCGGCCTGGGACGAGTCCAAGGTCATCGACTCGGACGAAGAAGTGGTCATTGCCCACAACTGGCACGAGCTGCGCCTTTTCATGTGGGACTACGTAGGGATAGTGCGCACCAACAAACGCCTGGAGCGGGCCATGCACCGCATCGAGCTGTTGAAGCAGGAGATTCACGACTACTACGCCAACTTCAGGGTGTCGAACAACCTGTTGGAGCTGCGTAACCTGGTACAGGTGGCCGAGCTTATTGTGCGCTGCGCCATGGCAAGAAAAGAGTCGCGGGGCTTGCACTATAACCTCGATTACCCCGGTCAGCTTGAAAACGCCAGCCCTACGGTGCTGCGCCCAGACAGCGTTTGAGCCGGCGCCAGTCGGCCTCGCCAAGTTCAGGCCGATAAACCCAGTACCACCTAGAGCCCGCCTGGAACATCACCAGCAGCGGGCTTTTCATTACCCGGCTGACAACCACCGGCTGGCCATCAAGGCGCACCATGCCGGCCTCGTTTAGCCACAACAGCGCCGGGGCGGCCGGAAAGGTCACTAAGTAAAGGAGCGGTAACAGCAGCAATGCCGGCCAGCTAAGCCAGCAAAGGGCGGGGAAAATCAGCAGCAACGGCGCCCGCTTGAGCCAGGGGCGCCAGCGCCATAAACGCAGCTGGAGGTTATGGCTTGATACGGGCGTGGACACGGTCGAGGATAAGCTGCACCATGGCGGCCAGCTCCGGGTCCGGGCATTGCTGGTGGCCCATCACCCAGGCAAACAAATCAGGGTCATCCTGGGTCAGTAGGCGCTCGAAAGTGACCTTGTCCTGGTCGCTCAGCTCGTCATAGGCTTCGTCGACAAAGGGCTCAAACAGCACGTCCAGCTCCAGCATGCCGCGACGGCAGGCCCATTTGAGGCGTGACTTGTTCTTGTTATCGGTCATGTTGCGCACTACTCCGGCAAATTTTGTTGGCCAAGTTTACCTGCTTTTGGCGCCGCTATCAGCCTGCACTTCAATTGTGGCCGCCCCTTGGTGGTATGATGGCGCCACTTATTCTGAGGAGGTGATTGATGTCATCCTGGCAAAGCATCCTTGGCACCTTGCCACAAAGCCCCCTGCCCCTGAACCTGCCCACCTTGGCGCTGATGCCCCTGACCGAGCTGGGCCTGGTGCGCCTAGCAGGGGTTGAGGCGCAAAAATTCCTGCAAGGTCAGGTCACCACCGATCTGACTGTCTTACCTAAAAACCAAGCTAGTCTCGCCGCCCAGTGCGACCCCAAAGGCAAGATGCTGGGGCTCTTTACCCTGCTCTGGCAGCAAGACGACATCCTGCTTATCCAGGCCCGCGACGCCATCGCCAGCCAACTGCCCGGCATGGCCAAATTTGCGGTGTTCAACAAGGTCACCCTGAGCGATGCCAGCGACGAGCTGCTGATGCTAGGGGTGAGTGGCAGCAGCGCTAGTGATGCCTTGCAAGCCGCCGGCCTGCCGCTACCCGCCGCGCCCCTTGAGGTGAGCCCGCTAGAAGGCGGCTTTGTGCTGAATAAAGGCGCGTCTCGCTACCTGGTGGCCCTGCCCGTTGAGGCCATGAAGGCCTTGGTAAGCAAACTGCCCGATGCCTGGTTTGAGCCCTCGGCCTGGCAAGGTCTTGAGGTACTGGCCGGCCAGCCCTGGCTGCCCGCTGCCATTCAGGGCGAGTACATTCCTCAGCAATTGAACCTTGATAACCTCGGCGGCATCAGCTTTGAAAAAGGCTGCTACATCGGCCAGGAAGTGGTAGCACGGATGCATTTTCGCGGCGGCAACAAGCGCGCGCTTTGGCAATTGGCCGGCAGCGCCGACCAAGCCCCCAAGGCCGGCGACGAGCTGGAGCTCAAGCTCGGTGAAAGTTATCGCCGTGGCGGTGTGGTGGTAGCGGCTTATCGCTTTGCCGAAGGCGAACTTCGGGTGCTGGCAGTGGCCAGCAATGATTTGGAACCCGACAGCGCATTTCGCCTCAAAGACGCCCCGGGCAGCGCCCTTGCCCTGGTCGCCCAGAGCACCAAGCTGTAAGCAACTGTTCCCTTATGCAAGGGGTTGCATAAGGGAATACTGATAAAACTTAGCCCCTTAGCCCAATCCCTGCAGATATCGCCTGACACACTCTGTTACAGACCCCGTCGGCCATCCAAGCCCTCTCTTCCACACTTTGACATGGACACCGACATCCCTGTCTTGCGTTTGGAGGAAGTGAAGATGAAATTGGCCTCGATACTGATCCTTGGCGCCACCCTCGCCGCCGCACCGGCCCTGGCGCAAACCCGTTATGTGGCTGCCGACAACAGCCTGGGAACCCAGCTTTGCATTTCAGCCGCGACCGCCACCCCCATCGGCATGGTGATGGAGCTCAAAGAAACTCACCTGAGTTACCATTTTCTTGCCAACAACCTGCGTTGCAACGACATGTCAGTGGGGCGCTTTGCCGCCGAAGCCGGCAATGACCGTGTTGCCAGCCAGTTCCTGAGAAGGATGAAACAGCAGATTGAAATCAAAGACATTGTTGCCAAAGCCGACGTGTCGCTTATGGTGCAGGGCAGCCTGTAATAAAAAAGGCGCCGTTGGCGCCTTTTTTATTTGAGAAAATTGCCGCAGCCATGCAGTTGCTGGCTGCCCAGAGCAATAGCCACCTTGGTATCAAAACGCTCGCCGCTCATGTCGTCAACGCAGGGGCCTGGGCTTAGGGTGGCGCTAAAACCGCTGCCCTCAAAGAGGGTCTTGTCGCCTTGTTGCAGGCGCCGGGCGCCGCTTTTGAAACGTTGCTGGCCGTAATCGGTATCAAGCTCCATGGCGGTGCCGGAGATCTCCAGCTGCCAGCCGGGCTCGTTGCCCAAAGCCCGAAAATCCACCCCTTTGAGCTTGGCGCTGTCCCAGGCGGTGGCCTTGGGGTCGAGCCGGCAACTCTGGCTGGCGCCTCTGGTCGTCAAGGTGGCCTCTTTACCGCTGGTAACCAGATGCAGCTCGGTGCCGGCGTACTCAATGCCACTGCTGCTCTGGCGCTGCTGCACCGGCACTTTTTGGCCATCAAGATACAACATGCTGCTGCCGCCCTTTTGCTCCAGCACCAGGCTGGTGTCGGTGCAGTGATAGACCCTGGCGCCAGGGCCAGCTATCCGCTCAGAGAGATCCGGCGCTTCCGGCGCCTTGGCCGTTACCGGCAAATCAGTGTTGCCTTTGTCGCCGCAGCCGCTTAGCAGAACCAGTACAACCGCCCAGATGTGTTTGCTCATAAATCCCCCCAACCTTGCAGCTGTAACCTTAGCCACCCCAGTTCAACCCAGCCTGACAATGGCTTGGTAACCGCCTTTTCACCCCGTTTACCGAGCGCTAACCAGCTGATTTTTTTACTTAGCGATGGCTTCGCAGCTTTGGTAACGTAGGCCAACCCCCGAGGAGACGTTTTATGAAGCGTATTGTGATTGTCGGCGGTGGCGCCGGCGGATTGGAGTTGGCTTGCCGGCTCGGTCGCAGTCTTGCCAAGAAACACCTGGCCCAGGTGCTGCTTATCGACCAGCACCGCCAGCATGTCTGGAAACCGCTGCTCCATGAAGTGGCCACCGGCGCCTTCAACCCTGAACTTGGCGGCGCCGATTACCTGAACCTCGCCCGCCTGAGCGGCTTTCAGTTTATCCAGGGCCAACTCACTGAACTGGACCGGGAAAACAGGCAACTGACCCTGGCCCCCACCCGCGATGGCAAAGGCCGTTTTCTCAGTAGCAACCAGCATATTCAGTACGATTTTCTGGTGATGGCGGTAGGTAGCCAGAGCGCCGATTTCGGCACCAAAGGCGTGGCCGACCATGCCTTTTTCCTCGACGGCCCCGAGCAAGCCAACCTCTTTCACGACCACCTGCTGGCAAGGGTGCAAAGCGAAACCTTAAGCGAAACCCCGGCCAAGCTGTCGGTAGCCATTGTTGGCGCCGGCGCTACAGGCGTAGAACTCTCTGCCGAGCTTCGCAGCGCCGAGAAGGTGTTTCGCCACTACGGCGCCAAACACCTAAGCCTGGATTTGACCTTGCTGGAAGCGGGCCCCCGCATCTTGCCGGCGCTCAACGAAAAAATTGCCGCCAAGGCCCAGCGCGAACTCAACAAGCTTGGGGTGAAGGTGCGTACCGGCGCCAAGGTGATTGAAGCCACCAAAGACGCCTTTGTGCTGGACGGCGACGAGCGTATCGAAGCAGATTTAATGGTGTGGGCCGCCGGTATCAAAGGCGCCGATTGGCTGGCCCAGCTGGGGCTTGCCACCTCCCGGCGCAACCAGTTCGAGGTCAACGGCCAGCTGCGCACCTCCGACGAGCACATCTACGCTCTGGGGGATTGCTGCGACGCCGCCCCGCCACGGGCCCAGTCTGCCAACCAGCAGGCCATCTTTCTCAACAAGCTGTTTGCGGCCCTGGTCAAGGACGAGCCCTTCAGCGACGAGTTCAAATACCAAGATTACGGCTCGCTGGTGTCGCTGGCCAACTACAGCGCCGTGGGCGGCTTGATGGGGTCTATCGCCAAAGGCACGCTGTTTGTGGAAGGCCATATCGCCCGCTGGATGTACATCTCCTTGTACCGCAAACACCAGCTGGCCATGTTTGGGCTGTGGCGCACCATCGGCATGGTGATCGCCGACAAGTTCAACGGCTGGGTCAGGCCCCGCCTGAAACTGCACTAAGCCTGGCCGCGCCCTGGGTTGATGACAGGGCGCTCGCCAATACCGGCTCACTCAGATAAAAGCCCTGCACTGTGTCGCAACGCATTTTTGCCAGCAGTGCCAGGGCTTTTTCGTCTTCCACCCCTTCAGCCACTACCTCGATAGCCAGCCCCTGGGCCAGGGCAATCACCCCTTCCACCAGCTTGGCTGAGCGCGTATCGCTGGCCATGGGCTGGACAAAGCTTTTATCCAGTTTCAGCACCTCGGGCGCAAAATCCTTAAGGTGCGACAGGCTGGAATAACCGGTGCCAAAGTCGTCCACCGCCAGGCGAATGCCTTTGCTGCGCATGCCATTCACAAAGGCCAAGGCTTGCTCTGGGTCGCGCAGCAGCGCGCCTTCGGTGAGTTCCACTTCTAAAAGCGCGCCGGCCAGGCCATAACGGTTAAGCTCACCGGCGAAAAAATCCGCCAGATCCGCTTCATCCAATTGCACTGCCGACACATTAATGGCCATGGTCAGCCCCGGCCAAAGCGCCTGCCAGGCCTTAAGCTGCATAAGAGCGGTGCTGGCCACCCAGCGCCCCACCTGGCGGATAAGGCCGGTGTCTTCCAGCAGCGGCACGAAATCACAGGGCGGAATAAGGCGCCCGTCCTGACTCCAGCGAATAAGCGCTTCCACCCCAACCATACGCTGGGCGTTGAGGCTGAATTTGGGTTGGTAGACCAGCAAAAACTCGTTGTTGGCAAGGGCAGTGCGCAGGCGGTTTTCCATCCGTACCCGCTCCAGCGTCGGCCCGCTGAGGGTAGTGGAGTACAAACGGTAGTTGTCGCGCCCGGCTTGTTTTGCCGCATACATGGCCACTTCGGCGCACCTCAGCAAGCTCTCGGCATCACTGCCATGCTCGGGAAAGCGTACCAAGCCAAGACTGTGGGTCAGCACATGGCGGTCGCTGCCAATCACCAGTGGCTCGGCCACCCCCTGGCGAAGGTGGGCGACTAAGGCCTCCAGTTCATCAAGGCTCAGATCCCGGGGGGCGGCGAGGATAAACTCGTCGCCGCCGCTTCGCACTATCAGCATTTCGTCGCCAAAGCGGCGGCGCAGGCGATGGGCCAGCTGCACCAGCACTTCGTCACCCACCTTGTGGCCAAGGGTATCGTTGATGTTTTTAAAGCGGTCCAAATCTAACAGGCACATAAAACCGCTTTTGCCCTGGCGCAACCAGCGATTGAGGCTTTGCCCCAGCAGCACCCGGTTGGCAAGGCCGGTGAGTTGGTCGTGGTGGGACAAATGCCAGATGCGGCTGCGCTGGGTGCGGCTTTCGGTGATGTCGGTCATGATGCCTGCCACCTTGAGGGTGCGGCCCTCTTCGTCAGTGACCGGGTAGGCGTTGTCCTTTATCCAGCGCTCGTTGCCGTCTTGGTCCAGTACCCGATATTCCAGCTCAGTCTCGCCACGAAGGCGCTGGCCGGAGGCGAGCACCCGGGCCACCTTGTCCCTGTCCATAGGGACTATAGCCTCCAGCCAGTCTTCGGCGTCCACATAGAGCATCTGCGGGTCGCGCCCCAGCAGCGCTTGGTAACCGGGCGACACATATTCGATGCGGCGACTGGCCACATCAAAGCTCCAAAACACCTGAGGCAGGCGGCTAACCAAGGCCTGCATCATCTTCTCGCTTTGGGCCAGCTGCTGGCGGGCCTGGCGTTCGCGAGACAAGTCCACCGCTGCCACCAGCACCAGTGTGTGGCTGTCAAACTGCAACTGCCGGGCCAGTACCGACACACTTAGGCCATTGGCCAGCTGCATTTCGTCTTTCAGTGCTGACAGGTCACCGGATAACAAGGCGGAATTGAACAGCGGATGGAACTGGCTGGCAAAGATCTGGTCTAGGTGGGACACCTCGCCCACCATGGCCAGGCTTTGATGGTTTTGCTGGATAACGCTACCTGCGGTATCCACCAACCAAAGAGCCAGGGGGTGTTCGTTAAAAAGGCTTTGATAACTTTGTGTTAAGGCCAGTTGCCGACCATAAATGCGCCGCTGACTTTGGGCGAAACGGTCAATGAGGCGGTAGAGGATAAGAGCCGTCATCAACACGAAAAAACTGCCTTTATAGGTTTGCACCCACGGGTTGTCACCAAATAGCAGCAGGCTTAGTTGATCGGACCCCCAGATCCACAGCAGCGCGAGTACGCAGTAAACAACAGCAATCCGAATGGGCACCAGGCGGTAACGTCGATCGTATGAAGAGGCGTTATGGGTGTCTGTCATTGAGCATCCAAGCGGGCTAAATCAAAAAAAGGCGTTAACTTTTAATGACTTTACCTAAACACATTTTTTCAACAAACGATAGAATTACCCAATGCGGTTAACCTTTCATTGCGCAGGCCACCAGTTCACTCTTACCCGCAGTGAGGGCCTTGAACATCTTTTTGTCGATGACAAGCCGGTCAGCCTGCGTGCCGCCAGCAGTCTTGAGTCAGAGCATTGCTTTTCGGTGGGCGACGATAATTGGCAGGCCAAATTGCTCTGGCAACCCCAGCAGCGCAGCCTTCATTACCAGATGCAACTAAACGGCCAGCGCGCCGGCGAAGGCCAGGTGCTGTGCAGCGAGCCTTTCGAGCCTGAGCAGCCCGTGACTCCCCTCCAAGAGCCCACAGAGCAAAGCCGCCACGGCAAGGGCTTAGGCTGGTTGGCGTTGGCGCTCAAACTCTTTAAAAGTGCCTCGGCAGTGAAGGTGGCCCTGGCTGGCGCTTCTTTTGCCTCCTACGCCTACCTCTTTGACTGGAAAATCGCCCTGGCCCTGATTGCCATCTTGGTTATTCACGAATATGGCCACCTTTTGGCCATGAAGCGCTTTGGTGTCAAAACCAAAGGGATTTATCTCATTCCTTTTGTCGGCGGGGCCGCGGTGTCTGCCGAACAGTTTAAAAGCCAGTGGCAAGAGCTTTATGTGGCCCTGGCTGGCCCCAGTGCCGGCCTTGCCAGTACCTTGCTGGCCTATGGCGCCTGGCAATTTACTCAAAACCCCTGGCTTGGCGCGGTGACGGCTTTAGGTGCCTTTTTAAATCTGGTGAACCTCTTGCCCATTCACCCTCTCGATGGTGGCCGGGTGCTCAAGGCGGTAATGGCCTCTACCGGCAATAAGCTGGCGTTTTATGGCCTGTTGCTGGTATCGGCACTGGGTTTTGCCCTTAGCCTTTATTTTGGGCTAGTGCTGCTGGCTATCTTGCTGGTAGCAGGGCTTTTGGATTTGATGGGTGAGCGCAACCAACCCACCCGGCAGCTGCCCATGAACCGCTGGGGCATGGTTGTGGGCGGCGCCTGGTACAGCGCGGTGCTACTGGCTTTACTGGCCCTGGTGTGGGCCATGGCCGATAGCGGCTTGCCTGGAACGCAAATTCCGCATTTACTATTGTCATCCTAAGGAGTTCAAAACAAAGGGGAAGCCGATGTTGGCACCGGTAGTGCCCAGTAACGAGCCAGAACGGCTGGCCTCACTGGAGCGAAGCGGGCTATTGAAAAGCGGTGAAGATCCGCGTTTTACCCGCATCGTCAGCCTGGCAGCCAAGATGTTCAAGGTGCCTACGGCGCTCATTTCTCTGGTAACGGAAAAGGAGCAGCGTTTTAAAGCCAAAGAAGGGATGAGCGGCAACGCCACGCCGCGCAGTACCTCCTTTTGTGGCCATGTGGTGGCCCGGGCTGCCCCCATGGTGGTGGAAGATGCCACCCAGGATGCCCGCTTTTTTGATAACCCCCTAGTGACCGGGCCGCCGGACATCCGCTTTTACGCCGGCCACCCCATCTATTTCGAAGGCCAAATCCTTGGCACCCTGTGCCTTATCAGCCCCCAAACCCGCCGCTTTAGCGAAGAAGATGCTGAAACCCTGGCCAGCCTCGCCTCCTGGGTAGAAAACGAGGTGCGCCTCAATGCCATCACCCAGGAGCGCAACCAACTGAGCGGCGAACTGGAAGTGGCTCATCGCCAAGCTATGACCGACCACCTTACCGGGGCCTGGACCCGCCGCATTCTGCCCACCCAGGTAGCAAGCGACGTCAGCCGCCGCACCGCCGTGCATCAAGCCAGCACTGCCGTGGCGGTAGACTTGGATTGCTTTAAAGGCATCAATGACGAACTGGGCCACGATGTGGGGGATGCGGTGCTGGTAGAGCTGGTAGCACGCCTTGGCCATAACCTTCGTAGCAACGATTTGGTGATACGGCTGGGGGGCGACGAATTTTTGCTGTACCTGGGCAGCTGCCCACTGGAGGAGGCCGAGAAACTGGCGGCCCGGCTTTTGGACGCCATCTGCCTGCAACCTGTGGTCATTAACGACGAGCTGTCGGTGCCCATCAGCATCAGCCTGGGGATAGGCAGCAGCAACCAGTTGGAGCTGGACGCCCTTATCGCCCTGGCGGACGATGCCCTCTACGACAGTAAACGCAAGGGCCGGCGCTGCTATTCAAGCAGGCAACTTTACCGCTAACCCCTTGCGCCCTGCCCTGTCGTTCATGGCGCAGGGCCACTACTCTTAGCCGGGTTTCATTCCTTTAGCTGGCAAGGAAGCCCGTCTTTTTTACAGCAAGCCCATGCTCATGGCCTTGAGCACCGCCTGGGTCCTGTCTCTGACCTCAAGCTTGGCCAAAATGGCCGACACCTGGTTTTTTACCGTGCCTTCCGATTTGAACAGGGTATTGGCGATTTCCTTGTTGGCGTAGCCGGCCGCCATCAGCTTGATAATTTCCAGTTCCTTTTCACTTAAGGCAGGGGCGCTATCAGCAGGTAAGCCAGCCTCCCCGGCCAGCATGCGCCGGGCCAGGGTTTCGGTCAGGCCCGGCTGAATAAAGCGGCCGCCGCCGGCCAGCTTTTCTACCGCCTCCACCAGGGTCTCCATGGACACGTCTTTGAGTAAAAAGCCCTTGGCACCGGCCGCCATGGCCGCTGCCAGGGCCTGGCTGTCGTCAAAGGTGGTGAGTACTAGTACCGCAGGGCCGCTGCCATCGAGCTTATCCAGCACCCCCTGGCCATCCAGTACCGGCATGCGAAGGTCTAAAAGCATCACGTCTATGCCGTCATGCTCGTTCAACAGCTGCAGCGCTTGCTGACCGTTGGCGGCGGTTGCCACCACCTCTACCTGCCCAGACAGCGCCAGCAAAGAGGCGATACCGTCTCGCACCAGCGCCTGATCGTCCACCACCAGCACTTTTATCATCACCCGCCTCCCAGCTCGGCTTTAAGCATCAATGCCTCATGTTCGCGGCCAACTTGCAAGGTGCCACCGGCAGCGGCGACCCTTTCCGCCATCCCCTTAAGGCCCATGCCTTGGCGCCAGTGGGCCGCCAGTTTGCCGTTGTCCCGATAACGCCACTCATAACCTTGGCCCTTGGGGGCCAGGGTCAGCCAGGCGCTACTGGCCCCGGCGTGGCGCAAGGTGTTGGTAATGGCCTCCCGGCTCAGTAAAAACACCAGTTGCGCCAGCTGCGGCTCGGCCACAGAGCAAAGTTCAAGATGCAGGTTAAGCCCTACCGCCGGGCCAGCCAGTTGCTCAAGGGCGGCTTTGAGGTCGAGGTTTTCGTCGCGAATATCGCTGACCGCGCTTCGCACCGAGCCAAGGGCGTCCCGGGCCTGCCCTTCCAGCACCGCCAGTTGGGTCAGCTGTGGGTGGGTACGCCTTTGCACCTGCAAACCGATGGCAAGGGCGGTGAGCTGGTGGCCAAGGCTGTCGTGCAAATCGCGAGCGATACGCAGCCGCTCGGCCTGGCGGCCGGTTTCTTCCAGCAGCATCTGGGTGGCTTGCAGCTCGCGGTTAAGGCTCTCCAGCTCTTGCCTGGCCAACTTTTCAGAGCGGGCCGATTGCGCCATTCCCAAAGAAAAGAGGTGAAAGCTGTACCAAAGCCCCAGCCAGATAAGGTCAATGCTCTGATAGTGAAAGTGCTGGCTCAGCACAAAGGCGCTGGCCATAGCGAGCGCCGCCGGCAGTGGCCAGGGCTTTGGCAGGTAAAGAGGCGCGCCAGCGCACCAGATAACCCCCAGCACGCCCAGGTAGCCAAAACTATTGAAGCTAAACAGTGCCACGGCCGAGGCCCCGGCCAGCAGCCAGCCCCAGCGGCCGTGCCAGTGGGCGCACTGCAACACAAAGCCGAAGAAGAAAAGCAGCATCAGCCCCAGGGCCAGCATGGAGCTGCCCTGGGTTGCCATAAAGCCAATCACCACCAGCCAGGTCAAAGAGCCGGCCAGGAAGTTGGCATTGCGATAGAAGTCTTTGTTCATGCGGGCATTATGGGCCAGTAACGGGTTTTGCCAATAGGCCACAAGTCACGGCAAGGCATTCTCGGCTCGTAACATTTCCGTCATGTTATACAAAATGGCGACAGGTCCGCGCAGTTCGTGACCTTGAGCACATAAGATGAAAAACATTTAACACAAACAAAGCCTTGCTTATTGACAGCTCAGTTTTTGAACTGCAATGTGAACCACTTTAGAAGGCCCTGATAAAGAGCCCAAAAACACGAACTGGCTTAACACGCCGTTAAAGAGACCCTCCTCATTCCGGCCGGTCCGGAAGACGATAAGAAGTTGTCGGGTTTCCAGGCAACAGCGGGAAGATTGACGACCATGCGCATATTCAAAGGCTCAGACAAACTGATTTACAGCCAAGCGGTGGGGACTGCGGTGATTTTGGTGGCCGCGCTTATCGCCAATAACACTCAATACCTTGGTGATATCACCGGGCCAGGCCTGATGTGGAGCTTGGCCGGGGTGCTGGCCAGCATCATGTTGGCCAACTGGCTGATGGACAACAGGGTCCACGGCCTGATGTTTGACGACGAAGCCATCGAGATACGCTACCGGCGCCGCCGCATTACCCTGAGCCGCCAGCAGATCACCCGCATCGAATCAGTGGGCAGCATCCAGGCGCCGGCCTGGTTTGTGTATACCGACGAGCAGCGCTACCTGGTGCAAACAGAGAAGTTTCCGCGCTGGATCCGCTTGCAGATCCTCGATCAGATGCAAAAATTTCGCCGCGACTTACGTTGAGGCTGGCCGGGTCAGTAAAACGACAGCCTTTGGCGTTTAGCATCGAGAGGTTCTCACTCCTGGTAACGTCCGATGCTCACTGACGAACTCTCCTTTCTCAGACCCTTTATCTATGCCGGGGCCGGTCTTATTGTGCTGGCCCTGCTGCTTTATGTCTGGCGGCGCTTGCGGCTGCGTAATGCCTACGAGCGTACCCCGTTGTTTACCGACCGCGAATTGGCCTTTTTACCACTGCTGGACGAAGCCTGTGGCCGCGATTACCGGGTCTTTGCCAAGGTGCGCTGGGCCGATGTCATTGGCGTGCAGGCCAGATTCAAGGGCAGCGACTGGCAGCGGGCCTTTAACCGCATTTGTGCCAAACGCCTCGATTTCGTGCTGTGCCGCCCCGACGACCTGGCGGTGATGCTGGTGCTGGAATTGCTGCCTGAAGGCAAACCGAGCCGCGACCGCAAAAAGCGCGACAAACAGCTCATCAAGATTTGCGAAAAAATCGGTCTGCCCCTTATTCAGCTTGATGTGAGCAACAATACCCGGGCTATTGATATTCGCGCCCGTATCGAACAAGCCCTCAAAGGCCGTAAGCCAGAGCCGGTGCTGGCCCGTTCAAGTAACGCTGCCGCTGAACCGGATACCCCCATCCCCCCGCAGCAAAGCGTCGCCGAGCCGCAGGCCCCGGTTCAAATCCAAGAGGATGACGAGTCGCTGCCGCCGCTGATGGCCAGCCGCCAGACAGCAGAAGAGGCCCTGGTGGAGATAAGCAGCGACGCCCCTATTGAGCGGGCCGAGAAGCACTGCCCCAAGTGCGACAGCCCCATGCAAAAGCGCACCGTCAGCAAAGGCCAATACCAGGGCCAGGTGTTTTGGACCTGCGCCAACTACCCCCTTTGCAAAACGGTGCTACCGGTTGACCAAGACAAGCCCAAAGCCCGGGAAGTGACCAGCGAAGGGCTCTTTACCCTGCGCGCCTCCCGCTGATTTCCCCCAAGGCGCCACCGGCGCCTTTTTATGGCGATTTTTCCGCCAGGGCCATTGCTCCTGTCACACAAAATCAGTAGGCTTGCGCCCCTTATTAACTAAGGGGTATCCCAGAGTGCTGACCACCGCCAATATCACCATGCAGTTCGGCGACAAGCCGCTTTTCGAAAACATCTCCGTCAAGTTTGGTGAGGGCAACCGTTATGGCCTGATCGGTGCCAACGGCTGTGGTAAGTCCACCTTCATGAAGATCCTCACCGGTGAACTGGAACCCAGCGCCGGTAACGTCTCCCTGGCCCCCCACACCCGCATGGCCAAACTGGGCCAGGACCAGTTCGCCTTCGAAGACTTTTCCGTTATCGACACCGTGGTGATGGGCCATGCCGAGCTGTGGGCCATCAAGGCCGAGCGCGACCGCATCTACAGTCTGCCGGAGATGAGCGAAGAAGACGGCATGAAGGTGGCAGACTTGGAGGTGCAGTTTGCCGAGATGGACGGCTACAGCGCCGAAGCGCGCGCCGGTGAGCTGCTGCTGGGTCTGGGCATTCCCCTTGAGCAACACTACGGCCTGATGGCCGCCGTCGCCCCCGGCCTCAAGGTACGGGTGCTGCTGGCCCAGGTACTGTTCTCCAACCCCGAGGTGATGTTGCTGGACGAACCGACCAACAACTTGGACATCCACACCATCCGCTGGCTTGAAGGGGTGCTCACCGAGCGCGACTCCACCATGATCATCATCTCCCACGACCGCCACTTCTTAAACCAGGTGTGCACCCACATGGCAGACATGGACTACGGTGAGCTGCGCCTCTATCCGGGCAACTACGACGAATACATGACCGCCGCCGAACAGTCTCGCGAGCGCCTGTTGGCCGACAACGCCAAGAAGAAAGCGCAAATCGCCGAGCTGCAGACCTTCGTCAGCCGCTTCTCGGCCAACGCTTCCAAGGCCAAGCAGGCCACCAGCCGCGCCAAGCTGATTGATAAAATTCAACTGGAAGAGGTCAAACCCTCTTCCCGCCAGAGCCCCTTTATTCGCTTCGAGCAGGCCAAACAGCTCTATCGTCAGGCGCTGCAGGTGGAAAACCTGGCCCAGGGCTACGACGGCACCCTGCTGTTCAAAGACTTTAAACTGAACGTGGAAGTGGGCGAGCGCATCGCCATCATCGGCGCCAACGGTGTGGGTAAATCCACCCTTTTAAACACCCTGGCCGGGGTGATGGAGCCCAAAGAAGGCGCCATCAAATGGTCCGAGAACGCCAACATCGGCTTCTACGCCCAGGATCACGCCGACGATTTTGCCATGGACACCAACCTGATGGACTGGATGGCCCAGTGGCAGCAGGAAGGGGACGACGAGCAGACCCTGCGCGCCGCCCTTGGCCGCATGCTGTTTGGCCAGAGCGATATCAAGAAGAAGGTCAAGGTGCTGTCCGGTGGTGAGCAGGGCCGCATGCTCATCGGCAAGCTGATGATGCACAAGCCCAACATCCTGTTGATGGACGAGCCCACCAACCACATGGACATGGAGTCCATCGAGGCGCTCAACCTGGCCCTGGAGCACTACAAGGGCACCTTGCTGTTCGTGTCCCACGACCGCCAGTTTGTCAGCTCCCTGGCCACCCGCATCATCGAGGTGACCCCCACCGGTATCAAAGACTACCTGGGCAGTTACGACGACTACCTCAAGGCCCAAGGCATCAACGAGATGCGATAAGCCAACAAAAACAGCGCCCAAGGGCGCTGTTCTTTTATCGACCTTTTGCTACAAATTTTTCCTTAAGGCAAATCGAAAGGCGGTCGTAATCTATATAGGTAAATCAACAACAATAGCTTGCCTTATGATGTCCCGTAACGTTGCCCTCCTTCCCCTGCTGCTTTCCTTTTTGGCAGGCTGCGCCAGCCATAACAACAGCCAAGCCGCTCCCCGCAACGACTATTTTGCCAGCCTTGAGCACTATCAGTTTGCCCTGGCATCGAGCCAACTAAGCCAAGCGGCAAAAAAAGGGGACCTCAAGGCCAAGCAATATCTCAAACAGTACGGTACCTGGCTCCGAGCCCAGGTTGCCATCGAGCAAGGCAGCGCCGATGCCCAGGCCAGCTACGCCCGGCAACTGGCCAACCCTAAAGGCGCCACTATGCCGAACTACCCGGCAGCCGCCCATTGGGCTGCCCTTGCCGCCAAGGCAGGTAACGCCCAGGGCCAGTATTGGCTGGCCCACTTTTATGAGACCGGCCAAGGCGTGGTACGAGACCCCGACCAAGCCTTTTACTGGTACCAGCAGGCCGCAGCCCAAGGGCTGGTCCTGGCCCAGCGTCATTTGGGAGCGCTGCTGGAAAGTGGCGAATTGCTGCGCCCCGACCTGCATCTGGCCGCCCACTGGTACCGCCAGGCAGCCGATCAGGGCGATAGCCAGGCCCAATATCAACTGGGCCACTTTTATCAGCAAGGCCGCGGTGTTGCCCAGGATCTGAGCGCCGCCAAATACTGGTATGAACTGGCCGCCAAACAGGGCCAACCCAAGGCTCAATATCAGTTGGGACTGCTGCTGCCCGCCAGCGACCCTAAAGCCCGCTACTGGCTGCAACAAGCCGCTCGTCAGGGCAATGTCCAGGCCATAGACCGGCTCTCCATCAGCGCCGTGCAATAAGCGCACAGGAAAAAACGCCGCTTAGCGGCGTTTTTTTATTGCTGTTGTTTTCTTCACCCCATGTGTATTAGTGTATCAATACACAATACAGGTGATGACATTGTTTAATCTCAACCCGCAATCCGGCATACCGATTTATCGCCAGCTTTATGAGCAGGTAAAGCGCCTTGTTACCGCAGGCCAGCTAAAACCAGGCGAAGCATTGCCGTCGGTCAGGGAACTGGCAGTGCGCCACAGCGTTAACCCCATGACCATTTCCAAGGCATACAACCTGCTGGAAGCGGATGGCGTGTTGGTACGTCACAGGGGAAAACCGATGACCGTAGCGACAGCGGTGGCTTGCAGCCCCGAAGAGCTGCTGCAACCGCTGTTGTCCCAATTTATCCAAAGTGCACGTCAGCTCCATTTGAGCGATGCGCAGGTCATTGACATTGTTAACAAAGGATTGAAAAAACAGCATGACTGAGTCCCTGATCAAAATAGAAAACCTCAGCCAAACCCTCGGTAAGACACAGGTGTTAAAGAGTGTCAGCAGCAGCGTTGGACAGGGGGAAGTGATTGGCATTTTAGGATTAAACGGCGCTGGCAAAACGTCGCTGTGTGAAGCTCTGCTCGGCTTTCGGCCTGCCACTTCAGGCAGCGTAACCCTATTTGGTACCTCGGTTGATGCGCTGCCTGGGAGCAGCAAACTTGCCATCGGCTACGTGCCGCAAAAAGAAGAGTTATTGACTCACCTCACCGCAGAGCAAAATCTAAAACTCTTTGCCAACTTCTACCCCCACTGGGACTGGCTTTTTGTCGAGCAACTAGCAGAAAAGTGGCAAGTGCCACTGGCTAAGAAGGTCAATACCCTGTCTGAAGGCCAGCGTCAAAAGCTGTCCATCATCACCGCTCTTGGACACCATCCCCGTTTGCTGGTATTGGATGAACCCGTTGCCAGCTTGGACCCTTTGGCTCGGCGCCAATTTATCAGCACCCTTATCGACGAAATGACGGCGACCAACTGCACGGTTCTGTTCTCCAGCCACATCGTTTCAGACCTTGAACGTATCGCCAGCAGGGTCTGGATACTCAAAGCAGGCAAGCTGATCATCGACGAAACACTCGACACCCTGCAGGAACGCGTTGCCAGAATAAATAGAGCCTCCCTTTTCGAGCACCAGCCCGTGCTCCACGAATTTAATGATGGCAGCCTGTTGGTTGTCACCGAAAAGCCGGTCAGTGCCCTGCCCCTTGAGCAGCTCTTTGTGGAGATCCATCAATGAGGGGGCTTATTCAAATATTGGCCATGATGTGGTTTGAAAGAACGGCACAGGTGCTGCTAAATGGCGGCAGCCTTTTACTGTTGGCAGTCAGTTTTGCAATACCGCCAAGCACCGGCTTTGGGATACGTATGGCCGCTGGCTGCCTGCTTTCCATCAATATGACCCTACGTAGTGTCATAGTTCATCGCCAGATCATGAGCATGCATAGCTTGCGCCTATCGCCAAAAGCAATACCGACCGCCCATCTGGCGCTATTTATCAACGCGTTGCTTTTGTCGATACTCATCAGCGCCATTCAAGACAGCCTGAACTGGCCGCTCTGCTTTTTATTTTTCAGCCTCGAATTCATATTGCTGCAACTGTTTTGTCACAACCGCCTGGGGGGCATGATCGTCTTCACGGCACCGTTAATACTGCTCTGTAATGTGTCGCTGATGCCAGTGCTAGAGAGCTTCAACGGCACTCCCGGTATAGCGGCAACAGCACTGGTTTTGTGGGGACTTTTTTTCTTTATTCAGCGGTTTGTTATTCCGAGTCCACCATCTCAATACTTTTTCGATAAGGGCTGGAACAATAAAGCCGAGCCAATCAGATTAATTGAAGACCACTTTTCCAAGATGATTAAAGAGCCGGCCTTGAGCCTCCTTGCCGGCTGCGATGCCAGCTATGTGGCTTTTTTTATGCGGGGACTGTTGGGCCTGACTTTGTTGCTACTGGCCACCATCGTTACCAGCATGCACCACGGGATAAATTGGCCGCTTTTTGCCATCACCTCGACCCTGCTCAGCAGTTGGCTTGCCGTCAGCATTGGCAAGGTTTCAACCCGGCTTCGCTACCTGTGGTTGCGCCATCCCGGCACTAGGTTGCAGCAAACCAACGTGATGGAAAGATTAATCCTTCGCCAAACATTGAGTGCCGGTGCAATACAGCTTTTTGCGGTCCTGTTGCTGGCCTGTTTTTCAACCATCGCCATGGCATTGCTGCTGCTCTCGGTTATTCTCAGCGCCGCTTTGACTGCCTTAATGCAGTATTTGGCCACAACCCGCTGGGCGCCGGACGATACCCGGTTTTTACCGCCGCTTATCTACATGCCGTTGATGGCGCTTGCCATGCTGTTGCGAATCGAGCAGGTCACCTTGTTACCGTTGGCCTTGGCAACCGTGGTGATTGGCGCACTGGCTTTGGCATTGCGTCAAAACTGGTACCGGCAGGCGCTTATCAAAACAAGCCCAGCTGGCCCCCGATAAGCTGTTCGAACTCAAGGTTGATAAAAGGCAGGATGGCTTCGGCCACCGGCTGTAACTGGCGGTCGATGTAGTGCTGGTAGTCGATGGGGCTTTGCTGGTATTCCAAAGGCTCGGGGCCGCTTAGGGTCATCAGGTAGCTGATACTGCCCTTGCCTTGGTATTTGAGGGTTTTGCCAGCCTTTTTATTGTGCTCGTCGGCCAGGCGCGCGGCCCGTACATGGGGCGGCACATTCTTCACGTATTGGTCGAGCTTGCGGCGCAGGCGCTTTTTATACACCAAATCGCCATCGCGCTTGCCGGCTAAGGTCTCTTCTACCGTGGCGCGGATAAAAGCCGAGGGGTCCTGGTCACTGAATACCAGCCGGTAGAGCTCGGTCTGAAATTGCTTGGCCAGTACCGTCCAGTCGGTGCGCACCGTCTCCAGCCCCTTAAACACCAGTTCACCGTCGCTTTTAAGGCCGGCATAACGTTTTTTAGAGCCCGCCTCCGAACCGCGAATGGTGGGCATCAAAAAGCGCTGGTAGTGGGTCTCGTATTCCAGCTCCAGGTGGCACTCAAGGGAAAACTCGTCCTGTAACGTCTGTTGCCAGCGCGCGTTGATATCCGCCGCCAGCCCTTTGCCTATGGCGTCGGCTTGGTCATGGTCGAGGGCGTCGTCCAAGAGCACAAAGGTGGAATCGGTGTCGCCGTAAATCACCTGGTGGCCGGCTTCTTCTACCCACTTGGCGGTCTGCTGCATGATGGCGTGGCCGCGCAGGGTAATGGAGCTGGCAAGGCGGGTGTCGTAAAAACGGCACCCCCCTGAGCCCAGCACCCCGTAGAAGGAATTCATCAAGATTTTGATGGCCTGGGAGCGGGGCGCGTCTTTTTGGCGCTTGGCCTGGTCCCTGGCTTGCCAGAGCTCAGTGATTATCTCGGGCAAAAAATGCTTGGTGCGGGAGAATTTGGCCTCCCGAAAACCGGGGATGGCGTCCGCTTCCACCAGCCCTTCAATCAGCCCTAAAGGGTCGATTTTAAAGGTGCGGATAATGCTCGGGTACAGGCTCTTAAAATCCAGCACCAGCACGTTGCGATAGAGCCCGGGCCTGGAGTCCATCACGTAGCCGCCAGGGCTGGCAAGGCCGCCCCCCAAGGGGAGGTTGGGGGCCACAAAGCCGGCGCGGTGCAGCTTTGGCAGGTAGAGATTGGTAAAGGCCGCCACCGAGCCGCCGGCGCGGTCAAGCTCCAGGCCGGTCAGCTGGCTGCGCAGGATAAGAAAATCCAGCAGCCGGGTCTTGGCAAAGATGTCCCACACCAGCACACAGTCTTCGAGGTTGTAGGCCGCCAGTTTCGGTTTGTTGAAGCGAAAATCGTGCTCAATCTCGGCCAGGCGGTTGTCTACGTCTTCGGTTTTCTTGCCGCGCCCCAAAAGGGCCTGGGAGACAAATTCCAAGCTGAAGCTCTCGAAGTTGTAGGTGGCAATCTTGAGCGCGTCGATGCCGTCGATGGCAACCCGCCCCGGCAGGGACGCAAAGGCCTGGCCGTCGCCTGTGGCATCGCGTATCCAAAGGGCCTCACCGCCCCGGCCCAGGCGCAGGGTCATGCCGTGGCGCTCCGCCCTTTTGGCCAGCAGCCGCAGGTCAAAGGCCACCACCGACCAGCCAATGATGATGTCTGGGTCCAGGCGCGCTATTTCTGCCTCAAGGCGTTGCAGCAATGCCTTTTCATCGGCTACCCAGTCTATCTCGCCATCGCTGGGCTCAGGCGTCCCCACCATCAGCACCTTGGCCGCGCCGTTGCCATAGAGCCCTGCTGAATACAGCTCGCCCTTGGCCGAACACTCCAAATCCAGACTCAGCACCTTGAGCGTGGGCCGGTAGTCGGCGCCTTTTATTCGCACCTGGCGCCACTCGGTATGACCGGTCTTGGCGGTAGGTACGCCGTCAAAGGCGATGGCGCCGCGGGCAAATCGTTCCATCAGGTAACGGTCGGAGAGTTTGATGTCCGCTTCCAGCACTTCGATGCCATTGCTGGTGAGCTGCGCCTGGCCCTGTTTGTGGGCCTCAAGGGTGGCGAAATAGAGCATGGCCACCGGCTCGCGGGCAAAGCTTTGAAAGCCCAGCTCTTTGACGTCCGCCAGGCTACCTGCCAGCAGACTTTTGGCCTTGGCCAGGTTATTGGCCGCCACCATCAGCACCGGTTGTTCCCCTTCCACCACCAGTTTGGCCGGGCCATCGGGGCCGCTCAGCCAAAGGTGAATTTCGGTTTTACCGGCGATATCGCGATGATGGCGAGAAAGTAAAAAGCCCTGGGGCAAGGGTCTGTCTCCACTGTGGCTGCAGCCGCTAGTTTACTGGTTAAAAAAACAGTATCCAAAAATTTTATCCCCACCCTGTAAAAATGCCAGGGCGCAAGGCGCACAAAAAATCACAAACACTTGAATTAAAAGAATTTTACGGCTTGGCATGGCCTTTGCGGGAAGCAATATACATTTATCGAAGTCAAGGAGATCGATATGGCTAACCGTCTGAATAACCGCAAAGTAGCCGTTTTGGTTGCCGATGGGTTTGAGCAAATCGAGTTAACCTCTCCAATAGAGGCCCTTAAGGAAGCGGGCGCCAAGGTAGAGGTTATTGCGCCGTCACCAGGCCAGGTCAAAGGCTGGCAGCACGACCATTGGGGTGACCAGTTCGATGTCAGCTACTGCCTGAACGATGGCGACCCGGAAGATTACGATGCTCTGCTGCTGCCCGGCGGCGTCATGAACCCCGATACCCTGCGAAACGATACCCGAGCGGTCCGCTTTGCCCGCCATTTCTTCGATGCGGGTAAACCGGTGGCTGCCATCTGCCACGGGCCGCAGTTACTGGTGGAAACCGGCGCTTTGACTGGCCGCACCATGACCTCGTATTCGTCTATTAAAACCGATTTAAAAAACGCCGGCGTGCGCTGGGAAGACCGGGAAGTTGTCACGGACCAAGGCTTGGTAACAAGCCGCAGTCCTGATGACTTACCGGCGTTTAACCGTAAGATGGTCGAAGAATTTGCCGAGGGTAAGCACCGCGGGCAACGTACCGCTTGAGCCAAAGCGCGTAATGAAAAAGCGGCCCGAAGGCCGCTTTTTCAGATTTTGAATTTGCCCACCAGGCCATGAAGCTCGGTACCGAGCCCGGCCAGGGTTTCGGTAGAGTTGGCGGTTTCCTCCGAGGCCTGGGCGGTTTGCTCGGCAATTTCCCGCACCCGCACCACGCTGCGGTTTATCTCTTCGGCCACGGTGCTTTGCTCTTCGGCGGCGGTGGCGATTTGGTGGTTCATGTCCTGGATGCGGGACACGGCATTGGCAATGTCGGTTAAAGACGCACCAGACTGCTGGGCCAGGGTCACGGTTTCGTCGGTGAGCTGGCGGCTGCGCTCCATCATCAGCACCGATTCTTGAGTGCCGTGCTGCAGGTTGGCGATGAGGTTTTCAATCTCGGCGGTGGATTCCTGGGTGCGGCGCGCCAGGCCCCGCACTTCATCGGCTACCACCGCAAAACCGCGCCCGGCTTCACCAGCGCGGGCCGCTTCAATGGCGGCGTTCAGCGCCAGCAGGTTGGTTTGTTCTGCTACCGCTTTAATCACATCCAGCACGGTGCCGATGCTGTCGCTGTCGGCTTTGAGTTTTTCCATGGCCATGGCGGTATGGCCAATTTCCTGGGAAAGCCCCTCAATTTGTTGCACGGCCCGGGAAATCACTTTGTTGCCTTCGGCGGTGGTGTGGTCGGCTTCGGAGGCCGCCACAGCGGCCAGCTCGGCGTTGCGGGCCACTTCCTGCACGGTGGCGGTCATTTCGTTGATGGCGGTGGCCACCTGATCGGTCTCGGCGCGCTGGCGCTGCATACCGGCACTGTTTTGTTCAGTCACCGCCGACAACTGCTCGGCAGAGCTGGCCAGTTGCTCGACGCTGCCACTGATCTGGCTCATCACATCGCGCAGGTTCTGGTTCATATGGGCCATGGCTTGCATCAGCTCGCCCAGCTCGTCTTTGCGCTCTACCCGGATGGTCGTACTCAAATCGCCATCGGCAATGGTGCGAGCCACGTTCACAGTGTCACGCAGCGGCCGCACTATTTGGCGGGTAATAATCCAAGCGCCCAGCACCCCCAGCATCAACGCCAGCGCCGACACCACAATCAGGGTTAGGATGGCCGAATGGCTGTCGGCTTCACGTTTGTCGGATTGAGACTCCATCAGGCGGTCAACCTGGGCACCCAGTTTCAGGGCCTCGGTGTCCATCTCTTTACGCAGCGATTCCTGCTCGCCCACCACTTTATTGAGCTGCAATACATGCTGGCGATAACCGGCCAGGGCCTTGAGGGCGTCATCGAGGATTTGACGGTCACCACCGCCAATATTGAGGGTGTCGGCCAGTTGCTGGATCTCGGCCATGGTCATGGTGGCGGCATCAAGGTTTTTGCTGCTGCCGTCAAAAATATAACCGCGCATGTAGTAGCGCAGCATGGCCACCCGCTGGTTGATGTCGGAGGCCAGCAGGGCGTTGGACACCACCGCTTCGTCGGCCATCACCTGAGCCATGCCCCCCAGGCTTTTATTGAGTTCGGTAACCTTGCCCACCATGATGTTGCCGATTTTCACCCAACTGGTGCGGATCTCGGCTTTCTTGTTGGACAGCTCCACAAAGCGGGTGAATTCGCTTTGGTACTCTTTGGCAATGCTGTTGATCTGCTCAATGGTTTTGACATCAACCGGCGCCACAAACAAAGATTTCTTCTCAAGAGCAATGCTGGCAATCTTTTTGATGGCCTTATCAAAGTCGCCGACTTTGGCGTCATCCCCCGACACCAGATAATCGCGGCGGCTCACCTCGGCGTCCATCAACAGGTCGTTGACCATCCCCCCAACAGCGACTTTATCGCTTCTTGCCAGCATGGCATTTAACCCACGGCTCCCGGTCACGGCCACCACCAGGGTCAGCACCAGCACGATGCCAAAGCCCCAAGAGAGCTTGGCGGCGACTGACAGGTTATCCATGATACGGGTTAGGTTACTCATCGGGGGGTTGCCTCTTTTATGCACGAGCTGCCCATCTATAGCGACACCGGTGCGCGGATCTTGAGCTGACCATAGATGAAACTCAAGGTTTTTGGGGTGACCGAAATCAACAAGCCATCATTTAACATGATGATAATCATGACGTTTTACTTGCTTAACCAGCAGTTCAATCTTTGCTCTCAAAAGTAGCCGAAAACCCCATGGCTGCCACCTGTAACAAACCCCCTACTCTGTCGGCCCAGTACGAGGCCGGAAGGTCGCCGACACTAGGCATATGTCTAAAGCCGCGCGACTTTTTGGCCTTTTTTTGATCAAGATGGCCTTTTTGCACTGCGCGGCGGCCAAGGTTCCCTCTGGCCACTGGCGCAGTTAAAAACAACAAGATAAGGTGGCAGTTCGCGTAAACAGTAAGCACTAATAAACCGGCCAGCCGTTACGGCGCCCACGACACGGATGTACCGATGCCCTTCAGGACCCAACTGGCCAGACACACCTTTTCGACCTTATTGTCCGTTGTTGCCGCGGTGCTGTGCTTTGTGATTGCCCTGCAACTGATCCTGGCCAGCGCTCGCCATGAGCTGCAACAAAACGGCCAGGAGACCCTGGCCACCTTCGACGCCATTTTCGGCGAGATCCAATCGGTCACCGATGCCCTCAACCGCCTCGGCTACGCCGATTGCAACCGCGACAACCTGCTGGCCATGCGCCGGGCCGTATTTAATGCCAACTACATCAAGGGCATTGGCTTTTTCCAAGACGGCAAACTGGTGTGCGCCACCAGCTCAGGAAGATTAAAAACGCCGCTCACCGAGCCCAAACCCGATTACCAAGATGCCCAAGGCAATCAATTCTGGCTGCGCTCGCGGATCATGCTGTTTCGTGACGACAGCACCCCCCGTTACGCTTTTATCGCCCAGCGAGGCCGCTATAACGTGGTGCTTGAATTGCAGCAAAAGCTGGCCGTTGAGATGCGCAATGCCCGGGATTGGGAACTGCTTTTCCAAGGCCAGGGCCACCCGCCGGTGCACATGGCCGGGGTGCAGGGATTGTTCGATGGCAGCCTGGCTCAGGAACAGCTCACCAATACCAGTTTTAGCGCTTGTAGCAGCCAATACCCTCAATATTGCCTGGCCCTTCGCCAGTCATCACAGGCGGTGCTTGAGCAAAACAGCTACCTGATGGTGGTGGCTTTTATCTTCAGCTTGATAGTGGGCGCCGCCACCAGCATCGGCCAAAGTTTGTATCGCGATTACCGCAGTTCCATCCGGGTCAGGTTACGCCAGGGCTTGAGGCATCAAGGCTTCTACTGGCTGCTACAACCTGTGGTGGACATGGCCTCCGGCAAGGTGATTGGCGCTGAGGCTCTGGCCCGCTTTGCTGACGACATCGGGCCGTTATCGCCGGATCAGTTTATCGACCGCTTACGGGAGCTGGAGCTGGCCTGGCCCTTTACGGTGCAGATGCTAAACCGCACCTTGACCGAGCTTGAAGCCTGCACCGAACTGCCGGCGGGCTTTAAGGTGAGTTTTAATATCTACCCTCACCTGCTTGCCACGGGCGCCATTCGCGAATTAATGGCGCTGCCGGTCATCAAGGCCAGCCGATTTAAATTGGTGTTTGAGGTTACCGAAGACGAAGAACTGGACAAGGCCCAGGCACAAGCCAACCTGCACTACCTGCGCCAGCAGGGCATTGGCCTGGCGGTGGATGACTTTGGCACCGGTTATGCCAACCTAGGCCAGCTCATCAAGATGGATTGCGATCTGTTGAAGATCGATCGCAGTTTCGTCACCGACATGGAAGAGCACAGCGTACGCTCTTCCCTTATCCCCCAAATCGTCGGCATCGCCCGCCAGCTGAATGTGCAGTTGGTGGCCGAAGGGGTAGAGAACGAGCGCCAATACCAAGCCCTTAGAAAACTTGGGGTGGATTACGCCCAGGGTTGGCTGTTTGGTAAACCCATGACCTTAGGCGAATTGGTTGTGTTACTGGAGCAACAAGCCGCAGCGGCCTGAGGGAAGCCCTTCCTCTTAGGAAACCGACAAGACGCCTTTACCTTGAAGCTGTCCAACAGGGACACACTATCAAGGAGAAGATCATGCCTACCATTACCCTCGTTCAAAATGCCGACAACCAAAACGGTGTTCACAACATGCGTGGCCAGCCGGGTGGTATCCCGCTGACGGGCCTTGCCGGTGACCATGCCGTCTTTACCTGTACCAATCCCTTGGCCACCATCCAGGGTATCACCAGCGTTGATATCGTTTATAACACTGGCGTCCCGGCCCCGGAAACCATCCAGGTAAGCTCGGTACAGCCCTGAGCCAAAGCCGGTTGCTGCGGTAGCCGGCTTATTTCCCTTCAGCGAGTCAATACCCCCACTTCACCGCATCACCCTGGAAAAGCTTCCCCTGCCAACCCGCAACGGCGCTTTTTATCCTGCCCTTAACCGGCAACCGCCGGCACTCAAGGAAAGGAGAACACCCATGCCTGTAATCGTCCGTCACCTCACTCCCAACAACGCTCTGCAACCCGGCTATGCCACGGCCCAAGTGCTGGCCCAGGAAACGGTGCTGCATTTTGCCGCCGTGCGCGGCACCAATGTCGGCATAGGCCCGGCTTCTTGCTGCGCAGCGCTTGCCGTACAGCCCACCCATCAGTTCCCGGCTCTGCCGGGCCAGGGCTTTGGGGTGGCTTTTGGCAATTCGCAAGTGGCCGCTGGCGGCCTCGACCAAGGCCCGGTTGGCAACCACGCCGAGCGCTGCGCCCTCACCGCTGCCGGCAATAACCACCTGGCGCTGACCAACCCAGCCGTGATGTTTGTCGAGCTGGCGCCCTGCAATGGCTGCCTGAATTGGTTGGAGGGTAACGGTGGCGGCGTTGCCAACCCTTACGATTTTGGCCCACATGGCGACACCCTGAATGTCTGGTACGCCTTTGACTACCCGGATGTTAACCAGGCCCTACAGGCCTTTCATCTGCTGCCCATCGACCAGCAACAAGCCGCTGTGGCGCTGTGGTAACGCCTCAAGATACGGGGGCAAAAGCCCCCGTATTTTCAAAGTAGCATTGAAAGTGAATCTGCAATTTCAGCGTTTTACTTGCGCGAAGCAGCGGTTAGGGTAAGCACTCCCCCAACCTCGCTGCAGGACCCCAATGAACATCACCGATTTTGCCAAGGCCCGCTATTCCACCAAGGCCTTTGACCCCAGCAAAACCATTAGCGACGACAAAATAGCCCAGCTCATGGAGCTGGCACGCTTTAGCCCCTCAAGCGTTAACTCCCAGCCCTGGCACCTGATCTTGGCCGCGACCGAAGAAGGCAAAAACCGCATCGCCAAAGCGGCTCAGGGTGGTTACAGCTTTAACGAAGCGAAAATCAAAAACGCCTCCCATGTACTGGTGTTTTGCGCCAAAACCAGTATTGATGAGCACTACATCGAAGAGCTTATCGCCACCGAAGATGCCGATGGCCGTTACCCCACCGAAGAAGCCAAAGTCGGTGGCCGCCGGGGCCGCACCTTTTTTGTCAATCAGCACCGCTTTGCCCTTAAAGATGCCCAGCATTGGATGGAAAAGCAGGTATACCTGAACCTCGGCACCGTGCTGCTGGGCGCCGCAACGCTGGATATCGATGCGGTCCCCATCGAAGGCTTTGACGCCCAGGTCCTGGACGCCGAGTTCGACCTGCACGCCAAGGGCTATACCAGCCTGGTGATTGTGGCCCTGGGCTATCACAGCGAAGACGATTTCAATAAAAAGCTGCCCAAGTCTCGCTGGCCGTTGTCGCGCATCTTTACCGAGTGCTGAAAAAACACCGGCCATGGGCCGGTGTTTTTTATCTCCCCCGTTTTAGCGCAGCCTGGTCTTTACCGGGCCTGCCGCCAGGGTTAAGGTAATCCGAATTTACCTTTTAATAACAATAAAACGGATAGGGAAAGCCCCATGAAAAAAGCCCTTTTTGCGCTGCTGCTCACCCAAGCCAGCCTGCTCCCGCAACCGGTATTGGCTGCCGATGCCTCGGCCAATCTTGGCCAGTGTTTGATTGATTCTCTTAATGGCCGGGAACGTAAGCAATTGGCCCAGTGGATCTTCTTTGCCATGTCCAAACACCCCGACATCCAGCAATACGCCAAGGTCAGCGCCCAGGACATCACCCTTTCCAATAAAAGTACCGGCGCCCTTATCACCCGCCTGTTAACCGAAGACTGCCCGGCCCAGGCCAGTGCCGCCCTGAAAACCTCCCCCACCGCCTGGCAAGGCGCCTTTCAGATGGTGGGCCAGGTCGCCATGCAGGAGCTGATGACCAACCCCGATGTTAGCGCTGCCGTGACCGGTTATACCCAGTATCTGGACATGGACAAGATCCGCGAATTGGGAGCCAAGTAACACTTTAAGGCTTGGCCGGTAACAGCCCGGCTGCCTTGGTAACATTTCTTAATAAAGCGCTAAGCAACGGCTCTGAGGATGAGCCCGTCCTTGTCGTAACCAGGTAAGCCGTACCGATGAAGTTCCATTCCATGAAGCTGGCCGCCGCCATTGGCCTTTGCAGCGCATTTGGCGCCCACGCCTCCGATACCTGGGAAACCATCAGCAATGTCAGTACCGATGCCCTGATCGCCGGGGCCTTTGTGGTGCCCGCCTACAAACAAGATTGGGAAGGCGCCAAGCAAGCGGCCTTTTCCATCGGCAGCGCCGCCGGTACCAGCATTGTGGCCAAGCACCTTATTCATGAGGAGCGCCCGGACCACAGCGGTGACGACAGCTTCCCGTCCAACCACGCCAGCGCCGCCTTTGCCGCCGCCACCACCCTGAACATCCGTTACGGCTGGCAATACGGGGTGCCGGCCTATGGCTTGGCAGCACTCACCGCCGTTGGCCGGGTGCAGGCTGACCGCCACTACTGGAAAGACGTGGTGGCCGGCGCCGCCATCGGTACCACCGCCGGTTATCTCTTTACCCATAAGTTCAGTGACAACCTGGCTATCGCCCCCTGGTTTGACGGCCATGGCGACACCGGGGTGATGGTCTCCATGCGCTGGTAAGCCGTGTTCTAAGAAAAAGGAGGCCAGAGAACCTCCTTGTTCACCCGCCGCCAAGACGACAAAAGCCCGGCCGAAGCCGGGCTTTAACACGCAAAGAGAGTGGGTGGCTTAGCCTTTGATAAAGGCCAGCACGTCGGCGTTGAATTTGTCGGGCTCGATTTGGGCAAGACCGTGGCTGGCACCGGGGTAAACCAGCAAGGTAGCGTCTTTGACTATCTTGGCGGTCTTTTCGGCGGAGGCGGCAATAGGCACGATTTGGTCGTCGTCACCGTGGATAACCAGGGTCGGCTTGTCAATTTTCTTAAGGTCTTCGGTGTAATCGACTTCAGAGAACTCGCGGACACAGTCGAATTCGCCCTTGATGCCGCCTTGCATGCCCATCAGCCAGAACGACTCTTGCAAGCCGGGTTTCACTTCAGCGCCTTCACGGTTAAAGCCGTAGAAGGGCACAGTCAAATCTTTAAAGAACTGGGCGCGGTTGGTGGCAGTGCCTTGGCGGATACCGTCGAACACCTCCATGGGGGTGCCTTCAGGGTTGGCATCGGTTTTGAGCATCAGCGGCGGTACGGCGCCAACCAGCACCATTTTGGCGACACGGGCAGAGCCATGGCGACCCACATAGTGGGCAATTTCGCCGCCGCCGGTGGAGTGACCAATCAGAATGGCATCTTTGAGATCCAGCGCTTCGATAACCTCGGCCAGGTCGTCAGCGTATTGGTCCATGTTGTTGCCGTCCCAGGGCTGGTCGGAATTACCGTGACCACGGCGGTCGTGGGCAATAACACGGTAGCCGTTCATGCCGAAAAACAGCATTTGGGCGTCCCAGGCGTCACCGGCCAGAGGCCAGCCGTGGGAAAACACGATAGGTTGGCCGGTGCCCCAGTCTTTATAAGCGATGCGGGTGCCGTCTTTGGTGGTGATGTATTGGGTGCTGGTGGTGTCGATAGACATAATTGATTCCTCGAAAATTTGGCCCTGCATTGAGGGGGATTTATCAAAAACCCGAGCCTGGATACCGGTTCATTCGTGGCTGCTTCATCTGGATAAAAATGAACAGGTATCAGCGACTCAAGATGCCTATCCAAGGTAGAGGAATCAGGATTTTTTTAAAGGCGGCATCTGAAAAAACTCTTGTTCCTTAAATGGATACAATGACATAGCGCTGTCACAACCAATGCACTGACCCCACGCCATTTTTTGAAACCTGCCTTACATAACTTAATCGCTTATTTACCGGCTCTGCTTTTTTGGCGTTAATTCACATTAACGGCGGCGCAAATAGTAAAAGGGCACGTCATTTAAGACATGCCCCCAAGTCACACCTAAAAATAGCGGCCATAAGAAACCGTTAATAACCTCATTAACGGCCTGTTCATGGCCAGCTTATCATGACACCGCCACCTCATTTTTTATCCGAAAACGAGACACCATTTGCCGCAATCTGGCGGCCTGTTCTGACAAGTCTTCACAGGCCCGCTCGGTTTGGGTAGAACTGGCCAGCACCCGCTGCCCGGCATCGCGAATATCCACCACGTTACGGCTTATTTCCTCGGCTGCTGCCGATTGTTGTTCGCTGGCGGTGGCCATCATGGCATTGGCGTCGTTGAGCTGGGTCAGGGCCTGGTAGCCACTGCCAAGCTCGGTTTTGGCGGTATTGATACATTGCGAGGTTTCGAGAATTTTCTCGGAGCTTTGGTAGATCATCTCGGCGGCGCTACCGGCGTTACCTACCAGGGTAGCAATCAGGTTTTGGATCTCCTGGGTGGCGTCCTGGCTGCGCGACGCCAGCGCCCGCACCTCATCGGCCACCACCGCAAAGCCCCGGCCCTGCTCGCCAGCCCGGGCCGCTTCAATGGCGGCGTTGAGGGCCAGGAGGTTGGTCTGTTCGGCAATGCCGTTGACGATATTGATAAATTCTTTGATTTTCTCCGTGCTTTGGCGAAGGTCGTCAATCATCTGCCGGGATTTGTCGGTGCTCAGCACCAGCTCTTCGCTCAGGCGCTGGGTTTTGTCCATGGTCACGCTGCCCTGCTTGATGCTGTTCTCGGCCTGGGAGCTGCTGGCAAAGGTGTCTTGGGCGTTGCGGGCCACCTGGGAGATGGTGGTGGACATCTGGTGGATGGCGCTGGAGGCCTGCTCGGTATTTTGCTGCTGCTGATTGACCGCCTGGCGGTTGTCTCTGGCCATTTGCGAGAGCGAAGCAGCCGAGCTCACCATTTGGTCGGAGTGGCTCATGATGCTGGCCACCATGGTGCTCAATGAACCAGCCATCTGCCCCATGCATTGCAGCAACCGGCCCAGCTCGTCCTTGCGGTTGACCTCAATCTCGACATCGAAATTACCGTCTGCCATCTGCTCGGCCACGTGGCGTGCCTGGGCCACCGAGCCAACGATTTGCCGGCTGATCACCACACTCACGCCAATGCCCAGCAGCAAGGCGGTGGCGGTGAGGAACACCGTTTGCCACATGGCGTGTTTCTCGTCGGCTTCGGCGTTCATGGCCACCGACTCCCCTACCGCTTCAATGCGGCCAATAAAGAGGGTCAGCTCCTGATTCAACGCCTGCTGGCGCTGCTCAAGGGCCTGGGCCTGGGTTTTAAAAGCGGCAGGCTTTTCACTTTTTTGCAGCAGCTCAATCAAGGCAAAGGCTTGTTTTTCAAAGGCGTCATGATGCTCGATGATCTGCTGCAATTGCTGGGCGAGGCTCAGCTCGGTTGCTTTGACCTCGGTAGAAATGCTGTGCTCGATGGCGCCGCTCAGTAGCCCCTGAGCCTGGGTGATGTTTTTATCGAAATCCAACAGCATTTCCCGGTAGCGGCGCATCATCTTGGCCACATCGTCACGGCTGGCATCCATGGGAATGTCCATGGCCCGAAAGGATTGCTCCAGCACGGTAGCGCTTTGGATCTGGCGAACGGTGATTTGGCTGGTCAGTTGCACCAGCGGCATGGTCTCGTGGGCTATGCCTTTAATTTCTTCGGCGATTTTGCCCATTTTTATCATGCTGAACGCCGAGATAAGCACGGTGATGGACAGCACCATGGCAACCAGCAACACGATTTTGAGGGCGACGGATTGATCCTTTAACCACTGCATACCCCATCCTCTTGAGATGAAAAGGGATGCGGCTCCTTGCCTGCTTTAAACGACCGGAGCCGCTGACATAACTATGGAGTGTAGTAGCCCGGCGCCGTTTCTGGGCATAAGGCACTGAGATACCATGAAAAATGCCCAATTTGCAGCGACAAAAAAAGGCCCCGAAGGGCCTTTTTTAAAAACCGGAGAGTCAGAAGGAAAAATCCTTGGCGTCGATGCCGGTTTCAATCACCTCGCCATACTTGCCGGCAAATTTACGCAGCTCAGCTGCATTACCAATGAGCACCAGTTGCAAATTGCCCTCGGGAAAGAACGTCGGGATCAGGGCCTTGGCCTGCTCCAGGGTCAAGCTCTCCACCTCGCTGCCAAACTGGCCATAACGGTTCATGTCCAAACCATAAAGGGCCGAGCGCGACATGGCCGAGGCCAGGGCGTCATTGGTGCTGAGCTTGGGCGGGAACTGGCCAATCAGGTAGCTCTTGGCCGAGGCCAGGGTGGCTTGGTCCAGCTTACCGGTAAACAGCTTTTGATAGGTTGCCAGGGCCAAATCGATGGCCGGCTCGCTGGTGGCGTTACGGGTAAAAGTGGAGATGTAAAAAAGGCCGCCGGAGCTGGTGGTATAAAACCGCGAGCCAGCGCCATAGGTGTAACCCTTCTCTACCCGCAGCGCCTGGTTAAGCCAGGAGGTAAAGCGCCCGCCCAGCACCGTGTTTAGCACTTCGGCGCGGGCCCAGTCGGGGCTGCTGGCCGCAAAGCCCTGGCTACCAATCATAAAGGTGGTTTCGGTGGCATCGGGTTTATTGACGATAAGCACTCTTGCCTTATCAGCCACCGCAGGCGCCCGCATCTTCATGCGCGGCGCTTCGCGGCCGGTTTGCCAGTTGCCAAGGCTTTTGCCGAGCGCCTTGGCAAAAGCGGCAGCCTCAAAATCGCCAGCGGCGCTCACGACCACGTTGCCGGGGTTATACCAGCGCTGGTAGAAGCCTTTGACATCAGCCAGGGCAATATCGGCCACACCGTTTTGGCTACCGGCAACAGGGTTGGCAAAGGGATTGTCGCCCCAGGCCAGGCGCTTGAAGTAAGGCTTGATCACTTCCCTCGGGCTTTCCCTGGCCTGGGCCAAATCGGCCAGGTGCAGGGCCTTGAGGTTGGCAAAATCGTCGTCATTAAAGCGGGGTTTGCTGAGCACGTCCTTGATAAGGGCCAGCATGGCCACCTTGTCTTTGGCCATAAACTGGCTGTGCAGCTCGGTGCCCTCTTCGCTGACGCTCACCTCCATGGAGGCGCCCAGGCTGTCGAGCTCGCTCTCCAGCTCGCCTTTAGTCAGCGCTTGGGTGCCTTGCAGCAGGCTGTTGCCGGTAAGCCAGGCCAGGCCTGCTTTACCGTCATGCACGGCGCCGGTTTTCACCAATACCACCACGTCAATCAGTGGCACGTTATGGCGGGCCATCAATTGCAGCTTTACCCCGTTATCCAGGGTTTGGGTGGTCATGGCAGGCAGCTTCATGTCGACTCCGGCAACGGCGCCTTGGCTGGCAAGGGCCAGGCCCAGGGCAAAAATAGCGTGTTTCATTCCTTGTCCTCCTGGCTGCCCAGCACGCCAACGGTACGATTGGCCTTGGTCAGGTATTTGGCCGCCACGGCCTGCACCTGGGCCGGGGTAACCTTGGCGTAGTCATCCGCCATGGAAAAGAGCTTGCGATAGTCGCCGTTGTAGAGGGCGTAACTGCCCAGGGCATTGGCCATACCGTTGATGGTTTGCAGCTCGTTGTACTGGCTCACCAGCAGCAGGTTGCGGGCTTTGGTGAGATCGGCCTCGCTGATGCCGTGGTCGCGAATGTCTTTGATTTGAGCCAGCAGCGCCTGTTCAAGGGCAGGCTCGGTCACGCCAGGGGCCGCTACGGCGTAGAGATAAAAGAGGGTTGGGTCCAGGTTGTTGGGCAGGTAGGCAAACACATCGGTTGCCACTTTTTGCTCGTCCACCAGGGACTTTTTCAAGCGGGCGCTGCGCCCCTCAGAAAGCAGGGTTGCCAGCAATTTCAGGGCCGGGGTGTCGGCGTCTTTGGTGGCGGGCACGTGGTAGGCCACCATCAGATTGGGGCTGGTTACCGAGGGCTTTTGCACGTAAAGGCGGCGCTCGCCGCTTTGCTTGGGCTCAACCGTTACCACCGGTGGCGGCGGGCTTTGCGCCGGGATAGCGGCAAAGGCCTGGGTAGCCAGGGTTTTTACCTTGGCAAAATCCACATCGCCCGCGATGACCACCAGCGCATTGTTGGGGGCGTAATAGGTGCGGTGATAGCTCTCCAGATCGTGCTGGGTCCAGGCCTTGATGTCTGACTCGTAACCAATCACCGGCCAGGAATAAGGGTGGGCGGTAAAGGCCACGCTCAGCAGCGGCTGGTTGAGGGTCTCAAAGCTGGAGTTTTCAAGGCCGGTGCGGCGCTCAGACGCCACCACCTCCCGCTCGGAGGCCACCATTTTCGGGTCGATAGCCAAGTGGGCGATGCGGTCAGATTCCAGGTCAAAAATGGTTTTAAGGCTGGAGGAGGGAAACCAGTCGGTATAAACCGTGATGTCTTCGGTGGTGTAGGCGTTGTTGGCGCCGCCGGCGGCTTCCATCACCTTGTCAAACTGGCCGGGGCCGTATTTCTTGGCGCCGTTAAACATCATGTGTTCAAAAAAGTGCGACAGCCCGGTAATGCCGGGGCGCTCGTTGCGCGAGCCCACTTTCCAGAAGGTGTACATGTTGGCATTGGGGATGGCGCTATCTTCGAGCACCAGAAACTGCATGCCGTTTTTAAGGGTAAAGGTTTTTACGTCCTTGGCGTCGTAGGCCGCGGCAGGTAAGGCCAGCGCCCCCAGCACACCGGCCATCAGCAACCGGGAAAATGGCTTCATTATCAAAACTCCTTTTGCGAATGCCATAAGGTAACGGCCAGGGCCGCATTACCCCAGTATCAAAATGTAAAAAGCTTTGTCTTTCAGCGATAAACCTACCTTGTTTGCCTTACCTCTCGCTGGCAGCGGCGCGCTTTTTAAAGATTGACCTGCACGCTGAGCTGAAATGCCAGGGCATTGCCGATATCCCGGCGGCTGTCCGGGTGCGCGATGTATTGCAGATCGGGCTGGATACTGAGCCAGGAATTCACCGCGACCTGGTAGCTGAGCTCCCAGGCCGCTTCGGTGGCGCCAAAATCGTCGGTGTTGCCTTCGGGGCGGTAGTGGCGGCTATTACGGGCCAGGGCCAGGGCGATACCAGCGGTGTCGTCGGGGCGCTGGCTAAAGGGTTGGGTCAGGGTGAGCCCCAGGCCAAGATAGCGGGCAAAACGGTTGGTTTGAGGGCTCGCCACGGCGCCTTGCACAAAACCGCCCAGCACCTGCCCCGGCAGCTTGCTTGATACATAAAGCCGCCGGTCGAGCAGCACATAAAGCCCGCTTGAGCGGGCATTATTGCCGCCATCCAAGGCGGCCTGGCTATGAGTGTAACCCCAAAGGCCAACAGCCAACTTGTTGTCATAGGGAGCCAGCGACGACACCCGCCCTACCATGTCGGGCTGCCAATCTTTGGGAGGCTCGCCGCTTTGCGCCCGGTCAAGCCAGGCCCATTCGCTTATCCACAACAAGCCATCGTTTTGGGCAAAGGGCCCGTCCGGGGCACCGTCTCGGTATACCGGGGTGTCATCCAACAGAGCGGTGCGCCACACCACGTTTTTAAAGGGTTTGTAATCTACTCGCACTCCCACAGAAGTGGCAGGGAAGATAGACGGGCCAGCCGGGCCGCTGCCAGCAAGGCTTGGGTCCATGCCAAAGGAGCTGTTGAGAAACAACGAAGCGGAGTTGAGCCGGTCAAACTCGCTGTTCACATCGTAAAGCCCGCCCAGTACCGACCAGCGCGAATCGTCGCTGTTGTATTGGGCCCAGGCTTCATAGAGGCGATTAAGGTGCGACGCGGCAATGTTGCTGGCGCCTTGGGCGTCACCGGTTAGTGCGCTGGGGTCGCCGCCGCGCACCAGCAGCCCTTGGGTAAAAAGCGTCAGGCCTGGCATGCCCCAAAGGGCACCGCCGTTTCCTTGCAAGGAGGCGTAAATGTTGGTGAGGCCGGTACTGCCGCGTTTGAGGCCGCCACGCAGGTTGCTGTAGAACTCGCTAGTCATGGAGAGTTCGGCCTGGACGGCTTTGGCATCATCGTCGGCGCGGGCGGGGCTTACCAAACAGCAGGCGCCAAGGCACAAGGTCAGTGAGAGTGTAGGCAACAATGCCTTGGGTGATGCCATTGGCCAAACCTCTACTCAGCAGGCAACCGAACCAGTGCCGACATGATAGGCAGAGAAAAGCGCCCTCATGCAATCTGATTTAAAGATTAACCAAGCAACAGACAATCTACTGAAGCGAAAACCTACTGGCCAGCCAAGGAGTTAGGCCTGATCTGCCACCACGGTATTGCGCCCCTGTTCTTTGGCCTGGTAGAGCCGGAGATCCGCCTGCCGGTAGAGGCTGTCGAAGTCTTCGCCGTCTTTTAACCATTGGGCAAGGCCAATGCTGACCGTAAAGCTAACCGGCTGCCCTTCGGCCATCAGGGTGAGATCGGCCGCGGCGCGGCGCAGCTTCTGGGCAACGTCCATAGCGCTTTGGGTGTTGCAACCGGGCAGCAGCAGGCAAAACTCCTCGCCCCCTACGCGAAACACCCAGTCTTGCTCGCGGGTGGCGCTTCGCAGCATCTGGCTCAGTAGCCGCAGCACTTGATCGCCCACTTCGTGGCCGTGGTTGTCGTTGATTTGCTTGAAGTGGTCGATATCCAGCAGTACCAGGGTAAAGGCATGCTGCGGCTGGCTTTGGCATAGCTGGGCAAACACATCTTCAAGATAAAGACGGTTATAAAGACCGGTTAACGGATCTTGAGCGGCAACGGTCTGCAGCCTTGCCACCATCTGATGGCGTCGGGCCTCGTAGGCGTGGCTAAGGGCCCAGATAAAGACATAGGTCAGCCCGGCATTGATGCCCACCGCCACCGTGGCATTGCCGCCACCGGGCGGCTGCGCCCACACCAGCACCGCCACACCGGCAACGCCCACCACGCCGGTAATAACCCCGCCCCACAGTAGCCCCAGCAATAGCAAACTGGTGGTGGGCACCAGCAGCAGCCAGTAAAAACCGTCGTTAAGCATGGCCTTGGTGACCAGGCTGTGAAGCACGGTGACGCTGATAAAAATCACCAGCGACGTTGACCACCAATGCAGGTAGGGAGTCTTGGGCAGGCGCCATAAAAAAAGCCCACTGTAAGCCACAATAATGGCCTCTATCACCACGATAGAGTCCAAGCCATGGGCGCGCAGATTTAGCAACCCTAGGGCCAGCGACACCACCATCACCACCCATAGCAGCACCCGCAACAAGGCACGGCGGAACCGGGATTTTTCATCCCAGAGGGTGGGTAGCGTCGCTAACCGCTTCGTCATGAGGGGGAGGCTCCAGCAAGGAAAGGGCTTAACCAAATTCGCCCAGCCTAAGAAAATACCTTGATTCTGTTACAAATTCCATGCGCCAAGCCTTGTCGGTGCTGAGCTTGCCCTCTAAGGTACAGCCCAGAATGTTGGCCCTTTATGGTTAAAAAGGACGTACACCATGAAACCCCTCGCCCTGTTATTGCCCCTGCTGTGCCTGCCGGCTTTAGCCGATACCGACTTTACCGGCAGCGGTACCCTGGCAGGCGCCGCCATCACCATGACGCTGCATATCACCGATAACGGCGAGGTTTCGGGCCACTACGCCTACCAAAAGTACCAGCGCCCCATTGCCCTTAGTGGCACGGTGCAAGGTAAAAATCTGGCGCTGCAAACCGGCCCGGCGCTAGCCGAGCGCTTCAGTGGTACCTTGTTTGGCGCCACTAATCAGATAACCCAAATCGCCGGGCTCTGGCAGGGCAAAAGCAACGCCTTTGATTTTGTGGTGAGCAACCAGCCGGACCCTTACCGCGACCACCAGATCAGCTGCCAGGAAATGGCCGAGCTGCCCGCCCTGGTGTTTGGCAACAATGCCGACCTTGGCTCCGGTAGCGGCTCGCCCAATAAGGTTGATTACCAATGCCCGCAAAGCCTTGCCCAGCTTGATTTTCTCAAGTCGCTGCTGGCCCTGGCTGACACCATTCGAGACCCCAACCCATTGCCGCAAGGCTGCACCGGCACCATGCGCTTTGCCATCTGGCGCTATCACGCCTTTGAACTGGCGCAGCTCGGCTACTACCCGCAAAAAACCTTCAAGGGCCAAGACGACAATCACTACTTTAAAACCTGGAGCTACCAAAGCCTCTATAACCGCGCCCTCTACCAGCAATACCAGGCGCTGGCTGCCAAGGCCCTGCCAAAGCTCAGTAGCTGGTACCAAACAACTGCCTCAGTAGACGCCGCCACCGCCAAGGCGTATGCCGATAACGCCCTTAACGCCATCGCCAGCTGGGCCTATGGCGCGCACCCAAGACGCTTACAAACCGAGCAACCGGTGCCCCACACCGAAGAAGCCCTGGCCGGTAACAGCCAGCCCTTTCTCAATGCCTTGGCTGGCGCAAACCCCAGCCAGAAGCTGGCCAGCCTGCGCCAACTGCTGGTGGCAGCCCCAGACTCCCCGCTTATCTCAGCGCTGCTCGATACCATGGCCCAAATCAAAGAGCCGCCACGGAGCGAATCGCCGCTGTCACTTGCCGTTACCCATCCGGCGCTGCTGGCAGCGCTGTTAAAGAAAGGCTTTAACCCCAACCAGCAAAACGACTTTGGCAAAACCCCGCTTTTTTACGCCATCCAATTTAACCAGCCCCAGGCGGTAACAGACCTGCTGGCCGCTGGCGCCGATATCAACCACGGCTACCAGCTTCAAGATGCCAACGACTGGCGCTTTCAATGCGCGTTTAATATCGAGCATTGGCAGCGAACCCCCTTGATGCACGCCGCCCAACACAGCGATGTGGCCATGCTTACATTACTGCTCGCTAACGGCGCCCGCCTCTATGCCAAAGACAGCCTGGGCAAAACCGCCCTCGACTACGCCAAAGACAACCACAAGGACGCCAACGCCGCCTTCTTGCAAGAGGCCAAGCCATGAGCGCCCGCCCCCTTTGTTGGGCCAGCGCCTTGCTCGCCTGCCTGCAACTTGGCGGCTGTGGCAGCACCTTACGCTACGCCTTCGACGACAGCCCCAACCCCTGTAGTAAAACCGGTTACATCTATGGCGGCACCCGCATTGACGGCATGTTGATTGGCAACAGCTTTACCGGCCCAGACCGCTCAGCCGCCCTCGGCGCCTTTGGCCTGGTTGACCTGCCTTTTAGCCTGGTCATGGACACCCTGCTGCTGCCCCTGGCCATTCCCCTCGAAAGCCACTACCACAGCGCCTGCCAACAACAAAAAGTCGCCGACACCACAAAAAGCGCAACGCCTTAATCTCAAAGGCTTTACCCAAAACAAGGCGGTGGTTAAGGTGGGGGTAAAACTCGAAGCGAAAGCACTGCTTTCGCGCAGCAAGCCACCAAGGATGGGTAGCAACTCAAGATGATAAAGGGACTTTGGATAACCTGATTCCACGGGCGGTAGCGTCAATTTAGGTTGAGTCGAAAACCAATCTATTACTCTGATAATTAAGTGTTTTTTTGATTATTGTCATCTGTGGTTGTTCCTTTAATGCCGGGACTATTCGGACCGTCCATGGCCCTCACCCAATGGGCCATCGTCGGTATGACGATGTTCAAGTTTGTTCCTGACAAACTTGTCACCCAAGCAGAGGGGTATCGTAGGTTTTCGGGCTGAAATATATGTGTGGATGCACAGTGTATCTGTTGGCCCAGCTGATCCAGGCCATTTATGACGATAAAGAGCGCTCGTTTTTCCCGGTTTGACCAGTTCTAATACATTGAGGTGGATAAAGTTACTTCTCATCCGATGTGATGATAACGAGCACTCGTCATGCATAAAAACGAGACCGCTCGCTTTTGTGGAGTCATTCTTGGCTTTCACACGAAAATCTAGAGGATGATCAGCTGGTTAAGCTTTTAATGCCGACTGGTCAGATGAGTGAAAGCGAGCGCGCTCGCTAATAAAACTGTTAGCATGCAAGGTGAAACATGGACGACTTTTTGGCTCAAATATATCTGGAACAAGCTAAGCAAGAGTGCGAAAGGTGCTTTCATTCAATCCAAATAATGAATGCAATCACTCAAAGAAAAGTAGAAGACGATTTCTTTCAGCATGCCCTTGATCTGATCCATCATGCCGCTGCCGTCTCTCGTATCTTTTGGCCTCCTGGCGGAAGAAATAAACAAAGCACTAAGCGAGCGCATCGTAGAGGTCAGGTCCTTAGGGATATGCTTCAGCTTCAAAGTGGGCATGCAGTTCAAAATCGTTCTTTACGCGACCACTTTGAACACTTCGATGAGCGTTTAGATGATTGGGTAGAAAACAGCAAAAACAGGAATATTGTACATCGCCTTTTTGGACCTAGATCAGCTATAGGTGGCGACGCTATTCAAGACTCAGACATAATTCATCACTTTGATCCGGCAACAAATATATTCGGGTTCAGGGGTGAACACTACAATATTCAAGAACTCGCTACTGGGCTTGATGATATTTATCAAAAAACGGTAGCTAAAATTGCAGAGCTCGATGCTAACAAGGCATTGCAGCGGACTAGCCGCTGAATGCGGCGTTATGTGCCCGAGCGGCAAAGGAGAACTATGTTCAAAAAATTTTTGCTAAAGTCTTTAGTTAAATTTAAAGCTAGAGAGCGGGTTTATCTTGGCTCTGAATCGTCATTGAAAAATAACGATATGTACTTTATCTGGACTAAGGATTCGAAGAAATATTATCTGGAATCAATTGAAAGTAAAAATGTCATAACTTTTCATTATCCGGACGCTGACAGCGATGATGCTGAAATTCACAAGATACCGTTCTCTCAATTGTCTCAATACGACTTGCTGATTAAACATCATTATCGCTTATGGCAATTAGAGTATACAACGTTGCTTCGTGCTTATATTTTTAATGTGCTTGGTATTAATCGTGTTAAGTGGTTTTTCGAACAAAGTCGAGATAAAAAAACGATTAATTATTATGAAAAATTTGAATTACTAAGTATGGTTCTAAAACATAGAGATGCGTCAAATAAAGTCAATTTCTATGCACTAAAGCGTGAAATCTATGGGACTAGCTCGGAAAAAAGAACTGACTATACCCATAACATGGACTTGCGTTGGAAGTTATTAGCTTTACAAGAAAGCGGGGATGTTAGTTTTAAAGATGAAGCTCTTTATCTGTCTAACATAACGGTGAACCCGCAGGCTCTGAATACACTTTCTGCTTACCAAAGAGAGGAACGAAAGCACCGTGACAGTATTAGGATGGCTCGCATTCAGCAAACCATCGCATTTCTATTGTTTATTTCCGCGGTTATAAATGTGTACTTTACGCATATAGCAAACACAGGCACATAACAAACTGTTTAAGAGTGATTCGCAACGCGTGGCATTTTTACTATGCGTTGATTTTAGTGATTAAGGTGGTTTGCAGCGGCTTCTGTGTTGCGTTGCTCACACCTTAACAGGGCGTTATGTTTCAGGAGAATTCTAAGTGAAAGAAGAAGTGGTTAAGGAAAAGGGTTCGGGAGTTTATGAAATACTCTCAAAAGTTATTTCACTAATTGGAACAATCCTCCTTGTACCAGTAATCCTTTTTTTACTATTAGGCACTGGCTACCTTTTAGCTTTGTCAGGCATGTTTAATGAGAGTTCGCCTCACGCAGCCTCTGAAATAAAGATGCTCATTCTTGAGGTGTGGAGAACACTGCTCCCTTTGGCTCAACAAGCGCTGTCACTAATCGGGCCAATTTTAATCTTAGTAGTAGTTGTTGGGTTGGTAAAGTGGTTGGCTCCCTCAGATAAACTTAGCCTTAAGCCTGTTGCTGACAATCTTCCCGCCGTATTGGCTGTAATCATTCTTGGATCAATATGCATTCTCCCAGTGATGGGGCGTGAAATTCCTGGGGTAATGAGTAATATCGCTCTTGTAATAGTAGGCTTTTACTTTGGCAAGCTACATGTTTCATCAAATAAAACATAACAAGGCCAGTCAGCATCGCTCACTTTGTTCGCTGGACCTCGTTTCACTCGGCCGCTGCTGGCGGCGTTAGGAGTTTATAAGGAGTTGGTAAATGGGTTTTTGGGATCTTTTCAGGAAAAAAGAAGAAGGTGATAAAGCAAATTTACCATCTAATATTCAGCAATTGTCTAACAGTTTATCCAAAGGGCAAATGGTCCCAATCCGAACTGATTTATCATTAGATGGTAAAAAGGAGGCTTTTTTATCCTTTCTTATTAAAGAGTGTGATGAAAATATTGAGTTGTTAAGAGATAACCCTAATGTTGAAGTGTCATATGGTGGTGTCACATTTAATTTTGAAGAAAAAGTATTCGTTTTATACCTTCTAGTCAGAATAGAAGAAAAGTCTGAGATGACATATGAAACCGCATTTTCGCTTTCACAAAGTGAAATGTATGAGGACTGTGAAGCTTTTTCTAAGCAAAACGGTATTCAAATAATAGTGTCTGGTGAACAAAGGAATAAAGTCATTGTTGTCAAGATGGATATGATTCACTTAAATATTGCAGCTGTAATTAAGTTGGCAGAGGACAAAACGAGCCTAAATTGGTCAATTGAGAAATTTATGGAATGTGTGGGTTTTATACAAAGTCAAACAAGTAACCCAGAAGAGCTCTGGTATTTATTACAAAATGCAGGCGGGTTCATAGAAGTTAACACAAAGTAATTTTCACACCCCCCCTGGACCTCACCCGCTTTAACGGACACGCATCGCTAACTCACCGAGAGGACGTCGATGCCTGCTTACAAGACCGGAAAACGCACCCAGCAGTACAGTCTGGAGTTCAAGAAAAAAGCCGTGCTGTGGAGCCATGAACCACACCGCAACGTCAAGGAAGTAGCCGAGGCGCTGGACATTCACCCCTTCATGTTGTCTCGTTGGCGCAAGGAATTTCGTGAAGGTAAGTACGGCATGGCCAACAATGCTCCAATCGACTCGCAGGAACGGAATATCCGCTTTGGATGCGGCGCGTTTGCCGGGATTTTCCTAAATAGCAGTGTCGAATAGTAGATCACCTTGGGCAGCCTACGAAGCCCATGTTTTCGCGGGCTGTAGCGATATAGGGTGGCTCACAATTAGGAACAGTTATTTAGGTGCATTTATAGGGTTATTCGTTATTGGTCTCACCACCGGACCTTTGTGGGTATTTTCCCTCTTTATCGCGGTCATGGTTGCACTTCTGGCAGTCAGGTATGGCGACAGATTTTGGGTCCGGTTCATCAAAACCCTTCGTGATGTCGCCCATTTTCTATAGAAATAACGGCCCTACGCTACTATGCCTCAATAAAATTTAGGCCCTAACGAAGCCACCGCTCTTGGGCCCCTTTCAGCAGAGCGCCAAACTGCTGAAAGTGGAAGCTTGCTTGAGGTAAGAAAGTCGGCGGCCAGTTCGGTAAAAGCGGAAGATACCTAATGCCGGGCTTGCCATCTTTGGCAAAGGTCACCCCATCTTTCTTGGCTACCCCCCCAAAAAGAAAAAGCCCCTCAATGGGGCTTTTTCGTTCCTATGCGGCGCCAGCTATAACCACTCACTGACCCCGCTTAGGCAACACCCAATTCGGCCGGATAAAGTGGCAGGTGTAACCGTTGGGGAAGTGCTCCAGATAATCCTGGTGCTCGGGCTCTGCTTCCCAGAAATCACCGGCTGGGGCCAGCTCGGTGGCTACCTTGCCGGGCCAGAGGCCTGAAGCGTTCACATCAGCAATCGTGTCTTCGGCCACCGCTTTTTGCTCATCCCCCAGGTAAAAGATGGCGGAGCGGTAGCTGGTGCCCACATCGTTACCTTGGCGATTAACGGTACTCGGGTCGTGGATTTGGAAGAAGAACTCCAAAATCTTGCGATAACTTATCTGCGCCGGGTCAAAGATGATTTCAATGGCTTCGGCATGGGTGCCATGGTTACGGTAGGTGGCATTGGGTACATCGCCGCCGCTGTAGCCCACCCGGGTGGAGAGCACACCAGGGTAGCGACGTATCAGATCCTGCATACCCCAGAAACAGCCGCCGGCCAGAATGGCCTTCTCGGTTTTCGCAGTCATAAAGCCTCCTATGTTCAGCGCCCTACTCTACCAGCACGGTCAAGCCAGGGCGACGCACAGATAGCGATTGCGATAAGCGGTTTGTTGGCTTGGTGCCGTTACGATTACCCCGCCAATGAGGCTGTGATATTTACGCTGTTACTTTTCAAGCTCGTAGTTGCAAACATCCATACCCAGCGTTGGTTCAGAGGTAGGAATATGGCCCATTTCTTCGCCGCTTTCGGGGCTCATCACCAGGATCTCCCAATGCAATGCATGTTTGCGATGGTAGCTAACCAAGACTTTCAGCTGGCCATGGCAAATTTTGGGTTCTACTGCCGTGGTAGTCCAAAAGACATCCTTTTGCCAACCTAGATCAGGTGAATAACAGACCGGGTCTAACCTGTGACGGGAGTCCAAAGTATCCTGCCCCCAAGTACAGGCAATCAAAGGCTCGGGCTGTATCACATGAGACCTTGGTTTTATCTCTTTTTCTAAAATCCGCTGGTTGTCTTCAAGCTTAATGATTTGACGCTCATCTCTAACCGCATAGAGGTTATTTTTTAGCTCATAAAATTGAGAAATTTTGTTTTCCTGTGGCAAAGATACCGAGGTGCCATTTTCAGGATTGATCTCTTTTATAAAGTAGCTATCGCTGCCTTCTTTATCGATAAGTCCACTGACAAAGAAACGATTAGAAAACGAAAAAACTGAATAAATGGCAGTCAAACCAGAGCGATACTCTTTACCATTAATATAAACCCTACCATAATCGCCAAAGTGTATCTCAGCAGCACTACATGGAGAAGCAGCTATAAGCATAAATAGTGTAATTGTCAATCTAGTTAAATCCATAAAATTTATGCATTGCATTCATTTTTCAACACTATCACTCTATAGCTATAAATAATCGTAAAATTGGAAAATATAAAAAAGAGGCCTAAGCCCCTTTTATTATCTCTTCCATGAGTGGAAGTCTAGGGTCAGTAGACTGAGCCTCTAAATATGCTGACTTCAAGACCTTAAAAGCCTCGTCATACATCATCAAAATTTCTTCAACATTCTCTGGATCTTTCAACGTATCAGATTCAAGTAATGCCTCATAGCGATTAATACTCTCATATACAGATTGGAGAGAAACCAACAAGGTACTATTGTCTATGTTAGCCATGTTTTCTTTTCTCATTCATACTAACTACGTTTGTTAGCAAATCTTTCAGCAATTTCTTGAACAAGTCAACCGTCATCATCCTATTTGGGACTATTGAATAATGCGTTGCCCCAAAACGTTCATTATAATCATCTTTTATAATCAACAAACCTTCTGGAATTGGAGTTTCTGCAGGAATTTCAATGTATTCCCACCGCTTCCCTTTAAAAGTCTTGCTTCTATCAAATAGCGAAGTACCTTCTACTTTCCAGATACTATCCACACTCTTTTTGTAGACTTTTGGGACAATATAGCTAATACCATTGATTTCTCGGATAGTAACATCTGCCTCGCGGAACTGCCCCCTACCCAAGTCTCTACGTTCAAAGTCAGGATGTAGAGGATTTTCGGCAGGATGGTCAGTTCTCGATGCTCTCCATAGACAGAGAGTTAAGTCTTGATCATTATCAAAAATCCTTTCCAAAATTTCCATCTTTGCAAAGAAAGACTTAATTGTTCCTTGTTCAATAAGATGTTCCTTCATCTTAAAATCCTTTTTATCAGCTACAAAATTAAAATTATAAATTTAACTATAAAATAGAGAAATAAAAGCGCATATCTAGAAAAATTCGTTGCTAATTTGCATATCGCTTTTACAAAAATAAAAAAGCCCCTTATGGGGCTTTTTTATTTTCCAACCAACGGCGCTTATTTATGGCGCATATGGGGGAACAGCAGCACGTCACGGATGGAGGCGCTGTCGGTGAGCAGCATCACCAGGCGGTCGATACCGATACCTTGGCCGGCGGTAGGGGGCAGGCCATGCTCGAGGGCGGTAACGTAGTCGGCGTCATAGAACATGGCTTCTTCGTCACCGGCGTCCTTGGCTTCGACCTGGGAGCGGAAGCGCTCGGCCTGATCTTCGGCGTCGTTAAGTTCGCTAAAGCCGTTGGCCAGCTCGCGGCCACCGACGAAGAACTCGAAGCGGTCGGTGATGAAGGGGTTGTCGTCGTTACGACGGGCCAGCGGGCTCACCTCGGCCGGGTAGGCGGTGATAAAGGTGGGCTGGATCAGCTGGGCTTCGGCCACTTCTTCGAAGATGTAGGTTTGCAGCTTGCCCAGGCCATCGGTTTTGCTGACCTTCATACCCAGAGACTCGGCAATGGCCTTGGCCTTGTCGAAATCGGCCAGATCCGCTTCGGTCACATCGGGGCGGTACTTGATGATGGCCTGGGTCATGGTCAGGCGCTCAAAGGGCTGGGCGAAGTCGTAATCCACGCCTTGGCTTTGGAAGGCGGTGGTGCCCAGCACGTCTTTGGCCACGGTGCGCAGCATGGCTTCGGTGAAGTCCATCAGATCTTGGTAATCGGCGTAGGCCCAGTAGAACTCCATCATGGTGAACTCTGGGTTGTGGCGGGTGGAGAGACCTTCGTTACGGAAGTTACGGTTGATCTCAAACACCTTCTCGAAGCCACCGACCACCAGACGCTTGAGGTACAGCTCCGGGGCGATACGCAGGAACAGCTCCATATCCAGGGCGTTATGGTGGGTCATAAACGGCTTGGCGGAGGCGCCACCGGGGATGGTGTGCATCATGGGGGTTTCGACTTCCAGGAAGTCGTGGCCGGTCATGAAGTTGCGGATGGCGTTGACGATTTTGGAGCGGTTGACGAAGGTCTGGCGGGACTCTTCGTTGGCAATCAAATCCAGGTAGCGCTGGCGATAGCGGGTTTCCATGTCGGAAAGACCGTGGAACTTGTCTGGCAGCGGGCGCAGCGCCTTGGTCAGCAGTTCGATGGCTTCCACGTGGATGGACAGCTCGCCGGTGTTGGTTTTAAAAAGAAAACCCTCGGCGCCGATGATGTCGCCCAAGTCCCACTTTTTGAACTCGTCGTTGTAGAAGCCTTCGGGCAGGTTGTCCCGGGCCACGTAGATTTGGATTTTGCCGCTGCCGTCTTGGATGGTGGCAAAGCTTGCCTTACCCATGATGCGGCGGGTCATGATCCGGCCCGCTACCTTGACGCGTACCGGTTCGCCTTCGGCCAGCTCTTCCTTGGTGGCTTCGCCGTATTTGGCTTGCAGCGCATCAGCATTGCTGTCTTTGCGAAAGCTGTTGGGGAAGGCCACGCCCTTGGCACGCAGGGCGTCGAGCTTTTCCTTGCGCACTTTGAGCTGTTCGTTGAGATCCAGTTCCGGGCTTTGGTTTTGTTCGGTCATGACATTTAAACCACTGAGTAAGGGATAGGGGCGCGCCGCGCCCCGCTCAATAAATTACAGGCCGGCCTTGAGGCTGGCTTCGATAAAGCGATCCAGGTCGCCGTCCAGCACCGCTTGGGTGTTGCGGGTCTCGACGCCGGTGCGCAAGTCTTTGATGCGCGAGTCGTCCAGCACGTAGGAGCGAATTTGGCTGCCCCAGCCAATATCAGACTTGGACTCTTCCAGCTTTTGCTGCTCGGCCATGCGCTTTTGCATCTCCAGCTCATAGAGCTTCGCCTTGAGCTGTTTCATGGCGTAGTCCTTGTTCTGGTGTTGCGAACGGCCCTGCTGGCACGCCACCACGGTGTTGGTGGGCATGTGGGTAATACGCACCGCAGACTCGGTACGGTTAACGTGCTGACCACCGGCACCGGAGGCGCGGTACACGTCAATACGCAGGTCGGCTGGGTTGATCTCGATGTTTACCGAGTCGTCTACCTCAGGGGAGAGGAACACCGACGCAAAGGAGGTATGGCGGCGGCCACCGGAGTCAAACGGGGATTTGCGCACCAGGCGGTGTACGCCAATTTCGGTACGCAGCCAGCCAAAGGCGTAGTCGCCCTGCACGTAGATGGTGGCAGACTTAATACCGGCCACATCCCCTTCGGAGAGTTCCGTTATCTCGGCTTTAAAGCCGTGAGCGTCGGCCCAGCGCAGGTACATGCGCAGCATGATGTTGGCCCAGTCCTGGGCTTCGGTACCGCCGGAGCCAGCCTGGATATCCAGATAGGCGTTGGACGGGTCCATCTCGCCGGAGAACATGCGGCGAAACTCCAGCGCTTCGAGCTTCTTGGTCAGCTCGTCGAGTTCGGGCTGAATTTCGTTGAAGGTGTCTTCGTCTTCGGCTTCAACGGCCAGCTCCAAAAGGCCCAGCACGTCTTCCAGGCCTTGGGTCATGGTGTCGATGGTTTCCACCACCATTTCCAGCGCGGCGCGCTCTTTGCCAAGGGCCTGGGCTTTTTCAGGCTCGTTCCAAACGCCGGGCTGCTCAAGCTCGGCATTCACCTCTTCTAGACGCTCTTTCTTGGCGTCGTAGTCAAAGGTACCCCCTAAGAACCGCTGTCCGCTCAGACAGGTCCTGTACTTGGGTCTTGATAGGATTCGTTTCAAACATGGGCGTTGTGTCTCTGTGTCAGCCGCCGAAAAAGAGGCAGAATTTTAGCCTATTTCTGCCCCAAGTTCCTAGGCCGGCTCGATGTGATCTACCAGTAATTGCACCGACTGGCGGCCTTTGTACTCGTTGATGTCCAGTTTATAGGCAGCGTGGACCCATTCAATGGCTGGGTTGGGCCAGGTGGTGAGGTCGGCATTGAAATGAATGGCGTCAATCAGCTGCTCGCGCCCGGCCGGGCTTAGCACCAGTTTCAAATGCTTTTGCCCCACCAGCCGCTGGCTAACCACTTTGAAGTGGCCATCGAATACCGGCTCGCTAAAGGCCTGGCCCCAGGGGCCGCCGTCACGCAAAAGCTGCGCTGTCTCCAGGGTGAATTCACTGGGCAATAGCTCGCCGTCACTTAAGATTTCGCCGGTCAGCATATGGGGTTCGAGTTTCGCCTCGGCGGCCGCCACGAAAGCGGCGTTAAAGCGTTCGAAGTTTTCCGGGCGGATAGACAGCCCCGCCGCCATGGCGTGGCCACCAAACTTGATGATTAGGCCGGGGTTTTGGGTGTCTACCTCGTCCAGCAGGTCGCGAAGATGCAGGCCGGGAATGGAGCGGCCCGAGCCCTTAAGTTCGGTCTCGCTTGCCGGGGCAAAGGCAAACACCGGCCGGTAAAAGCGCTCTTTGATACGGGACGCCAAAATCCCAATCACCCCCTGGTGCCAGTCTTCCCGGTACAGGGCGATACCGGCCGGGGCCTCGGTGATATCCACCTTGGCAAGGGCCGCCAGCGCTTCTTGCTGCATGGAGCTTTCAATCTCGCGGCGCTCACGGTTAAGGCTGTCGAGCTCGGCGGCAATAAGCCGGGCCTGGTGAAAATCGTCGGTGACCAACAGGCTCACCCCCAGGGACATTTCATCCAGGCGCCCGGCGGCATTGATACGCGGCCCCAAAAAGAACCCAAGGTCGCTTGCCGCCAGCCGTCTTGGCTCGCGGCCCGCCACCTCGCAAAGGGCCAAAATGCCGGGGCGGCAGCGCTGGGCGCGGATGCGGTTAAGGCCCTGGTGCACCAGGATGCGGTTGTTGCCGTCCAGCGGCACCACGTCGGCCACCGTGCCAAGGGCAACGATGTCCAACAGCTCGGCGAGGTTGGGTTCAGCCCGAATGGGTTCGGCCTGGCCGTTAAACCAGCCGGTTTCCCGTAAATGGGCGCGCAGCGCCAGCATCAGGTAAAAAGCCACCCCGACCCCGGCCAGGGCCTTGGAGGGAAAGGCGCAGCCTTCGAGGTTGGGGTTAACAATGGCATCGGCACAGGGCAGTTCGCTGCCCGGCAGGTGGTGGTCGGTAACCAGCACCTCAAGGCCAGCGGCTTTGGCGGCGGCCACCCCGGCAATGGACGAGATGCCGTTATCCACGGTAATAAGCAGCTCAGCGCCCCGCGCCACTGCCACCTCGACAATCTCCGGCGACAGCCCATAACCGTACTCAAAGCGGTTGGGCACCAGAAAATCCACCTGCTCTGCCCCCAGCATTTTCAGCGCCAGGATACAAAGGGCCGAGCTGGTGGCGCCGTCGGCGTCAAAATCGCCGACGATAAGCATGCGCTTTTGCGCCGCCAGCGCTCCGGCCAGCAGCTTTACCGCCGCATCCATGCCTTTTAGCGCCTGAAAGGGAGCCAGGCCCTTGGCACTTTTTTCAAGCTCGCTGAGCGCCTTAACGCCACGGCTCACATAGATGCGGGTAAGCAGCGGCGGCAAAGGCCAATTGGGCAGTTCTTGCGGTTCTGGGCGGCGGACTATCTTTGGCATGGACGAAAAAGGCGGCTTGCGCCGCCGTTTTTTAATGTTCTGATGGCCCACAGTCTAAGCAAAGTGGGCGGCTATCTCTACTGCTTTTCCAGCGCCTTGACCAACCGCTCCGGCGGCAGGTAGCCGGGCACCAGGGTGCCGTCGTCAAGGATCATCGACGGCGTGCCGGTGACATTCAAAGAGCGGCCCAGTTGGTAATGCTCTGGCACCGGATCGTCGGCGCAGCTGGCCTTGGGCACCTGCTGGCGGTGCTTGGCAAGGTTCATGGCCGCTTGTTGGTCTTTGGCGCACCACACCGATTCAAGCTCGGTGGCGGCAGGTGAGCTGAGCCCAGCGCGGGGGAAGGCCAGATAACGAATGGTGATGCCCAAATCGTTGTACTGCTTCATATGGGCGTGCAGGCGCTGGCAGTAGCCGCAGTCGGTGTCGGTAAAGACGGTGACCACATGCTTTTGCTGGGCGGCGGGGAAGACGATCATCGAGGCCTCATAAGGCTTGATGGCCGCCAGGCGCACTTGGTCCTGGCGCTTTTCGGTGAGGCTGGTGAGCTTGTCGTCCTTGAGGCTGTAGAGATTACCCGACAGCACATAGTTGCCGTCTTCTGAGACATAGAAAATGCTGTTGCCAGCCACCACTTCAAACATGCCCGGTACCGGCGAAGGGGTAATGCTTTTAACTTTGGCCCCAAGCTTGGCTTGCACCTTCGCCCGGATCTCCTTCTCGCCGGCCTGGGCGCCCAGGCTTATCAGAGCCAGGGCCAACAGGCCCCCGGTAAATGCGTTCATCCTTCCATTCCTCTTGTGCTCCCCCATTGCGGGCCAACGCTACAAGTTGTTAACAGCAACTGCAAGGGCGTTGCGACTAACCGCGGGGATGATGCTGACCATGAAAGCTTTTTAAACGCTCCCTGGCAACGTGAGTGTAGATCTGGGTGGTGGAGAGATCCGCATGGCCCAGCAGCATCTGCACTACTCGAAGGTCGGCACCGTGGTTAACCAGATGAGTCGCAAAGGCGTGGCGCACCGTGTGGGGGGACAGATCGCTTTTCAAACCCGCCTCCAGAGCATAGCGCTTGATACGATGCCAGAAGGTCTGGCGGGTCATCTGCTGGCCGCGCTGGGAGGGAAAGAGCACGTCGCCGTCACTAATAAGGGCCGGGCGGGCATATTTGAGGTATTGGTCAAGCCAATGCAGGGCCTCCTCGCCCATGGGTACGATGCGCTCCTTGTCGCCCTTGCCTATCACCCGCACCAAGCCTTGACGCAGGTTGACGCAATCGCGGGTCAGCCCCACCAGCTCGCTGATGCGAAGGCCGGCGGCGTACAAAAGCTCCAGCATCGCTTTGTCGCGAAGGCCAATGGGCTCTTCCAGGTTGGGGGCGTCAAGCAATGCGTCTACGTCGGCTTCCGAGAGGGTCTTGGGCAACGGCCGGGTCAGGCGCGGGCGCAGCAATGGCGCCGTGGGGTCGTCGCTGCGGGCCTTTTCGCTGAGCAGATACCCGTAATAGCGCTTGGCGGCGCTCAGCAGCCGGGCAGTGGAAGAGGCTTTGTAATCGGCTTGCTGTCGCCAGTCGAGAAAGTCGCGTAAATCGTCGCTACTTAACTGTTTGAAAGAACGGCCATTATTGCCCGCCCATTGGGCCAGGGCTTTTAAATCGCGGCCATAGCTGTCGATGGTGCGCTCGGAGAGGCGCTCAACCAGCAGCAGGTGATCGAGAAAGGGCTGATATTCTGCTAAGCTGCCGCCATCGCTTTTGTTGTCTGAATTTGTCATGCGAATTGGCCTTTTTTACGGCTCCACCAACTGCCATACCGAAATAGTCGCAGAAAAGATCCGCGGCGTCATCGGTGAAGAGCTAGTGGAACTCAATAACCTCCGTGATGTGCCCGTGGCCTTGATGGCCGATTACGATCTGTTGATCCTCGGCATTCCCACCTGGGATTTCGGGCAATTGCAGGAAGACTGGGAAGACCAGTGGGACGCCCTCGATAGCGCCGAGCTGGACGGCAAAACCATCGCCCTGTACGGCATGGGCGACCAGTTGGGTTACGGCGAATGGTTCCTCGACGCCATGGGCATGCTCAAGGAAAAACTCAGCGGCCATCAGGTGCGTTTTATCGGCGCCTGGCCGGTGGCGGGCTACGAATTTGACGCCTCCAAGGCCCTGAGCGACGACGCCAGCCACTTTGTGGGCTTGGCGCTCGATGACGATAACCAGTGGAAGCTCACCGACGAGCGCCTGCAAAGCTGGTGCGTACAAATCCTCGAAGAATACGCCGCGTCCCTCGGCGAATAAAAAAGGCGCCTTCTGGCGCCTTTTTTAATTAAGCACTTCCGAGCGCACGGCTTCTGCCCGCCGGAACATGGACATCACTACCAGCGCGGCGGCGGTAGGCACCAGCCAACCCAGGCCATCTTCAAAGAACGGCAGGTGCGACAGCCACTGCTCAGGCACCGGCAAACCGGCAGCCTTGAGGCCATCGAACAGAGCAAAGAAAGCGGTAATGCCCACCACCAGTTGCTGGCCCCAGCGCTTATGCCCCACCACCCCTGCCAGCAGGCGCAGCGCCACCAGGGCAATGGCCACCGGGTAGACAAAGAACAGCACCGGCACCGAGATGGCGATAAGTTGGCTCAGCCCCACGTTGGCCACCAGCGCCGAGCCGGTTGCTACCACCGCTGCTACCAGTTTGAGATTCAGGCCCAAGGCCGCGTTGAAATACTCGGCGCAGGAGCTGGTCAGCCCCACGGCCGTGGTTAGGCAGGCAAGAGTAACTACGGTCGCCAGCAGGTAGAGGCCGGCCGGGCCAAACAGCGCCTCAATCGCCGGTACCAGCACGTCGGCTCCATCTTTGGGGTTGGTTACCAAGTGGCCGGAGGTGGCCCCCAGGAAGAACAGGGTGATGTACACCAAAGCCAGGCCAGTGGCGGCCATGGCGCCGGCCATGCACAGGTAACGAAACTGCGCCTTGCGGTCTTCTACGCCGCGGGATTTAAGGGCGTTAACAATCACCAGGCCAAACAGCAGCGCCCCCAGGGTATCCATGGTCATGTAGCCTTCCAAGAAGCCCTTGGCAAAAGGCGCCTTGTGCCAGGCGGCGTTGGAGCTGCCCATTTCTCCCAGAGGATGAAACACCAGCATCACCGCGATGGCGGCCAGCAGCACCAGCAGCACCGGGGTGATCACCTTACCCACCACGCTCAAAAGCTTGCCGGGACGGATGGCGAGATAAAAGGTGAGGGCAAAAAAGCCAAGGCTATAAAGGGCCTGGGTCAGCCAATCGGGGTTACTGATAAAGGGGCTAAAACCGAGCTTATAAGCCACCAGGCCGGTGCGGGGCGTGGCAAAAAACGGGCCTAAAATCAGGTAGATGGCGATACAAAGCGCCAGCGATAGGCCCTTTGGCAATACCTTTGAGAGGGTTTCTAAGCCGCCGCCCGCCAGGGCCACGGCAATAATGGTGAGCAAAGGCAGGCCCACGGCGGTCATCAGGAAGCCGACAATGGACGATGACAAATCACCGGCCGATTGCAGCCCCGCCAGGGGCGGGAAAATCATATTGCCTGCGCCCAGGAAAAAGGCGAAGGTCATGAACCCCAGCGCCAGTACATCAGCGCCTTTCAACTCTTTGGCCACGCATTAACTCTCGAAAAAAAGTGAAGGCGAAGGGGTACCATGATTTGCGCCGGGGCCACAACCTTTGATTAGAAGTTGAGGTAAAAATCCCTGCCCAGTGCACGAAACGCCGCCGTCCAGCGGCCATCGGGCTCACGAAGTACGAGCTCTGAGCAGTCAAGCGCCCCGGGTTGGCGGCGCCATTGCAGCAAGGCTCGCACCGGCTCGGATTTGCCGGCCACCGAATACACGGCGCAGCGCCGGTAAAGGTGGTAGCCCTGCTCGGCCATGGGCTCGCACCATTGCTGCTGCGCTTGCCAGGGCAGCACCATGGCCACCTCTTCGCCGCCAAGGCGGGCGCAATTGGCAGCCAGCACATGGGCTGGCAAGGCACTGATATGCCGCGCTTGGTCGCGCCCGGCGTGGGGCGAGCGCACATCGGGGCTAAAAAATGGCGGGTTGGAGACAATAAGCCGGTAAGGCCCGCCCACAAAGGCATTAATATCGCCCTGGTGCAGGGTGATGCGCCCGGCGAAGGGGCTGGCGGCCACATTATCTTGGGCCTGGGCGCAGGCCTCACTATCTAATTCCACCGCATCAAGGGTTAAGGCCTCGCCGCGCTGGGCCAGCATCAAGGACACCAAGCCGGTGCCGGCGCCGATATCCAGCACCGCCCCGTTTTTTGGCAATGCCGCCCATAGCCCCAATAACACGCCATCGGTGCCCACTTTCATGGCCGAGCGCTCGTGAGCGACAAAAAATTGTTTGAACTGGAAACCTTTACTCATAGCTGCGAGATTGTACCCCAGTGCCACTTTGCCTAAAATCAGCGCCCCCCTTGCCTGTGTTACAGGCCAACCTGAGGAACCCCCATGGCATTTGAACATCTGGAACTGGACCCGGCCCTGCTTGAAGCCGTCAGTGAACTGGGCTTTAAGAAACCGACCGCCATCCAAAGCCAGGCCATTCCGGCTGCCATGGACGGTCACGACCTGCTGGCCATGAGCCCCACCGGCACCGGCAAAACCGCTGCCTTTTTGCTGCCAGCGTTGCAACACTTGCTGGATTATCCAAAAAAGCGCAAAGAGCCGCCACGGGTTCTGGTGCTCACCCCCACCCGTGAGCTGGCCTTGCAGGTAGAAGCCGACGCCAAGGCCCTGGCCGGCAAGACCCCCATCGGCATCGGCTCGGTGATTGGCGGCGTCGACTATAAAGTCCACGGCAAAGCCCTGGGCGGCGAAGTAGACCTCATCGTGGCCACCCCTGGCCGTTTGGTGGAGTACATCGAAAGAGGCCTGTTTGACTGTATCGCCGTGGAAATTCTGGTCCTTGACGAAGCCGACCGCATGCTGGAGATGGGCTTCCAAAAAGACATGGAGCTTATCCTCGAAAAATGCGAGCAGCGCCGCCAGACCCTGCTGTTCTCCGCCACCCTCGAAGGCCACAACCTGGAGCAGTTTGCCGAGAAGGCGCTGACCGATCCGGTAGAGCTGAGCGCCGATCCGTCCCGCCGCGAGCGCAAGAAAATCCACCAGTGGGCCTATTACTGCGACGACAAAACCCACAAGTTCAAGCTGCTGCTGGCGCTTTTGAAAGATCCAGAAGCCGAAAAAGTACTGATCTTTGTTAAAACCCGCGACAAACTGGCCGAGCTGCGTGACCAGTTGGCCGGGCAAAAAGTGCCCTGTGTGTGGTTGCAGGGGGAAATGCCCCAGGAAAAACGCAACAACGCCGTGGCCCGCTTTAAAAGCGGCCAGGTGCCGGTGCTGCTGGCCACCGATGTAGCGGCCCGCGGCCTGCACATCGACGACATCAGCCACGTCATCAACTATGACATGCCCCGCACCGCCGACATTTACATCCACCGTATCGGCCGCACCGGCCGGGCCGGCGCCAAAGGTACCGCCATCAACCTGATTGAGGCCCACGATCTGCCCATGCTGCGCCGGGTTGAGCGCTACCAGAGCGACCCCATCAAGGTGCGGGTGGTGGACGAGCTGCGGCCCAAGTCCAAGTTCAAAGAGCCGGTGAAAAAGAAAAAGGACAAGACCCTCAAGCCCAGTGCCAAAAAGGCCCTGGCCAAGAAAAAGGCCAAAAAGGAAGGCAAACAAGTCGAGCGCAAAAAGCTGCGCCACCGCGACACCAAAAACAAAGGTGCACCGCGCGGCAGTGAAGCCCGCCAGCGCAGCGATGAAGCGCGCGGCAAGACCGGCGAAGAGTAAGCCCCGGCCCAATAAAAAAGGCAGCGTTAGCTGCCTTTTTTATTGCCTCACGCCGCCGGCGCGATGTGGATGACAGGCAGCGGAGCCAGGCCGTGGTGGGCACGGGCTTTGTCACAATCGGGGTTGTGAATACCCAGATACCCCGAGTATTCAAATTCCCGGCAGGGGCTGGGCCGCTTTTCATACATGGTGCAAGCCACCGCCTGGCCAATGTCGCCACTTAACGACACACAGCGGCAGCCATTGCGGCTCTCGGTGCCCTTCATGCAGCTCAAGTAGGGGTTGACCTGGGAGGTCAACTCATCGGGTACGGTGCCGCCGCCCAGTTCCGACTCTGCCCAATAAAAGGACACGCGAAAATAGGCGCAGCAGGCACCACAGGAAACGCACGGATTCACTACAGTCATGCAGCACGCACTCCGCACCTTATTCAGGTAAAGAATTGATATTGTTGAAAACACTAAGAAAATGGCCGGTCAGCCAACTGCCGGGAAAGGACATCCCAAGCAGCGCTCTATTCTCGTCTGGCTCGGGGGATTTTGACAAGATCCCCGGCGAGGAATTTTAGCGGCCCCGCAAACAGACTCTTTCCACAATGGCGCTGCACTTCGGCTCGGGAAAATCGTCTGAACCTTGTACCCAACAGAGGAGAAGCCGTAATGAAAGTCGTGCTCAAAACCGCCCTGGTTGCTCTGCCCCTGCTGCTCAGTGCCTGTGCCAGCCACCCCCAAGCCAAAGCCAAAGCCAAAGCCAAACCTATCCCTTGGAACCAATACGTGACCCGCCAATCGGTTGACGTAATGAACCCCGATTTCAGCAATTTCCGGATTGTCGGTACCGATCGGGTGGTGCTGTGGGACAGCCCAAGAGAAGCCTACCTGGTCACCACCGCCGGCGGCTGCTTCTTTGACAACTCCAACCCGGTACTGGGCTTTACCAACCGCGACCAGATGTTCAACCCCCTCACCGACACCATCATCTATGACCACCAGCGCTGCCCTGTGGTCAAGATTGACCAGCTCAATACCGAGCTGCTCAAGGCCGACGGGGTATTCAAGTAAAGCCAGCTTGGCACCAGGGCCCTGCCCGCTCTGGTGCCCACCGCTATACTCGCCTGGCACTGCGCGCTATAAAGGACGGGAGCCAACACAAGGAGTGACCCGATGCGCATCCTGTTTAGCCTGCTGGCCTTGTTGCTCAGCGCCTGCGCCACTAAGCCGGCCGAACCGGTGGACTGGCAGCAGTACACCAGCAGCGAAGAGCAACAAATTCGCTCGTTAAGCCTCAGCCGCTTTGAAATCGCCAGCCGCGACCAGGTGATCGTCTGGGACGGCATCAACAAGGCCTACCTACTCACCACCACCACCGGCTGCTTTTTAGACTCCACCCTACCTGCCCTGGCGTTTAGCCGCGGCAATGCCCTGATCCGGGTGCGCAGCGATGCGGTGCTCTACGGTGGCCAGCGCTGCACCATCAAACGCATCCAGGGCCTGGACGTGCTGAAGATGCGCCAGGACAACCTTACCCCCTGACTCCCAAGGCAGACGCAAACCAGGCGCGGTTCAGGCTGCCTGGTTTGATGAATTTTTCGCGAAGATAGCCAATAAGCAGGTCAAAAAGCGGGCAATGCCATTGCCCGCCTTTTAACATTCCTTTATCAAAGCCCGGTGCCTTTGCACACAAAACCAAAATCACAGGGAGTTGATAATGAAACCTTTTTGGCTTTTAGGATTGAGTCTGGGCCTGGCGGCCACGGCTCAGGGGCAAGTGGTGATCAGCGAAGTGCTGTACGACGCCCCCAACAACGACAGCACCGAGGAGTTTGTCGAGCTTTACAACAGCGGCTGTAGCGCCGTGGATCTGTCCGGCTACCAGTTGCAGGACAACAGCACCAGTTTCAGCCTGAGCGGCAGCCTGCCGGCCGGCGGCTACCTCACCGTAGCCCGCTCCAGCAGCGGCTTTTACAACCTCTTTGGCAGTAACCCAGATATCAGCGGCATGACCCTGGCACTGGGTAACTCCGGCGACTACGTCAAATTGCTGCAAGGCACCAGCCTTATCGACCAGGTGGGCTGGGAAGGCGGCCTTTCCGGTTGGAGCCTTAACGCCAGCAACGTGGCCATCGAGCGGGCAGCTTTGACGGCCACCAGCAACCAAGACGATTGGCGAGTCGCCGCCACGGCCGGCAGCCCCGGCAGCGGGCCGCTGCAAAGCGATTGTGGCAGCGGCGATGACGGCAGCGGCACCCCAAGCGCCACCGCTCTTGCCAACGGCGTGGCCAGCACCGGCCTTGGCGGCCAGAGCGGCCAGCTGCAAAGCTTCTACATCGATGTGGGCAATGCCCCGGTCACGGTGGTGACCAGCGGCGGCAGCGGCGATGCCGACCTCTATGTCAAAGCCGGCAGCGCCCCCAGTACCAGCAGCTACGATTGCCGCTCCATTCAATCGGGCAACAGCGAAAGCTGCGTGGTGTCCGCTACCGGCCGGGTCTTTGTCAGCCTTTACGGTTACGCCGCCTACAGCGGCGTCAGCCTGACCGCCAGCTTCGACACCGGCAGCGATAACGGCGGCGGTGATGGCGGCGATACCGGCGGCGGCAGTAGTGATACCGACAGCTACTACGCCTCGGCGCTGGGTAAAAGCGGCAGCGCCCTCAAGGCCGCCCTTAACGCCATCTTGCAAGACGCGGTGCACTTTAGTTATTCCCAGGTCTGGGACCAACTGGAATACACCGACGAAGACCCGAACAACAGCAACAACGTGATTTTGCTCTACTCTGGCCGCTCCGAGGCCAAGAGCTTCAGGGCCGGCCAGACCAACGACCAGGACGCCTGGAACCGTGAGCATGTCTGGGCCAAAAGCCACGGTTTTCCGTCGTCCAGCCAATACGCCTACACCGACATCAACCACCTGCGCCCGGCCGATGTGTCCATCAACAGCGCCCGTGGCAACAAGGATTTTGACTGGGGCGGCACCGCCCTTAGCGAATCGCCCGAGAACAAAACCGACAGCGACAGCTTTGAACCGGCCGATGCGGTAAAAGGCGATGTGGCGCGGATGCTGTTCTACATGGACGTGCGCTACGAAGGGAACGACAGCTCGGGGGTGCCGGATTTAACGCTGGTGAGCAGCACCGGCACCAGCGGTGCCCAGCTTGGCGACCTGTGCACCTTGCTACAATGGAGCGCCCAGGACCCGGTATCGGATTGGGAGCGGCGCCGCAACGAGCGGGTGTTTGAGCGCCAGCACAACCGCAACCCCTTTATCGACCACCCCGAATGGGCCCAGTCCATCTTCGGCGCCAGCTGTAACTAACCCAAAAGCCGCCCAAGGGCGGCTTTCTTTCTCCGGCCTGCAGCGCAGCGAAACAGGCCGATATCCTAACCAAGCTACCGATAAATGACTTTTACAATCAGCCCGTTGGCATATTCCTCTGGCAGCACCAGACTGGTGTGCAGGCATTGCTTGTAAAAGGCAGAACCCCTAATGCCTGATAGGCTAAAGATCGGACCACCCCAGGTCGCTTACAGCCAATAACAGAAAGGTTGTTCACACTGACCGCAGTCGTTAGCCCAGGCGGCGTCAGCGCCATTGGGTGCCTTGCGCCCTGCCCTTTCATCCCATCCTTGCCATTGTCGTTTGACAAGGGAGCGTAAGCCTTGGCTATCAACATCAAATCGAAAGTTATTCTGCTGGCTATTGTGCCTTGCCTGCTAATGGCAACGGTTATCAGTGCCATCACTTGGTATGTCCTGCAAAACCTGGCAGCCCAGGAGGTGGCTCACACTCAGCATCGCCTGCTGGAAGAGCGCAAGCTGGCCCTCAAGCACTATCAGGAAATCGGCGAAGCGGCCATCAAGCCCATCTACGATGCCTCCGCCCCCGGCGACATGGCCGCCCGCGATAAAGCCCTTGAGATCCTCAAACACCTTTTGTACGACAAAGCCAGTTACTTCTTCGGTTACGACTCCAGCTACAAAAGGGTGTTCTGGGCCGACAAGAACATCGACATCGGCAAAAGCTTTGCCGACGCCAAAGATGCCAACGGCGTCTACGTGATTCGCGGCCTGGTGGATAACGCCAAAGACGGCAGCCACTACCTGCGTTACGACTGGACAGTGCCTGGCAGCAGCAAGCCCATTCCCAAACTCGGCTACACCAGTTACCTGCCGAAATGGGATTTGGCCTTCGGTACCCAGGTAAACCTTGATGATATCGACGTGGAAGTAGCCAAGGTGGCTGCCACCACCCAGAGCCGCATCGACAACATCATCTTGCTGATCGTCGCCGTTATTCTCGGCAGCCTGGTAGTGGTGGCAGTGGTGGGCACCATACTTGGCCGCGGCCTGGTTAAACCGCTGCTGGTGATCAAGGAAAACCTCGACGACATTGCTGCCGGCGAAGGCGACCTTACCCGCCGCCTGCCTGAGCGCAGCCAGGACGAGCTGGGCGCCCTGGCCCGCTCCTTTAACCGCTTTGTGGAGAAAATCCACGGCCTGGTGCGGCAAATCACCGAGATGACCGGCCAGCTCAACAACCTGGTTGGCGACATGGCCGACCAAGCCCAGCGCTCCGAGGCAGCCATGAACCGCCAGCGCCACGAAACCGACCAAGTAGCCACCGCCATTCACGAGATGTCGGCCGCCGCTTCTGAGGTGTCTACCAGCGCCCAAGGGGCCGCCACCGCCGCGCGCGAGTCCAGCGACGTAGGCAAAGGCGCCAAACAGGTGGTGAGCCGCAGCATCGACAGCATTCACCTGCTGATTGGCGAGATTAGCGACAGCAGCCAGTCACTGGACCAGCTGAACAACGACGTACAAGCCATTGCCAGCGTGGTGGAGGTGATCCGCTCCATTGCCGACCAAACCAACCTTCTGGCCCTTAACGCCGCCATTGAAGCGGCCAGGGCCGGTGACGCTGGCCGTGGCTTTGCGGTGGTGGCAGACGAAGTGCGGGCGCTGGCCAGTCGCACCCAGCAAAGTACCCAAGAGATCCAGCAGATGATAGACAGCCTGCAACAGGGAACCCAGCAAGCGGTAGTCACCATGGGCCGCTCCAGCGAAACCGGCCAGAGCACCGGCGTGCTGGCCAACGAAGCCGGCCAATCCCTGGACGCCATTGCCCAGTTGATAGAAACCATCAACGACATGAACGCCCAGATAGCCAGCGCTTCGGAAGAGCAGCACGCGGTGGCCGAGGAAATAAGCCGCAGCATGACCCAAATCGCCCGGGAAGTGGACAGCGTAGCCGACGATGCCAAAGGCGCCGCCGGCACTGCCAAGGGCTTGTCGGGGGTAACCGAACGCCTCGGTAACCTGGTCAGGCAATTTCGCATCTAAACAAAAAAGCCGGCAGTTGCCGGCTTTTTTCATCAATGCATTTTATTGCTCGTGGCGCAGGAACACCCAGGTATCGCCTTTGGATTGTTCGGGGCTGAAAAAATAGCCGCCGTAGTCAAAGGCTTTTAGGTCTTCGGCTTTACTAAGGCCTTTGTCGGCCGCATAGCGCACCATCATGCCCCGGGCCTTTTTGGCGTAGAAGCTGATGATTTTGAACTGGCCGTTTTTCTCGTCCTTGAACACCGGGGTAATGAGCCGGCCCTTGACCTGCTTGGGTTTGACCGACTTGAAGTACTCGGTGGAGGCCAGGTTCACCAACTCGTCGTTGCCGCTCTCGGCCAGGGCCTGGTTGACCTTGTCGGTGACGATATCGCCCCAGAACTGGTAGAGGTTGCTGCCACGGGGGTTGTGAAGGCTGGTGCCCATTTCCAGGCGGTAGGGCTGCATCAGGTCCAGCGGCTTGAGCAGGCCATAAAGGCCGGAGAGGATGCGCAGGTGCTTTTGCACATAACCCAGGCCCCTGTCGCCAAGGCTTGAGGCATCGAGGCCGGTGTACACGTCGCCGGTAAAAGCCAGCACCGCCTGCTTGGCGTTATCGGGGGTAAAAGGCCTGTGCCACTCGCTAAACCGGGCGGCGTTAAGGCCAGCCAGTTTGTCGGAGATACTCATCAGGCTGGACAGCTCGGTCGGGGACAACTGGCGGCACACGTCGATAAGCTCGGCGCTTTGCTCAAGCAGCTCGGGCTGGGTGAAGGTGTCGGTAACAGGCGGGGTTTCAAAATCCAGGGATTTGGCCGGGGACACCAGCATCAACATGGGCAAGACTCCTTAAATCACGTGCCCGCCACTCTAACAAAAAAGCGGCCGCTAGGGGCCGCTTATCTGTCGATTGCTACGTTCGCTCGCTGCTCTTTTGCTGCTCCCAAACTCCGGGGGCGAGCTTGGGTTTGAGCTCGGGGAATTTACGCAAATCAAAGAACGGCGTCTTACCGGCGGCGCGCTGGCAGTTGTAGTCTCTGGCCACCTTGAAGGCGATGTTGGACAGCAGCAAGATGGCAATGAGGTTAACGATGGCCATCAGCGCCATGGCGAGGTTGGCCATGTCCCAGACGATTTGCAGCTTGGCCACGGCGCCAAACATCACCATGCACAGCCCCAGCACCCGGTAGATGCGGATGGCGGTGTCGGAGTCCTTGAGGAAATCGACGTTGATTTCGGCGTAGTAGAAGTTGGCCATGATCGAGGTAAAAGCGAAGAAGAACAGCGCAATGGCCACAAAGCCGTTACCCCAGCCGCCCACCTGGGAGCTGAGGGCCGCCTGGGTCAGGCTGACCCCTTCCACGCCGCCGGTGATCTTGACCCCAGACAGCAAAATGATGGACGCAGTCGCGGTGCAGATAACCAGGGTATCCACAAAGACCCCCAGCATCTGCACGTAGCCTTGAGAGGCCGGGTGCGGCGGCGTAGGGGCGGCGGTGGCGGCGGCGTTGGGGGCGGAGCCCATGCCCGCTTCGTTGGAGAAAAGCCCCCGCTGAATGCCTTCCATCATCGCCTTGGCCACACCGTAACCGGCAAGGCCGCCAGCGGCCTGCTGGACCCCAAAGGCAGAGCCGATGATGAGCTTGAAGATGGCCGGCAGCTCAGAGATGTTCATGCCCACCACAATCAGCGCCACCGCCAGGTAGCCAAGGGCCATAAAGGGCACCACCACTTCGGCGACGCTGGCAATCACCCTAAGGCCGCCAAACACCACCAGGGCGGTGAGCAGCACGGTGGCCACGCCGGTTATCCAGCGCGGCACCGAGAAGGCCGATTCCACCGCCTCGGAGATGGAGTTGGACTGCACGGCGCAGAACACCAGGCCGAAGGCCAAAATCAGGCACAGCGAGAACACAATGCCCATCCAGCGGGCCTTAAGGCCAAACTGCATGTAATAGGCCGGGCCGCCACGGAAGTTACCGTGCTTGTCCTTGACCTTGAACACCTGAGCCAGGGTGCTTTCCACAAAGCTGGTGCTCATGCCGATAAAGGCAATCAGCCACATCCAGAAGATGGCGCCGGGGCCGCCGGCGGTCAGCGCCACCGCCACACCGGCCAGGTTGCCGGTACCGACCCGGGCGGCAAGAGAAGTACAGAGCGCCTGGAAGGAGGACACGCCGCTGCTGTCGCCCTGGCGGGAGTTTTTCAGCACCGAGAACATGTGGCCAAAATGGCGCACCTGAATGAATTTCAGACGAAGCGTAAAGTACAGACCGGCACCGATCAGCAGGTAGATCAATACCGATCCCCACAGCAATCCATTGAGCCAGTCCACAGCGGCACTGAAATAGGAGAAGAGCAGTGCCCAGATATCTTGGTTTTCTTTCATGGCTGTATTACTTGTTGGGGAACACGGGTTTTGGCCTATCGGCCGAAACAAAGAGCGGGAGTCTAGCACCGACCGCCAGGCGTCCATACCGCAAAAACGTGACCTGTGCGACATTTAGAAACGCTTTTACCCATCTGCTCCCTTTCATATACTCTTGCCCTTCACCCGCATTGAAGGACCCGCCATGTGGTTTAAAAACCTGATGTTGTACCGCCTGACCAAGCCACTTGGGCTGGTGGGTGACACCTTTACTCAACGCCTGGCCGACAACCGCTTCACTCCCTGCGGCAGCCAGGACATCGCCCGCTATGGCTTTGTAAACCCGGTAACCCGCCGCGAAGAGGGCGAACTGGCCCACTTTGGCGACGGCTGCTGGCTGCTGTGTGTGCGCCAGGAAGAAAAACTGCTGCCCGGCGGCGTGATCAAAGAGCTGCTGGACGAGAAAGTCGACGAAATTCAGCAGGCCCAGGGCCGCTCGGTGGGCCGCAAGGAAAAGCAAAGCATGAAGGAAGAGATCGTCACCGATCTGCTGCCTCGCGCCTTTGTCAAAAGCCGCTTTACCTACGCCTACATCAGCGAGAAACAAAACCTGGTGGTGGTGGATTCATCCTCTGCTGCCCGCGCCGAAGAAGTGCTGGGGCTGCTGCGTAAATCCATCGGCTCGCTGCCGGTCACCCCGGTTACGGCGGCCACCCCGGTGGCGGTTAGCCTCACCGACTGGCTGAAAACCCAGGCGCCCAAGCCTTTTGAAGTGGAAGACGAAGCAGAGTTTAAATCCCTGCTCGAAGAAGGCGGCGTCATTCGCACCAAGAAACAGGCCCTGAACGACGACGAGATAAGCACCATCCTCGACAACCAGCGCATGGTCTCCAAGCTCGCCATCAACTACCCGGACAACCTGTCCTTCGTGCTGGACGAGAACCTGGGCATCAAACGCCTCAAGTTTGCCGATGTCTTGCGTGAAGAAAACGACGACATCGACGGCGCTGACCGCGTTGCCCGCCTGGACGCCGATTTCGTGCTGATGACCCGCACCTTCGAGCAGTTCATCCCCGAACTGCTGGCCGCCTTGGGCGGTGAGGCCGACCAGTTGGCGTAACAAAAACCCATGAAAAAACGCGGTCTTGGCCGCGTTTTTTTATAGGTCGAAGGCTTCTTTGAGTTCCGCCAAGGGCTCGGTAAACGCCGGGTCCTCAAAGTAATCGGCCGAGGGGATCAGTCCCTTGGCCAGCGCCTCCTTGATTAAGGCATCGGTGTCGACGCCATAGCGCTGCAACAAGCCGCAGCTCAGCGCACCCAGGCGCACAAAGGTGGCGTAATCGGGCTCGGGGGCTTGGTAGTCCGGGTCCTTCCAGTGGCGCACCACTTTTAGCAGGTCTTCATTAAAGCCCCAGGAGCGCAGGATATTGAGCCCTAGCGGCTGGGCCAGGCGGTTAAGCACCTTCTTCAGCAGATAAGGGCTGGTGACCGCGTCGGGCATCTGCTCGGCTTCGGCCAGGATGGGCAGCACCCCGATATTGTGGATAAGCCCCGCCAGTTGGGCGCCGTCCACCGTCAGTTGCCGGGGGTTGGCGCCGCCCCTTGCCAGATACGAACCCAGCAGCAGACAAGCAGCGCTGGACACCGACACGCTCTCTTCCCACTCGGTCATCATCACGTCCTCGATGATGGGGTGGGAGCAGATAAAGAGCTGCTGCATGGCAGCGGCGGTGACCATGGAGCGGATCTGGCGGGTGCCGATGCGGCCAAGGGCGCCCTGGATGGAGTCTACCGCTGCCACCCGCCGGTAATGGGCGGTGTTGGCCATGCGGATCACCCGGGCTGCCAGGGCCGGATCCTGGCGGATGATATCGGCCAGTTCGTCGAGGGCGATTTCGTCCTTTTCGGTGGCCGAGCGCACCTGCAGGGCCACTTCTGGCAGGGTGGGCAGGATCAGTGAGTCGTTCTTGATCTTGTGGATCAAGGATGCAAGCAAGTCGTTTTCATTGGCCATGGTTGTCGAGCCATTCATCGTTATAGTGCCTAATCACTATACCTTAAGGCAGATCAATTTCATCCATGCAAAGCGGCGCTATGCTGCGCTCCCTTTAGCAGCCAGCCCAATATTCCATGCCAGCCCCAGAACTACTCTGCCCTGCCGGTAGCCTCAAGCACCTCGAATACGCCTTTGCCTATGGCGCCGACGCCGTTTATGCCGGCCTGCCCCGCTATTCGCTTAGGGTGCGCAACAACAGCTTTACCCCCGAGAACATCCAGCAGGGCATCGACCGCGCCCATCAGCTTGGCAAAAAGTTCTACCTGGTGGCCAACATCCAGCCCCACAACACCAAGGTGGATACCTTTATCCGCGACATGGCGCCGCTCATTGCCATGGGCCCTGACGCCCTTATCATGTCGGACCCCGGCCTTATCATGCTGGTGCGAAGCCATTTCCCGGACATGGCCATTCACCTGTCGGTGCAGGCCAACGCCATCAACTACGCCAGTGTCGACTTTTGGGCCCGCCAGGGCATAGCGCGGGTCATTCTCTCGCGGGAACTGTCCCTTGAGGAAATCGCCACTATTCGTGAGCGCTGCCCCGGCACCGAGTTGGAAGTCTTTGTGCACGGCGCCCTTTGCATGGCCTTTTCCGGGCGCTGCCTGCTGTCGGGCTACATCAACAAACGCGACCCCAACCAGGGCGCCTGCACCAACGCCTGCCGCTGGCAATACCAGGCCAGCGCTGCCTGTGAAGACCAAAACGGCGATGTGGTCAGCCGCGAGCCGCAGATCATGGTGGTTACCGAGCAAAGCCGCCCTAACGAGCCGATGGCCGCCGAAGAAGACGAACACGGCAGCTATATCTTTAATTCCAAGGATTTACGGGCGGTGGAGCATGTGCCAGCGCTGGTGGCCATGGGGGTGCATTCGCTGAAGATTGAAGGGCGCACCAAAAGCCACTATTACGTGGCCCGTACCGCCCAGATTTACCGCCAGGCCATCGACGATGCCGTGGCCGGCAAACCCTTTGACGAGGGTTATCTGCAACAGCTCGAACACCTAGCCAACCGCGGCTACACCGAGGGCTTTTTGCGCCGCCATGGCCCGGCCAGCCTGCAAAACTACCAAAGCGGCAAACCCGCCTCGCCTCACCAGTTTGTCGGGGAAGTGCTGGGCGAGCAGCAGCAGGACGGCAGTATCGATATCACCGTCAAAAACCGCTTTGCTCTGGGCGATAGCTTGCTGCTGGTCACCCCCAAGGGGAACTACCCGCTGCACCTTAAGGCCCTTTTTGACAAAAAAGGCCAGCCCATCACCGTGGCGCCCGGCGATGGCCATCAGGTCAAAGTGGTGCTGCCCCAGGCAATCGACTGCCGCCTGGGCCTGCTGGTCCGCCTGGGAGACACGCCGTGACCTTGAGCATCGACAGCGATTGCATCAACTGCGATATGTGCGAGCCAGAGTGCCCCAACAAAGCCATCACCATGGGCCTTGCCATTTATGAAATCGACCCGGCCCGCTGCACCGAGTGCGAAGGCCACTACCCTGAGCCCCAGTGCGTCAACGCCTGCCCCATCGATTGCATCAGCCAGGGAGAGGTTGAGAGTAAAGAGACGCTGCTGGCCCGCTTTGCCGCCCTTTGGGGCTAGCCGTTATTTTGCGATCCCCGCCAAAGTCCCCCGCCGCTGCTCTTTACCCGGGCAGCGGCCCGTGGTTCACTTGCGCCCTTTGAAAAAAGAGCGCCCCGAGGGCCCTGAAAGGAAAGTCCAACGTGGAAAAGGTGACAGCCGCAGACGCCCCCCAATTCAAAGGCTCCAGGCTTCGTAACTATCTGATGTTCCTTATCCCATCGCTGATTGGGATCGGCCTTTTCATGACCCCACTGCGCTACCAGGGCGACATCACCATCGCCATTGCGGTAGTGGCCAAGAGCTTTAAAGCGCTTTTAGAAGGGGTTATGCCCATCCTGCTGACCCTGATTGTCAGCCTCTCGGCCCTGGTTACCGTCTTTTGCCAGCTGTTCAAACCCGCCAAGGTGATGGCCAGCCCCTTTCTCAAGGGCCTGTTTTGCCCCAACTGGCTGTGGACATTGGTGCGGGTGATTGGCGCCGTGTTTGCGGTACTGATTTATAGCGGCAAGGGCCCGGCCTACCTGCTGGACCCCAACACCGGCGGCCTGGTGTTTGGCGATTTGCTGCCAACCCTGTTCTCGGTATTTATCTTTGCCGGTTTGCTGCTGCCGCTGCTGCTGGATTTTGGCCTGCTCGAATTCGTCGGCACCCTGATGACCAAGGTAATGCGGCCGGTCTTCAAGCTGCCCGGGCGCAGCGCCGTGGACTGCTTTGCCTCCTGGCTGGGTGACGGCTCGGTGGGCATTCTCTTGACCGGCAAGCAATACGAAGGCGGCTTTTACACCCAAAAAGAAGCGGCCATCATCGGCACCACCTTCTCGGCGGTGTCCATCACCTTTTCCTTGGTAGTGCTGGCCCAGGTCAAACTGGAAGGCTACTTCCTGCCCTTTTACGGCGCTATCTGCCTGGCCGGGGTGGTAGCCGCCATCGTGGTGCCGCGCCTGCCGCCCCTTCGCTGGAAGAAAGATCACTTTATCGGTGGCAGCCCCCGCACCGGTGAAGAAGAAGCCATTCCCGGCCACCACGGCGTGATGAGCTTTGGCCTGGAGCGGGCCCTGCACCGCGCCGACAGCATCGAGAGCCTGAAAAAGCCCCTGGGCGACGGCATCAAAAACGCCCTAGACATGCTGCTGGGGGTGTTGCCGGTGGTGATGGCGGTGGGCACCATTGCGCTGCTTATCGCCGAGCACACCCCGGTCTTTGGCTGGCTGGGTAAACCCTTTGTGCCCTACCTGGAACTCTTGGGCATTCCCGAAGCGGTGGCCGCCTCCAAAACGGTGATGGTGGGCTTTGCCGACATGTTCATCCCCTCGGTGCTCATTACCGGGGTAGACAACGAAATGACCCGCTTTGTAGTCGCGGCCATGTCGGTGACCCAGCTGATTTATCTCTCCGAAGTGGGCGCCCTGCTGCTGGGTAGCCGCATTCCGGTCAACTTTATCGAGCTGTTCGTTATCTTCATTCTGCGTACCCTGGTGACCCTGCCGGTGATTGCCGCCGTGGCCCACTGGGTGTTCTAAGCCCGCTTTACAGCCCCCCAAGGCGCCCCTATGATGGGCGCCTTCTTTATTGCACCCCTGATAAGGACATCCCCCATGAGCAAAGTCATCAAAGGCGTTATCGCCGTTGCCGTTATCGGCGCCGTAGGCGTGCTGGGTACCAACTGGTACCTCGGCAAGCAACTCAAGGAAGCCATCGCCCAACAGCAGCAAGAACTCGCCATCCAGGGCATGGCCCTGAGCTACAGCGATGCCTCAGTCAACGCCCTGACCCACAGCTGGACAGTAAGCGGCATCAGCTTCAAAGGCCCCCAAGGCGATCTTTTCAAAGTGGCCGAAGTCAGCTCCAACAACTTCGACATGGACCAGGTGCAGCCCCACAGCCTGGCGGAATTTTCTGGCCTGGAACTGAGCCCAGAGCTGCTGCAAGAGGCCCCAGCCGAGCTCAAGGATGCGCTGGGCAAGGTTAAGCTGCACGGCCGCCTGGAAAGCCACTACGACGCCAGCAAAGGCACCTTTGAGTCCAGCACCCTGCTTGACGACAAATCCCTTGGCGAAGTGGAAATGCAGTTCAGCACTGCTGGCGCCACCCCCTTTATCGAGTTCGCCAACCAGTACAGCCAAAAGCTCAAGAACAACCCGCCCAAAGGCGCCAACGCCGAGCGTGAGCTACTGGGCCAGCTGATGCCCAAGCTTCAGCAAATGGCGATCAACAACGTCAGCCTGCGGGTAAAAGACGGCGGCCTGGTGGACTTGTTCTACCGCTTGCGCGCTGCCGATACCGGCCTCGATAAAACCCACCTTCAACAGCAGCTGGGCCAGCAGGTTGCCATGAACCCGCTGCTCACCGACGCCCAGCGCCAAACCCTGCAAGACTTCTTTCAGGGTGGCCACGAGCTGACCATCAAGGCCAGCCCCAGTGAGCAGCTATCGGTCGGCGAGATGATGACCCCCGCCTTCCAGCAGCGCTTCAGTACCCCGCAGCAATTGCTGCACTTTCTTGGTCTGACCTTTAACGGTAACGGCTTCGAAGCTTAATCAAAGGGCGCCAAATGGCGCCCTTTTGGTAAGGGTTCATCCGGGGCGCCTATAGTCAGAGGCAGCAATAAGGAGGAACCCATGGCATTACGTACCCTGACCGCCCCCCTGGGCTTGGCCCTGTTACTCTCGGCCTGCACCAGCACCGGTGACACCCCGGCCGAGAAACGCCAGGCCGTACTGCAAATGCAGCAGCAAACCCTGGCAAGGCTCTATGCCAAGCATCCAGGGGCCCGCACTAAAATCGCCAACGCCTATGGCTACGGCGTTTTTGATTTGGCCAACCAGAACCTGATTTTGCTGTCCACCTCCGGTGGCTACGGCGTGCTTACCGACCAGGCTGGCCACCACACCTACATGCGCATGGGCGGTGGCGGCATCGGTTTTGGGCTGGGGATCAAAGACTACAGCGAAGTGGTTATCTTCAAGCACAAAGCGGATTTCGAGCGCTTTCGCGACTTTGGCTGGGACGCCTCGGCCCAGGCCGAAGCCACCGCCAAGGCCAACGACAATGGCGGCGATGTAGCGGCGAACCAATCGGTGGATTTAGATGTCACCACCTACCAGCTCACCGAGTCGGGCATTGCCTTGCAAGCCACCATTGGCGCCGCCAAATACTGGCGCTGGGACGAACTCAACTGACAGGGGCCTTGGGGCCCTTTTTTATCGCCCCGGCTTTTGCCTTGGCAAAGCCCTCGGCTATATCAGTTAGGCGTTGAATATCTTAAAGTTCATGGCCGTTTAGCCGATATTAGCCAATAGAACCTTTCCCAAGGAAGACAGCTTATGCGCAAGAATCTCCCTGTCGTCGACTCAGAGGTACAGGTACCTGAGGGAGAAGAGCTGGTCTCGACCACCGATCTGCGTGGCGTGATCACCTACGCCAACGACGCCTTCATCAAGGTCTCGGGCTTCAGCGAAGCCGAGCTCATTGGCCAGCCTCACAACCTGGTGCGCCACCCGGACATGCCCTCAGAGGCCTTTGCCGATGTCTGGGCCAAGCTCAAGGCCGGCCGCCCCTGGCGCGGCATGGTAAAAAACCGCTGCAAGGATGGCCGCTATTACTGGGTGGATGCCTACCTGACCCCAATTATGGAAGGCAAGCAGTGCGTGGGCTTCCAGTCGGTGCGGCGCAAAGCGACCCGCCACCTTATCGAGAAAGCCGAAAAGGCCTACGCCCGCATCAACAAGGGCGAGAAGGTCCGCAAACTGGTGGACCTGCGCGGCTTTAGCTTTGGCGGCCTGCCGGTGCTGGTGCTGGGCCTTATCGCCTTCTTTGTGTTTGGTTTTACTACCGCTCTTGCCTTCTGTATTGGCGGCCTGGTGTCGGCACTGGGCATCTTTGCCTGGCTGCGCCCGTTGTGGGTTCAAGACGAAAAGGCCACCAATTTTCACGACTTGCACCTGTCCCAGGCCATCTACGTGGGCCACGGCTTTGGCGCCGGCATGCGCTTTGACGCCATGATGAACTGGTCCCGCAACGCCGCCATGCTGGGCCGCACCAAAGACGCCACCCATTCGCTGAGCGATGTGTCTACCAACCTGGTGCGCAGCGTTACCCACACCCGCAAGGAAGTGCAGGCCCAGGAAGACGAAGCCAACAAGATGGCGGTGGCCATCAACCAGCTGACCGCCACCATCCAGGAGATCGCCCGCTCCAGCCAGAACACCTCTGACGAAGTGCGCGACACCCATACCCAGTGCGACAATGCCCGCACCGCCCTGAAAGACTCGGCGGTGCGCATTAATAAACTCCAAGATGACGTGGAAGAATCCGCCCGCGCCGCCGAGGCCCTGCAAGCCGAGACCCAGAAGGTCACCAGCATCATGGGCGAGATTGAAGGCATTGCCGACCAAACCAACCTGCTGGCCCTGAACGCCGCCATCGAAGCGGCCCGGGCTGGCGAGCATGGCCGCGGCTTTGCGGTGGTGGCCGACGAAGTGCGCGCCCTTTCCAGCCGCACCCAGCAGTCGGCCGGTAATATCCGCGATAGCCTGGCTGGTATGCGCCGCATGCTCGACTCCTGGCGCGAGCTGATGGAGCGCAACCGCGAGCACGCCCAAAGCTGCGTGGACGGCACCCAGGCAGTAACAGTGACCCTGGACGACATCTTTGGCCGGGTTGCCGAAATCAACGACTTGGCGGCGCAAATTGCCACCGCCGCCGAAGAGCAAACCGCGGTAGCAGTAGAGGTCAACGACAACATCCAGCGGCTCAAGGATTTGTCCGAGAGCACCTCCTTTGCCATGGACGAGCTGGAAAAAAGCGGCCTGCTGCTCAACAAAAACACCGACCGCATCGCCGGCCTGGCCCGCACCTTCGGCTAAGCGTTAGCGCCCCTCTCAAGGCCAGCCATCACGGCTGGCCTTTTTGTTATCATGGCTCCCCACGCCGTACCCGGAGCCAACACCATGTCCCAGCAGGTTGCCGTATTCGACCTCGACCACACCCTGATTGATACCGACAGCGCCAATGGTTTTGGCCTCTGGGCCCACCGCCAGGGGCTCTGGGCCGTGGACGACCTGCACGGCAAACTGGCCCACTGGCACCGCCTTTATGTAGAAGGCGCCCTGCCAGTGGACGAATACCTGGCATTTATCATCTCCCCTTTTACCGGCCAGCACCGCGATACCGTCGCCGCCTGGGTGGATGCCTTTGCCAAAGAAGAAGTGGCCCCCAAGGTGCGAGCCGACGCCATGAGCGCCGTCAGGCGCCACCAGCAGCAGGGTCACCGGGTGATAGTGGCCTCCGCCACCATCGCTCCCATAGTAGAAGGGGTATGTAGGCTGCTGGGGCTCGATGAAGTGATAGCCACCGAGCTTGCCGTCGAGGGTGGCGTCTTTACCGGCCAATGCCAGGGGGTGCCCAGCCTCGGCCACGGCAAGGCCTGGCGGCTGACCCAGCATCTGGGTGAAAAGCCGGCCCTGCTGCACGCCTATTCCGATTCCATCAACGATCTGGCGCTATTGAGCCTGGCCGATAGCGCCCATGTGGTGACCCCTGACCCAAAGCTTGCCGCCATCGCCGAAGTGCGCGGCTGGCCGGTGTATCACTGGCGATAAAAAAACCGGCCTTGAGGCCGGTTTTTTATCAGTCGCGCCCGGACAAGGGGGCTTGGAAGGCAGGGCCCATATCCCAGGGCTGCTCAATCCAGGTGTCCTGGGCAATATCAATCACGTACTGGTCGATAAGGGGCTTGCCGCTGGGTTTGGCAAACACCGCCACCAGCTTGGCCTTGGGGTACATTTCCCGCAGGGCGCGGGCGGTATTGCCGCTGTCGACCAGGTCGTCCACCACCAGCCAGCCTTCACCGTCACCCACCGCCTCGCTGGCCGGTTTGATGATGTTCAGGCCGCGCTGGGCGTCGTGGTCGTAGGAGGAAATGCACACGGTATCGACGTTGTGCACCCCCAGTTCACGGGCCAGTACCAGAGCCGGGGCCATGCCGCCACGGGTAACCGCCACTATGCCTTTCCACTGCTCGGCAGGCAGCTGACGGGCTGCCAGTTCGCGGGCGGCCTGATGAAAGGCTTCCCAGGTGACCAGGTATTTTTTTGTCATAGCATCATCCTGCAAAAGCAAATTTCAAGAAGAACAGCATCGCCAGCACCCACACCGCCGGGCTCACTTCTTTGAAGCGGCCGGCCAGAGCCTTGACCAGGGCGTAGCTGATAAAGCCAAGGGCAATGCCGGTGGCGATGGAATAGGTCAGCGGCATCATGATCAGTACCACCGCTGCCGGTACCGTTTCGGTCAGGTCATTCCAGTCCAGGTGGCGAAGGCTGGTCAGCATCAGCACCGCCACGTACACCAGGGCGCCGGCGGTAGCAAAAGCCGGCACCATGCCCGCCAAGGGCGCGAAAAAGAGCGCGGCCAGGAACAACACCCCAACGGTAACGGCGGTCAGACCGCTGCGGCCACCGGCGGCAACGCCAGCGGTGCTTTCTACATAAGAGGTGGTGGTGGAAGTACCCAAAGTGGCACCGACGATGGTGGCGGTAGAATCGGCCAACAATGCCTTGGAAAGCCGTGGCAGGTTGCCCTTTTTATCAAGAAGATCGGCCTTTTGGGCGACCGCCAGCAAGGTGCCGGAGGTGTCGAACAAGTCCACGAACAAGAAGGCGAAAATCACCGACAGCATGGAGAGGCTAAAAGCGCCGGCCAAGTCCATCTTGGCAAAAGTGGGGGCCAGAGACGGCGGCGCCGACACCAAGCCATGGTATTCGGTAAGGCCAGCCACCACCCCCAGCACGGTGATCAGCAAAATGGCAATCAGCACCCCGCCTTTTACCCGCCGCGTCTCCAGCGCCACAATCAGGAAAAAGCCGAGGATAGCCAGCAGCACCGAGGGTTTACTCAGATCGCCCAGGCTCACCAGTGTGGCCGGGTTGTCCACCACCACACCGGCGTTAGTGAGGCCAATCATGGCCAGGAACAGGCCGATACCAGCGGCTATCCCCACCTTCAGCGCGCCGGGTATGGAATTGATTATCCACTCACGAATTTTGAACAGCGACAGCAGCACGAAGATACAGCCACTGAAGAACACCGCGCCCAGGGCGGTTTCCCAGCTGTAGTGGTCGTGCAAAACCACGGTGTAGGTAAAGAAGGCATTAAGGCCCATACCCGGTGCCAGGGCGATGGGGTAGTTGGCCAGAAAGCCCATCACGAAACAGCCAAAGGCGGCTGCCAGACAGGTGGCCACGAAAATCGCGCCGTGGTCCATACCGGTCTTGGCCAGTACCGACGGGTTGACGAAGATGATGTAGGCCATGGTCAAGAAAGTGGTGATACCGGCTATCACTTCCTGACGGGTATTGGTGCCGAGCTCAGAGAGCTTGAACAGTTTTTCGAGCATGGGGGAGCCACTCAAAGACGGAGAATGGCGCGCGATTATCCAAGCAGGGCAAACGTTTTGCAAGGCGCGAAACAGCCATTCCCGAGCTGCATCAGGTTACTACCATGTTACCCAAAACCCCTGGTCGGTAAAGTGCTAATAAAAAAGGCCGCTTACGCGGCCTTTTCGGTTAACCAAATGTACCCTGCACATAATCTTTGGTGCGGGCATTAACCGGTTTTTTGAACACCTGCTCGGTTTCACCGAACTCGATGAGCTCGCCCAGGTACATAAAAGCGGTGTAGTCGGAGATCCGCTGCGCCTGCTGCATGTTGTGGGTCACGATGACGATGGTGTAGTGCTTGCGCAGCTCGCTGATGAGCTCCTCGATACCCTGGGTGGCAATGGGGTCCAGAGCCGAGGTGGGCTCGTCCATCAAAATCACCTCGGGCTTGAGGGCGATGGTGCGGGCGATACACAGGCGCTGCTGCTGGCCACCAGAGAGGCTGGAGGCGTCGCTGTTGAGCTTGTCTTTCACTTCGTTCCACAGCTGGGCCTGTTCCAGGGCCTCACGCACACGCTTGTCCATCTCCTTGCGGGACAGGCTCTCATAGAGCTTGATACCAAAAGCGATGTTGTCGTAGATGCTCATCGGGAAGGGAGTGGGCTTTTGGAACACCATGCCCACCTTGGCGCGCAGGTCGTTCAGGCTCACCTTTTTGGTCAGCACGCAGCTGTCGTCCAGCAGCACGTTGCCCTCGGCGCGCTGGCCGGGGTAGAGCTCATAAATGCGGTTCAAACAGCGCAGCAGGGTGGATTTGCCACAGCCGGACGGGCCGATCATCGCGGTAACGCGATTCTTGTAGATAGGCAGGCTCACTTCGAACAGGGCCTGCTTGTCCTTACCGTAGAAGAAATTCAGCCCTTGAACGTCCATGCGTTTTTTAAGGGGTGAAGCCTGGTAATTCTGGATATGGGCGACCTGGCTCATCAGGACCTCCGTTTTTTCAGTTGCGGCAGTACCCGCGACAAAATGTTGAGAAGCAGGATGGCCATGGTGATCAGCAAAGCGCCGGCCCAGGCCAGTTGGTTCCAGGATTCGTAAGGGCTCATGGCGAACTGGTAAATGGTTACCGGCAGGTTGGCCATAGGCTCATTGGGATTGAGGGTCATAAAGCTGGAGTTAAGAGCGGTAAACAGCAAAGGCGCCGTTTCACCGCTGATGCGCGCCACCGACAGCAAGATACCGGTCACGATACCGGTACCGACGCTGCGATAGCACAGGCTGACAATCACCTTCCAGCGCGGGGTGCCAAGGCCGGCACCGGCTTCACGCAGGTTACGGGGCACCAGTTTGAGCATCTCTTCGGTGGTGCTGATGATGATGGGCAGGGCAATGATGGCAAGGGCGATACTGCCGGCCCAGCCGGAGAAGTGCCCCATGCCTACCACCACCAGTTGGTACACGAAGAGGCCCACCAGGATGGAAGGGGCGCTCATCAGCATGCCGTTCAAAAAGCGGATGGTGTCGGCGGTCTTGGAGTTCTGGCCAAACTCGGCCAGCCAGGTACCGGCCAGCACCCCAATCGGGGTCGCCAGCACAATGCCCAGGGCGGTCATCATCACGCTGCCGATAATGGCGTTGGCCAGGCCGCCTTCACCGCCGGGGCCCGGGGTGACTTCGGTAAACAGCGACCAGCTCATGCCGGCCAGGCCTTTTTCAAAGAGGGTGTAGAGGATCAACACCAATACGCCCAGGCCCAGCAGGGTGGCACCCAGGCAGAAGGCCTTGAACAGCACGTTCTTGGCTTTACGCATGATCATTGCATTTTCCTCCGCAGCAGCACCCGGGCTGTACCCATCACCACGAAGGTGATCATGAACAGCACCAGGCCCAGGCCGATAAGAGAAGCGATGTGCGTCTCACCGGTGGCCTCGTTGAACTGCTCGGCGATGGTGGCGGAAATCGAGGTAGCCGGCATGAACAGGCTGACGTCCATGCTCTGGGCGCCGCCAATGACGAAGGTAATGGCCATGGTTTCCCCCAGAGCCCTTCCCAGCGCGAGGATCAGCGCGCCGAAAATGGGGCCCTTGATGGCGGGCAACAAAACCTTGGCAATCACTTCGAACTGGGTAGCGCCGATACCGTAGGTGGCTTCACGCAGTACGTTGGGCACTGTGCTGAGCGCCTCTTTGATAAGGGAGGTCAGAATTGGCAGGATCATGAAGGCCAGAATGATGCCTGATGTCAAAAGTCCCACACCCATGGGGGGCCCACTGAATAAGCTGCCGATAACCGGCAGCTCTGCCAAATGCTCACCAGCCCACATCTGGAACCCTTCAGAGAACCAGGGGGCAAACACAAAGAGACCCCACATGCCGTAGATGATGCTGGGCACGGCGGCCAGCAGCTCAATGGCAATGGACAATGGCTTGGACAGCCATTTGGGGCTTAGCTCGGACAGGAAGATGGCCACACCCACGCCAACGGGCAAGGCCAGCAACACGGCGATAAACGACGACACCAAGGTGCCGTACAGGGCGTTAGCGGCCCCGAATTGCTCGTTTACCGGGTCCCATTCATTGCTGAAAAAGAATCCCAGGCCGAACTTTTCAAGGGCCGGCCAGGCGCCTGTCACCAGCGACAACAGCAAAGCAAACATCAATACAGCGATGAGCCCTGCACTGGCCATGCTGGCCTTACGGAAGAATCCATCGCCATCCACTGGGAATGCCTTGAGCAGTAATGCTTTCATAGTCAAAGGTATCAGCTCTACAAACAACGAAACCCCCGTGCCGGAACACGGGGGTAAATTTCATGACAACTTACTGTTAGTAAACAGCTTTGCCATTGTTTTTGATGTCCTGGGTCCACATGGATTCAACCATTTTGACCACATTGGCGGGCATCGGTACGTAGTCCAACTCGGTGGCCAGCTTGTCGCCTTTCTCGTAACCCCACTGGAAGAACTTCAGCACTTCCTTGGCAGTCTCAGGGTTAGCCTGCTCTTTGTGCATCAGGATGAAAGTAGCGGCAGTCATCGGCCAGGAGTCGGCACCAGGCTGGTCGTTGAGGATCAGCTTGAAGCCAGGAGCGTGGGCCCAATCGGCGTTGGCAGCAGCGGCCATGAAGGCTTTCATGGAAGGCTCTACAAAGGCGCCGGATTGGTTTTGCATCTGGGTGTAGGTCAGGTCGTTGGTTTTGGCATAGGCAAACTCAACGTAACCGATAGAACCCTTGGTGCGCTTAACGAAGTTGGCGACACCGGCGTTGCCTTTACCGCCCAACTGGTGAGCTTCTTTCGGCCAAGCCACTTCTTTACCTACGCCTACGTTGGCTTTCCAGTCGCCAGAAACGCGGCTCAGGTAGTCGGTGAAGTTGTAGCTGGTACCGGAACCGTCAGAGCGGTGTACGGCGTAGATAGGCAGGTGAGGCAGTTTCAGGCCGCCGTTCAGCTTTTTCAGCTCAGCGTCGTCCCAGAATTTTACTTTGCCCAGGTAGATGTCAGCCAGGGCTTCGCCAGACAGTTTCATTTCACCGGCTTTGATGCCAGGAACGTTAACAACGGCAACGATGGAGCCCATAACGGCCGGGAACTGTACCAGGCCTTGCTTGTCCAGCTCGGCTTTGTCGAGCGGCGCATCGGAAGCACCGAAGTCAACGGTGTTAGCGATGATTTGTTTGATACCACCACCAGAACCGATAGCCTGGTAGTTCAGTTTGACGCCGGTTTCCTTGTTGTATTGCTCGGCCCATTTGGCGTAAACAGGATAAGGGAAGGTAGCGCCAGCGCCGTTGATCACGGTGTCTGCAAAAGCAGAGGCTGAACCCAGAACAGCGCAGCTAAGTACCACACCTTTAAGCAACTTATTCATATCGAGATCCTAAAACCAGTTGGTGAGATGAGACGCCTTGGCGCCCCCTTTTTTCATCAGGTCGGCAGTTTTTTACCATCGCAAGATGACGGCTATGTGACAGCTTTAGGACAGTTGCTGGAGACGGGGGGTATGAAAGGGAAAAAAGCCAATAAAAAAGGGCCCTTGCGGCCCCTTTTGTCATCACAGGATTTTTTATTTTTTCTTTGGTGCCTTGGACCACTGAGTGGGGTAGAGGAACAGCGGCATGCTACGCTGCTCACCCTTGGCCGGCGGAAAAACACCCTGGTTGGCAAAAGGAAAGACGATTTTCATAGTTCAGCTCCTCAATTTCGTTCACAGGCTTCTCGGCACTTGCCCTCTTGGGCGCCTGATCTCGGTTCCGTGGAGATTCTTATCCCCCAATCCATGGAGTTAGCACGAGGAGGTTTTCTCAACCTCGAAGCCAGTATAGCAAAATGTAGTTTTATTACAATAAAACCCAACAAAAAATCCTTAAAACACCAGTTTACGCGGGCGTAAAGTAATTTAATTACAAAATAAGGGTGAAAAAAGCCCACCTTGAGGGTGGGCTTGTCGCTTACGTTAAAGCAGGTAACTGGCGGCCAGGGTGATCACCGGGGCCGCAGAAGGTGCGCCGTGTTGCCAGTCGCCCCCTTCAATGCCGGAGCCGGCGATATCCAGATGGGTGTAGGGGATAGGCTGGGCACTGTCCAGGCCGTGCTTGGCAAGGCCGGAGGCGATATCCAAAAAGGCCATGGGGAACTGGTGGCCACGGGCGGTAACGGAAGACCCGGCATTGTTACAGCTCAGCACGTCGTCGGCACGGGTGCGCGGCGCAATAAAGGCGTAGTCTTCGCGGCGCACACGGGATACGTCAGCCGGGTCGCCGTACAGGTCGCCAAGGGTAGCCAGGGTGCGGCCGATGTTAAGCTCGCGGGCCGGGCCGTTTTCCACCACCGCAGTGTAAGGGCCAAGGGCACGGGCGGCATGGCCGGTAAGGGTAGCGATGGAGAAAATTTCCGGCTCCACCGCATCAACCGCCGCTTCACGCAGGTGAGAGAGGAGGTCGGCCAGTACCAGGCGCCCTTCGGCGTCGGTGTTACCGATGCGCACCCGCACCCCGCCGTGGCTGGTGATGATCTCATCCGCCACAAAGCTGTCGGCACCGATGGAGTTACGCACCGCGCCAATTTCGGCGATAGCCTTAATGCCCTGGGGCTTAAGCTCGGCCAGGGTTTTCATAAAACCGGCCACGGCGGCAGCGCCGCCTTTGTCGCGGCTCATGCCGGCCATATGGCCACCCACTTTCAAATCGGCGCCGCCGGTGTCGTAAGTCACGCCCTTGCCGGCAAACAGCAGGGTCTTCTCAATCTCCCCTTCCCCTTGGTATTCCAGGCGAATAACGCAGGGCACATGGCGCTCTACCGCCAGGCTGGCGCGGGCCACCGCCATCATTAGCGGGTAGTCGCGCTTGAGGGTGTCGGTGTCGCGCAGCACGGAAACCTTCACCGGGCTGCCGGCAAAGAGCTTCTCGCAGTATTCGGCAAATTTAAGGGGCGCCATGCGCTCGGGCTCGGTACCGCACAGGTCCCGGCCAGCGCGGCGGCCCGCTTCGATAGCGGCGGCGGCGTCCACATCCAAAGAGGCCGACAGCACCCCAACCAGGGAAACCGGCTCGACTTCGGCTTCACCCAGGGCTTCACGCGCTTCCAGCGGCTGCCACAGGCCTTGCCAGAACCCCAGCAAAGACAGCAATTCGGCCTGAGCGTAGCGCTCGTCGTCCGGCACGCCAGCCACTTGCAGCAAAGGCTTGGTGATACCGGCAGACAGGGCCAAGGCCGCGGCTTTTTTACCGGCGTCATAGAAGCGGCGTACATCGTCGTAATCGCGCAGCAAAGGGCCGGTAGCGGTGCTGATCAGGCGCTGGCCCGGCAGTTTGGCGGCGGGGATCAACAGGCTGTCACTGGCCACCCGGGCATCGATACGGGCGTGCTCGGCCAGCACGCTTGCCAGAGGCTCGGCCAGGGCTGCGCCGGGGCTGTGAATAAGGATAAGGGCATCGTATTGGCCGCTCTCAAGGGCGGCTTCGAAGGAGGCTTCACGTTGTGGTTTGGCAAAGGCCATAAGAGATTTCCGTTACTGAGTTTGCAGCCATTCTAGGGCAGTCCCCCGGTGCAACCAAGGGACGGCCCGCCGCGCCGCACTAGGGAACTGTAAATATTGGTGTCGGCGCTAGGACGCAGGGGGCGACAAGCGCCGGGTCAGTAGCGCGGCGCCAGCCCCCAGCACCAGGGTGCCGGCCACTAGGGCAAGCGCCCAGGCCCAAAGCTCCGGCCCTTGTTTCAAGGCAATGGAGCCAAGGCTTGCCAGGGCGAAAAGCCCGCCAGTCCACCACAAACACGCCACCCGGCGCCGCCCGGTGCCAACTGCCATGGGCCAGAGCACCGGCAGTAAAGTCACCACCCAGAACACCCAGGGAAAGGCCCAGAACCGCGCCGGGCTGTCCATAGGCAAATAGCGGGCGGCCAGCAGCAGCGCCAGGGTACCCAGTGGCAGGCTACCGGCCAGCACCAGAGATTTGCGGTTGTAGTGATAAAGCCAGCCGCTTTTTGGCAGCCGGCCATGGGCCCGCAAGGCGCCGCCAAAGAGCATGCCAAGACAAGCAATGCCTAAGGCGCTGAACAGCCAAATAAGGGTGATGCCACCAAAGTGCCCATAATGCAGAGCCACAAAGGCGCCGTAAATCAGCCGTGACGGGTCCATGTTGTCCTGGCGGATATCACTCAAAGGGGCCTTGGCGCCGGGGGTAAAGATTATCTCGCGGGTTTCGACCAACTCGCGGCCCCTGCTGCTGGTAGCGATAACCTGCTGGTTTTGGTCCTTCCAGGGGCCAATGGTCAAGCGATTGGGCTGGGCCCCTAAAAGTGCTTGGCTTTGGGCAAGAAGGGCCGAGGGCGGCAGCTGCGCCGCTGCCACCTTGGCCGCTTGGGGTACCTGGGCAAAGCCCATGTCATTCATCAAGGCGCTACGGTCCCCCTGGTAAGGGCCCATCAGCAGCAAGGCCTGGTACAAAACCAGCAGGCAAAAGGCGGCGCCGGTGATGGCGTACATCAACAGATACGGCAGACTGGCGATGCCCACCAGTTTGTGAAGATCCAGCCATTTGTCTTTGGCCGAATCGGGCCGGTACTGCTGGAACTGGCGCTTGAGGTTGGGCCAATGCACCACCAGGCCGTTGATAAGCAGCACCAGCATCAAAACCGCCACCAGGCCTGCAAGATAAAGGCCCATGGGCAAGGACAGGGAATCATGGATGTTTAAAAGGGTGCGGCCAGCATTGCCCCGGATGGCGTCTTTGAGCACGGTGCCGTCAGCCAAAATGGCCTGGTAGCCTTTGCCGCCGTAGTACATCAGCGGGAAGCCGCCCTCCTCGGCCGGGTAAAAAGAGAGACTGCCGCCTTCTTTTAATATGCCCTGCTGCTCAAGCCGGTTGGCGGCCTGGTCCATGGCCTGAGGCAACGTCAGTTGCCCTTGGCGCCCAAACTCCCATTGATAGAGGGCGTCGTGAAAAAACAGCACAATGCCGGTAAAGAAAATGATGGCCAGCGGCGGCGTGATCAATACCCCCACCCAGTTGTGGACCTGGGTCCAGTAGCGGCGCATAAAACTCACCACAGCACTCCATTAACAAGGGCCGAGAGCAGCAGCGCGGCGCCCCAGGAGGCCACTCCGTGGTGCAGGCGGCGGCCGTCGCACAGCATGAACATCACCACCAGCGCCCAGATGGGCATGGCGGCCAGCAAAATGCCCGCCAGGCGGCTGCCGTTTTCAATGGGCATCAGCAAGAACCAGTTAAGGGACAACGACAAGCTCAGCAGCCCGCCAATAATCAGGCTCACCAGCAAGCGCAGGGTCATCGCGCCCTCCTTGGCAGCAGCAGCGGCCACAGCACCAGCCCGGTCATGGCGCCAGTCAGCGCCATAACCCACTGGGCGCTGTCGTCAAACACCAGGGCGCTCAGCACCGTCACAATCAGTACTGCGCTAATAACGGCCCAGAAATACCGGCGGTAGTGCCACCCCAACCAGGTCGCCAACAAGGTCCCTATGCCCAGCATGCAGCCTCCAAACAACAATTATTATCATTATCATGAATGAGGCAGGCCCAGGCAAGGACTAGAACAGACAAAGGGATAGATAAAGGAAGGAATTACTCGGCAAAAGGCAGTTTGAGCTGCTGGATAACCCCCTGCCCCGCCAAGCCGACAAAAAGCCCCACCAGCCGCACCCCTTTGCCCTGGCCGCGCTGGTAGGCCGTCTCCAGCAAAGCGTCAAAGAGCCCGTGGTCCAGTTCGCCGCTGACATGCTCCATGGTGGTTTGGGTAAAATCGCTGAACTTGAGTTTTACGCCCACCTTGCCGATGGCCCGCTCCCCAAGGCGGCGGGTAAGCTCCGGGGCCAGCTCATCGGCCACCCGGCGCACCGCCGCCAGGGTCTCCAGATCTTTGGGCAGGGTGGTTTCCACCCCCACCGATTTTCGCTCCCGGCTAACGGTCACCCCCCGCTCGTCGATACCAAAAGCCCGCTCATAAAGGGCCCGGCCAAATTTGCCAAATTGCAGCTCGAACCAGTCTTGGTCGCAGCGCTGGATATCGGCGCAGGTTTTGAGCCCAAGGGCCGCCAGCCGCGACTCGGTAGCTGGCCCCACCCCTGGGATCTTGCGAAGGGGCAAGTCTTTGACAAAATCGGCCACCGCCGCTGGGGTCAGCACAAAAAGGCCATCGGGCTTGTTCTCTTCCGAGGCGATTTTGGCCAAAAACTTGTTGGGGGCCACCCCGGCCGAGGCGGTGAGGTTGAGCTCGCGGCGAATATCGGCGCGGATGGCTTCGGCGATCAGGGAAGCCGAGCCCTTAAAATGGGGACTGTCGGTCACATCGAGGTAGGCTTCGTCCAGAGAAAGGGGCTCGATAAGGTCGCTGTAACGCTCGAAGATGGCGCGAATTTGCTGGCTGACCGCTTTGTAGACCCCCATCCGCCCCGGCAGCAATACCAGTTTGGGGCACAAAAGCTGCGCCTTGTGGGTGCTCATGGCCGAGCGCACCCCATATTTGCGAGCCTCGTAATTACAGGTGGAAATGACCCCGCGCTGCTCTCGGCTGCCGCCAATGGCCAGCGGCACCGATTTGAGGGCCGGGTTGTCCCGCATCTCCACAGCGGCAAAGAAGCAGTCCATGTCCACATGAATGATCTTGCGCACACAAAGCCTGTATATAAAAACAGTATTTTTGTATTCTAGCGCCGCCTCAAACAAGTGCAACAACAAAAAAGGCGCCTTGCGGCGCCTCCTTTTTATTCGGCCAACAGGCTGCGCATGTTGCCTTCGGTATTGAGGGCCTGATGCCAGGAAAGGGCTTTTTCCAGGCAGTGCGGGGTGTGGCCGCCCCGGGCGCAGGCCTCGGCAAAGTAGCGGTTAAGGGCCGGGCGGTACAAAGGCGCCACGCAGTTGTCGATGATAACCCGGGCCCGCTCGCGGGGCGCCAGGCCGCGAAGGTCAGCCAGGCCCTGCTCGGAGACCAGAATGTCTACGTCGTGCTCGGTGTGGTCTACATGGCTGACAAAGGGCACAAAGCTCGAAATATCGCCGCCCTTGGCGATGGATTTGGTAACGAAAATCGACAGCTGGCTGTTACGGGCAAAATCCCCCGAGCCGCCGATGCCGTTCATCATGCGGGTGCCGCAGACATGGGTGGAGTTAACGTTGCCGTAGATATCCGCTTCCAGGGCGGTATTGATGGCGATGATGCCAAGGCGACGCACGATACCCGGGTGGTTGGACAGCTCCTGGGGCCGCAAGATCAAGCGGTTGCGGTACTTGTCCAGCTCGCGCATCACCTGGTCGTTGCGCTTGGGCGACAGGGTGATGGAAGAGCCGGAGGCAAAGGTGAGCTTGCCTGAGTCGAGCAGATCGAAGGTGGAGTCTTGCAGCACCTCGGAGTACATGGTCAGGCGATCGAAGGGGCCTTCAATCAGGCCTTCCATCACCGCGTTGGCCATGGTGCCGATACCGGCCTGCAGCGGCAGCAAGGATTCGGTGAGCCGTCCTGCGTCAATTTCTTCTTTAAAGAACCGAATAAGGTGGTCGGCAATGGCCTGGGTTTCGCTGTCGGCGGGCAGCACGTTGGAGGGGCTGTCTTTGCCTTCGGTGATAACGATGGCGGCAATTTTGCTGGCATCGATAGGAATATACGGGGTGCCGATGCGGCTGTCCGGGGCCACCACCGGAATGGGCTGGCGGTTGGGGCGCATCTGGGGAATGTAAATGTCGTGCAGCCCTTCCAGGCCAGCGGGGCTGGCCAGATTCAGTTCAATGATCACCTTGTCGGCCAAAATGGCGTAACTGGCGGAGTTACCCACCGAGGTGGTGGGCACGATGCCGCCCTCTTCGGTAATGGCGCAGGCCTCTATTACCGCCACGTCCATCTTGCCCAGCTGCTTGTTGCGCAGCAGCTCTACGGTTTCCGAGAGGTGCTGGTCGATAAACATCACTTCGCCGGCGTTGATGGCCTTGCGCAAGGTGCTATCCACCTGGAACGGCATGCGGCGGGCCAGCACTTTGGCCTCGGTGAGCTTGGCGTCGAGATCGTTGCCGAGGGAGGCGCCGGTCATCAGGGTAATGGAGAAAGGTTTTTCATGGGCGCGCTGGGCCAGGGCCAAGGGCACCGCTTTGGCCTCGCCAGCCCGGGTAAAGCCGCTCATGCCCACTATCATGCCGTCTTGGATAAGCTCGGCAGCCTGCTCGGCAGACATAACCAAATCCTGCCATCCGGGCAGGCGACAACGCTGTTCAACCATGAAACTTCTCCGCACTGTGGTTGTTGCTGTAGGGCGGTCCCCGAGGCAGGCCTTGAAGAGCCCTTATAAAATGTAGGGGTACCTTTGCGTGCGCAACAGTTTACGCCGACGTTCGAGGCAGACAAGTCCCGTGCGCGTAAATGGCTTTTGCGAAATCAGCGAGCGGTTAAACCCGGGGCTTTAGCGGGCAAAGCTCACATTTCCCTGGCTTGGCCGGGGAAAGCGATTGCGTTTTTGTAATGGGCCAATAGACTGTGCGCCACTTTTTGAGGAGACCCCGATGCGCGCACTGCTTTTGGCCACCGTTTTGGCCAGCCCTGCCGCCTTTGCTGGCATGCAATGGCAAGACAACAGCCTGACCTACCTGTACGGCCAGCACTTCACCGTTAACCCCAGCACCGAACAGACCCTGACCTTCGAACATGCCTCAGGCTGGGATTTCGGCGATGTGTTCTTCTTTACCGACGGCACCCGTTTCAACGGTGTCAAAGGCGACAACAAAACCCTGTACGGCGAATTCAGCCCGCGCTTTAGCGCCGGCAAGCTGACCGGCAAGGACCTGTCTTTTGGCGTGGTGAGCGATGTGCTGCTGGCCACCACCTACGAGTTTGGTGAAGGCAACGTCAACACCCTGCTGGTGGGCCCGGGTTTTGATCTCAAACTGCCGGGGTTCGATTACTTCCAGCTCAACTTCTATAAGCGCCTGCCACGTGGCCGCCACGACGGTGACACCTTTCAGGTCACCCCCACCTGGCGTATGCACTTCCCGGTTGGCCAAAGCCAAATCGTCTTTGACGGTTTCATCGACTGGGTAGTGGACAGCGACCAGAGCTATCACCACAACGTCCACTTCAACCCGCAGCTCAAATACGACCTGGGCCAGGTGCTGGGGCTGAAGAAGGACAAGCTGTTTGTGGGTATCGAGTACGACTACTGGAAGCATCGCTTCGGTATCAAAGACACCGACGATTTTAAAACCACCCAGAGCGTGACCAACCTGCTGGTCAAATACCACTTCTAAAAAGGGCCTGCGGGCCCTTTTTAACGCCCGGCCCGGCTCACCATCAGGCTCAGCCAGGGCAGCAAAAACCACAGCAGCAGGGTTTGCCATTCCTGGGTGGGGGCCAGTTCGGCCCAGGCCAGGGTCAGCAAGGTTAACAGCAGGATAAACAGCCAGGGCTTGTCGTCGCTGTGGCGTTTGCGACAGCCCCGCCACAGCGGGAACAGCCATAAGGTAAACAGCAGAAATCGCAGGATGATCCAGTACATAAGCCCTCCTTGGCTGCGCGGATAATAATCAACAGCGCGTCTGCACTCAAGCACTTGACCTTGAACCAACTCCAGGGTTTAGCCTAAGGGCATCATCCAAGGAGGTTGTTATGTCCAACACCATGCATATTGCCCTGCCGTCCATCAGCTGTGGCGGCTGTGTCAGCGCCGTTGAAACTGCCCTGGGCGGGCTTGCTGGCGTCAGCGAATTTGAAGTCAGCCTTGCCGAACATCAGGCCAAGGTAACCGGCACCGCCGCAAGCGCCGCCGTTATCAAAGCCATTGAAGACGCTGGCTTTAGCGCCGAACTTATCAAGGAGTAAGCCATGAGCCAGCATGTGCACTTGGCGCTGCTGGGGGTGAGCTGCGCCGGTTGTGTACGCGCCATTGAAAAGGCCCTGGACGGGGTCGATGGCGTGGACCAGGCCCAGGTTAACCTGGCCGATCGCAGCGCCCATATTGATGGCAGCGCCGACAGCGCAACCCTTATCAGTGCTATTCAGGCCGCCGGTTACGACGCCCGTGAGCTAAGCGGCGACGACGAGAGCGATCTGGACACCCAGGCCCAAGCCGAAGCCGCTCACCTGAAAAAACTCTGGTGGCAATGCGGCGCCGGCTTGGCTTTGGGTGTGCCCTTAATGCTCTGGGGGCTGCTGGGCGGCGAAATGATGGCAATAAGCCCCACCAGCCGCCTTGTCTGGGGCCTGATTGGCCTGGTGACCCTTGCCATCATGGTGCTGGCCGGTGGCCACTTTTACCGGGGCGCCTTCAAGGCCTTTGGCCACCATCAGGCCAATATGGACACCCTTATCGCCCTTGGCACTGGCGCCGCCTGGCTCTATTCCATGGCGGTGTTGCTGCTGCCCCAAAGTTTCCCTGGCGAGGCGCGCCACCTTTATTTTGAAGCCAGCGTGATGATCGTCGGCCTTATCAACCTAGGCCAGGCCTTAGAAGCGCGGGCCCGGGGCAAAACCTCTCAGGCTTTGCGGCGGCTCTTGGATCTCAAGGCCAAGACCGCCCGGGTGATCCGCGGCAAGCAAGAATCGGACATCCCGGTCGCGGCGGTGGCCAAGGGCGACAAGCTTCGGCTGCGCCCCGGCGAGACAGTGCCGGTAGATGGCGAAGTGGTTGAAGGCAGCGGCCTTGTTAACGAGAGCATGCTCACCGGCGAGCCCCTGGCTCAGGAAAAGGCTGCCGGTGCCAGCCTTAAAGCCGGCACCTTGCTGGAAAAAGGCACCCTGGTCTTTACCGCCACCGGTGTCGGCAAAGACACCGCCTTGGCCCGCATCATCGAGCAGGTGAAAAAAGCCCAGGGATCGCGGCCCAGCATCGGCCGCCTGGCCGACAACATTGCCGCCGTGTTTGTACCGGTGGTGATGGTGCTGGCCCTGGTCGCCACCCTGGTCTGGTACAACCTGGGGCCAGCCCCGGCGGTCAGCCACGCCCTGGTGGTGCTGACCTCGGTGCTCATTATCGCCTGCCCCTGCGCCCTTGGCCTTGCCACGCCGATGTCGGTGATGGTGGGGGTCGGCAAGGCCGCCGAGGCCGGTGTGCTGATTCGTAACGGCGAGGCGCTGCAAACCCTCAGCCACATCGACACCCTGGTGCTGGATAAAACCGGTACCCTCACCGAGGGCAAGCCCCAGGTGGTGGAAGTTAATACCTTTACCGACACCGACATCAAGCCCCTGGTCAAAGCCCTGGAGCAAGGCTCCGAACACCCATTGGCCAGTGCCCTGCTGGAATGGGCGGGGGAGGTAGAGGCCGCCGCTCTGCACGACTTTGACACCCTGGCCGGCAAAGGGGTTAAAGCCAGCCTTGATGGCGCGCCGCTGCTGCTGGGTAACCACAAGCTGATGGCCCAGTACCACATCGCCCTAGACGCTGGCGAAAGCGCAACAAACGCCATGATGGAGCAAGGCGCCACCCCGGTGTATCTGGCCCGTGGCGATGCACTGCTGGCGGTCTTTGCCGTGGCCGACCCCATCAAGCACGACACCCAGGCTGCCCTTGATGGCCTCAAAAAACAGGGACTGCGGCTGGTGCTGTTGTCCGGTGACCGCCAGGGCACCGCCGAAGCGGTAGCCCGCAAGCTCGGTATCGACGAGGTGATTGCCGAAGTGCTTCCCGAGCAAAAGGCCGAGACCATCACCCGGCTGCAAAGCGAGGGGCGTAGCGTTGCCATGGTCGGCGACGGCATCAACGACGCCCCGGCCCTGGCTGCCGCCAATGTGGGCATGGCCATGGGCACTGGCACCGACGTGGCCATGGAATCGGCAGATTTGACCCTGATGCGCGGCTCGTTGCTGGTGGTGGAAGACGCCATCGCCATCTCTCGCGCCACTATCGGCAACATCAAGCAAAACCTGTTCGGCGCCTTTATCTACAACAGCCTGGGCATTCCCCTGGCGGCGGGCCTGTTGTATCCCTTCACCGGCTGGCTGCTCAGCCCGGTGGTGGCAGGGGCGGCCATGGCGCTGTCTTCGGTGACGGTAGTGAGTAACGCCAACCGACTGCGCTTTTTCAAAGGGGCAGGCAAGGCATGAGCGTGACCCCAGAGGAACTGGGCCGCCAGCTGCGCCAGCCCGAAGGCGCCCTCGGCCTGAAAGTGGCCGAGGGGATGAATAAGACCAATGCGCAAATCATCCAGTACTGCCAAGAGGCCTTGGCCCTGGTGGACGGCGAGCAGCTTTTAGAAGTGGGCCCCGGCAACGGCGCCCATGCGGCGGATCTGTTGGCTGGTTTGCCCCATTGCCGCTACCTGGGCCTTGATAGCGCCAGCGCCATGGTGGCGGCCGCCCGCGAAAAGCCTCACCCGCAGCTTGCCTTTATGGAAGGCGACCTGCTGGCTTTTACCCCAGCCCAGCTTTTTGACAAGGTGCTGACCATCAACACCGCGTATTTCTGGCAGCCCTTGGCACCAGCCCTGGCGCAGCTTAACCGCTGCCTGAAACTGGGCGGCACTTTGGTGCTGGGGGTGCGTTCCAGGGCCACCATGGCCGGCCAGCCGCAGTTTGCCGAGGGCTTTTGTTTTTTTGATGGCCCCGAGCTCGCCAGCGCCCTTGAGAGCTGTGGTTTTCGGGTCAGTTGGCAAAAAAGGCCCGAGCGCAGCGTAACCATCCTTGGCAATGTCTTGGAAAAAGAAGCGCTTATCTTTACCGCCATCAAGGAGGCAGCATGTTAGTCAACCTTATCGGCCTGTTGGCCATCGCCTTTGTGGTGTTCTGGTTTTGGCCCCGCAAGGGCGCCAGCAAGGCCACCCCAGGCAATAGCGAGGCCACCATCGTAGTGGACGGCGGCGTGTACGAGCCCGAGCGGCCGGTGCGCCCGGCCGGCCAGCCCATCACCCTGACTTTTTTGCGAAAAGACGCCTCGGCCTGCGCCCAGTGGGTGCTGTTTGACGGGGTAGACGCCAGCACCGAACTGCCCATCGGCAAGCCCCACACCCTCACCTTGCCGCCCCTGGCGCCGGGGGAATACGTGTTTCATTGCCAGATGAACATGTACCGCGGCACCCTGGTGGTGAAATAGCGGCGATCCAAAGGCTGATTAGCGCCGTAAGAGCCTGAAAAAATGGCGCTAATCGTATGAGCTCACAACACAAACTCCTGTCTTTACTGATCTGCCTGGTGCTGGTTGGCATCACCGGCGCCCTCGGGGCCATGGCATCGGTGGATGCCAAAGTCTTTTATGCCAGCCTTAGCCAACCGTCCTGGGCGCCGCCTCCTTGGCTGTTCGGCCCGGTGTGGACCGCCCTGTACCTGATGATGGCCCTGTCCCTGTGGCGCTACGGCCAAAGCCCCGGCAAACAAAAGTGGCCCCAGCGGCTGTTTTTGCTGCAACTGGGGGTCAACGCCCTGTGGTCCTGGCTGTTCTTCAGCTGGCACCAGGGCGCCCTGGCGATGCTGGATGTGCTGGCGCTACTGGTGCTGATTGGCGCCTGCATTCGCGGCTTTTACCCGGTAAATCGCCTGGCTGCCTGGCTGCTGGTGCCCTATTTGGCCTGGGTGAGCTTTGCCGCCTTGCTGACCTTCAGCCTCTGGCAAGGCAACAGCCATTTACTGGGTTAAGTCGAGCCCGGCTTTGGGTACACTGGCCCAAAACCTTGCAGGACCAACGATGCAGCAGCCCAGCCGGGCGCTGGTGGTGGAAGGCGGCGCCATGCGCGGCATCTTCGCCACTGGCGTCCTCGATGCCTTTTTAGAACACCGCTACCGTCCCTTCGATTTTTGCCTGGGGGTCTCGGCCGGTTCGACCAACCTTGCCGCTTGGCTTGCCGGGCAGCAGCGCCGTAACTACAAGGTGATCACCGACTACTCCTGCCGGCCCGAGTTTATCTCCCTTGGCCGCTTTTTAAGGGGCGGCCACTGGCTCGACCTCGACTGGCTGTGGGAGGTGACCATCCGCGAAATCCGCCTGGATCTCGACGCCTTTGCCGCCCAGCCGGTGCCCCTTTATGTGGTCACCACCCGGGTAGATAACGGCAAGGCCGCCTATATCAAGGCCGATGCGGGCAACCTGGAACAGCTGCTCAAAGCCTCTTGCGCCGTGCCCCTGGCCTACCGCAGCAACCCCTGCCTTGACGGCATTGCCATGACCGACGGCGGCGTGGCCGACTCCATTCCGGTTATCGAGGCATACAACAAAGGGGCGCGCGACATCACCGTGGTGCTATCGCGGCCCCTTGGCTATCGCAAAAAGCCCGCCAAGGCGCCCTGGCTCACCAAAAGGCTGCTAACAGGCTACCCGGCTCTCGCCGAGGCCATGGTCAACCGCCATCTAAGCTATAACGCTGCCATCGATTTTATCGAGCGGCCCCCGGCCGATTGCAAAGTGCGGGTCATAGCCCCCGGGGATGGCTTTAAGGTCGGGCGCACCACCACCGACAAAGCCCGCCTCGACGCCGGTTACGCCATGGGCCTTGCCAGTGGCCAGGCCGCCTGGGAATCTGGACAGCCCAGCGCCCCCTCAGGCAGACTCGAAACCCTTCCTTAGTTTTTCCCAGGTAGCCACCGCCTTTGCATTCGCCCATCCCATCAAACACCTCACCCCAAGAACTGAGCCATATCCTCGATAAGCTCGGCGAAGGGGTGCTGCTGACCGATGCCCAGCACAAGGTGAGCTTTGCCAACCCTGCCGCCTGCCAGGCGCTGGGGGTAGAGCGCCCCGAGGGTTTGGCACTGGCGATGCTGCTACCGGCTATTGCTCCTTATCTTGTGTCGCTGGCCACCAGCCCCCAGGCAAGCCTTGCCGGCTTGCAGGTCGAGCAAAGCGGCCAGGGTGAAACCCGGCACCTGAAAGTGAGCCTGGAGCCGCGCCTTGACCCGAAGCAAAGCCCCATCGGCTTTTTGGTGTTCATCAAAGACATTTCCGGCACCGTCCAGGACAGGGCCGAGCTTCGGGACCAAAACGCTCGCCTTGAAGCCATTATCAACGGCACCCGGGCCGGCACCTGGGAGTGGAACGTGCAGACCGACCAAACCCGCATCAACGAGCGCTGGGCGCAGATGCTCGGTTACACCCGGGCCGAGCTCGAGCCCATGAGCGGCGAGGTGTTCAAGACCCTGGCCCACCCCGACGACATTGTCTTTTCCGACGAAAAGCTGGCCCTGCATTTTGCTGGCAAGCTGCCTTTTTACGAACAGATTTGCCGGCTGCGCCACAAGGACGGCCATTGGGTGTGGGTACACGACCGAGGCCAGCTCACCAGCCGCGACAGCGACGGCCACCCCTTGCTGGTTACCGGCACCCATATCGACATCACCGAGTCGCGCCTGGCCGAAGAGCGCCTCAATAAACTGGCCCAAAGCGTGCCGGGGGTGATTTACCAATACGCCCTGGGCCCTGATGGCCATTCCTGGTTCCCCTATGCCAGCCAAGGGATCCGCGCCATTTACGGCTTGTCGCCGCAGCAGGTCACCTCTGATGCCAGCCTGGTGTTTGAGCGGCTCCACCCCGATGATGCCGAAGCGGTAGCCGACAGCATCCGCAGCTCTGCCCGCACCCTGGGCAAATGGCACTGCCAGTACCGGGTCAAGCTGGATGACCGGCAGATCTGGGTAGAAGGTAACGCGGTGCCGGAGAAACTCGAAGACGGCACCATCCTCTGGCACGGCATCATTACCGACATCACCGAGCGCAAGCACCTTGAAGAGCAGCTGCGGATATTGTCCATCACCGATGAGCTGACCGGGCTTTTCAACCGCCGCCATTTGTTTAAGGTCATCGACGATACCTTCCACCAATTCCAGCGCTACCAGACGCCCTTTTCGCTGCTGCTTATCGACATTGACCACTTCAAGGCCATCAACGACGGCCACGGCCACCCAGTGGGAGACGAGGTGCTTAAAGTGCTGGCGGCGCTGTTTGGCCAATCGCTGCGGCGCACCGATGTGGCCGGACGCATCGGCGGCGAGGAGTTTTTGGTGCTGCTAACGGGCACTGAGGCCAAAGGGGCAGCCCAGGCCGCCCAGCAGCTGTGCCAGCAATTTGCCGCCATGGCCCTGGACGACGGCCGCCAGGGGCAATTTAGTGCAACATTGAGTATCGGGGTTGCCACCGTCAGCGCGGATGACAAGGACCCCACCGCCTTGGTAAAACGGGCCGACCAGGCGGTCTATCAAGCCAAACGCCACGGCCGTAACCAAGTGTGGACCGCCGACTAAATCGCCCACCTACAGGCGTTAACGCCACAGGAGCCGCAGATGATAGACCTCTACTACTGGCCCACCCCCAACGGCCACAAAATCACCCTTTTCCTTGAAGAAGCCGGCCTTGAGTACCGCATCGTGCCGGTGGATATCAGCGCCGGTGACCAGTTCAAACCCGAGTTTCTGGCCTTCTCCCCCAATAACCGCATGCCGGCCATCATCGACCATGCCCCGGCCGATGGCGGCCAGGCCATCACGGTGTTCGAGTCCGGCGCCATCTTGCAATACTTAGCGGACAAAACCCGCCAGTTCTGGCCCAAAGATGTGCGGGCGCACAACACCGTTAACGAATGGCTGTTCTGGCAGGTGGGCGGCCTTGGGCCCATGGCCGGGCAAAACCACCATTTTGGTGTTTATGCGCCGGAGAAAATCGACTACGCCATCAACCGCTACGTCAACGAAACCAACCGTCTGTACGGGGTGCTCAACAAGCGCCTTGAAGGCCGCGATTTTATTGCCGGCAGCGACTACTCCATTGCCGACATGGCCTGCTACCCCTGGATAGTGCCCCATGAACGCCAGCAGCAGGATCTCAACCAGTTCCCCCACCTCAAACGCTGGTTCGAGGCCATCGCCAAGCGCCCGGCCACCCTCAGGGCCTACGCCAAAGGCGAAGCGGTGAGCAACAACCGCGCCACCGTTACCGAGCAGGGCAAACAAGTGCTGTTTGGCCAAAAGGCCCGCACCTGACCGCAGCGGGCGCACTTGCGCCCGCCCATCGCTTTGCCGACAATGCACTTTTGTGCCCAGGCCCGGCCCTTGTTATGTTCGACCCCATCGCCTTTCGCGCCCAATTTCCCAGCCTCTGCCAGCCCGAGATCTACCTCGACAACGGCGCCAGCACCCAAACCGCTGCGGCGGTTCTTAACGCCATGGACAGCTACTACCGCGAATACCGGGCCAATGTGCATCGCGGCAGCCACAGTTGGGCTGAGCGCGCCACCAGCGCCGTGGAAGCAGCCAGGGACAGCATTCAGAGCCTTATCAATGCCGCCGACCGCCGGGCCGTGGTTTTTACCAGCGGCACCACCGCCGCCATCAATCTCGTGGCCTGGGGGCTGATTGATTACTTCCAGCCCGGTGACCGGATCTTGGTCAGCGCCATGGAGCACCACGCCAACCTGGTGCCCTGGCAGCTGCTGGCCAGGCGCACCGGCGCCGTTATCGAGGTTATCCCCCTAAAGGACGATGCCAGCCTGGACATGGCCGCCTATGAGGCGCTGCTGGCCAACAAACCCAAGCTGGTGGCCTGCTGCCATGTGTCCAACACCCTGGGGCTGATAAACCCGGTGGAGGCCATCTGCGCCAAGGCCCGCCAGGCCGGGGCCCTGACCCTTATCGACGGCGCCCAGGCCATCGCCCACCTCAAGGTGGATATTCAGGCTATCGGCTGCGATTTTTACGCCTTCTCCGGCCATAAGATGTTTGGCCCTACCGGGGTGGGAGTGTTGGCCGGGCGCCTTGAGAGCCTGGGGGAGTTGCTGCCCTTTATGGGGGGCGGCGAGATGATCGACAAGGTGAGCTTTGAGGGCGTCACCTTCAACGCCCTGCCCCACCGCCTGGAAGCGGGCACCGGCCCCATCAGCGAGATAATCGGCCTGGGGGCGGCGGCAAACATGCTGCAATCCTTGGACGCATCAGCCTACGAAGCCGAGCTCACCGCCTTGTTGCTGGACGGCCTTGCGGCGCTGCCGGTCAAGGTGCTGGGCCAGGGGCCAAGGGTGAGTCTGGTATCCATCAGCGTCGACGGGGTGCACCATAGCGATCTGGCCCATTACCTTGCCGGCAAGGGCATTGCGGTGCGGGCCGGCCACCACTGCACCCAGCCACTGCATCAGCTGTTGGGCTTGCCGGGCTCGCTGCGCCTGGCAGTTGCGCCCTACAATACAAAGCAGGAGCTGCAACATTGCCTGGCCGCCCTGGCCGAGGCGATAGCACTATTTCAGGAGATGGCATGAGCCTGTTTGACGACTTTGCCGCCGAGAAGCACTTCGAAGGTCGCACCCGTTTTTTGCTGAGCCTGGCCCGCACCTTGCCGCTGCTGGACAGCAAATCCGCCAGTGATGAAGTGAGCGGCTGCGAGGCCAAAACCTGGCTGCATCTTGACACCAGCACGGGCCGGGTCAACCTGCGCGGCGACAGCGAAGCGCGCATTGTCAAAGGGTTGATGGCGCTGCTGTTCAGCCTGTTTGAAGGCCTGCCTGTCAAAGACGCCAAGGCCATTAACGCCCGCCAAGCCTTCGAGCAGGCAGGCCTTGCCCGCTTTTTAAGCCCTAGCCGCAGCAACGGCCTTTACGCCATGTTGGAGCGCATCGAACAGGGCCTTGCTTGATATGGACGAAGTGCCAGCGCACTTTGCCAGCCAACTTGAGCGCACCCATCGCCAAGCATGGATAGCGGTTGCCGCCACCAACGCCAGTTCGATTCATTAACAGGGAAGCTCATGCTGGCAGGATTGCTGTACGCCATCGCCGCAGGCCTATTGTGGGGCCTTATCTTTATCGGCCCGCTGCTGGTGCCCGATTACCCGGCCGCCTTGCAATCAACCGGCCGCTATCTCGCCCTTGGATTGGTGGCGCTGCCCCTTGCCTGGCAGCAGCGCCGGGCGCTGGCTACCCTCAGCCGGCGCGACTGGCAACTGGCGTTGCTGCTGGCCCTTATCGGCAACCTTTTGTATTACTGCGGGGTAGCCGGTGCCGTGCTGCGGGTGGGCGCACCCATCGCCACCATGGTGGTGGGCACCTTGCCGGTGGTGATTGCCTTGGCCGCCAACTTTTTATACCGCGACCAAGAAGGGCAGTTGCGTTGGCCGGTAATGAGCGCGGCAGTGGCGCTGATGCTGGCCGGGTTGGGGCTGGTCAATATCAGTGAACTCAAAAGCGGCGCGGCCCACCTTGGCGGCGGGCACTATCTGGAAGGCTTGTTGCTGGCGTTTTTTGCGGTGGCCTGCTGGAGCTGGTACGCCCTTAAAAATGCCCGCTGGCTGCGCACCAACCCAAGGCGCTCGCCGGCGGCCTGGGCCACGGCGCAGGGTCTGGCCACCTTGCCGTTATCAGTGCTGGGTTTTGCCCTGGCAAGCCTCTACCTGCACCTTGAGCAGCCGCAGTTTCCGTTGCCGCTGGGGCCACGCCCCGGCATCTTTGTGGCGCTGATGCTGGCCATTGCGGTGCTCTGTTCCTGGTTGGGTACCTTGTGCTGGAATGCCGCCAGCCAGCGCCTGCCGACCGTGCTGATGGGGCCGATGGCGGCCTTTGAGATCCTCACCGGCCTTGGCTACAGCTACGCCCTTCGCGGCCAATGGCCTGACGGCGCTACCTTGGCCGGTGTGCTTTGCATGGTGCTGGCCGTGGTGCTGACGGTGGCCGCCAAACACCGAAGCGCTAGGGCTTAACGCCGGTCAGTTTTTCGATGACCTTCGCCACCGCCACCAGGCCAAAGGTGGCAGTGACCACCATGGAAGCGCCAAATCCCGAGGCACAGTCCATGCGCATGGAGCCGTCGGCTTGCTTGGTGGCGCACACGGTACCGTCGGGCTTAGGGTATTTGAGGGCTTCCGAGGAAAACACACAGTCCACCCCGAACTTGCGGGTCTTGGAGAAGTGGTAGTTGCGGCGCAAGCGCTCTTTTAACTTACGGGCCAGGGGGTCTTGGATGGTTTTGGTAAGATCCGCCACCTGCACCTGGGTAGGGTCAACCTGGCCACCGGCGCCGCCCATGGTGATGATGCGTATCTTGTTGCGCTTGCAATGGGCGATCATGGCCGCCTTCGCGCCCAAAGAATCAGTTGCATCAATCACATAGTCAAAGCCAGCAGCCAAAAGTTCAGCTACATTTTCCGGGGTGACAAAATCATCGATGGCCGTCACCTGGCAATCGGGATTGATAAGGCGGATACGTTCGGCCATGACCTCGGTCTTAGGAAGACCCACTGTGGTGGTCAGGGCATGGATTTGACGGTTGGTGTTGGTGGTACAGACATCGTCCATGTCCACCAGAGTGATGGCACCCACACCGCTGCGGGCCAGCGCCTCGGCTACCCAAGTGCCGACGCCGCCGATCCCAGCCACGAAAATATGACTATGTTTCAGTACATTGGCCGCACTTTGGCCATAGAGCCGGATAATGCCGCCAAATCTGGTGTCGTAATCGCTCATCAGTTACCCCCAAACCCGGGCGCGCATTCTAGCATGGGCCGGGCTTGTAACTAATGGACTATTCCAAATTGACACAAAGAGACGGCATCATGGCTCAACTCCCCCAACCTGTTGGCGCATGTCGCCCGTTAAGGAGATAGCATGCAGGACGTAGTAATAGTCGCAGCAACCCGTACCGCCGTTGGCGGTTTCCAAGGAAGCCTCAGCCAGATCCCGGCCCACCAACTGGCCGCCACCCTTATCCAGGATACCCTGGCCAAGCTAGGCCTCGACGGCAGCCAAGTCGACGAAGTGCTGCTCGGCCAGGTACTGACCGCCGGTTGTGGCCAAAACCCGGCCCGCCAGGCAGCCATTCACGCCGGCCTGCCCAACATGGTGCCGGCCATGACCATCAACAAGGTGTGCGGCAGTGGCCTCAAAGCCCTGCACCTGGCCACCCAGGCCATTCGCTGCGGCGATGCCGATGTGGTGATTGCCGGCGGCATGGAAAACATGAGCCTGTCTCCCTACATCATGCCTGGCGCCCGTACCGGCCTTCGTATGGGTAACGCCCAAGTGGTGGACACCATGGTCAACGACGGCCTGTGGGACGCGTTCAACGATTACCACATGGGCATCACCGCCGAGAACCTGGCCGAGAAATACGACATCAGCCGTGAGCAGCAGGACGCCTTTGCCGCTCAGTCTCAGCAAAAGGCCGCGGCCGCCATCGAAGCTGGCCGCTTTAAAGATGAAATCACCCCCATCAAGGTGCCTCAGCGCAAGGGCGACCCCCTTGTCTTTGATACCGACGAAGGCCCCCGCGCCGGCACCACTGCCGAGAGCCTGGCCAAATTGCGCCCGGCCTTTAAAAAGGACGGCACCGTGACCGCCGGTAACGCGTCGAGCATCAACGACGGTGCCGCCATCGTGGTGATGATGAGCCGCGAAAAGGCCCAGCAGCTGGGTCTGGAAGTGCTGGCCCATGTCAAAGCCTACGCCAACGCCGGGGTGGACCCGTCCATCATGGGCATTGGCCCTGTCCCCGCTACCCAGCGCTGCCTGGCTCGCGCCGGCTGGAAGGTAGAAGACTTGGACCTGATTGAGGCCAACGAAGCCTTTGCCGCTCAATCCCTGGCGGTGGGTAAAGAGCTGGGCTGGGACACCAGTAAGGTCAACGTCAACGGCGGCGCCATTGCCATTGGCCACCCCATCGGCGCCTCCGGCTGCCGGGTGCTGGTCACCTTGGTGCACGAGATGCTCAAGCGGGACGCCAAAAAAGGCCTGGCGACCCTGTGCATCGGCGGCGGCCAGGGGGTTGCCCTGGCCATCGAGCGGGACTGATAACCGCGTTTTAAAAAAGGGGCCGGTTGGCTCCTTTTTTATTGGTTGGGTGCATTGATTTCAAGCCAGCGCGGCACCGCATCGGCCGGCAGCGGCCTTGAAAAATAAAAGCCCTGGGCCTGCTGGCAGTGATGTTTGGCTAAAAACTCAGCCTGGGCCGCCGTTTCCACCCCTTCGGCTATCACCTCCAGCCCAAGGCCTCTGGCCATCCCCAGCACCGCCAGGCTTATCTCCACCTCCCCTTGGCTGCCCGGCAGGTTCTGTACAAAGCTGCGGTCCAGTTTCAAGGCATTGATGGGCAGTTTGCGAAGGTACGCCAGGGACGAATAACCGGTGCCGAAATCGTCGATGGAAAGGCGAATACCACGGCTGCGAATGGCCTCGAGCATGGCCAGCATCGCCTCGGCCCGTTCGGGAATAAAAAAGCTCTCGGTGATCTCCAGCTCAATCAGCTCCGGGGCTATCTGATAGCGGCTCAGGCAGTGGTCCAATACCCGCAGGAAGTGCTCAGACTGCAATTGCAGCACCGAGAGGTTTACCGCCACCGGCACCCGGGCCAGGTGCTGCCACTTTTGAAGCTGCGCGCACACCATCTCCAGCACCTGGGTGCCCAAGGTTTCAATCAGCCCCAGCCGCTCGGCCAGGGGAATAACCTCAGCCGGTGACACTTGGCCCAGCTCGTCGTCATGCCAGCGCAGCAGGGCCTCCAGCCCTTCAAGGCAGCCGCTGGCCAGGTTGATTTTCGGCTGGTAATGAAGGTTGAGCGCCCCTTTGGCAAGGGCATGGTGCAGCCGTTCTTCCAGGCGCATTTCCTGGCGGGTACGCTCGCTCATCTCGCTGTTATAAAAGCGAAACTTGTTACGCCCCAGCTCCTTGGAGCGGTACATGGCGGTATCGGCAAAGCGCAGCAGCTGTTCTTCATTGCTGCCGTCACCGGGAAAAAGGCTGATGCCGATACTGGCTGACACAAAAAGTGCCCGGCCATTGATGTGCATCGGCTCGTAGATGGCGTCAATCAGGCGCTGGGCCAGGCATTCCAGGCCGCCCAGGCTATCGATTTCCGGCACCAGCACCGTGAACTCATCGCCCCCCAGCCGCGCCACCGAATCTCCTTCACGCACGGTTTTCTCAAGGCGACGGGCCACCTCGATAAGCACCCGGTCGCCGGCCAGGTGGCCGAGGGAATCGTTGATGCGTTTGAACAGGTCCAAATCCACAAACAGCAATGCCACCTGATGGCGATGGCGGCGGGCGTTGGCAATGGCCAGGCGCAGCCGGTCGGTAAAAAGGCGCCGGTTGGGGAGCCCGGTCAGCTCATCAAAATAAGCCAGAGACTGGATGCGGGCCTCTTTTTGCTTGCGGTCGGTAATGTCGGTAAAGATGCCGGCGTATTTGCAGATGGCGCCGCTGTCGTCATGAATGGCGGTGATGGTCAGCCACTCGGGATAGACCTCGCCATTTTTGCGCTTGTTCCAGATCTCCCCTTGCCAAAAGCCCTGCTCTTGGAGCTGGCGCCACATCAGTTGGTAAAAATCGTCGCCGTGGCGGCCCGAGCTCAGCAGCGCCGGGGTCTTACCCACCACTTCATCCTGCTGGTAGCCGGTCATCTCTGAAAAACTGGGGTTAACCGACTCTATGGTGCCGTCGGGGGCGGTGATCATGATGCCGTCCAATGAGGCATTGATCACCTGGGTGGCCAGGCGCAGGTGCTCTACCGAGAGCCGAAGAGCGGTGTCTCGCTCGTCCAGCAAGCGGCGCAGCTGGTTGACATATTCGTACTCGATATTGGCCAGCACGTCGCTGTAGGACAGCAGCCCTAAAAGGTCGCCGCTGGTGTCCAGCACCCCTAAGTGCCGGTAGTGCTGCTGCTGAAGGGTTTGCACCGCCAGCATCAGGCTGGCGCCGCTTGGCATGGAAAAAAGCGGATAGGTGGCAATGTCATCCAGGCAATGGCCGGACGGCTCGGCCACCCAGGCCACCAAGTCGCGCTCGGTGACAATGCCTTGGGCGCCATCGGAGCGCTCCACCACCAGCGCATCGACGCACTTTTCGGCCATCAAGGCCTGGGCGGTAGCAACGCTCTCCCCTGCCGGCACCTTGACCGCCGGGCGGCGCAGGGTGCTGGCCAAGTCGCGCATCAACAGGTAATGCTCAACGCCTTGAAAACGGATGATGTCAGATTGGGTCAACATGCCCACCGGTTGCTCGGCCTCGTTCAGTACCAACAGCCGCCGCACCTGATGGCGCTTGAGCAGGTTGGCGGCCTGCCCCAAAGGCAGCGCGGCCGGCACGCTTTTTACCGGGGCGTGCATCAAGGTGGAGATGGGCGCGGTAAGGCTGGCAGGGGAGGCTAAATCCAGGCGGCGCACGTCGCCTTCGGTCCAAATGCCCAGCACCTTATCGCCTTGTTGTACCAAGATGCAGCTGACCCTGGCCTGTTGCATCAGGCGGCAGGCGTCGCGCACCGTGGTGGCGGGCGGGCAGCTTAGCAAGCCGCCACTGATGATGCTGCCAACAGTGGGTTCAGCGCTTAACGAAAAAGGAGCAACGGCAGACATAGGCATTCCATGCAGAAATTCGCATGGAAAGCCTAATCAGAAAGCAAGGGCGAGATATTACGCTGGATCAAGTTCCCTATCGGCTCAGAGCAGATAACGGGCCACGTCGATGCTCCATTCGCTGGGGTCTTCGGCCTTTTCGATGGAATCGCTGGAAAACAGCAGGTTGAGATTCTGTACCGGCAGGTGGGAATGGCTGGCAATGGAATACACCACCTTGAGCTTGGGCCTAAGCGCCGACTCGGGGTTAAGCTCCACCACCACCGCCAGGCGGCCAGATTTAAGCCTAACCAGGCTGCCCACCGGGTACACCCCCATGCAGCGCACAAACTGGCGCACCAGGTTGTCGTCAAAATGGCTGCCGGCCAGCTCCATCAGCAGCCGCATGGCTTTGGTCGGGGCCATGGCTTCCTTGTAGCAGCGCTCGGCGGTAAGGGCGTCGTAGACATCGACAATGCTCACCATCCGCGCATACATGGACACCTCTTTACCCGACTTGCCTTTGGGGTAACCGTTACCGTCGATGCGCTCATGGTGGTTGGCCACCACGTCCATCACCTCCGGCGGCAGATCTTTTTCTTCGGCGAGGATAGCGGCCGAGTGCACCACATGGCTTTTCATCACCTCGAATTCGGCGTCGGTGAGTTTGCCGGGTTTCATCAAGATGGTTTCCGGCACCATCACCTTGCCAAGGTCATGCAGCAAGGCGCCGAGGGCCAACTTGTCGATAGTCTCCCGGGCAATACCCAGGTGGTTGGCAAAAATCGCCATCAGGATGCACACATTCAAAGAATGCTCCATCAGGTAGGCGTCTTTTTCGCGGATGCGGGTCAAACAGGACAAAGTCGTGGGGTGCTTGAGGGCGCCGTCAACAAAGGTGGAGGCGTATTGCTGGGCCACTTCCACATCCGGGATGCCGCCATCCGACACCAGAGAGTAGAAGTCGGCCATCTGGTCGCGGGCCTTGGCGTAAAAGGTGCGGCTTTTGGCCACGCTGCCAGACACCGCCGGCGCCTCTTCACTGGCAGCAGATGTATCAGGGGCAGGTGCTTCTTCTTTTTGCTCGGTGCGCGGCTCTATCCAGACACTGCTGACCCCGGCGCTACGCAGCGCCAGGATGTCCTGGGGTGATTGGATACGGCCGGATTTTTTCAGTCGATAGCCTGTGCTTTCTTCTATTCGGATGACCAAGTCACCCACTTTTAACGCTTCTATGGAGACGCAAATCTCAGGCATCTTTCCCCCTCACTGCCTGCCGATAAGCCAAAGGTGCCAGCCATGCACCTTGTCGGTTTTGCCCATCTGCAGGTAACGATACAACACGATTTCACCGCCGGGTAAGCCGCAGCCTACCTCAGCATCCATGTTAAAAAGGCTTTCAGGGCGCCCTTGGTGTAGGGCGGGTAAATCATTGCATTCAGGGTCCAGCGCCCGCGCTTGAGCACCGGTTTGGCCTTGGACAGGCTAAGCACCCCTTCCTTGCCATGGTAGTGGCCCATGCCAGACGGCCCTATGCCGCCAAAGGGCAGGTCCGGTGCCGCCACCTGCAACAGGGTGTCGTTGATACAAACCCCACCGGCATGTATCTCATCCAAGAGGCGCCGCTGCACTTTCTTTTTAAATGAAAAAGGATAAAAAGCCAGTGGTTTGGGGCGCGCTCGGATAAAAGCCACGGCCTGGGCCAGGTTGTCGTACTCGATAATGGGCAAAATCGGCCCGAAGATCTCTTCTTGCATCACCGCCAACCCAAGAGGCGGGTTGATAATAAGGTGCAGCCCCAGGCGCCGGCGGCTGTCGATTCTATCGGGTCCGCTGTGCAGCATCTGGCACCCGGCGCCTCTGGCCTCATCCAGGTAGCCACAGAGCCGCTGGTATTGGGCGCCGTTGATGACTGACGAGTAATCGCTGTTATCCTGCCAGTCCGGGTAGCGGCGGTTAAAGCCCGCCAGCATGGCCTCGGCCAGAGCTTGACCCTTGCCTTTGGGCACCAACACGTAATCGGGGGCTACGCAGGTTTGGCCGGCGTTGAAGCATTTACCGAATAACAGCCGCTCGGCCGCCAGCGCCAAAGGCACATCATCATGAATCAGGGCCGGCGACTTGCCACCCAGCTCCAAGGTCACCGGCGTGAGGTTCTCGGAAGCGGCATGCATCACCATGCGGCCCACCGCGGTTGAGCCAGTGAACACCAGGTGATCAAAGGGCAACCGCGAAAACGCCGCCGCCACTTTGGCATCCCCCTGAACCACCTGCACCACCGCCGGTGAAAAATACTGGCCAATCAGCCGGGCAAAGAGCGCCGAGGTAACCGGGGTGTGCTCGGACATTTTCACCAGCACCCTGTTACCGGCAGCCAACGCCGCCGTCAGCGGGCCTATGGCGAGATACAAGGGGTAGTTCCAGGGCACCATCACCCCCACCACCCCCAGCGGGTGATACTCCACCCAGGCTTTGGAGGGCCACAGGCTAAAGCCGGGGCTGCGGTTGTCTCGTTGCAGCCAAAAACGCAGGTATTTGAGGTGATGGTCGATGCCTTCGATAGCGGGCAATAGCTCGCCAAGGCTGGTCTCCATGGGGCTTCGGCCACCAAAATCGCTGTCGATGGCTTCTCTTAACTGCTGCTGGTTCTCTACCAGCAACAGGCGCAGGGTCTCGAGCCATTGGCGCCGGGTTTTAATTGTCGGGAATGGCTCGCTTTCAAAAGCACCCCTGGCCTGGTCCAGCAAATTGGACAGACTGCTTGGCATGCTTTGCACGCGGGGGAAGGTGGCCACTTTTCCTGACATGATTTCCTCTTACCGCCTTTCTGGCGTTTTTGTTCACGCTACGCCAAAGCCCGGCGTAAAAAAAGCCTCAGCCCTGCGTGGGGCATTCCACAATACGCTCGGAAAAGAGCCCCAGGAAGCAAGGCGGCTGTTCAAGCAGGCAAGGCAGCAGGTATAACTCGTCGTTTTGCACCCAGAAGATGGCGTTCTGCTCCAGCTTCTGGCCAAGAGCCAGGGCCGGGGTTTTCGCCATCACCAGCGCCCAGGATTTCTCGCGATGTTTAAGGTCTGGCGAGCAGCCCCAAAGGCTTTGCGCCTTGACGCCGGCGGCGGTGAGTTCAGCGGCCAATTGCAGGTCCCGATGGTGATTGGCCTGCTCGCTGAGCAGCTTTCCCCTGGGGTTGTGAGCAGTGACGATGGCAAAGTCCAAACGCTTCGATAGGGGCTTTGGCATCAGAAACACTGTGTTTTGATACAACAGCCATTGATCCATCGTGCTTTCCAGCAAAGAACTTTATGATTATTTTAGGCTTTGTAACAGTCTTTAGCCTAGTGCGTCAGCTTGTTAGGCCGCTGTTACATCGCTTATACTGCTCGCCCCACAGCAAGGACAAAAATTGAGCATCGAAGGGGTTTTACTGGAGTTCGGCAGTGCCGGCTGAACTTTATTGAATAGGTAGAACCCAAGTTAGCAGTTGTCGGTGTGGATTTAAGGGATTGTCAGCGCTTCGTTGCTAAAATCTCAGAACGTACATTAGTTAGTCCTTGCCCATTGTTGATGCAAAATTTTGAGTCCTAAAATTAGGTAAGCCCATGCAAACCCCTCATATTCTCATTGTTGAAGACGAAACGGTAACTCGCACCACCCTTAAAAGCCTGTTCGAAGCAGAAGGTTACGCGGTGGTGGAAGCCAGTGACGGCGCCGAGATGCATGATGTATTGGCCAACCATCCTATCGATCTGGTGATCATGGACATCAACCTGCCGGGTAAAAACGGCCTGTTGCTGGCTCGCGAAATTCGCGAGAAAAAAGATATGGGTCTGATTTTTCTGACCGGTCGCGACAATGAAGTCGACAAGATCCTGGGCCTGGAAATTGGTGCCGATGATTACATCACCAAGCCCTTCAACCCCCGTGAGCTGACCATCCGTGCCCGCAACCTGCTGGGCCGTACCCTGGCCAGCGGTAAGCCGGAAGAACACTCGGAAATCGAGCGTTACAAATTCAACAACTGGTCTTTGGAAGTGAACAGCCGCTCTCTGGTCAGCCCCAAAGGCGAGAGCTTCAAGCTGCCTCGCAGCGAGTTCCGCGCCCTGCAGTTCTTTATCGAAAACCCCGGTAAAATTCTGACCCGCGCCGAGCTTTTAAAGCAAATGACCGGCCGCGAGCTCAAGCCTCATGACCGTACCGTAGACGTGACCATCCGCCGTATCCGTAAGCACTTTGAATCCGTGCCGGAAACCCCGGAGATCATCGCCACCATCCACGGTGAAGGCTACCGTTTCTGTGGCGAAATCGAAGCCACTGAGACCGCTATCTGAGACTGACCGCGAACAAAAAAGCCGCCCCCTAGGGGCGGCTTTTTTATGGCCGGTTAACTGCGTTCATCGAGCCATTGGCGCAGCAGCGCCAAGTCCGATTGCCACTGCTCGACTATTTCATCCACCCATTCGTGAATGTTCTCGTCCCAGGCCGGGGCCTCGCCGTGCTGGGCATGGTTGGCCAATTGCTGGATGCGCTTAAGCCCCACGGCCGCAGCCGCCCCTTTAATTTTATGGGCCATCTCGCAGGTGGCTTTCTTGTCGCCGGCCATCAGGTTAGACTCGAGCACCTTGAGGTAGTCGGGCATCTGGTTTTCCAGCAAGTCTACCGACTGCTGCATGATGGGGGCGCCAACCGCCTCGACAAACTGGCTGAGGATATCGGTGTCGAGCAGTTTGTCTTCGTCTTCCTCGGTTTCGCGGCGGGTAGCCAATACCGCCCCCGGCTCACCGTAAAACTCGTCGATAATGGCGCTCACCGAGGCCACCGACAGCGGCTTGGAAATGGCGTCGTCCATGCCGTTTTCAAGATACTCGTCCTTGTCTTTAATGACGTTGGCGGTGAGCGCCACGATGGGCAACTCGGCAAAGCGCTCTTCTTCGCGAAGCGCACAAGCCACCTCAAAACCGGTCATGTCCGGCAGTTGGATATCCAACAGTACCAAATCAAACAAATGATGCTGGCAAGCGGTAAGGGCCGCCTGCCCGTCCATGGCGACCGTCACCTGGTGGCCAAGCTTGGTGAGCAGCGCCTTGGCAACGGTCACGTTGAGTTCGATGTCTTCGACCAGCAGGATGTCGAGCTTGCGCTGGGCAGCGGGTTCTTCTGCTGGCAGCGCCTTGGGTTTGTCGCAAAGCGGCAGGGTCAAGGTCAAGGTAAAGGACGAGCCCTTACCGGGCACCGATTGTACATCCAGCTCGCCGCCCATGGCCTCGGCTAGGTTGCGAGACACTGCCAGCCCGATACCGGTACCGGTGGCGTGTTTCTTGCCACCCGATTCCACTTGGTAATACATGGCAAAAATCTTATCCAGCTCGGCCTTGGGAATGCCGATGCCGGTATCGGTTACGGTAAAAGCCAGGCGGGTGCTGCCGGTAGGAGCCGGCTCCACCTTCACCGCCAGCCCCACCTTACCTTGCTCAGTGAATTTGACGGCGTTCCCCAAGAGGTTCCACAGCACCTGGCGGGTGCGGGTTGCGTCCATCTGCACCCGCTGCGGCAGCTCGCCCTGGCATTCAAACTGCCAGCCAAGGCCTTTTTGCTGGGCCATCAGCTCGGCCAAGTTGGCCAAGTCTTTGATAAAGGCCGGCAGGTCTTGAGAATCCGGCACTATGGTCAGGCGGCGCCGGTCGGCTTTATCCAAGTCGATGATGTCGTTAAAAAGGTTACCCAGGGTCTCGGCCGACACATAAATGGTGTTGAGGTAAGAGCGCTGCTGCTCGGTCAGCTCGGTGTCTTTGAGCATCCTGGCAAGGCCTACGATGCCGTTCAGCGGCGTGCGCAGCTCGTGGCTAAGGGTGGCAATAAACTGGGTTTTTTCCCTGGCGGCCTTTTCCAGGGCGTCGGCGGCCTTTTTACGCTCGGTGATGTCGCGGCCAAAGCCCAGCAGCCCCAGGCGCCGGCCAGAGGCAGAGAAAAACGGTACCTTGCGCATCTCAAACAGCGCCTTGCGGCCATCGGGGTATTGCAGCCACTGCTCGTAGGTCACCTGCTGGTTGTTGGCAAACAATACCTTGTCGGTTTCGATGGCCCGCATCGCCACTTCGTTGGGGTACACCTCGAAAGGCGACAGGCCAATAAGTTCTTGCTCCTTCTTGCCGGTCACCTCTTCTACCGCCTTGTTGCAGCCGTAGAAAATACCCTTCTCGTTGCGAAAATAAATCATGTCCGGCGAGGAGTTGATAAATGAGCGCAGCAAAGCGGTCTGTTCACCCAAGGATTCCTGGGTTTTCTTGCGCTCCACCACCTCAAGGCTCAGCCGGTCGATGGCGTCCTGGCGGGCAAACTCGGCCTTTTTACGCTCGTCTATCTCAAAGTTAAGCTGCTCGACCTTGTCCTTTAGGCTCTGGTTAAGCACTTTATCCTGCTCGCGCAGCTGCTCGAGCTGCTCGACCAGTTGGAAGAGATGGCGCCTTGAACGCTCGAGCTGGGCAATCATTTCCAGAAAGAAATAGAGGATCCAGGGCGCGGTCAGCAGGGTCAGCAGCAGCGGGGTCAGCAGATCGTAAACCGTGACGTTGCCGTGCAGCAGAATATCGGTGGTGCTGGTTCCCACCAGGCTCACCAGCAGAATAAGGCTGAAAAGGGCGATACTGAACCGCGCCGTTCCCAGACGGGTCAGCAGCTCGGTAAATTTCTGCGCCCAGGCTGTCATCATAGGGTGTCGTCCTCCACAACTGGGGGCATTGTCCTTTACTCAGCCCCCCGGGGCAATCGGCAGGACAAAGAAGCACAAATGCGGCTTTGCCGGCCAAGGTCCCTTGTTAGGTACTGAATATTCCGTTGGTTTCCCGATTGCGCAGTATTTTCACAAACAAAAAATTTATTCAGGCCTTCCGGACGGCTAAATAGCCAAATAACCACATGATTTATCTGATAAAGGCGGAAGTTTTCTTCCGCTTTGTGGCGGCTTTACTGTGCTTGGGATCGCAAAAAGCCATTGACCACACCCCGGCAGGGCCTATAGGGTGAACAGTCCGCAACTGAGCATTAACATTTTTTATGCTGCATTAATGCATAAAAATGATGGAGGTGGACACATGGTTGAAGCCCATGACAACTGTGGTTTTGGCTTGATCGCCCACAAAGAAGGGCAAGCCAGTCACAGGCTGCTTCGCCTGGCCCTGCAGGGGCTTTCTCGCATGCAGCACCGTGGTGGTGTTGCCGCTGACGGCCGTACTGGTGACGGCTGTGGCCTGTTACTTTCCCTGCCGACAAAATTCTTTCGTGCTGTGGCCGAGGAAAACGGTTTCCGTTTGGCCAAGCGCTTTGCCGTGGGCATGGTCTTCCTGCCCCAAGACCCGGCCCGCGCCAAGGCCATCATCGCCGATGAGCTGGCCAAGGAGACCCTGACCATCGCCGGCTGGCGGCCGGTGCCGGTAGACGAGTCGGTGCTGGGCTATATCGCCCTGCACAGCAAACCCGTTATCGAACAGGTGCTGGTCAACGCCCCGCCCGGCTGGCGTAAGCGCGAGCTGGAGCGGCGCCTCTACATGGCCCGTCGCCGCGCCGAGAAGCGCCTGGAAGCCGAGCAGCAAGACGCTTACATGGCGTCCCTGTCCTGCGTGGTCATCGTCTATAAAGCCCTGACCCTGGCCGCCGATTTGCCCCGCTTTTATACCGATCTCACCGATCTGCGTATGGAAAGCACCATGTGTCTGTTCCACCAGCGCTTCTCCACCAACACCCTGCCGCGCTGGGAACTGGCTCAACCCTTCCGTTATCTGGCCCACAACGGCGAGATAAACACCATTTCTGGCAACCGCCACTGGGCCCGGGCCCGCAGCCACAAGTTCGCCTCACCGCTACTGCCGGATCTGCAAACGGCCAAGCCCTTTGTGTCGTCCAACGGCTCTGACTCCCAGGCCATGGACAACATGCTGGATCTGCTGCTCTCCGGCGGTATGGATCTGTTCCGGGCCATGCGTCTTATCATGCCGCCGGCCTGGGAACAGGACCCGGTAATGGCCGATGACGTGAAAGCCTTCTTCGAGTTCAACTCCATGCACATGGAGCCCTGGGACGGCCCAGCCGGTGTGGTGATGGCCGATGGCCGCTACGCCGCTTGCCAGTTGGACCGTAACGGCCTGCGCCCGGCGCGCTGGGTAGAGACCTCTGACGGCCTCATTACCCTTGCCTCGGAAGTGGGTATCTGGGATTACGCCGAAGACGAAGTCATCGCCAAGGGTCGGGTCGGACCCGGCCAGCTGCTGGCCGTGGACACCTTCAAGGGCCAGGTGTGGTTTAGTGATGCCATCGACCGGGACTTGGCAGGCCGCCATCCCTATCGTGAATGGCTGAGCGAAAACCACACCAAGCTGACCCCTTTTGAGGATTTGTCGGCCGCCCAGGCCGGTATTCGTGACCTTAGCGACGACCAGCTCAAGAAGGTCCAAAAATACTTTGGCCTGACCCGTGAAGAAATTCATGACGTGGTAGAAGTGTTGGGCCGCGACGGTAAGGAAGCGGTGGGCTCCATGGGTGACGACACCCCCCTGGCCGGTTTTTCCAAGACCTCGCGCAGCCTTTTTGATTACTTCCGCCAGCGCTTTGCCCAGGTGACCAACCCGCCTATCGATCCGCTGCGCGAAGCCTTCGTGATGTCGCTCACCACCTACATCGGTGCCGAGCAGAACGTCTTTTGCGAGACCTCAGGCCATGCCGAGCGGGTGCAGTTTAAATCGCCGGTGCTGCTCTATTCAGACCTTCGCCAATTGCTGGACAAAAAGGTCCACAAGACCCTGAGCCTCGCCTACCCCAAAGACGGCGACCTTAAAGAAGCCATTATCGAGCTCTGTGACGACGCCGAAAACGCGGTCAAAGACGGCGCGGTGCTGGTGTTGCTGTCGGACCGCCATATCCACGCCGATCAGTTGATGATCCCGGCGCCACTGGCGGTTGGAGCGGTGCAAGAGCGCCTGGTTGACCGCCACCTTAGAGCTAGCGCCAACCTCTTTATCGAGACCGGCAGTGTTCGCGACCCGCACCACTTCGCCGTGCTGCTGGGCCTGGGCGCCACCGCTGTCTACCCCTATCTGGCCTTTGAGTCTCTGGCGGCGCTGGTGGATGCCGGTATGCTGGATGACTCCTTGAAATCGGTCCTCATCAAATACCGTAACGGTATCAATGGTGGCCTCAAGAAAATTCTGTCCAAGATGGGCATCAGCACCATCGCCTCTTACCGGGGCGCGGCGCTCTTTGATGTGCTGGGCCTTGACGACGAGGTGTGCAAGCTGTGCTTCCCGGGGCTCAGAAGCCCCATCGGCGGCAAGACCTTTGCTGCCATCCAGCAGCAAAGCCTCGCCGTGCATAACCAAGCCTTTATGCCGGGACCACTGCCTTTAGGCGGCCTCTTGAAATTCCAGCCGGGCGGCGAGTATCACGCCTGGAACCCGGACGTGGTGCGCACCTTGCAAACCGCGGTGCGCAGCGACTCTTGGGAAGCCTGGCAACAATACGCCAAGGCCGTACATCAGGGCCGCGATGGTTTCCTTCGCGACAAGCTGAGCTTCAAGGCCAACACCAAGGCCATCGAGGTCGAGCAGGTGGAAGCGGCCGAGAAGCTGTTCCCGCGTATGGATACCGCGGCCATGTCCATCGGCGCCTTGTCGCCGGAGGCGCACATAGCCCTTGCCATTGCCATGAACCGCCTGGGTGGTCGTTCCAACTCCGGTGAAGGCGGCGAAGATCCCAAGCGCCGCCGTTCCGAGGGCCGCTCTAAAATTCGCCAGGTGGCCTCAGGCCGCTTCGGCGTGACCCCGGAATACCTGGCCACTGCCGAGGTTATCCAAATCAAGATGGCCCAGGGCGCCAAGCCCGGTGAGGGCGGCCAGTTGCCCGGCCACAAGGTGTCGGTAGAAATCGCCAAGTTGCGCCACTCCACTCCCGGCACCACTTTGATCTCGCCGCCGCCGCACCACGATATCTACTCTATCGAGGACTTGGCGCAGCTGATTTACGACCTTAAAACCGTCAACCCCGAGGCGTTGGTGTCGGTGAAATTGGTATCGAGCCAAGGCGTGGGCACCATTGCCTGCGGCGTGGCCAAGGCCGGCGCCGACCTTATCACCCTGTCCGGTTACGACGGTGGCACCGGCGCCAGCCCGCTGACATCGGTCAAATACGCCGGCGGCCCCTGGGAGCTGGGGCTGGTAGACGCCCACCACGCCTTGATAAAAGAAGGCCTGCGCGACCAGGTAATACTGCAAGTAGACGGCGGCTTTAAAACCGGCCAGGACGTAGTCAAGGCCGCCATCATGGGCGCCGACAGCTTCGGCTTCGGCACCGCTCCCATGGTGGCGCTGGGTTGCAAATACCTGCGCATCTGCCATCTGAACAACTGTGCCACCGGGGTAGCTACCCAGCACACCGTGCTGCGTGACAAGCATTTCCGTGGCCTACCCGAGCAGGTGGAGTCCTTCTTTACCCTGATGGCCCGCGAAATTCGCGAGCTGCTGGCAAGCCTTGGCGTGGCCAGCCTCGACGAGGCCAAAGGCCGCCTGGATCTTTTAGAATGCAGCGACAGCAACATCGGCAAGGTGCTGCTCAAACCCTTGCCGGCCCTGCCCGATTACGAGGTGGTGCTGCCGGTGCCCGAGCACAGCCTGAATGACAAAATTTTGGCCGAAGCTCAGCTCGACACCCCTTGGCTGGCTTACTACCCCATCAGCAACACCGACCGCACCGTACCGGCGACCCTGAGCGGGGCCATCGCTAAAACCTATGGTGACAGTGGCTGCCCGCAGCCCATTCGCCTGCAGTTCCGCGGCACCGCTGGCCAAAGCTTTGGCGCCTTCAGCCTGCCCGGCATGGAAGTACGGCTGGTGGGCGACGCCAACGACTACGTCGGTAAAGGCCTTGGCGGCGGCACCCTGGTGCTGAGCCCGCCTCCTGGCAGCCATTTTGTGGCCGCTGACACCCTGATCATGGGTAACACCTGCCTCTTTGGCGCTACCGGCGGCGAATGCTTTGCCGAAGGCCAGGCCGGTGAGCGGTTCGGGGTACGCAACTCCGGCGCCACCGCCGTTGTCGAAGGTGTAGGTGACCATGGCTGCGAGTACATGACCGCCGGTATGGTGGTGGTGCTGGGTAAAACCGGCCGCAACTTCGCCGCCGGTATGACCGGTGGCCTGGCCGTGGTGTTGGACCTGGACGACCGCGCCGTCAACAACGAGTTGGTGCAGTGGTGCCCGTTGAGCGCTCATAGCGACATAACCCAGCAGGTGCGCGCCCTTATCAAGCGCCACCAAAACCTTACCGGTTCGGTTCGCGCCGGTGAGCTGCTGGAAGATGCCGACTGGGCCCAACGCTTTACCTTGATCCATCCACAAGGCTGGCAGCCGCAACTGAGGGAGGCCGTATCGTGAAAGATCCCCTGCACTTTTTAAATTTCGAGCGCCAGACCGGCGAGGTAGTGCCGGCCAAGGAACGGGTCACTCAATTCAAGGAAGTTCAGGCTCAGCAAAACCAGCAGGTGCGTGAAGAGCAATCTTCACGCTGTCTGGACTGCGGCACCCCTTATTGCCAGTGGAAATGCCCGCTCCATAACGCTATTCCCCGCTGGCTGGAGCTGGCCGGTGAAGGCCGCATCATGGAAGCGGCGGAGCTGGCCCACCAGACCAACCCGCTGCCAGAAGTGTGCGGCAGGGTTTGCCCGCAGGACAGGCTCTGCGAGAGCGTTTGCACGCTGAACGACGAGTTCGGCGCTGTGACCATCGGCCAGGTGGAGCGCGACATCACCGACTTGGCCCTGGACGCTGGCTGGCGCCCCGACCTTTCTTATGTGGCCAAGACCGGCCACAAGGTGGCGGTAATAGGCGCGGGCCCGGCCGGTATCGGCTGCGCCGATTATCTGGTACGCGCCGGTGTGGCTGTCACCGTCTATGAAGCAGAGCCCGTTATCGGCGGCCTGCTCTCTACCGGTATCCCCGGCTTCAAGCTGGAAAAAGACATCATCACCCGCCGCTTTGAGGTGCTCAAGGACATGGGCGTGGAGTTTGTGTTGGGCACCAAAGTCGGCCAGGACATTAGCTTCAAGGAGCTGCTGGACGGCTATGACGCCGTGTTCCTGGGCCTGGGCGCCCCGCGAAGCGTCGATTCCGGCCTGGCTGGCAGCGACGCCGAGGGCTGCCTGGAAGCGGCTCATTACCTCTACGACCAGAACCTCAAATTGATGCAAGGCACCGAGCTGCACTTTGACCAGAAGGGCAAGCACGTGGTGGTCATCGGTGGTGGCGATACCGCCATGGATTGTTCCCGCACCGCCCTTCGCCAGGGCGCGGCCAGCGTCACCCTGCTCTATCGCCGAGACCGCGAGAACATGCCTGGCTCGCCCAAGGAAGTGCGTTTTGCCGAGGAAGAGGGCCTGCAATTTGCCTTTTGCCACCAGCCGCTGGAAGTGCTGGCCCAAGGCGGCAAAGTGGAGGGCATTCGCGTTCAGGAAACCCAACTGGGCGCCCCTGATGCCTCTGGCCGCCGCCGCCCTGAACCTGTGGCAGGCTCTGAGCGCGACCTCAAGGCTGACACCGTGGTGCTGGCCCTTGGCTTTCGCCCGCAGCTGCCGCCTTGGCTCTCGGAAGTGGGTGTAGTTGCCGACGAAGCGGGCCGCGTGCTGGCGCCGGACGGCAAGACCCTGCATCCGAAGATCTTCGCTGGCGGCGATATGGTGCTGGGGGCCGACCTGGTGGTGACCGCCATCGCCAACGGCCGCAAAGCCGCCATCGGCATTCTCGACAAACTCGGCCTCACGGCTGGGGTGACCGCAGCCTAAGGCTCGGGCTATCATTGGGGTTTTCCCCTCCGGTTAGGATGAACCCCAATGAAGCTCGGCATCATCGGCGCCATGGAACAGGAAGTGGCGCTTCTTAAAAGCCAGATCAGTAACCTCAGCACCGAAGTCGTCGCTGGCTGCGAAATTTACAGCGGCCAACTGGGCGGCGGTGAGGTGGTACTGATGCGCTCCGGTATCGGCAAGGTGGCAGCCGCCATCGCCACCACCATCCTGATTGAACGCTTCGCTCCCGAGGCCATCATCAACACCGGCTCTGCCGGCGGCTTCGACCCGACTCTGGAAGTGGGCGATGTGGTGATCTCCAGCGAAGTGCGCTACCACGACGTGGACGTGACCGCTTTTGGTTACGAGCTGGGCCAGGTGCCGCGCATGCCAGCTGCCTTCCAGGCTCACCCCACCCTGGTTTCCGTGGCTCAGGACGTGATTGGCGAAATGGCCAGCCACAAGGCCAAAACCGGCCTTATCACCACCGGTGACATTTTCATGTCCGATCCGGTGCGTGTTGAAGCCACCCGCAAGGCCTTCCCCACCATGATCGCCGTGGAAATGGAAGCGGCCGCCATCGCCCAAACCTGCCACCAGTTCGATGTGCCCTTCGTGGTTACCCGGGCCTTGTCCGACATCGCTGGTAAAGAATCCCCCATGTCTTTTGAAAGCTTCCTGGAAAAAGCCGCTACCCACTCCGCCGAGTTGGTCATGGCGCTGGTCGCCAAACTCAAAGACAGTGAACTGGCCTGAGTTAACCCTCCTTCTTGCCTGGCCGGCAGCCTTGGTGCTGCCGGCTTTGCCGTTTTGGCAGGCCATCTCGCGCCTGGCAGACCGGCTGGCAGCCAAGGTCAATAAAGGTGAACCCCGCCAGCGGCGCTTGGCCGGGGTGCTGGCTTTTATTCTGCTGTGGGGCAGCCTGGCGCTGCTGGCCGCGTTGCTGTTTTACAGCGCCGAGCTGCCGCTGGTGATCCAGGGCCTGGCCTTTTACCTTGCCTTTAGCGACCCTCGCCCGGCCAAGCTCAGCGCCGTCGAGTCCCTGGCCAAGGCCCCGGCCAGAGAGCTATTGGGCTCGGTGCTTAAGCGCAATTGCAGCCGCTACTCCCAAGAAGGGCTTTATAAAGCCGCTATCGAGGGGCGTTGGCGGGTAACCAAGGAGCGCCTGCTGCTGGTGGTGCTGCTGGCCTTTGGTGCCGGTCTGCCGGCCTTTTTGATCCGTGCCTGGTGGGTGATTAGCGATCGCTGGCACCCGGCACGTACCGGCTTTGGCGATTTTGGTAAGGCCTTGGTGCCCATCGCCTGGCTATGCCGGGCCCTCGGGGCGCCGCTCGCCCTTTTTTGGACCGTGCTGGCACTCAAACCTTCGGCGCTTTTTAGCCGGGAAAAGCCCCGGCAGATGGCGATGCTGGCCACCGCCCTTGGCTGCCAATTGGGAGGGCCGCTTCTTATCGGCGGCCATAAGATAAGCCGGGAGCGTGTTGGCCCAGGCCAGCCTGCCGATGCCGCAACATTAAGGCGTCTTCGTATCCTGGCCATGGGCGGCGAGAGCGCCACCTTCCTGCTGGTGGCCCTGGCCTTGGTGCTGGTGCATTAACGGCGCCTTTTGCTAAGCTTCGACACTCGGCCAGCGCAATGAAATCAAAGGAAAAAGTGTGGAACTGACCCTCACCACCCCGGCGGTGCTCTTCCCTGCCATCTCGTTGCTGCTGCTGGCATACACCAACCGGTTTTTGCACCTGGCCAATCTTATCCGCCAGATGCACGCCACGGAACTTAGCCCTCGCGTTCGCCGTCAAATCGCCAACCTGCGCCGCCGGGTCATTCTTATTCGCTACATGCAAGAAGCCGGAGTGCTGAGTTTTCTGCTGTGCGTGCTGACCATGCTGGCCTTGTATGTAGGTTCGCCCACTCTGGCCTGGTGGCTGTTCGGGCTGTCGCTGCTGCTTTTGGGGATCTCCCTTTGCCTGTCGGTGGTAGAGATCCGCATCTCGGTCAAAGCCCTGGACATCCACCTGGACGAGATGGGCTGACTTGGCGAGGCAACGGGGGTCTGGCAAACTCCGCATTTGTCATAGTAAAGAGACCCCTGAATGAGAGCGCTGTACCTGCTTATCTTGCTTTTCTGCCTGCCGGCCTTCGCCGATGAAGATGCGCTGCTGCTGGCCAGAAAGTACATGCAGGCCTACACCGCCATGGATTACGGCGAATTAGAGCAGTTCTACCACTTCGACGCCGTGTTCCAAGACCCCAGCGCCTCGGTGCAAGGCAACAGCCAGAACATCGCCGGGCGCACCGCCATCCTCGAATTTTTGAAAAAAGCCGAACAAGGGGTGGCCCAGATCCGCTTTGTGGAGAACAACCACATGGTCGTTGGCAACTGGGTCATTTTGATGGGGGAATACCACTATCTGGTCTCTGGCCCCCAGTTTGGGCTTGGGCCACAACCGGTGTGGATAGTGGTTAAAGGTATTACCGAGTTACAGGTGGATACCGGCGCCGGCCAAATCCGCATTCATCGCGACATGTTGGACTACGAATCGGTCCCCTCTCAGCTGCAATAATCCTTCATAGACAGGCATTTAATCTGCATAAATCGTTTACCCCTGCCTTTTCAGTCCGTATGCTGAAATGGATGAAGGGGGACCTTTATGCACCAGGTTATACAAGACGCCGTCAAGGCCCATGGGTTACCTGAGCAGTTCCAGGAAACCGTTACCCAGCACTACCTGCCCCTGGCAGAAAAAATCATTGCCCGCAGCCAGTGGAGCCCGGCGCCGCTGGTGGTAGGGGTGACCGGTGCTCAGGGCACCGGTAAATCGACCCTGGCCGACTTTCTGGCCATCTTGCTAAGGGAAATGGCCGCCTTTAAGGTGGCGGTTATCTCTCTGGACGACCTGTACCTGACCCGCGCCGAGCGCCTGGCCCTGGGCGATACCGTGCACCCGCTGTTAAAAACCCGCGGCGTACCCGGTACCCACGATGTGGCCCTGGGCGAAGCGGTACTGGACGCCTTAGCCACCGCTTCCGACCAGCAACACACCGCCCTGCCCCGCTTTGACAAAGCCGTTGACGACCGCGCCCCCCAAAGCCAGTGGCCGCACATCACCGGCCGCCCCGATGTGGTTATTCTTGAAGGCTGGTGCCTGGGCGCCGGCGCCCAGGACGACAGTGCCCTGGCGCAACCCGCCAATAGCCTTGAAGCCAGCGAAGACAAAGATGGCGCCTGGCGCCAATACGTCAATGACCAGCTCAAAGGGCCGTACCGGCGCTTTTTCGACCGGGTGCAATACCAGATTTTTATGCAGGCGCCGTCCATGGACGCGGTGCTGGCCTGGCGCCAAAAACAGGAGCACAAGCTCAAGGCCCGGGTCGGCGATGGCCCCGGCATCATGAGCGATGCCCAAATCGCCCGTTTTATTCAGCATTACGAGCGCCTGACCCGCCATTTGCTGGCCGAACACCCGCGCAACACCTTGGTCAGGTTCGAGCTGGACGACAACCACAGCATCAAGGCGGTGCACCATGCCTGAGTGGGTGGTAGTAACCGACCTCGATGGCACCTTGCTGGACCATCACAACTACAGCTGGGCACCGGCCCAACCAGCCCTGGACCGCCTGGCCGAGCTTGGTATCCCGGTGGTGCTCAATTCTTCCAAGACCCGCAGCGAAATTCGTGAGTTGCAAAGCCAGCTTGGGCTAAGCGGCCCCTTTATCGCCGAAAACGGCGCCATACTGGATTGGGGCGATGGCCAGGTTGAAGGTTTTGCCGAGCCGCGCCAGCATCTACTGACGGTGCTGGGCCAGCTGCGCCAGCAAGGTTTTGCCTTTGAGGGCTTTGCCGATTGGAGTGCCCAGCAAATTGCCGCCAAAACCGGCTTGAGCCATCACGGCGCCTTACTGGCCGGGGACAGGGAATTTACCGAGCCACTGGAGTGGCAAGGGGATGAGAGCAGCAAGTGGGCCTTCGAGCAGGCCCTGGCCGGGCATCAGCTTCAAGCCCAGCAGGGTGGGCGCTTTTTTACAGTGATGGGCCAGTATTCCAAGGCCGCCGCCTTTGACGCCCTGCGCCGCCATTACCCGGGCGCCCGGCTGATCGCCCTGGGCGACAGCCCCAACGACGGCCCCATGCTGGACGCTGCCGATATCGCCGTGGTTATCCAATCGGCCCGCAGCGACCAGCTCCAGCCCAAGGGCCCCACCATCAGGACAACGGCGCCCGGCCCCAGCGGCTGGAACCAAGCCATACAGGACATTCTTAATCACAGGAGCTAAGCATGGCGGATTTTCACCAGAACGGGACCATCGCGACGCTGCACAACCTCACCCGCAGACCGGTAGAAGATCTGGAAAAGGAGTTGATGCGCTTTCGCCGCTATAGGCCCATGAGCCTGGTGCTGCCTTCCCTTTATTCGGAACTGCAATCACCGGCCCTGGCCGGGATCCTCGATGAGCTGGAAAAGGTGCCCTATTTGTCGGAGATCATCATTGGCCTGGACAGGGCCAATGAGGACGAATACCGCCACGCCCTGAAATACTTCTCGCGGCTGCCGCAATTTCACCGGGTGCTGTGGAACGACGGCCCCCGCCTTCGGGAAATAGACAAACTGCTGGCCAGCCACGACCTTGCTCCCAAGGAAATGGGCAAAGGCCGTAATGTCTGGTACTGCCTGGGGTACATGCTGGCCAGCGGCAAGGGCCAGACCGTGGCCCTGCACGACTGCGACATCCTCACCTACGAGCGTGGCCTGCTGGCAAGGCTGTTCTACCCGGTAGCCAACCCGGTGTTCAACTACAACTTCGCCAAGGGCTATTACGCCCGCTGCGCCGGCGGCAAGCTCCATGGCCGGGTCAACCGGCTGCTGGTGACTCCTCTTATCCGCAGCATGCAAAAGGTGTGTGGCTACAGCGAATACCTCAACTACATGGACGGCTTTCGCTACTCCCTGGCCGGGGAGTTTTCCATGCGTAAAGACTTGGTGGCGCACCTGCACATCCCCAGCGACTGGGGCCTGGAGATTGGCGTGCTCTCGGAGATGTTCCGAAGCTACGCCACCCAGCGCATCTGCCAGGTGGATATCAGCGACAACTACGACCACAAGCACCAGGACTTGAGCGCCGACGACGCCAATCAGGGCCTGTCGAAAATGAGCACCGACATCGCCAAGGCCTTCTTTCGCAAGCTGGCCACCAACGGCGAGATCTTCAGTACCGAGAAAATTCGCACCATCAAGGCCACCTATTACCGCATCGCCCTGGATTTCATCGACATCTTCAACGACGACGCCATGATCAATGGCCTCCAATACGACAGGCACAAGGAAGAACAGGCGGTGGAGCTGTTTGCCCAGAACATCGTCGATGCCGGCACCGGCTTTTTGGCCAACCCCATGGAAACCCCCTTCATGCCCAGTTGGAGCCGGGTGATCAGCGCCGTACCCAATATCCTCGATGACTTGAAATCCGCCGTAGAAGAAGACACCAAAGCCTATTTAGGAGCCTGAGCCATGGACACCCCGCTAACGCGCAAGTTATTGGCCCATTTAAGGGTGATTTACCCCGAGGCCGACAACGGCCCGCTGGTGGAGCAGCTCATTGCCACCATGGCGCTGGACCCGGCCTCTCAGGCGCCCCCTACCCACAGAAACCTGTGGAACCAGAACGATGTGTTACTGATCACCTACGGCAACTCGGTGGTAGACGAAGGGGAAAAGCCCCTGGTCACCCTCAACAAGCTGCTGACCAACGAGCTGGACGATTGCCTGTCGGCGGTGCATATCCTGCCCTTTTTTCCCTACAGCTCGGACGACGGCTTCTCGGTTATCGACTATGTGTCGGTCAACGAAAGCCTGGGGGACTGGGGCCATGTCAGCACCATTGCCAAGCGCAAGCACCTGATGGCGGATTTGGTTATCAACCATATGTCGAGCCGCAGCGCCTGGTTCGAGAACTTCAAACGCCGCCGCGACCCGGGCAAGGATTATTTCAAAGAAGCGAGCCTGGAAGACGACTTGAGCCAGGTGGTCAGGCCCCGCTCCAGCCCGCTACTCACCCCGGTGCAAACCGACGACGGCGAGCGCATGGTGTGGTGTACCTTCAGCCCAGACCAGGTGGATTTGGACTTTGGTAACCCCCAGGTGCTGGTGGAGTTCGTGCGCATCATCCACTTTTATCTCGAACAAGGGGTGCGCATTTTCCGCCTCGATGCGGTGGCCTACCTGTGGAAGGTGCCGGGCACCAGCTGCATTCACCTGCAGCAGACCCATGAAGTGGTCAAACTGATGCGCACCCTCATCGAGCATGGCTACCCCAACGCGGTGATCATCACCGAGACCAACGTGCCAAACCGGGAGAACCTCACCTACTTTGGTAACGCCAACGAAGCCCACGTTATCTACAACTTCTCGCTGCCGCCGCTGCTGGTGCACTGCCTGCTCTCGGGCAGTTGCCGGCACTTAAAAACCTGGGCCATGAGCATGCCGCCGGCCCAAAACGGCACGGCCTACCTGAACTTTATCGCCAGCCACGACGGCATCGGCCTGCGCCCGGCCGAAGATCTGCTGAGCGAGGAAGAGCTGGCCGAGTTTATCGGCACCATCAGCCGCTCCGGCGGCATGGTCAGTTACCGGCGTAAAGGCGACGAAGACAAACCCTACGAGCTGAATGTCAGCCTCTGGGACGCCCTCAAAGACACCGTAGACGGCGGCAAGAGCCACCAGCAACTGGCCCGCTTTTTGTGCGCCCACACCATCATGCTGGGCCTCGAAGGCATACCGGCCTTTTATATCCACAGCCTCTTTGCCACCGAGAACGACACCCAGAAGGTGGCGCTCACCTCCCGTAACCGCTCCATTAACCGCCATACCTGGAGCCTGGAGGCGCTGCGCACCGCATTGAGTAACGGCAGCCACCACCAGCAGGCTTATGAGGCGCTGCGCCACCTTATTCAGACTCGCCGCGCCCAGCCCGCCTTTCACCCCAACGCCACCCAGTTCACCTTGCACCTGGGGCTGGAGGTATTCGGGTTCTGGCGCCAGAGCCTGGACCGAAGCCAAAGCATCTTTGCCATCCATAACGTCTCCAGCGAAGTGCAGCAGGTGGCGCTTTCCACCATCAACCTGGTGAGTACCGATTTGTGGTTCGATCTCATCACCGGCCGCCATTTCAACGACCCCCACGCCGAGCTGACCTTGCAGCCCTACGAGTGCCTGTGGCTCAGTAACCGGAATTTTTGCGGCCAGGAAGCGCCGCTCGAAGACTAAAAAGCCCGCCGAATGGCGGGCTTTTTCAGGGCTTAGACTTCGGCGCCAACCGCCTTGTCGGCGGTCATGGCCACAAAACGCTGGTAGAGCTCGGGGGTGGAGAGCAGCCAGGCCCTTTCTTTGTTGTCCATAAAGGAGAAGGCTTCGAGGGGGTCGGTGGTGTCGGAAAGCTTGGTAAACACCAAGGCGTCCTGGCCTTTAACCACCCCGGCCTTACGGGGCGCGACCGCATCAATGAGCGGCAGGCGGCGGCGCGCCATCACCGGATCGGTAGCCAAGGTTTCCAATGTCGGGGCCTTGGCCAGCCGCTCCTCGTAATAAGGCAGGGTTTGGTCCAGCGCCTTCTCGATGGCGGGCGCCTCTGCCTCTTCGGGAATACGCAGCCAGCCGCGCTCGGCAAAGTACTCACCCAGCTTGGCCGAGGCGGTGTAGTAGGACAGCGGCACCGCCAGCAACATGCCGAGGATGGCCGGGGACAACCAGGCCAGCAACTGCCAGGAGTTGTACCAGGCGGCCAAGCCTAAAATCACTCCTGCCGCCACATGGCTGCGGTGGCGGCGCCACACATCGCCCCAGGGTAGGCTGCCATCATCCCGGCGCTGAGGGTTCCAGCCGCTGTCGGCGCCCAAGAACACCGACATCACGGCGCCGGAGTGGATGAGCATCATCACCGGGGCGATCAGCGCCGAGAGAATGACCTCCAAAAAGAAGCTCTTGATAAGGCTCCAGGCGCCGCCACTTTCCTGGCGAAGGCTTTTATCAGAAAGCCCCAAAGCCAGCCCCATCAGCTTGGGCGCAAAGAGTACCAGCATGGTCACCGCAAACAGCCACAGCGCCCGTTCGGAGTCCAGCACCGGCCAGGCGGGGAACAGCGAGAAGGTGTCGGGGAAGTATTCGGGGCGGATAAACTGCGCCTGCAGGGCCAGGGCGAAACCGGCCAGTACCAACAGCAGCCACAGCGGCGAGCTCAGGTAAGACATGATGCCGGTCACCATGTGCATGCGGCTTACCCAGCTAAGGCCACGGGTGGGCAGCACCTTGGCGTGTTGCAGGTTACCCTGGCACCAGCGCCGATCACGCACCGCCATATCAATCAGCGACGGCGGGCTCTCTTCATAGGAGCCATCCAGATCCCAGGCGATATCCACCACCCAACCGGCGCGGCGCAGCAAGGCGGCTTCCACAAAATCGTGGCTGAGGATATGGCCGCCAAAAGGCGCCTTGCCGGGTAGCTCAGGCAAACCGGCACATTCCATAAAGGCGCTGGTACGGATAATGGCGTTGTGGCCCCAGAAGTTGCCGTCTCGGTCAACCCACCAGGCAAGGCCGGTGCCGACGATGGGCCCGTAGATACGGGTGGCAAACTGCTGGACCCTCGCCACCAAGGTGGTGCCGCGAATAAGGCGCGGAATGGTCTGGATAAGGCCGGCATCAGGGTTGGCCTCCATGCGCCGGGCCAGTTGAATGAGGGTGTCGGGCGCAATAAGGCTATCGGCGTCCAGCACCAGCATATGGTCGTAATGGCGCCCCCAGCGGCGGCAAAAATCGGCGACATTACCGGCCTTACGGGCCAGGTTTTCGCGGCGGCGCCGGTAGAAGATGCGGGCCTTGTCGCCCAAACGCTCACGGATGGCCAGCAGCGCTTCTTCTTCTTGGAGCATCACCTCGGGGTTGGTGGTGTCGGCGATGATAAACCAGTCAAAGGCCTCGCCTTCCCCGGCCTCGATAATGCCGCTTGCCATGGCTTCGATAGCCGCGAAGATCCTGGCCGGATCTTCGTTGTAGGTGGGCATTAGCACCACCGTCTTTTTGGTGAGCGGCGCCGTTTGCCACTGGGGCTTGGGGCCAAAACGCAGGGCGTAAAAGCCGGCCAGGCCAGTGCTGCAAGCCAAGGCTATCCAGCAAAAGGTCATGGCAAAGAGCACCATGACGATGTACTCGGGCCAGGTTATCTTCCCGGCGGCAAACACCATCCACATCTCATAGACAGCGTAGGCCGACAGCGCCAAGGCGCTGCCCACCACCAACAGCCGCCGCCACCAGCGGGATTTGACGGCTTTGGGGTCAACCGGGGTACGGCGGTAAACGGATTTGAGGTCCTGGGGCGGCATCAAGCCGGCCAGTTCCTCGGGAGTCCCAGTACTCATGAGCCACTCACCCAGCGATACAACCAGGTTTCGGCTTGCCGGCCGTCTTCAAATTTGAGCTCCATGCGCAGCTCTGCGAGCTTGGCATCGCCGGGGTGCAGCTTAAAGCTCACCCGGTAGCCCTGCACCTTGGGATTGGGCACCACGGTGACGTCGCTGATATTACCGGCCGAGGCGGTTACGACCGCTTTGGGCGGGGTGGCAGAGGGCGGCTGGGTGTCCTGGTAGTCCACCACGTAGAGGCGATCTGGAGTCGGGCCCTTGATGTCGCCGCGGCCAGAGGCGGTTTCCACCACTCGCACCGCACGGGACAGCGGTTCGGTGCCCCAGCTCAAGCGGTAGGAGAAGCTGTACTCGGAGCCGGCCTTGAGCACTTCTTTGGGGTTCCAGAAGGCGATGATGTTGTCGTGGATCTCTGACTGGCTGGGGATCTCAATCAGGTTGACCGAGCCCTTGCCCCAGTTGCCCACCGGCTCAACCCACAGGCTCGGGCGCTTTTCAAAATGGGCGTCGAGATCCTGGTAGTCGTTGAAGTCGCGGTCGCGCTGCATCAGTCCAAAGCCCATGGGAGCGGTGTCTTCAAAGGCGCTCAGCTGCAAACTGGTGGGGTTAGACAGCGGCCGCCACAGGCGCTCGCCTTTGCCGTTCAAAATCAGCAGGCCATCGGAGTCGTGTACCTGGGGGCGATAATCGTCGGCGCGGCGGCGGTCGTTCATGGAGAACATGTACATGCTGGACGCCGGTGCCAGGCCCACCTTGGTGAGATCGGTACGGGGGAATACCACCGCTTCTACGTCCATCACGGTGTTCTCGCCGGGGCGGATGGTAAAGCGGTAGGCGCCGGTGGCGCTGGGGCTGTCCAAAAGGGCGTAAACCAGGATGGAGTTGCTTTCCTTGGAGGGCTTTTCAATCCAGAAGGCGCGAAAAGCCGGGAACTCCTCACCTTGAGGGTCGGCGGTCTTGATGGCAAGGCCACGGGCAGACAAGCCATAGTTCTGGCCTTTGCCCAGGGAGCGGAAGTTGCTGGCGCCTTGGAATACCGCCACTTCGTCGTAATAACCGGTGGCAAAAGGTGCGTGCAGGCGCAGCCCGGAGAAACCGATGTCTTGATTAGGCAGCGGCTTGGTCATGGCCTTGCCGGTGGTGAACATGGTCGGGTCAAAGGCCAGGTGCTTGGCTTCGCCGTTATTGACGATGGCCACTTCGACCGGATCTTTGAAATACAACCCGCGCAGGAACAGCTGCATCTGGTAAGGCAGCCCTTCTTTGGCCCAAATGGCCTTGTTGGGGTCGAAATGAATATCGCTGTATTCGTCGTAAGAGAGGTCGTCAAGGACGTCAGGCAGGGGTTTGTCCGCAGCCTTAAAAGGCTTTTTAGCCAGTTGCCGGGCCAGTTCGACCACGGTGTCACGGCTAAAGGGGCCGTCTTTGGTGTAAGTGGCCACTTCGGGGGCATCAGCCGCCATGGCTCTAGCCATCAGGCAAAGTGGCAACAGCAGCAGCGCGGCTATTCTTAGAGTTGGTCGGTTCACCCTTCCTCCTTGGCCCAAAGGGCCCGTAAGACCAAACGGTAATCTTTCCATGCCCCCAATAAACTCATGCTGTATAAGCACATGGAGAAATTACCGAACTGGATCACAACAGCTTGTTATAGAAACGTTTTCGTAAAAAATCTTCTTTTTATGAAGGGAATCGGCGTGTTAATGGCTAGACACAAGTTTTTCACAAAAAAGGAGTTTGCCCATGATCTTGGACACCCACACCGCTTCCCCCAGCCTGACCCTGTCGGCCAAGCTGCCTGAGTGGATCATACCGTTAGTGGACTGGCAAAAGCACTATCAGGACGATAATGAAAAAATGCGTCTTGCCATACAACTGGCTAAAGAAAATGTGGCAAGGGGGACCGGTGGCCCGTTCGGCGCCGCCATTTTCAGCGAACAGGACGGGCGATTGCTGGGCGTTGGGGTCAATGCGGTGGTGGCCAACCACAACTCCTGCCTGCACGGGGAAGTGACCGCCATCATGATGGCCCAGCACCAATTGCAGGCCTTTTCCCTCAAATCGGTGCCCTGCGCCCTCTTTACCTCATGCGAGCCTTGCGCCATGTGCCTGGGTGCCACTTTGTGGAGTGGCGTGCAGCGACTGGTGTGCGCCGCCAGCGGCGACGACGCCCGGGCCATCGGCTTTGATGAGGGCCCGGTGTTTTACGAGTCTTACCACTATCTGGAAAAGGCCGGCGTCAAGGTAGAACGTGGCCTATTACGTACTGATGCAAAAGGAGTTTTAGACAATTACCAGCGCGATGGCGGCCCCATTTACAACCCCTGACCCTGTATAAAAATACTGTTGGATAGTGACCCGTCAGCGGTATCAAAAGAGCGATCGCGATCACTACAGAATTGAAACATTTGTGAAATGGTGAAGCCCCCCTGTGCCCCAGATAAGGCAGTCGGTAAAAGCACAGGACAACAACAATGCAGAGGACGACTCACCATGAAAGTATCGCAAGTGTCTTTGCGCCTGGCCCCCGTAGCCCTGGCTCTTTGTTCTGTTTTGGCTCCCTCGGTCAGCGCCGCCAAAGGCATGACCCCGCCCTTCCTAGATGACAGCAACGACCAAACCGCGACCCGCTATATCGTCAAGTTCAAGGAGCGGGGCAACATGAGCCTGCAGGCCATGAACGCCCTGGAGCGCAAAAGCCGCGCCCTGGAAAACGCCAACCTGGTAACCAAGGCCGGCGGTAAGGTCCGTAACCGCCTGGAGCGCTTCAACGCCATTGGTGCCACCCTCACCACCGCCGAATTCCGTAAGCTCAAAGCCGACCCTGATGTCGACTACATCGAGCCCGACCCTATTCGTAAGCCCATGTCCACCACCCTTGGCGAAATTTTGCCCTGGGGTATCAGCAAAGTGCAGGCCGCCGGCACCCTGGGCGCCAACGCGCCGTCCGGCAAGAAGGTGTGCATCATGGACACCGGCTTTGCCCTGGGCCATCCCGATTTGACCACCAGCAATGTCAGCGGTGAAGGCAACAGCGGCACCGGTGTGTGGAGCTCCCCCGGCGTTAGCCACGGCACCCACGTTGCCGGCACCATCGCCGGTATCGGCGGTAATGGTGAAGGGGTGGTGGGGATCTTCCCGAACCAGCAGGTTGACCTCTACATCGTCAAAGTCTTCGACAACAACGGCAACTGGCCTACCGCCTCTGATCTGGTGGATGCCGCCGAGGCCTGTGCCGACGCCGGCGCCTCCGTTATCAACATGAGCCTGGGTGGCGGCGGTTCGTCCACCACCGAGTCCAACGCCTTCAGCCAGTTGCTGAGTAACGGCGTGCTCTCTATCGCTGCTGCCGGTAACGACGGCGACAATTCCCTGTCCTACCCCGCCTCCTACAACTCGGTGGTGTCGGTAGCGGCGGTGGATAACAACGAAGACTGGGCCTATTTCTCCCAGTACAACAACCAGGTCGAACTGGCTGCCCCCGGTGTGGCGGTGCGCTCCACCGTTATCCCCGGTGACGGCCGCGAAGCCCAAATCACCGTCGGCGGCACCAGCTACGCCGACCAGGGCGTGGTGCCGCATCAGCGCTACACCATCAGTGGCAGCAGCTATGTGTCCAACGACATCAACGGTTCGGTCACCGCCGACCTGGCGGCCTGTACCACCACCGGCTCCAGCGCCAGCTGCAGCGGCGCCAGCGGTAAAATCTGCGTGGTGGAGCGTACCGCCAACGAAACCGTCAGCACCTACCCCGAAGGGGATGCTGCCCAGGCTTGTGCCAGCGCCGGCGGCGTCGGTGCCATCATCTACTCCAAGTCGTCCCTGCCTGGCCTGGAAGCGCCTTACCTGATTGATTCCACCGGTAATGCCGACTTCCCCACCGCCTCGGTTGACCGTGCCACCGGCCTGGCCCTGGCCGCCAAAGCCGGCCAGAGCGCCACCCTGACCGTGTCTGGCGGCCAGGATTACGACTACTACAACGGCACCTCCATGGCCACCCCGCACGTTGCCGGTGTTGCCGCCCTGGTGTGGAGCTACTTCCCGAGCTGCTCCGCCACCGAGATCCGCTCCGCCCTTGACGCCACCGCCAAGGACCTTGGCTCCAGCGGCCGCGACAACTACTACGGCTACGGCCTGGTGCAAGCCCAGGACGCCGTTGACTACCTGACCGAATACGGCTGCGCTGGCGGTAGCGATGGTGGCGACGGCGGCGATGGCGACACCGGTGGCTTTACCGAAAGCAACCTGTCTGCCACCCGCAACAACTGGCTGTACTACCCGGTTGAGATTGCTGCCGGCACCACCAGCCTGGACGTGTCCATCAGCGGTGGCAGCGGCGATGCCGACCTGTACCTGCGCCAAGGCTCCCAGCCCACCACCACCAGCTACAGCTGCCGCCCTTACCTGAGCGGTAACAACGAAAGCTGCTCTATCAGCTCTCCTGCTGCCGGCACCTGGTATATCGGTATCCGGGCCTACCGCACCTTCAGCGGTGTCACCCTGACCGCCAGCTACCAGTAACAAAAAAGCCCCTCGCTTAAGGGGCTTATCAATAAAAACGGCGCCCTTGGGCGCCGTTTTTATCATCAGGCCACGGTGACCCTGGCAAACTTGCGTTTACCCACCTGGAACACCGCGGTGGTGCCTTTGGCTACCACCAGCTTGGCATCATCGACCTTCTCGCCGTCCTGCTTGACCGCGCCTTGCTTGATCATGCGCATGCCGTCGGAGGTGGAGCCCACCAGACCGGCGTCTTTCAAGAGGTTGGCAATGGCCAGGCCTTCGCCTTCAGCCTGCACTGTCACTTCATCCATTTCATCGGGGATGGCGTTTTTCTGGAAACGCTGGATAAAGTCTTCGTGGGCCGCTTCTGCGTCGGCATCGCTGTGGAAACGGGCGATGATCTCCTTGGCCAGCAGGATTTTATAGTCGCGGGGGTTGGCGCCGCCGCTGATGGCCTCTTTGAAGCCGGCAATTTCGTCCATGGGGCGGAACGACAGCAGCTCGAAGTAGCGCCACATCAGCTCGTCGCTGACCGACATGATTTTGCCGAACATCTCGGTGGGAGCGTCGTTGATACCGATGTAGTTGCCCGCCGACTTGGACATCTTCTTGACGCCGTCCAGGCCTTCAAGAAGCGGCATCATCATCACCACCTGGGTAGGCTGGCCTTCGGACTTTTGCAGCTCACGGCCCATCAGCAGGTTGAACTTCTGGTCGGTACCGCCCAGCTCCACGTCGGCCTTGAGGGCCACCGAGTCATAACCTTGCAGCAGCGGGTACATAAACTCGTGAATAGCGATAGGCTGGTTACCGGCAAAACGCTTTTTAAAGTCGTCCCGCTCCAGCATCCGCGCCACGGTGAGGTTGGAGGCCAGTTTGAGCATACCGGCGGCGCCCAGCGCTTCAAGCCAGGAGGAGTTGAACACCACCTGGGTCTTGGCCGGGTCGAGAATTTTGAACACCTGCTCTTTGTAGGTCTCGGCGTTACGCAGCACGTCTTCGCGGGTAAGCGGCGGGCGGGTGGTGTTTTTGCCTGAGGGGTCACCGATCATGCCGGTGAAGTCACCGATGAGAAAGATCACCTCATGACCCAGATCCTGGAACTGGCGCATCTTGTTCAGCACCACGGTATGGCCGAGGTGGATGTCGGGTGCGGTCGGGTCGGCACCCAGTTTGATGCGCAGCGGGCGGTTTTCCTTGAGCTTGGCGACAAGCTCCTCTTCAACCAGGATCTCTTCTACACCCCGTTTCAGGATTTCCAGGGCGTCCTGGGCCAAAGTCATGATCAAAACCTCATTTCACGGCAAAAAGTCATAAGGGCCTAGTGTATCCGATTGGCTAAGGCCAATAAAAGCCGATAGACTGCCCAAGGATTAGGCAGCTCAGCTGCATTCAATAACTTACCTGCCCAAATCGCCTATGCTGCAGCATTTTCAAGCCCTACCGAAGGGCCATAAAATTCTGGTAAGTGGTATCAGCGCCCTGTTGGCGCTGGCGCTGCTGCTTCCGTCCGAAGACGCCGAAGCCACCCGCGACCATGACCTTGAAAAGCTCAAGATCGGGGAGCGCTACCCGCTGGTGGTTAATGTCGAGTCCCGCCCGTTGGTGGAATCCGACACCGCCCCGCAATACGCCTGGCACACCGAGACCGTCAAATCCGGCGATAGCCTGGCCAAACTCTTTGACCGCGCCGGCCTGTCGGCCCGTACCCTGCACGACATGCTGGCCAACCTCGGCGCCAAAGCCAAACCGCTCACCGAGCTTCGCCCCGGCGAGAAACTGGACTTCGCCAAAGACGAAAACGGCACCCTGCTGGCCATTCGCTACGCCATGAGCCGCACCCAAATCCTCAACGTGGTGAAGCAAGACGGCAACTACCAGTTGCAAAGCGACACCATTCCCGTTGAACACCGCGAACAGTTCGCCACTGGCACTATTACCTCCAACTTCTGGAACGCCGGAGTCCGAGCTGGCCTGAGCCCGGCGGTGATTGACGGCATCGCCAACATCTTCGGCTACGACATCGACTTTGCCCTTGAGCTTCGCCACGGCGACAGCTTCGCGGTGCTTTACCAGCAAGATTATGTGGACGGCGATTTCGTCTCCGACGGCGATATCCTGGCGGTCAGCTTTACCAACCAGGGCATCACCTACAACGCGGTGCGCCACAGCGACGGCAACTACTACACCCCCAACGGCCAGTCCCTGCGCAAAGCCTTCTTGCGCTCGCCGGTGAGCTACAAGTACATCTCGTCAAGCTTCAACCCGCGCCGCCTGCACCCGGTAACAGGCCGAGTACGCCCCCATAACGGCATCGACTACGCCGCAGCCGTGGGCACGCCGGTGTATGCCTCGGGCGATGGCCGGGTAGTGAAATCGGGCTACTCAAGCCTTAACGGCAACTACATCTTCATCAAGCACGGCGAGCAGTTCGTGACCAAGTACCTGCATCTTTCCAAACGCTTGGTGGCGGCCGGTATGAAGGTGCGCCAGGGCCAGACCATCGGCAAGGTGGGTGCCACCGGCCGGGTTACCGGCCCACACCTGCATTACGAATTTTTGGTTAATGGCGTGCACCGCAATCCTCGCACCGTGCCGCTGCCAGAAGCCGCCCCGGTGCCCAAAGCCGAGCTGGCCGATTTCAGGACCCAGGCCCAGGACATGATGGCCCGCCTGAGTAACCAAAAGCGCATCATGCTGGCCATGAAATAACCAGCCGCCGCGTCAAGGCTGAACCCCGTCACAACGCCCGCATTTAGCGGGCGTTGTTGTCTGTGCCAAACCTGCCAAATACGCCCCTTGCCATGTATGCTGGCCACAGTAAAAAGCCCTGTGCACAAAAGGGAGATTGGCATGAGCCTCTACATTGGCCTGATGAGCGGCACCAGCATGGACGGCATCGACGCGGTGCTGGTGGATTTTGAGCACCCGGCGCCCAAGCTGCTGGCCACCCACCTCGAACCGCTGCCAGACAAACTCTGCGAGGGGCTGCACCTATTGTGCCAGCCGGGTAGCGACAGCCTCGATGCGGTGATGAGCATGAGCCTGGCCTTCGCCAAGGCCAGCGCCAAAGCCTGCCGAGCGCTGTTGAAAAAAGCCGCCATTTCCCCTGACCAGGTTGTGGCCATTGGCAGCCACGGCCAGACCATTCGCCACCGCCCCCAATGGGGCTTTAGCGTGCAGATTGGCGACGCCGCCACCCTGGCGGTGGAAACCGACATCGATGTGGTCAGTAACTTTCGGATGAAGGACTTGGCCCTTGGCGGCCAGGGCGCACCTTTGGTACCGGCCTTTCATAAGGAAGTGCTGAAAAGTGATGCGGTGCTCAACATCGGCGGTATTGCCAATGTCACCTTCCTCGGCGACAGTGTCTGCGGCTTTGATACCGGCCCCGGCAACACCCTGATGGACGCCTGGATGCGCCGCCACCAAGGCCAGAGCTTCGATAAAGACGGCGCCTTCGCCGCCACCGGCAAGGTGCTGCCCGAGCTACTTGAAAAACTGCTCACCGAGCCGTATTTTTCCCAGCCCTGGCCCAAATCCACCGGCCGCGAGCTGTTTCATCTGGACTGGCTGGACGGCTTTTTAACCGGCAAGGAAGCGCCAGCCGATGTGCAGGCCACCTTGTTGCAGCTCACCGCCGAGTCGGTCGCTTTGCATTTAAAGGCCCTGGCGGTGACAGGCCGGGTGGCAGTGTGCGGCGGCGGCGCCCAGAACCCGGTACTGATGCAGGCCTTGAAGGCCAAACTGCCGGCCCTTGACTGGACTACCACCGACCAGCAGGGCATCCCCGGCGACTGGCTCGAAGCCATGGCCTTTGCCTGGCTGGCCCGGCGTTTTGTAAAAGGACTTCCCGGCAACCTGCCACAGGCGACCGGCGCCGCGCGCCCCGCCATTTTGGGACAACTGACCAAAGCCCACTAAGCAGGGGCGCTTTCTTATTGCAGTACAACAGGGACAATCATGGCGAGTCTTAACCGAATCATTCTTATCAACACTCACCTCAAAGGCGTGGTGGAGCTGGTACTGGACGACCACACCAACATTTGCGGTACCAATGCCTCGGGCAAGACCACCTTACAGCGTCTAGTACCGGTTTTTTACGGCGAATACCCAAGCCGCGTAGTGCCCTCAACCCGCGATAGCTTCGAACGCTGGTATCTGCCCACCGAACAAAGCTACATCATTTACGAATACAAGCGTCCTGGTGGCCAGTTGGCCCAGGCGGTGTTGGCGTCGGCAGGTGATGGTAAAGGGGTCAATTATCGTTTTATCGGCAAAGGTTTTGAGCTCGATGACTATGTCAAAAGCCGCCAGGGCGACAGCCTGACCTTCTTGACCATGCAGGAATTGGGACGTGAGCTTAAACGTGCCGGCACAGAGCACAGTAACCTCATCAATAGTACTAGTCAGTTCAAAGCCGTTATCCAAAACGACCGCTCCTTACTGGGCACTGGCGGTAACCGCAGTGAGCTGCGCCATGCTGCGCGCCTCTTTTCCCTGTGCCAGCCGGAGCATTCCCTGCGCCATATCGAAAAACTGGCCAAGGCAGTGCACTCCAAGGAAGGCAAGATGGAGACCATCAAGTCGATGATCGCCGCCATCTTGGAAGAGGACGGCGTCACACCTCCCACCTCTAAACTGCGGCCACAGTTGGTGGAAGCCTGGATAAGAGAGAGCCAGCTCATTCAGGGCTTTAATGCTATCCGCCCCGAATTTGACAAACTCGAGCAAGAATTTGAGGAACTGGGCCAGTGTGAACTACGCCTCAGCGGCCTGACGCAAGGCTATAAGACAGATGAACCCCGGCAGTGGCAAGCCAAAGAACAAAACGAAAACCTGATAGAGGAACTGGGGTTTCGCAAAAACCAGTTGGAAAACAGCTGGAAGGGGCAACGTGACGCTCTGAACCAATCGCTATCCCGCACCCAAAGCGACCTAAAAACGGTTTCAGAAGAACTGGATCGCCTCGAAGAGCAACACCAGGCCTATATGGATGCCGATATCGAGCAAGCCAAAGCCGACTTGGAGCGGATCCCTGCCTGGCAGAACGACCTCAATGATCTGCGCCAACGCCACAAACTGCAGACCGAGAATCACTTGGACGTGCAGGCCGCTTATAAAGAGCGCCTCTATGCCATTACCCAACAGTTAAACGCTGTACTAGAAGAGCTGAGCGCCCAGCAAGAAAGCCTTCAAGAACAGCGCAGCGCCAAGCTGCAACAGCAAGGTGCCGAACTAACCGAACTGGATCAGGGTTTTGATAAGCGCCGCCAGCAAGGCCTCGACACTTATCGGGAGAAGATCCACCAACTGGATCTGGAATATAACGCCATCCAGGCCCGCATCGAAGGGGCAGCCTATCTGGAGGAGGAACGCCAGACCTTACTGGTGCTCGATGAGCGTATTTACCTGGCCGAGGAAGCCATGGAGGGTACTTCAGCCAAAGTGGAGCAGCTTGGGCAGCAGGAACGGCAACTGCTCGCTAAACGCGAAGAGGCCAACGAAAGCTGGCAACAAGCCAGCCGACGGGTTATCGAGCGCCAAAGCCAGTTGGACGACATCAAGCAGCACCTTTACCCCGGCCATCACAGCCTGCTGGAATTTTTGCGCCGGGAAAGTCCCCAGTGGGAAACCCGCCTGGGTAAGGTGATAAGCCCGGAGTTGCTGCACCGCAGTGACCTCAAGCCCAGCCTCGGTGGTGATAACGATTCGCTGTTTGGCGTCCAGCTCGACTTGGCTGCCCTCGACATTCCAGAACATGCTCAAACCGAGCAAGCTTTGCGCCAGCGCCTGGAACAAGCTGAAGCCGAGCTGGAAGAGGCCCAGAGCACCCAGCATGAAGCAGAAGATCTCCTGGTTGCCGCCGGCCAAGCACTTAACGCGCTACGCGAACACTTGATCTTGGCTCGCACTAAGGAGAAGAACGCCAAGGAAGAGCGTCGCCGCTTGGTAGACGAGCGCAAGGCCCAACAAGACAAGATCAATGCAGCCTTGGCCGAGCGCAAGCTGCAAGGCAAAAAGCAACTGAGCGCGCTGGATAGCCAACGCCAACAACGGCAAAGCGACCATCAGCTTTGGCTAGACCAGCTCAAGGAGCAAGCCCTCGAAGCGCGCATGGAAAAAACCGCCTATTGGCAAGAGGTGGTAGGGGCAATGGATGAGCAGCTTAAGCAACTCAAGGCACAAATTCAGGAGCGCCGCGCCCGAGCCAAAGAGGAAGAGCAAGCCTGCGAAAAATGGTATCGCCAGGAACTGAAATCTCAGGGCATAGATGAAACAGCCATCTTCAAGCTTGAGCAAGAGATAACCAGCCTGGAAAAACGTATCAACAGCACCGAACAGCGCCGGGCCAAGGTCGCGGAGTTCAACAACTGGTACCAATACCACTGGCTGCAACGCAAACCTCGCTTACAACAAGAACACACCGAGCTGCAAAGCCGGTCTGCCGAGCTGGACCAACAGCTAAAAGACGCCACTAGCCAGTACAAGCAGCAGCGCAGCGAACTGGAACAAGCCGGTATACAAGCAGGGCAAGCTTTAGCGAAAGCCGAAGATTACCTCAGTAAGATCAAAAGCCTACTAAGGCGTATGGGTGAAATAAAGTTGCCCAAAGAGGGCGTTGACGCCATGGGCGGCCTGGACGAACGCCTCGCTCTTGGCGAAGATCTGCTGCAGCAGCGTGACCAGCACCAAGCCGCCGTCAAAGCCTATGTGGACCGCTTCGACAGCGTCATTGCCAGCCAATCCGGCTCCAGTCTTAGCGAAACCTGGGAGCGCAGCCGCGAGCAATGCACCCTGGTCAACGACAAAGGCTTTACCTTGCTCGATTATCGCAAGCTGGTGCCTGAATTGAAGCAGTTGCTGCAGGTACTAGTGCCCCAAAGCGTCACGGCGCTGCGTGAACAGGGCCGCATCTTTGGTGACGATCTTAACAAGTACCACCAGATATTGGCCGACATCGACAGGCGTATCGCTTCCCAAAGTACCCGCATCACCCGCGAGGTTGGCGAGGAGCTGTTCCTGGACGGGGTGTCCGACTCAGCAGTGCGCATTCGCTCCAAAATCAGCGAGCTGGAATTCTGGCCAGAATTACAAGCCTTTATCCGCGCTTACAAGGCATGGCAGGCCGACGGCTTTACCGAGCTGCCCAACGAAGACTACACCAGCGCCATGCGCCGGGCCTTGGACATCATTGGCCGCTCGGCACTCGCCGGCAGCATTGCCAACTTGCTGGAAATTGAGCTGCGGCTGCGCGAAGGTAACTCAGATTTGGTGATCCGTACCGATCGCCAATTGGGAGAGTCCTCCAGCCACGGCATGGCCTATCTCATACTCTGTAAATTCTTGTTGGCCTTTACCCGTTTGCTACGCGGCAACACCGGGGTGACTATTCATTGGCCCATCGACGAATTGGGCACCCTGCACTACAACAACGTCAAAAAAATCTTCGACGCTTGTACCAACAACAATATCCGGGTGCTGGGCGCTTTCCCCAACCCGGACTCGGAAGTGCTGGGGCTTTTTGCCAACCGCTATATCGTCAACAAACAAACCCGGCAACTGCAGGTGGTTAAACCCAAGCATGACCCCATAGCCGAGCGTCTCAAACTCAAAGAACGTCAGCGGGAGGTGGTGTAAATGCTTTCAACCACAGCACAACAGGTTGTCGAGCAACTGCTGCGCGGCCAATTTATCTGTCGCACCACCAACGAGGAAGGCTGGCGCCTGCTCAAGAGCCCGGCGGGCCGTGAGAAGGTGGAAGATTTCCTCGGCCAACTCAACCGCACCCTGGCCCAGGTCGGCACAGGCAACGACGGCGATGTGTTCTTTTGCGGTTATCGGGCGCTTAACGAGAGTGAGCGTCGGGTCATTAGTCAGCAGTTCAAAGATATCTGCCATGCCCTGACGCCCTTGGTGGAATGGCTGGTACTGGTGCAGGAGGCCACAGCCCAAGACGCACCGCTGACCGAAGGCGCCGCCGTGCGTCTTGGCGAGCTACAAACCATAGTGGAAGACACCCCCGCTTTTCGTGAAAAACTAGCAAAAATAAGCCACTTTCGCTTTTTCAACTCCACGTCTACTCAGGTCGACGGCCAGATAAAACAGGTATTCAAGCGCCTAGTCGACGAGGGCTACCTTATCCGGCCCAACCCGGACAAACAGATCTACATCGCCACCGGCAAGCTTGATTACCTCTACGAGGTGATCCGTTTTATCGACGAAACCGAAGGGCTAAACCTGGAAGCCCAGGCCGAAACCGCCAGCCAGGCGAGCCTGCTATGAACCCGCAACTACAACAGGCCGGGGTACGGTTTCTCAAACTGCTGGGCCGCCACAGCGACGTGATCATGGACGCCTACCTAGGCGGCGAAGTGGCCGACGGCCAGCTTGAAGAAGGCGTGGAGGAGCGGCTTAAAAAGGAAGGCATTCTCTACCGCCCCGAGCAGGGGGCCAACCTGCGCTTGCGTAAATCGGTGCGTACCCTGCTTGAAGAAGCTCTCAAGGACGAACGCAACCGCCAAATAGACACCAACCTTGGCTCGGCCCTGGCCGCCATCAAGACCCTGGCAGCCCATTACAAGGAAGCCCGGCACAGCGGCGATTACGGCGGTGCCGAGGCCTACCTGTCGGACTTGGCCGAGGCAGTTTATTCCTTTGCCGAAACCCTGCGCCACGATATTCGGGCATTGTGGGGGCGTATCAACAACGCCTTTGGTTACGTGGGCACTATCAACGCTAAGATCCGTGAGAATGAGTTGGCGCAGTCCCAGGTAAGCGATCTGTTGGCAGGCCTGGAAATGGTCAACTTTCAGGAACTGGCAGATATTGCGGGGGATATTCGCGAGCTGCGCCGGCTAATGGTAACCAGCCTGCAAAGCACGTTGTCCGAGTGCACCCAGGAACTGGGCATGGTGCAAGCAAGGCTATTGGAACTGCTGGGGCGGTTTCGGGAGATCCGTGGCCGCACCCGGCTCTTAAAAGGCTGGCTGTTGCACCAGGATCAGCACCCTGACTACCAAGTTGGCAACCACGCCGGGCACCAAGCCTTGCCGCAACTGTTCAACCAAGCCGAAGCTATTTTGGCACCGGCCTGGGCGACTGTTCATAACAGCCAGCACGAACAGATGCTGATCGAACTGGTGGATCAGATCAAAGCCCAGGGCCTACTCGAGAGAACCACCAGTCAGCCTCAGGAAGCACTGCCTCTGGTGATGGAAGAGGTGGACGATTTTGAAGTGGCCCCAAGCCCCATCAAGCAAGCGGTGGATGATTACTTTATTGCCGTTATCGACAGCGGCGAGGAAGAATCCGCCTTGGGTTACCTGGCAAGGCACCAACTGCCCTGGGACGCCGAGAGCTGGCTTTACCAAATCATCAACGGTTATGAGGGCCTGGCCGAAGAGCAGCGCCGCCACTTCGAGTTGGACCCCATAGGCGAACCCCACCCCATCTACAGTGGCAACTTTATTATTCGGGATCTGAGCCTGTGGCTGGCCTAACGCGAGGGCATCTCAAGGCGGTACATGAGCTGCTCTACCATCGAAAAGACAAGGTGGCAGCCAACGCGCAGTGGCAAACTATCTGCGCTCAATTAGAACTGTCGCCGCCCCGCCAGGGGAAGTTCTTGCTGTTCGACGGGGCGCTGCGAAAAGAGCTTAGGCAAGTGGCCGAAGCCGTCACCGGTTATGATTTGATGTCGCCTTTGCCAGAGGGCGACCGCAACCTTTATGCCAAAGCGGGCTTTCTCAATGAGAAAGTCTCACCAGTAAAACCCAACCAAGGTTATGTACTGCTAAAAGGGCAAATCCCTGGCTTGCCACAACTGGACCCGGCGGTCAGCGTAAGGCTACCGCTGACCAGCCTGGCACTGGGCGCCTTGGAGACGCTCGTGGTCATGGAGAACCTCGACAGCTTCGACAGTTGGCACCGCTATGTTGTACCTGCCGAGTTACAACAGGCGACAGTCCTCTACCGAGGACACGGCACAATGGCTGGCAGCAAAGCCTTATTGGCAGAGCTACCCGTCTCGGTCAGGCTGGTGGCCTTTACTGATCTCGACCCCGCCGGGCTGCGCACCGCCCACGCCGAACTTAAAGCCCAAGCGTTACTCACTCCCCAACTGAGCAGCAGCCTGATAAAAGTAAGTGTGCGGGATGACTTCAATCACCAGCACGAAGCTCAGGCTTATTTGGAAAAAGCCGAACTGGGTGGTTGGCAGGCTCTTTGGGAGCGGGTAAAAGCGGCCAAACTCAGTATCAAACAACAGCATATGTTGGCCCAGGCCGTACCTCTTACACTGCTTCAAAGATAACGGCCGTACCGAAAACGCCATGCCCAATCGCCGCTACCTGTATCTGCAAACCGCAGACTTCGCCGATAACAACGCTTTTGCCCAATGGCTGCTTGGCGCCCTGGAAAAAGAAGGCGTCATCACCGGCAATGTGACCGACGAAGATTTTATGCAGGTGGTGGAGGCTAACGTTGCTGGCATGCCAGTGTCGTTTTATCTCGGTAAAACCGAAGATGACACCACGCCACCCACTTGGTTGGTCTGGCCGCAACAACAGTGGAGCTGGCTTAGTCGCTTACTTGGCAAGGCCAATTACGACGCTGAAGCCGAGGCTCAAGCCTTGCTGGAAAAGGCAGCGAGCAGCGCCGGATCCTTTACCCATATCGAATGGGACGACAAATAAAAAGGGAGGCAAAGCCTCCTTTTTTATTGCTGGAAGACCTTATCCAACAGACCAAGGGCCTCGGCCACCTCGGCCTCGCTGATATTGAGCGCCGGCATAAAGCGCAGGGTATTGGCCCTGGGAGCGTTGATAAGGAGCCCCAGCGCCATGGCCTTTTCCACCAGGGCGCTGGCATCCAGCATTCCGGTATTGAGCGCCAGCAGCAGGCCCTGGCCACGCACCTCGCCAAGGCCGTACTTGGCGCTCAGAAGACTCAGGCCTTCTTTCAATTGCTGGCTGCGGGCATTGACCCCTTCCAAAAAGCCGGGGGCGGTGACCGCCTCCACCATGGCCTGGCCCACGGCGCACATCAGCGGGTTACCGCTGAAGGTGCCGCCCTGGTCGCCGTATTCAAAGCAGCTGACCGCTTTATCTATCAGCATCGCCGACAGCGGCACGCCGCCGCCTAGGCCCTTGGCCAGGGTCATGATATGGGGCTTGATGCCGTGGTGCTCATAGGCAAAGAGTTTGCCGGTGCGGCCGATGCCGGTTTGCACCTCATCGAGGATCAAAAGCGCCTGATTTTCCTGGCAAAGGGCGGCCAAGCCTTGCAGGAAATCGCCGCTAGCCTCCACCACTCCCGCCTCCCCCTGTATGGGTTCGAGCATCACCGCCACCGTGGCGTCGTCCATGGCCGCCGCTACCGCCGCCAAGTCGTTAAAGGGCACCTTGATAAAGCCCGGCACCTTGGGCTCGAACAGCGCCTCAAAGGCCGGTTTGCCGCAGGCAGACATGCAGGCCAGGGTACGGCCGTGAAAGCCCCCTTCGAAGGTGATGATTTTAAAGGCGCCGTTCTTGTGTTTTTGGCCCCAGCGGCGGGCAAGCTTGATGGCCCCTTCGTTGGCCTCGGCGCCGCTGGAGGCAAAAAACACCTGGTCGAACACCGAATGCTTCACCAGGGTGTTGGCGAGCTCCACCATGGGGCCGTTGTAAAAACCAGGGCTGGCGTTCACCAGGGTGGCGGCCTGGCGGGCCAGGGCTTCTTGCATGGCTAAAGGGCTATGGCCCAGGGTATTTACCGCCCAGCCCTGCACCAGATCCAGGTAGCCCTTGTTGGTATCGTCAAACAGATAACTGCCCTGCCCTTTGACAAAGCGTTGCCCGGGGCGCTTGGCCACGGGGATAAGGGCACAATAGTCGGGGCTGGTCATAGGGTCTCCAGGCAATAAAAAACCGCAGCGACGGCTGCGGCTTGGGCGCGATAAACCAAGCTCAGCCGCGGCACCAAAGGAGGCGTCGGTACTGAGTAAGGCGTGTAAAACAGGCATCAGGTTGCATGGCGGCACTATCGTGCCGAAAGAATAAAAAATCAATATAAAAACATAATAATTCAAATGAGATTTTTAATGTGCAGCAGCTCCTGCCTAAATAACCCTTTTATTACATTCTGTTGCCGGCCTTGATGTTGCCCAAAACTCTCCTAGGCTAAACAGATAATCAGCGAGCCCAAGCCAAGACTTGGCCGCCACCTCAGCATTTCGCAGCCCACATAACTCCCGCCTTCGGCCCCTTGATAGAGGCTGGCGGCAACCTATGTTTTGCCTGGAGGAACGACGTAATGGCGACAGCGCAACAAGAGGTATCGGTAGATCTGGCGCTACAAGGCGGTGGCTCCCACGGCGCCTTTACCTGGGGCGTGCTGGACAGGTTGCTGCAGGAACAATGGCTGACCATAGAAGGCATTTCCGGCACTTCCGCCGGGGCCATGAACGCGGCGGTACTGGTGGACGGCTACGCCGAAGAGGGCCGGGTGGGTGCCCGGCGAAAATTACACCAGTTCTGGCGGATGGTGGCCAACGCCGCCATGTTCAGCCCCATTCAGCGCACCCCGCTCAATGTGCTGCTGGGCAGTTGGTCGCTGGAGAACTCGCCGGCCTACCAGCTGATGGACATGACCGCCCGCATGCTATCGCCTTACGATCTCAACCCCTACGGCGGCAACCCGTTGGCGATGATCCTCGACAACTGCCTGGATTTCGAGCGTATCGCCAATGGCCCCATCAAGCTTTTTATCAGCGCCACCAACGTGCACACCGGCGCCGGCAAGGTGTTTCGCCAAGAGCAAATGAGCACCGCTGTGCTGCTGGCCTCGGCCTGCCTGCCCACCCTCTATCACGCCGTGGAAATAGACGGTGAATATTACTGGGACGGCGGCTACTCCGGTAACCCAACCCTTGGCCCGCTGATGCTGGGCTCAAGCGCCAACGACACCATTTTGGTACAGATAAACCCGGTGCTGCGCGATGAGATCCCCACCACCGCCCACGCCATCACCAACCGCATCAACGAGGTGTCTTTTAACGCCGGGCTTTTAAAAGAGCTGCGGATGATCGCTTTTTTACGGCGCAGCATCTGCTCGCAATTCCAGGAGGGCAACCGCTGGGCCACCATGCGCATGCACCGCATCACCACCGACATGATGCTCAAGCTCGACTACTCCTCCAAGCTCAACGCCGAATGGTCTTTCCTAGTGGTGCTAAGAGACGAGGGGCGCCGCGCCGCCGAGCAGTTTTTGACCGAACACGGCCACCGCATCGGCAAGGAAGCCACCCTGGATCTGGACGCCATGCTGCCCAGCCATGAATAAACAAGGGGGCGGTTCCCACTGCATCAATTGTCACCCAGCTTGGGTAAGGTAGACAAAACACCCCGGACAAGGACCCCCGATGCTGCGCTACCTACTGCTTACCTGCCTGGCCCTTGGCGGCTGCCAATCGGCCCCCAAAGTACCGGCCCAGGTGGGGCCACGGCCCTTTTATCTGGTCGATGACATGAGCCCTGGCCCCCTTAAAGACCGCCTGGAGCAGTGCCGCACAGGGCCTTTTTATCGCAGCGATTTCGTGTTTGGCCACCGCGGCGCGCCGCTGCAATTTCCCGAGCACACCCAAGAGGCCTACCAGGCCGGGGCCGTAATGGGGGCCGGCACCCTCGAATGCGACGTCACCTTTACCAAAGACAAAGAGCTGGTGTGCCGCCACAGCCAGTGCGATCTGGCCACCACCACCAATGTGCTGCTCATCCCCGACCTTGCCGCCAAATGCTCGGTCCCCTTTACCCCGGCAAACGGCGACCAGCCTGCCCAAGCGCAGTGCTGCACCAGCGATTTCACCCTCGCCGAATTCAAGCGCCTTAAAGGCAAGATGGACGGCTTTAACCCCAGAGCCCAAACCCCGGCCCAGTACCTCTTGGGCTCCCCGGGTTGGCGCACCGACCTATACAGCCAGACCGGCACCCTGACGACCCTCAAAGACAGCATCGCGCTTTTTAAAAAGCTCGGCGTCAAACAAACCCCCGAGCTCAAGGCGCCCATGGTGAGGATGCCCTTTAACGGCATGACCCAGCAGGCCTACGCCCAAAAACTCATCGACACCTTTGTCGACGCCGGCATCGACCCCAAAGACGTCTTCCCCCAGTCCTTTAACCTTGAAGACATCCGCTACTGGCTCAAAGCCGCCCCAGCCTTTGGCAAACAAGGGGTCTTTCTTGACGAGCGGGACGAGCAACCGGGTTTTGACCCCATGAACGCCGCCAGTTGGCAGCCTTCCATGGCCGAGCTAAAGGCAGAAGGGGTGAATATCCTGGCGCCGCCACTGTGGATGCTGGTGACCCTGGACGAGAACGGCCAAATCGTCCCCTCTGCCTATGCCAAGGCGGCCAAGGCCGCCGGCCTTGACATCATCACCTGGAGCTTTGAGCGGTCAGGGCCCCTGGCCGGGGGTGGCGGCTGGTATTACCAAAGTATTGCAAAAGCCATCCACAAGGACGGCGACCGAATGACGCTTTTAGACGTGCTGGCCCGCCAGGTAGGGGTGAGAGCCATCTTCAGCGACTGGCCCGGCACCGTCACCTACTACGCCAACTGCATGGGCCTTGACTGAAAGCCACTAGCCCGCCGCCCGGTCCTTTGTGCTTGCCCCTTACTCACAACACGGGAGGCAAGATGAAAACCCTCACCATGGCGGCCCTGGCCCTTGGCCTGCTGTCACCCCTCGCCCTCGCCGACCCTGGCAACAACCAGGGCCGGCGAAGCGGCGGCACCCCCATTTATGTCACCAGCCAGGGCTTGTACTTCGACACCTTTGCCGCCGTCGATGCCCTGCCCGGCTCAGGCCGGTTCCAACAACTGATTATGGGCGCCGATGGCGCCCAAACCGAGTTTGGCCCCGGCGATGTGGGCTACCTTGGCGGCCGCTGGTGGATAGATCTCAACGGCAACGGCCAGATGGACCAAGAAGATATGTACTTCCTGTGCCCACTGCTTGGCCCAGGCCGCAGCGAGCCGTAAATATCAAGGGCCTGCCAAGGCCCTTTTCAATGGGTAGCAAAGCGGGCGTAGATGGGGTTGTGGTCGGAGATCACGTCGGTGTCGATGGCAATTGCCGCTTCCAAGGTCAGGCCACGGTAGAAGATGAAATCCAGGGGCAGGCGGAACATGCTTTTGATGTGGTGGGGGTTTTCCATCACCGCCTGGGTTAGCCCTAACTCCTTGGCAAAGGCGGCCAGGTAGCCGTTTCGTTTGTGGTTCCAGACATTAAAATCCCCTGCCACCACCATGGGCCCGCTGTGGTGATGCAAGCGCCCGCGAAGCTCCTCCATCTCCGCCCAAAAACGCCGGTGATGCACAAAGTTCACCGCATGCACGTTGGCCACCAGCAGCGGCCGGCCGTCAGGGAGCCGGTGCCAACTGAGCATGGCGCTTTTGTGGGTGGCAAAGCGCAGCTCGCGGCTGTGGCTAAGCAAGGGCTCAAGCTCACTGAAATGGCAGTTCGAGGCGGTCAGCACCCCGTATTGGTGGGAGGCGGTCTGGATGTTGGGGGCCATGGCGTAGGAAAGGCCGGCCAGGTTGATGCGCTGGCCAAGGGGCAGCTTGGCCTCCTGGAGCAGCAACATGGCCGAAGGGTACTGGTGCACCAGGCTCCACAGCCGATATTGAAAGCGCCTATCCAGAGTTTTCTTTTGGGTGTTCCAGCAAAGCACCCCAAAGCTCTGCTCCAGATGAGTATCTTGGTGGCAAAGGTGCTGAGGCAACGACAAGGGCTTTAGCATACCGGACCCAAAAACGCGGGAAGTGGCATTAATCCTAACACCGGCCGCCAAAAGCCGCGCCTGACCTGACGCAATTCTCTGTTGCTTTACTCAGGGTATTTTTCAACCACCTCCAGGTGCAAAGCCCGGTTCTGTGATACCTTTGACTACTTAAGGAAAACGTGAACATCTGGCATAGGTAAAAGGATTTATTATGCTGCTCCCTCTCGTTATCGGCTCTATCGCCCCCTTGTTGATGAACCAAGGCGTCGACATTGCCTATCGCGCCGAAACCCTCGACGCAACTGGCGCCCCTCAGTACCAGGAATTTACCGCTCGCTCAGCGCGCTGCGAGCTTAAAGTGCTGGCCTGGGACACACTCAGCCGCCCTACCCCCAACCGCCTTGCCTACCAGGGCAATGTGCGTTTCAGCGTCAACGGCTGGCAATACAGCAGCGACAGCCTGGACGTGGAAAGCCCCCAAGGCCTTTATGACTGCACCTACAGTGCGCCAGCGGTTAAAGCGAGGATGGGTGAATAAATTGTGGCGCCGGTCACAAAAAAAAATCTCCAGAAACACATGAACCAGCGACTCTGATAAAACAAAAGCGCTTGAAATAACTGATATTTCGTTTCTGATAAGGATATCTCTTCATGAAAAAAAGACTATTGGGTCTTGCTATTGGTTTGTCTTGCCTACCCACCCTCTCCTTTGCCGACATGCATTTCTCCGTCGGAACAGGCTATCCCTTTTTTGTCGTCCCAGAGCTTTCTTATGGTACCGCTGACGATCAAAATCGTTGGTACCTAAATGGAAAGTTTGGTGTGACAGGAGGCGCATCTCTTGGGTTTGAGCACGCCCTGGATGGCGAGAAACACCACGCCATAGGCGTAGTGGGTGGTGCTTTGGGCATAAGAAATGGCCATACTTTCTGCAAAGAGGGTCAAAACGCTGGAGAGGCATTTGTTTGTATTTTTGCCACGGGTTTTGACTGGGAAGTGGTAAACGGTGTCGGCCTGACCTACAGCTACAACTTCAAGGGTCTTAATAACAGGGGCTTTCGCATTCGCTTTGAAGGGGGCTTTGGCGAAGGCAGCAGAAGTCACAAATCAAAGGGTAGCGGTAGCGTGATACTAAGCTACCAGTTCTAAATAAAGCCGCCCAAGGGCGGCTTTTTCAGCTGATTTGAATGGTTTTAAAGGCAAGCAGCGAGCCGTCTTCGTTTTGTTGCCACTCGAAGAGGTAGTCGTCGTAATCACTGCCATAAACGGTGTCGCGGCCACTGGCAAGGGTGGTGTCCTGGATGCCTCGGCTGGCGTAATCGCTTTGGGTGGTGCAGATATTGGCGGTCAGGGCGTCGGGGAAGCAAAACTGGGAGACCAGCTCTTGGTTGCCGTTGCTGGTGATTTTGAAATGGATATGGATGGTGCGGCTCGAATACCAGCCGGGAAAGCAGCTTTTAAAATTGACCCGGCCGCTGCTGTCGGTCACCTGGTAGCCGCGAAACCATTTCGATTGCAGCGCTTCGCGGTCGTTGTCGCTACAAAAGGCACTGTTAAATTGTTGCCCGCCGTCGTCGGCATCGCTGGTGTCGCCAGAGTAAATCCCCGCCACGTCACAGTGCCACACCTCCACTTCCAGCCCGGAGACCGGGTTGCAGTCGCTGTCAATAACCTGCAGGCAAAGCTGCATCGGCAAGCCATCCAGGCCCTCTGAAATATCGTCGAGACTACCAACGCTGAAGTAACAGGGCCCCTGGGTAAGGGTGCCGGTCAAGGCCAGGGCGCAGGCACTGGCACTGTCAAAGAGGCTGTCGTCAGGGAAATTGGCGGTCAGGGCGCTGGTGCCGCCGCTGGCCCAGCTGTAGCTGAGGTCGAGATCCGAGCCGGTGCCTGTTGAGCCGGTGCTGCCCGTTGAACCGCTGTTGCTGCTGTCGGTCCTGGTAACAGTAGTGTCGCTTGAATCTGACGAGCAGCCGCTCAAGGTCCAAAACGGCAAGGTAACGGTGGCCGCGCCCAGGCCGGTCAGTACGGTTCTGCGGCTCAGCGGCCGCTTGTTGTGATGACTCATGGTGTCCTCCGGCGGTTTGTTAACGCAATGCAAAAACCTGTCAATCGGAGGTTAGAGAGAAGGCTGGGAAAAAACCTGACAAAGAATAAGGAGAGCGGGCTCAGTTAAGAGCCATGCGGGCAAGAGCCCTTAACCTTGCACTATCGCGCACCGCCCAGCGCAGCACCTTAGCACTGCCATGAATGCCCCGGCGCACCCAGCGGCGCTTGGACTCGCTCATATCGACCGCCAAGGCTTCGGCGGCCCAGCCAGGCAGCAGGTCACAGCCGCCAGCCATAAACAGCGCCAACACCGGGGAGAGATGCGGCGCGCCATCCAGACCGCCTCGCAACAGATCGCGAACGGTGCGGGTCCGCTCATCCACTTTTAAAAGCGGCCGCATTGCTTCTAGGTACTCGGCCACCTGGCGGCTACTTTTAGGCACCGACCTTGCCCCTAAAAGCTCGGCGGTACGGGCGGCCTCTTGGTAGTAGCGGTCTTGCTGATCAAGGCTCAAGGGGCCTTTATAGCGAAGGTAGGCGGCCAGAAAGCTCGACACCTCAGTGACATGCACCCAGGTCAGCAATTGCGGAGAGTTGGCGCTGTAAGGCTGGCCATAAGGGCAGATGCCGCTAACCTTGCCGTGAATGCGCTTAACCTGCTCGATAAGAGCCAGGGCTTGGTCTTCACTGGCAAAGGAAGTGGCGGCGATAAAACGAGCGGTGCGGCGCAAGCGCCCCAGCATGTCTTGGCGAAAATTGGAGTGGTCCCACACCCCGGCCAGGGTACGCGGTTCCATCATCTGCAGCAGCAGCGCCGCGATACCGCCACAGAGCATGGAGGTAAAATCGCCGTGGACCTGCCAGACCATAGACTCAGGCCCGTAAAGCCCAGGGTCGTGCTTGGGGTGATGGTAATCCACCCCGCCAATGGCAAGGCCGGTCAGGCTCAGTACCTGTTTTTCGATCAGCTGGCGCATCACTGCCCTACCTCGGATATGCTCGCCACAGCCTACCCTAAAGCCTGGCCAACCTTAATAAAAACAAGCCATTGCTTGGGCAGATTGGCGCTTTTCTCCTAGCATGGAAAAAACATTCAAGGACTTTGCCATGAGGTTATGGCTGTTAAGCCTGCTGCTGACCGGCTGCACCGGCCTGCCCATCAGTCAGATGCCTGCCAAAAGTTATAACGACAGGGTGCAGTTTCTGGTGCTGCATTTTACCGCCGAGGATTTTGCCGGCTCGGTCGGCGACCTGGCCAAGGGCGATTATGTCTCCAGCCACTATCTGGTGCCCGAATCTGGCGACCCCAGCTACCCCTACGGCACGCTCAAAATATTCCAACTGGTGGATGAAAACCAGCGGGCCTGGCATGCCGGCGCCAGCGACTGGCAGGGCCGCAGCAACCTTAACGACACCGCCATCGGCATCGAAATTGTCAACGTGCCCCAGTGCGATCCGCCCCCTTATCCTCAAGGCATCATCCTGCGCCACTGCGACTACCCACCCTTTGATAAAGCGCAAATCGCCTTGGTAACGGCCCTGGCCCAAGACATCCTCAAGCGCCACCCGGACATCGGCCCCACCCAGGTGGTGGGCCACGCCGACATTGCCCCGCTTCGCAAGGACGACCCCGGCCCGCGCTTTCCCTGGCACCAGCTTTACTTAAGCGGCGTTGGCGCCTGGTACGACGCCGATACCCAATCGCGCTTCCACCAGCTGTTCGACCAACGCTTACCGTCCACCTTGTTGATGCAAAAGGCCTTTAACGCCTACGGCTACGCCCTGGAGCCCAGCGGCCAACTAGATACCCTGAGCCAGGCAGTGGTGACCATGTTCCAAATGCACTTTCGCCCCAGCCGTTATGATGGCGTCTGGGACAGCGACACCGCTGCCTGCCTCTTTGCCTTGTTGGAGAAGTATTTTCCCGAGCGGGCCGAGGCGCTGATGGCCCAGTACCGCCAAGAGCCGCTGCAAACTACGCCGTCCACGTCCAAAAAATAATCACTAAGGCCTTGCATTGGCCATTAATTCGATCAAGTATTTGCTTACTCAAGCATAAAGCAAGCACAACGCAAATGTCTATTCATAGCGACGCCCTGTTGACGATCAACGCCCTTAATAGCCAGCTCACCAAGCAACTGGAACGGCGCTTAAGCCTGCACGGGCTCAGCTTTACCGAGCTGCAGGTAATGCAGCAGCTGGCCCGGGCGCCGCAAATGAGCCTGCGCCGTATCGACTTGGCCGAGCAAACCGGCCTCAGCGCCTCGGGGGTCACCCGTCTGCTGCTGCCCATGGAAAAGCTGCACCTGGTGGAGCGAGAGGCCAACCCGCGGGATGCCAGGGTCAGTTTGGTCAGGCTGTCGGCCGCCGGGCAGCAGCGCCTGGCAGAAGCCGAAGCCACCTTCCATCAAAGCGCCGACGAGCTGCTGGGCACCTTGCCAGAGAGCGACATCGTAGCGCTGACCGGCCTTTGCCAACGCCTGTTGGAGCGAAAATAACATGCGCGATCTGACCCAAGGCTCGGTAACAAAGCAAATCCTGGCCATGGCCCTGCCCATTACCGTCGGCATGGTGGTGCAGACCCTGTACTTGATGGTGGACCTGTACTTCGTTGCCAGCCTCGGCAGCACCGCCCTTGCCGGGGTGAATGCCGCTTCCAACGTGATGATGCTGGTGATGGCGCTCACGCAAATGCTGAGTGTGGGCACCGTGGCCCTTATCGCCCGGGCCGTGGGCGCCAGGCAGACCGGCAATGCCAACCTGGTGTTCAACCAGGCGCTGTTGATAGCCCTGCTGCTCACCGCCCTCACCTTGGGCTTTGGCTATTGGGTAGCAGATACCTACATGGCGTCCCTTGCCGCCGACGCGCCGACCCGGCAAGCCGGCATCGTTTACCTGCACTGGTACCTGCCGGGGCTGGCGCTGATGTTTGTCAGCAGCGTGATGGGGGCCGCCCTTCGCGGCACCGGCATCGTCAAACCCACCATGGTGGTGCAGATGCTGACGGTGCTGGCCAATATCATCCTCACCCCCATCATGACCGCCGGCTGGCTGACCGGGTACCCGCTGGGGGTGATGGGGGCGGCCTTTTCCAGCACCCTGGCGGTGCTGGTGGGGGTGGTGCTATTGGCCTGGTATTTCCTGCGCTTAGAGCACCTGGTGAAACTCGATATTGCCCTGCTCAAACCCAACTTCGCGGTGTGGAAACAGCTTTTTAATATCGGCCTGCCCTCGGGGGGCGAGTTTTTAATGCTGTTTGCCTCCACGGCGCTCAGTTACTGGGTTATCAAGGACTTTGGCAGCCAGGCTCAGGCCGCCTATGGGGTGGGCAGCCGGTTGATGCAGTTCTTCTTTATGCCGGCCATGGCGGTGTCCTTCGCGCTGCCGGCTATCGTCGGCCAGAACCTCGGCGCCGGCCAGGGAGGGCGTATCCGCGAGGCCCTCAACAAGGCACTGCTGATTGAAGTGGTGCTGATGACCTTCGCCATGTTGCTGTGCCAATGGCAGCCCCAGGCCCTGGCCGAGGTCTTTACCCAAGACCCTGCGGTACTGGCCTTTGCCGAACAGTTTTTGGCCATCATCTCCTTTATCTTTGTGGCAAGCGGCATCAACTTTACCTGCTCCAGTTTCTTCCAGGGCATGGGTAACACCTGGCCGGCACTGTTTACCGCCGCCAGCCGCCTGGCACTCTTTGCCGCCGGCGCCTTTTACCTGGCGCACCAGGGGGATTTTGCCCTAACGGAACTCTGGCATTGGTCGGTGTGGGTGGGCTTTATGCAAGCGGTGCTCAGTTATGTTTTGGCAAGACGCGAGATGGCCAGAAAACTGCCCACCCTGGTGCCGCTGGATGCACAAGGCTGAGGCGAGGCAATAAAAAAGGCAGCCATCTGGCTGCCTTTTTTGCGGGGCGGGCTTAGACCGAGAAGCTCGAGCCGCAACCGCAGGTGGTGGTGGCGTTGGGGTTATTGACCAGGAAGCGGGAGCCTTGCAGGCCTTCGGTGTAGTCGACAGTGCCGCCCACCAGGTATTGCAGGCTCATGGGGTCAACCACCAGGGTCACGCCTTCTTTTTCAATCAGGGTGTCGCCGTCGTTTACCTTCTCGTCGAAGGTAAAGCCGTACTGGAACCCAGAGCAGCCGCCACCGGTCACATAAACCCGCAGTTTCAGCTCAGGGTTTTGCTCTTCCTCAATCAGGCCTTTGACCTTGAGGGCCGCCGCATCGGTAAACTGGATGGGCATGGGTGCTTCGCTCATTAGAGACTCCGAAAACCAAAGTACCGGACATTATCCCCCCGCTAAGGCCCCGGCTTCAACCATGGGCCTTGTGAGGTTATTCAGGCCGAGGCCGCTTCCTTTTGTGTGTCCATCTGTTGGGCCTGGGCTTTGGCCCGGGCCTCTGCCGCCAGGGTGCGGGCTAAAAGCTGGCCGTAAAGGGGCTTGCCGCCCAGCGCCTGGGCCACCATGGTGGCGCCAAGGCAGGTGATGAGCAGCGGCAAAATCAGCAGATAGTTGTTGGTCATTTCGATGACCAAAATAATGCCGGTCAGCGGCGCCCGCACCGTGGCGGCAAAAAGCGCCCCCATACCGGCGATGGCAAAGGTGCCGGGCTGGATGTCCAGCCCCGGCAGCAGGCTCTGGCTCAAGGAGCCAAAACACATGCCAAAGAGGGTGCCAAGGGCCAGCATCGGCGCAAAAATGCCCCCCGGCGCCCCGGAGCCAAAGCACAGCAAGGTGGTGACCACCCGGCCGATAAAGAGCAGCAGCAAAGTACCCACGGTAAAGCTGCCCACGGTCACCGCCGGGATGATCTCAATGCCGCCACCGGTGAGATCCGGCCCATACACGGTCAGCAGCCCAAGCACTGCCCCCAAAATGGCGCCAATCACCAGGCGGCGGCCAAGCTGGCCTTGGTGGTAGCGGGCGTACCAGTCCTGGGTCCACACCACCCCTTTATTAAAGAGGATGCCAAAGGCGCCAAAGAGGCCGCCCAGCAGCAGGTACAGGGCAAGAGTGTTGAGATCCGGCGCGCTGTAGCTTGGCATCTCGATAGAGGCCTGCTGGCCAAGAAAGGCGCGGCACACCACGTTGGCTACCACGGTGCCAATCAGTACGCATTTGATGGAGATAAGGCCGTAGCGAAACTGCGGGCGCATCTCTTCAATCACAAACAGCACGCCGGCCAAAGGCGCGTTAAAGGCTGCCGACAAACCGGCTGCCGCCCCCGCTGCCAGCAGCGCATGGGCGTTGTCTTTACTGACCTTAAACAAATCGCCCACCATCTTGCCCGCGGCGCCGCCCAACTGCACCGTCGGCCCTTCACGGCCCAGCACCAGGCCGCCGCCCTGAGCCAAAAAGCCGCCAAAGAGCTTGACCGGCAGCACTCGCCACCAGCGTACCGGCCGCAAGTTATCCAGAGCCCCTTCGATTTCGGGGATGCCGGAGCCGGCCGCTTCAGGGGAGAATTTAAAGGTGAGCCACAGCGCCAATACCGTCATCAGCGCGGTGCTGAGCATGGCTAAAAACCAGCGCGGCAGGCCCCATTGAGCCCAGAGACTAATGCCTTCAACACGCCAGGCCAGCACCTGGTGCAAGCCGGCCTGAAAGCCGGTTGCCAGCAAACCGGCGATGCCGCCCACCAGGGCCGAGAGCAGCAAAAGCCATAGCGGCACCTTGTCGGCTGCTAAAAAAAGCCGGACCAGGCTGCTTGACTGTGCTTTCGGTTGCATGGCGTTGGAAGTCAGTAGGTTAGGAAGGCTTGGCAGTATAACAAAAGCGACGCAAAAGTTGGCTTTTGTGAGGACGCCATAACCACTATAATGCCGGTCCAGCCAGGCCAGCCCCGCTGGACGGCGCCCTGCCCCCACCCAACGAGGACGCCCATGAACTTCACCGGTACCAATATTCTTTCCGTCAAGCAACTGGACCGCGATGCCATTAACGACATCTTCGGCGTTGCTGACCGCATGGAACCCTACGCCCATCGCCGCAAACGCACCAAGGTGCTGGAAGGGGCCATCCTCGGCAATCTGTTTTTCGAGCCCAGCACCCGTACCCGGGTGAGTTTTGGCTGCGCCTTCAACTTGCTGGGCGGCATGGTCCGCGAAACCGTAGGCCTGGCCAGTTCATCGCTGAGCAAAGGCGAGAGCCTTTATGACACCGCCAGGGTGCTCTCAAGCTATTCGGATGTGATTGCCATGCGCCACCCCGACTCCTTCTCGGTGGCCGAATTTGCCAAGGGCTCGCGGGTGCCGGTGATCAACGGCGGCGATGGCGCCAACGAGCACCCCACCCAAGCTCTTTTAGACCTTTACACCATCGAGAAAGAACTCAAGGGCCGCGGCCAGGGCATCGACGGCATGCACATCGCCATGGTCGGCGACCTCAAGCATGGCCGCACCGTGCACTCTTTGGCTAAACTGCTGCGCCTGTACAAAGACATTCGCTTTACCCTGGTGTCGCCGCCGGAGCTTGCCATGCCTGACGAAGTGCTCAGTATTCTTGACGACGCCGGCCACCAGATCGTCATTACCGACCGCCTCGAAGGCAGCCTCAGCCAAGCCGATATCTGCTACCTGACCCGCATCCAGGAAGAGCGCTTTCCGTCTTTGGAAGACGCCCGCCAATACCGCGGCCGCTTTCGCCTCAATCAAAGCATTTACACCCAGCACGCCAAGTCCAACACCGTGATCATGCACCCCCTGCCCCGCGATTCGCGGGCCGAGGCCAATGAGCTGGATAACGACCTGAACGAGCACCCCAGCCTTGCCATCTTCCGCCAGGCCGACAACGGTGTGCTGATTCGCATGGCGCTGTTCGCCCTGACCCTTGGGGTCGACCACCTGCTGGAAAAATACGACGCCCCCGTGCTTTGGCACTCCACCAAGGCATCGCTATAAGGAATTGACATGTCCCGTTCTGAAGACCTGTTCAGCAAAGCCCGCCGCCGCATCCCCGGTGGCGTGAACTCCCCGGTTCGCGCCTTTAACGGCGTGGGCGGCACCCCGCTCTTTATCGAGCACGCCGACGGCGCCTACGTCTTTGACGAAGACGCCAAGCGCTACATCGATTACGTGGGCTCCTGGGGCCCGATGATCCTCGGCCACAACCACCCGGCTATTCGCGAAGCGGTGATCAAGGCCGCACAAAAGGGTTTGTCTTTTGGCGCCCCCACCGAGCTGGAAGTGGCCATGGCCGAGAAGGTCTGCACCCTGGTGCCGAGCATGGACATGGTGCGGATGGTCAACTCTGGCACCGAAGCCACCATGAGCGCCATCCGCCTGGCCCGTGGCTACACCAACCGCAATAAGATCATCAAGTTCGAAGGTAACTACCACGGCCACGCCGACACCCTGCTAGTCAAAGCCGGCTCCGGCATGCTGACCATGGGCGTGCCCACCTCTCCTGGGGTACCGGCCGAATTTGCCAAGCACACCCTCACCGCCACCTATAACGACTTGGCCTCGGTAGAAGCCATTTTCAAAGAAGTGGGTGACGACGTGGCCGCCATTATCGTCGAGCCGGTGGCTGGCAACATGAACTGCGTGCCGCCCATCAAAGGCTTCCTCGAAGGCCTTCGCAGCCTTTGTGACCGCTACGGCGCGGTGTTGATCTTCGATGAAGTGATGACCGGCTTTCGGGTCGCCCTTGGCGGCGCCCAGGCCTTTTACGGCGTGAAACCGGATCTGACCACCCTGGGCAAGATCATCGGCGGCGGCATGCCGGTGGGCGCCTTTGGTGGTAAGCGCGAAATAATGGAATTCCTGGCGCCCCTGGGCCCGGTGTATCAGGCCGGTACCCTCTCCGGTAACCCGGTGGCCATGTCGGCCGGCCTTGCCGCCCTTAACGCCCTGGACCAACCCGGCAACGAAGCGGCCCTGGCGGCCAAAACCGAGAAGCTGGCCCTGGGCCTCAAAGCCGCTGCCGATAAGGCCGGTGTAGCCCTGGCGGTAAACTACGCCGGCGCCATGTTCGGCTTCTTCTTTACCGGTGAAGAGACGGTCAGCAACTTCGAGCAGGCCTGCGCCTGTGATGTGGAGAAATTCAAACGCTTCTTCCACCTGATGTTGCAAGAAGGCATCTACCTTGCCCCCAGCGCCTTCGAGGCGGGCTTTTTGTCCCTGGCCCATACCGATGCCGACATCGACGCCACCCTGGCGGCGGCGGCCAAGGCATTCGCCGCGCTGTAAGTACCACTCAAGGGGCTGTCGCAACAGCCCCTTTACATTTCCCCTGCCCCCGGTCTAGATTGGCCTGGACGCTCACTCATTATAAAAATCATGTTTAATACGAGCTGGAGTTTGGCCCCCGACAGTCGTCAGGCGGCCGCCCAATTGGTTAGGCGCCAACCCAATGTTCAAGGCGCACGCTGGGGGCTGTTATTTGCCAGCGGATTTCACGAGGCCCAGGGGCTGTTCAGCGATGTGCAGCGCCGCCTGGGATCCCTTCCTCTTATCGGTGGCAGCTGCTGCGGCATCATCACCCCAAGCGGCGTTGAATACGGCGGCTTTGAAGCCATGCTGCTGCTGTTTGATAGCGAGCCGCAGTTCAACGTTTTCAAGCAAAGCGAACTGGGCCAGGTTGCCGATTGGCAAGGCGAAGACTTTGCCCTGTGCTTTTTTGATCACTTGGCCGGCTGGCCCGCCACGGCCCTGGAGCCCCTTCGCCATTGCACCCTGATGGGCGCGTCCTTGCTGGGGGATTTTAACCGCCAGTCCAGCTTCCTCTTTTGCGGCGACCGGGTTGCCAACGACTGCCTGGTGGCGGTGAAAATACCGCAGCCAACCCAAAGCGCCGTCAGCCACGGCTCGGTGCCCATCAGCGAGCCGCTGACGGTAACCCAGGCTGACGGCCAATGGGTGCAGCGCCTTGACGACAAGCCGGCGCTGGAAGTCATCAGCCAAATAACGGGGCTTGATGAAGCCGAGCTTCGCGGCGCCTTTCTGCGTCATCTCTCTTTGGGACAACCCTGGCAGGAGCATTTTTCCAGCCACCTTATCGCCGAGGCCAACGCCGAGGATAAAAGCCTGCGCATGGCCACCGGTTACTTCCCTCCAGGCCAGCAGGCGGTGCTGATGAGCCGCAGCGCCGACAGCACCTTCGTGGATGTAGAGCAGCAACTGGGCGGCTTTATCCCCAACAAGCCGAGCTTTTATATCAACTGCGCTGGCCGCACCGGCGCCTTTAGCGGTGCCTTGCAAGAAGAAGCCGACTTGGTGCGCCAATACCTGGGTAAGGATGTGGTCGGTATCTTCTCCGGCGCCGAGCTCGCTTCCCAAGGCGGCGAGAGCCGGCTTATCAACTGGAGCGGAGTGCTGCTGCAATGGTAGAGCATCAGATCCGCCAGCAACTGGTGGCCGGGCTTGCCGAGCGCACCCGCCTGAGCCGTGAAGTGCGTCGCAGCCGAGTGCTCTCCCGCCTGGTGCGCGACGGCTACCAGGAAGCCGCCGAGGCCGAAGAAGAATCGGCCCTTATTCGCACCCTGCTGCACCTTTTTTTGAAAAGTGGCCTGCTGGACGCCGTGGCTCTGTATCGGCCGGTAGACAACGCCTGGCACTGCATCGGCCAGCTTGGCCGCTGGCAAGGCGCGTTGCCGGTGCTTGCCCGTGGCGAGAGTCAGCTGCTTTGGCAAGCACCCAACCCATTGCCGCCCTGGCTGGCTGTATTAGGCGAGCCGCCTTTGTTTTCACGCTTGGCCTTTAGCAGTAACCACGAATTGGCACTGCTGATTGGCCTGAAAAGCGAAGACGGCCATGGCCTCACTCTAAGTGCCGACGAAGTGCCCTTCCTCGAAGCGGTGTTATCGCTCTTTTGTGAGCTTATTCACCGCTTTCGCATGACCCAGAGCCTGAAAAAGCAAACCACCCTCGACAACCTCACTGGCCTGCCCAACCGGCTGCTGGCCTTTGACCGGCTGCAACAGGCCATGGTCGGCCACGAAAAAGACGATGGCCATGTGATGGTGCTGTTTTTAGACCTGGCCCGCTTCAAAGACGTGAACGACTTGCACGGCCACTGGCTGGGGGACCAATTGCTCTCGGCTCTGGCCTGTCGCTGGCGCGCCGCATTGCGCCCGGCCGATACCTTGGCCCGCCTGGCCTCAGACCAATTTATTGTCATTCTTGAGCGGGCCGCCAAGGCCAAGACTGCCGAGGTGGTGGCGGCCAAGCTTATCGACTGTCTCAAGGCGCCTTTTCGCATTCAGGGCAAGGAGATCACCGTCGATGCCCACGCCGGTATCGCCATGTACCCCGAGGACGGCAACGACCCTTCGGTATTGATCCGTAACGCCGAGGCGGCCATGGCCCAGGCCCGCGAATCCGACGACACCCGCTACCGCTTCTTTACCCCGGCTCTGAACGAATCCCTGTCCCGCCGTATCCTGGTGGAACAAGCCCTGCGCCAGGCCCTGGGGTATAACGAGTTCCAACTGGTCTACCAGCCCCAGGTCAAACTGGACGACAACCAGGTGGTGGGGGTGGAGGCGCTGCTGCGCTGGTACAACCCCAAACTGGGCCAGGTACCGCCAGACCAATTTATTCCCATCGCCGAGGAAGACGGGCAAATCCTGCCCATCGGCCTTTGGGTGCTGGAAGAGGCCTGCCGCCAATTGGCCGCCTGGCGCGAGCTGGGTTTTAACCCGGTGATGTCAGTCAATCTTTCGGCCCGGCAGCTGCGCACCCATGAGCTGCACACCCAGTTACAGCGGTTGCTGGAAAAGTACCAACTGCCGTCCGGGCAACTGGAGCTGGAACTGACCGAAAGGGCGGTGCTGGACACCTCGCACCCGCAGGTGCGCCAATCTCTGGCAGTGGTGGAGGAGCTGGGTGTCGGCTTGGCGCTGGACGATTTTGGCACCGGCTATTCGTCGCTGCGTTATCTCACCGAGCATCCCTTCAACGTGCTGAAGATCGACAAGAGCTTCGTGCAAGCGCTGCCCGAGCGTGACCGCGAGTACACCCTGGTGGCGGCGCTCATTGCCATCGCCCACAAGCTGGGGATGGACGTGGTGGCAGAGGGGGTGGAGACCGCCGAGCAACTGGCGATTTTGCAGTCCTTGCAGTGCCCTGTGGTGCAGGGCTACTACTTCAGCCGGCCGCTGGCACCGGATGATTTGCTGGCCCGGCTAGAACGCCGGGGCCAACACTGGCAACTGGCGCTTTAGAAAATGCGCTCCAGCACGTTACGCACCAGCTCGCCGCCGGCCAGGGCCATTTGCGCCCCGGCGGTGCGCACCTTGATGGCGGTGCGGGTCAGGGGGTAGCCCTTGAAGATCCAGCGTTTGCGCAGCAGGTTGTAGTTGTCGAAAAACTGTTCCCGGTGCGCCGACAGCGGCTCTTCACACAGGCTCTTCCAAGCTTTGTAGACGCCGCTCAAGTCAGCGCCACGCATAAAGCCCTGCACCCAACCGGGGAAGCGCACATAGCGCAGCGACGATTGAAAATCGATAAAGTGCGGCTTGCCGTCGTCCCCTACCAGCACGTTCCCCAGGTTACGCAGATCCAGGTGCACCACCCCACGGCGGTGCATCTCGGCCACCATCTTCTCGAGCTCCAAAAAGAACTGGCGCGGCAGGCGCTGCTCGGTTTTTTTGAGATTGCGAAGAGGGGTGCCTTCGATAAAGGGATAAGCCAGCATCAACTCGTTGAGGCGATAGCTCTGGGGAGCCACCCCTTCAATGCCTTGCAGGCGCGCCAGGGCCTTGGCTTCGCGGCCCACGAAAAAGCGCCCGGCGGTGAAGCGCACCGGCCAGGGACAATGGGAAAAGTCTTTGATAACCAAGTCGATATCGTCATCGCGGTAGCGCATGACGATGGCGTTGGCAAAACGCCCTTTGTGCATCACTTCCAGCTTGTCGAAGGCGAAGGATCTCTCCGCAAAACGACTGGCTAGGGCAGCCAATACGCGACTTTTGAGTGCATTCATCACGACAACCTCACCACTAACGGTGTTTTGGCTCCAAAGGAGCACCTGCCTTGGTGCCCAGAGGGCAGCGGCGAAAAAGCGAAAACCAATGAAAATGAGCAACATTACCTGTTACTAAAACCACCAGCCCCAACCGGGGGCCCATGGCCAAGAAGAAGGCGGCTAAGTTGCAGCCAGGGAGTTAGTCAGTCCGTTGATGCCCACAACAGGCGTCTTGCCTTTGCATCATCAAGACAGTGGTAGTGACCTTGAGCCAGTACCGGCAGGTAGGGAGGAGAGCCCGGCCAAAAGGCCGCGTTACCGACAGTTCCGTTGTCAGGTACCACCAAGGCGCCAGCGCCAACCGTGACAGTGTCTTGAAATCTAACTGTCACAATTTTAAAGGCCAGCTGTCATCACCTTCAACCTTAAGGCTTCATTAAAAACTGAGAAACTATATCTACTATTTTCGAACAATGCTCACGATACGAGCAAAAAATGGCAGCCAAGCCCCGCTTTTAGTGGCCTGGAGGAAGGTAGGAGAGAAAAAAGCCGAAGCGGTTGCTTCGGCTTTTTTAAGGTCAATTGCCAAAAAGGCGGTCGAGGAAGCCCCGCAATTTATCGCACTGCACCTCGGGCAGGTAGCGTTTGTCGGCGGGCAGCAGGCGACCGCTGCGGTTGCAATCCCCCAGGTAGTTGCCGTCGTCGTCAAACACTGCGTCGACGATATTGGCCGGCGGGCGCAGCCGCAGGCTGATGGGATGGCGGTAGTCGAGGTAACTGCCGTACAGGCGAGCCGCGCCGGTGGCGCCGGTGAGGTTGGCCGGGCCGTTATCGTCTTGCCCCACCCAGATGGTGGTGACATCACGGGCGTCAAAGCCGGAGAACCAGGAGTCACGCAGATCGTCCGTGGTACCGGTTTTACCGGCCAGGACCTTACCGGGGAAACGGTTACCCACAAAGCGGCCGGTGCCCTCGCTCATCACCTGAGTCAGGGCGTAATCAGTAAGATATGCCGCTTCCTTGCTGACATTTTGCACCGCGTTGTCGGCCCGCTTCCACAGCAGCTTGCCATCACCACTGGTCACTTCGGACACCGCCGCCAGCGGCACCTGGGCACCACCTTTGGCCAACGTCAGGTACATCTGGTTGACCTGCCAGGGCGACAGCGCCGCCGTGCCCAAAAATACCGAAGGATAAGGCGGCAGATCGGCATCCACCCCCAGGGCCCGGAAGGTGTCCAGCACCGCCGGCACCCCAAGGCGCATGCCAAGATTGACGGTCGGCACGTTCAGGGAATGGGCCAGGGCGTCTACCAGCGCCACCTGGCCGCTGTAGGTACGCTCGTAGTTCTGGGGCTGCCAGACATCACCGTTTTGGGATTTGAGGGTAATGGGCTTGTCTTCAAGCTGGGTGGCCAGGTTGTAGTCTTTGCTGGCAAGGGCGGTCAGGTACACCGCTGGCTTGGCGATGGAACCTATCTGGCGCCGGGCATCGAGGGCGCGGTTAAAGCCGGCAAAATCCACGTCTTTGCCGCCCGCCATGGCCTTGACCAGGCCGCTACGCGGATCGGAAACCACCGCCGCCATTTCCAGCGGTTTCTTGCCGGCAATGGCCGGGAAGGTGGTGCTGATGGATTTTTCCAAGGCCCGCTGCGCCAGTGGTTCCAGGCCGGTAAAGACCCGCACCCCTTGCTGGTCGTCAATAAAGGGTTTGACGATACCGGCCAGCTCGCGCCGCACTTCCTGCATGTAGGCTGGCACCTTGGTGCTGAGCACATTGCGCTCTTTGCTGACCCCAAGCGGCGACATCACGCTGCGCTGGTAGGTGCGGTTATCGATAAGGCCGTTCTCCAGCATCACTTTGAGCACCAAGTCGCGCCGCTCCTTAGCCCGCTCCGGGTGGCGGCGCGGATCGTAATAGGAAGGCCCCTTGATGATCCCCACCAACAGCGCTATCTGATCCGGGGTCAGCTCCTGCACCGGGCGGCCAAAATAAAAGCGCGCCGCCAGGCCCATGCCATGCACCGCCTGGGCGCTGGACTGGCCAAGGAAAATCTCGTTGAGGTAGGCCTCGAGGATGCGGTCTTTGTCGTAACGAAGATCAATGATGAGCGCCATCAGCGCCTCGTTGACCTTGCGCACCAGGCTTTTCTCGCGGGTTAGGAAGAAGTTCTTGGCCAGCTGCTGGGTCAGCGTCGAGCCCCCCTGCACCGTGTGGCCAGCCCGCAGGTTGACCCACAGCGCTCGCAAGATGGACAGCGGCGACACCCCGTAATGGTCGTAGAAGTTACGGTCTTCCACCTGGATAAGGGTCTTGGGCAGCAGCTGCGGCATTTCATCCAAGGGTACAAAAATGCGCTCTTCGTCGTCGGTGGTTTGGCTTAAAAGCTCCACCAGCACCGGCTCGACCCGCTCAATGGCCACCGGCTGCTGGCTGGCGCTGTCGTAAACCTCGTCGATGCGGTCGCCGTCAAAGGCCACCATCAGCCGCCGTGCCGGCTCCAGGCCCTCGGGGAACAGGAAGGGGCGCCGATACAGCTCCACCTTGGTGCTGGAGGCGGAAAACTCCCCCGGTTGGTCGGGGTTGGCCACCTTGCGGTATTTCAACAGGCGCAGCTCGTCAATGAACTGGTCTCGCGACAACGGCGCCCCGGCATAAAGGGCCAGCGACCTTGAGTAGATTTGCGCCGGCAGTTGGAAGGTCTGGCCTTCAAAGCGGTGACGTACCTGGCCGTCCAAATAAACGCAGTAAAGCGCCAGGGCGGCAATCAAGGCCAGGCTCACTTTGAGCAGCAAGGCCCAGGGGCGAAACCGCTTGGCGGCGACCTTAGGCTGAGCCGGTTTTTTGGGGCTGGTTTTCTTCTTGGTCACTGAAACTCACTTGGGTTGCCGGTTTTTGGTAAAACGGGTGGGCTTGGCATTGGCCGGATCTTCAGGCCACTCATGCTTGGGATAGCGGCCACGCATTTCCTTGCGCACGTCCTTGTAACTGCCGGCCCAGAACCCGGCCAGATCGCGGGTTACCTGCAAGGGTCGCCTGGCGGGCGAGAGCAACGCGCAGGTCACCACCACCTGGCCATCACAAAGGGTGGGAGACGCTAATTGACCATAAAGGGCCTGAATCGGTACTGACAGTACCGGCGGCTCCTCCAGGCGGTATTCCAAGGCAAACTGCTGGCCGGTTGGCACTTCCAGGCGGCCGGGCAGCTTTTGGGCCAGGGTCTGGGGTAGCGGCCAGGCCAGATAACTCTCCAAGGCCTGGCGTAAATCCAACTTGGCCAAGGCCTGCTTGCTGCGCACCTCCCCAAGATAGGGGCCAAGCCAGCTTTCTAGGTTGCCAAGTAGCGCGTCGTCGCTGACATCAGGCCAGGGTTCGCCTGGCAGCCACTGGCGGGCGCACAGAATACGGGTTTGGTATTGGCGGCTGGCTTCGTCCCAGGGCAAGGCTCCCATGCCCTGGCGGCGCAGCCAGTCGCAAAGGGCGGTTACCCGCTGCTGTTCGGTGAGGCTCGCCAAAGGCCGGGTAGCCAGCACCAACTCGCCGTAGCGCTGCTCTTCTTGGGCGGTCAGGCGCTCGCCTTCCCAGTCGAGGCGGGCCTGCCAATAAAGGTGGCGGCTGTGCAGAGCCTGCCAATCGTCAAGGTTAACGGCGGCGGCCAGGCGAATAAGGGCATCGCCCTTGTCGCCGCTCATCTGCGCCACCACCAGCCAGGGGCTGCCCCAGAGCCGGTCGCCTTCGGCAAGCTTGGCGCCGCGGCCCATGGCCAGCCGGTAACGCCCCGGCGCCACCGCCATGGCAATGCGCTCGGGGTACGCCAGGCTCAGCATGGCCCCAAGGGACCACCGCTCCTGGCCTTTGCCTTTGAGCTGGCGTTGATAGCGCTCGGCCTGGCGGGCAATGGTGTGCTTGCCAAGGGCGCTTAAGCGCCCTTCGATATCGGCGTCCCAGCCCGGGAAAGGGTCACGCTCTTCCAGCAATGCCGCCAGTAGCGAGGCTTCTTTGAGGCTGCTGCCGGCCTCTGCGGCCACTTGGGTCAGCATATGAGCCAGACGCGGATGGCACCCGAGGCGAGCCATGGCACGGCCCTGAGCGCTGATGCGCCCTTCGTCGATGGCGTCCAGCTGCGCCAGCAGCTTCACCGCTTCGCGCCAAGGCCGGGGCGGGGGTAAATCCAGCCAGTTAAGGGTGGCCGGGTCGCTGACGCCCCATTGGGCCAACTCCAGCACCAGGGGGGCCAAGTCAGCTTCCACTATCTCGGCCGGGGTCTGGGCACTGAGGCTCTGCTGCTGGCTCTCGCCCCAAAGACGAATGGCAATGCCAGGCTCCAACCGCCCTGCCCGCCCGGCCCTTTGGGTGGCAGAAGCCTGGCTGATGCGGCACAGCTTTAACTGGCTCATGCCGGTGGCCACATCCAGCATCGGCCGGCGGCACCAGCCACTGTCTACCACCAGACGGATGCCTTCGATGGTGAGCGAGGTTTCAGCAATGGGGGTGGCCAGCACCAATTTGCGCCGGCCGGCTTTGGGCGGGGCTATGGCCTCGTCCTGCAAGGCTTTGTCGAGATCGCCATAAAGGGGGTAGAGGTCGACATCAGCGGGCAGGCGCCCTTCTAAATCCGCGGCCAGGCGGCGAATTTCGCCCCCTCCCGGCAAAAATACCAGCATCGAGCCAGGTTCTTCGGCCAGGGTGTTGACCACCACCGAGCCGCACAGTCCCAGCCAGGGCTGGTTGACCTTGGGGGCCTGGTAACGCAGCTGTACCGGGAAGCTGCGGCCCAAGCTTTGCACCCGGGCGCAGGGGCTGAGTAGCTTTTCCAGGCGATCGCCGTCGAGGGTGGCAGACATCACCAGCAGCTTGAGGTCATCGCGCAGCCCGGCCTGCACGTCCATCGCCAGGGCAAGGGCTAAATCGCCGGTAAGGTTGCGCTCGTGAAATTCGTCGAAAATCACCAGGCTGACGCCATCGAGCTCCGGGTCACTTTGCAGGCGGCGCACCAAAATGCCTTCGGTGACGATTTCAAGGCGGGTTTCGGGGCCGACGGCGCTGTCGGTGCGGGTACGATAGCCGATGGTCTGGCCGGGCTTTTCGCCAAGGATGCTGGCCATGTAGCGGGCCAGGCTGCGGGCCGCCAGCCGCCTTGGTTCAAGCATGATGATGGCGCCGCCAAGGGTTTTTAACAGATGCAGCGGCACCTGGGTGGACTTGCCGGCGCCGGGAGGGGCTTCCAGAATAAGCCGCGAATGCTGGGCCAGGGCCGAGGTCAGTTGTGGCAATACCTCATCAACAGGCAGGGAACGCAATGCCGGAGTCTTCCTCATCGAATAATGCCGGCCAGTGTATCATGGCTGACAACGGAGATTTCCCGCCGGGCCTCTTCATCCCTGGTGACAACTCTCTACATTTCGGCAGCTACCTGTCGTTTTGTGGTCGGCGTATAGTTCTGGAGCGTTCATTGACGCCCCGTCAATCCTGGAAGACAAGCAGCTGAAGAGGTCTTCATGTCAATCAGCCTGAATCAATACGCCAATATCTACTCCACTTTCGAAAGTGAAAGAACCCGCCCCGTTTTAGACTTATTAACCCATGTTCCTTCACAACACCTAAAAAGCGCCATCGACTTAGGCTGTGGCCCCGGCAACTCCACGCAAGTGCTGGTGGATTTATTTCCCGGTGTAACAATTGCGGGCATCGACAGCTCCCAGGACATGATTAACAAAGCCAAGGCTCGCCTGCCCGATGTTAACTTCGACGTAGTGGGTATCGAAGCCTGGGCGCCAACTGCAAGCTACGATTTGATCCTCGCCAATGCTTCGTTGCAATGGGTACCAGACCACCAGCAGCTCTATCCGAGGCTACTGAGCTATTTGAATAAGAGCGGGATTTTAGCAATACAAACGCCGGACAACTTAGCAGAGCCGGCCCATTGCTTGATAAGAGATGTGGCAACAAGCGGTAAATGGCAGGGCAAGCTGGCAGGAATTGAACGCACACCAAGGCCGAGTGCCGATTGGTATTTTCAATTACTCAACGACAAATGCGCCCAGCTCACGGTATGGCGAACCTGTTATTACCACCATTTAAAGGGCGGTATTGACGATATTATCGACTGGTTCCGAGGCAGTGGCTTGCGCCCGTATTTGTCGCGACTAGACGAGACTGAACAGCAGGTTTTTATAGACGATTACAAAGCGGAATTGAAAAAGGCCTACCCCGTCATGGCCGACGGTTCAGTACTACTGCCTTTTCCACGGCTCTTTATCAACGCCACTCGCTGAGCCACGTAACGAAGCTTGTATCGGCACTGATAAATCAGCTAATCGAGATAAAAAACGCCGGCATCAGTGCCGGCGTTTTTATTGGGTGTGGCTTTTTAAATAAGCCTTAACCGAGGTCGGTCAAGCTGCGGGCAATGGTGCGAATGCCGCGGGCGGTACCGCCGGCAGCCCAAAGGCTGTTTTCGCTGTTGTTAAAGCAAGCCGCTAAGTCCAAATGCACCCAGCCTTTGCCGTTGTCTCGCACAAAGCGCGACAGGAAACCGGCAGCGTTGGAGGCGCCGCCGGTGCCGCCGCCTTTCATCGGGCGACTGTTGGCGGTGTCTGCGTAGTTACTGGGGCACTCAAACTGGTGGAAGGGCTCAAGTGGCAGTGGCCAGGCCGGCTCGTTTTCGGCGCTGGCGATGGCGTTAACCTGGCCGGCGATATCTTTATCCAGAGCAAACAGGGCATTGTAGTGGCTGCCCACGGCGGTCATAGCGGCACCGGTCAGGGTGGCGGCGTCGATAATAAGCGGCGCGCCTGACTCACCGGCCACCAGCAGACCGTCGGCCAGCACCAGGCGGCCTTCGGCGTCGGTGTTGACCACTTCAACGGTGGTGCCGTTTTTGTAGGTGAGGATGTCACCCAGCTTGTAGGCATTGCCGGACACCAGGTTCTCGGCGCAGCAGAGAATGAGCCGCACCCGCTTATCGAGGCCGCGCAGAATAGACAGCGCCAGGCCACCGGTAACCATGGCCGCGCCGCCCATGTCGGCCTTCATATAAAGCATGCCTTCGGAGGCTTTAAGGGAGTAGCCGCCGGAGTCAAACACGATGCCTTTACCCACCAGGGCGGCACTGACCGGGGTGTCTTCGCCGCCGGGGTTGTAGTCCAGCACCAGCATCACCGGTGGGCGGATGGAACCGCGGCCCACGTTGTAAAGGCCGGTCCAGCCTGCGTCTTTGAGGGCTTCGCCGGAGATCATCTTGTAGCTGACCTTGTCGCCGCCGATGGCGCTAATAAAGGAAGCCGCTTCTGAGGCCAGCACCTGGGGCGATTTTTGCTCCGGACCTTTATTGGTAATATCGCGCACCCAGCGAGCTACCTTGAAACGGGCGTCCAGCTCTTGGGACTCGCCGGCCCAGCGGATTTGCTCGCCGCCGAGGGTAGACATAAAGCCTTCGGCAAAGGCCCATTGCAGCTCCTGGTCGGCAAAGCTGCTACCCAGCTGCACGGCCATGATGCCTTGGCTGCGCAGGCGGCGGCCGGCCTGTTGCACCCGGCGCAGCTCGCTGGCGTGCACGGTGGCGCCGTTTTCTTGAAAACTCAGTAAGGCGTTGTTGCCCCATTGGCTGGCAGCAGCTTCGCCGGAAAGATTTACCTCAAACCAGTCACTCATCTGTTACTCCTATTGGACGGCGAGTGGGCCTTGTAGGCAGCAAAGCATACACTAGAGCCGAATTTGAACCCAGACGAGGCCCCATGAAGTTTCAACCGCCCCTGGAAAAAGCCCTTTTATTAAAACGCTACAAACGTTTCTTGGCAGACATCGACGGTGACCGCGGCGCGCTCACCGTCCACTGCGCCAACACTGGCGCCATGACCGGCTGCGGCGACAGCGGCGATACCATCTGGTACCGCTTTGATCCCAGCCCCAAGAAAAAGCTGCCAGGCAGCTGGGAGCTCACCGAAAAAGACGGCAACCTGATTTGCATCAACACCGCCAGGGCCAATGCCCTGGTAAAAGAAGCGCTGGACAATGGCGCCATTGAGGCCCTTAGCTGGGCCGAAACAGTGCTGCCCGAACAAGACGACGGCCACGGCAGCCGGATGGACTTTGTGCTGGAAGGCCAGGGCCGGCGCCTGTGGCTGGAAGTAAAAAGTGTCACACTGCTGACCGATAATGGCGTGGGCGCCTTTCCCGATGCCGTCAGCAGCCGGGCCCTTAAACATCTCGACGCGCTGATGGCCAAGGTGGCCGGCGGTGAAGAAGCTGCACTTTTATTTACGGTGCTGCACAGCGGCATCAACCAAGTGCGGGCGGCAGCGGAGATTGATCCTGTCTATGCTCAAAGGCTTAAGGATGCAGCCAAAGCCGGTGTCCAGGTCCTTGCAGTGAAGGCCAATATCGAAATCGAGGGCATGGTTATTGACAAGTCTGTAAAAGTCGTCATCTAAGCGTTGTGCAGGCAGGGACTATCTGCTATAGATAGCCGCCTTAAACGAGCTGAAGGCTCACATCATCCTGATGATTAGGAGAGTCAGCATGGCTGAAATCAAGAAGAAAAGCTCCCTGGGGGTCCTGGCAATTGCCGAGGTGGAGCCTTATCAAGAGAAGCCAGGCGAAGAGTACATGAACGAGGCTCAGCTTGCGCATTTTCGCAAGATCCTCGAAGCATGGCGTCGCCAGCTCAGGGAAGAAGTGGATCGGACCGTGACCCACATGAAGGATGAAGCAGCCAACTTCGCCGACCCGGCCGACAGGGCCTCGCAAGAGGAAGAGTTCAGTCTGGAGCTGCGTACCCGCGACCGCGAGCGCAAGCTGATCAAGAAGATTGAAAAGACCCTGCAGATCATCGAAGACGGTGACTACGGCTACTGTGAGTCATGCGGTGTTGAGATCGGCATTCGCCGCCTCGAAGCCCGCCCTACTGCCGAGCTTTGCATTGATTGCAAAACCCTGGCAGAGATCCGTGAGAAGCAAATGGCCGGCTGATGCCCGGTTATGTGGGGCGTTTTGCCCCAAGCCCTTCAGGGCCGTTACACCTGGGTTCCCTGGTGGCGGCCCTTGGTTCTTTTCTGGACGCCAAACGCCACCAAGGCCGCTGGCTGCTCCGCATCGAAGATATCGACCCTCCCCGCGAAGTGCCCGGTGCCAGCGACGCCATCTTGCGTACCCTGGATGCCTTTGGCCTGCATTGGGACGGCGCCGTTCGCTATCAAAGCGCCTGCCATGACCACTACCGTGAACGCCTGGCCTTTTTAGCCAGCAATGGGCTGAGTTATCGCTGCGCTTGTACCCGCAAGCAACTCAAAGCCCAAGGTCTGCACCAGCGCGAACTTTGCCAATGCCCGGCAACAGCTGAGGCGGCAGCGCTGCGCTTTAAAAACGACGACCCCCAAAGCCAATTTACCGACCGGCGCTTAGGCCAAATAACGGTGCCGGCTGCATTTGCCTGTGAAGATTTCATCATCCACCGTAAAGACGGCCTCTTTGCCTACCAATTGGCAGTGGTGAGCGACGACATCGACCAGGGCATCACCCAGATTGTGCGGGGCGCCGATCTGCTGGATGCCACCGTCTGGCAATTGCAGCTGTACCGGGCCTTTGGCGCCCAGCAGGTCGGGTATCTGCACCTGCCGTTGGTGATGGACGAAGACGGCCAAAAGCTTTCCAAACAGAACCACGCCGCCCCCATTGACGATGCCAATCCGATACCGGCACTCAGCGCAGCCCTTGGCTATCTTGGCCTAAAAAGTCGCGATGACAGCTCGGTAGAGGCCCTGCTCAAAGACGCCATCATGCAATGGTCATGGCTGGATGATTCTCAACCGGCGCAAGCTCGGGTATGATTTGCGCCTTAATCAGCTTGTATGTGCATTCAGGTGAACGCCATCATTTCTAGAGTTATTGATTTTTGTCGCCGCGTTGTCGGCGGTAAAGAAGAAGAAGTCACCCGCGTTATCCCCAGGGACGACCACTCCATCAGTCGCAAGGACATCAGCGACAACGCGCTCAAGGTGCTTTATCGCCTCAACAAGGCCGGTTACCAGGCTTATCTGGTGGGCGGCGGTGTCCGCGATCTGCTGCTTGGCCTTCAGCCCAAAGATTTTGACATCGTCACCAACGCTAGGCCCGACGACATCAAAAAACTGTTCCGTAACTGCCGCCTGGTTGGGCGGCGGTTCCGCCTGGCCCATATCCTCTTTGGCCGCGACATCATCGAAGTGGCCACCTTCCGGGGCAGCCAGACCGACGATCCCCAGGCCGCCCGCTCCGACGAAGGCATGCTGCTGCGCGACAACGCCTACTCCGACTCGGTCGAAGAAGACGCCCTGCGCCGCGATTTCTCCATCAACGCCCTTTACTACAACATCGCCGATTACAGCATCCTCGACTTTGCTGGCGGCATGAAGGCGCTGGAGAACCGCCGTATCGATCTGATTGGCGACCCTGCCACCCGCTACCGCGAAGATCCGGTGCGGATGCTGCGGGCGGTGCGCTTTGCCACCAAGCTCGGCATGGATATCGCCCCGGCCACGGCCGCTCCCATCCGCGAATTGGCGCCACTGCTGGACGACATTCCGGCAGCGCGCCTCTTTGAAGAGAGCCTCAAGCTGTTCATGGCCGGCAAGGGGCTGGATAACTTCCAGATGCTGAGCGAGTACGGCCTGCTGCAGCGACTGTTCCCGAGCCTGGTGCCGTTTTTGGACGACCCGCGCGCTGGCCGCTTTATCGAGCTGGCCCTGGAGAACACCGACTATCGGGTCCGTAACGATCTTAAAAGCACCCCGGCATTCCTGTTTGCCGCCCTGCTGTGGCCGGTGCTGGACGTCAGAGCCCAGGACATTCTCTTGGAGTCTGGCCTGCCCACCAACGACGCCTATCAGATAGCCATGAACGAAGTGCTGGACGAGCAATGCAAACGCATCGCCATCCCGCGCCGCTTTACCACCACCATCCGCGAAATTTGGACCTTGCAGACCCGCCTGGACAAACGCGCCGGCCGCCGCGCCGACCGCCTGTTCGAGCACCCCCGTTTTCGCGCCGCTTTTGATTTCCTGGAAATGCGCGGCGAAGTGGAAGGCAAGGAGATCAAAGCCCTGGCCCAGTGGTGGCACCAGTATCAGGAAACCGACGGCAGCGGCCGCCAGCAGCTGGTGTCTGGCCTGTTTGAGGCCAAAGGCCCCAAACGCCGCAAGCCCCGTAAACGCAAACCTCGCCCCCGTACCCAAGGCGAGGCGTGAGGGTCAGGGCCTATATCGGGCTGGGCGCCAACCTGGCCAGCCCCGCCCGCCAGCTTTGGCAGGCCCTGCACCACCTGGCCACCATCGAGCACAGCACGCTGGTGGCCAGCTCCAGTTTCTACGGCTCCAAACCCATGGGGCCGCAAGACCAGCCTGACTATGTCAATGCCGTGGCGGCCCTGGATACTGCCCTGCCCCCTCTGGCGTTGCTGGACGCCCTGCAAGCCATAGAGCTGCGCCAGGGGCGAGTGCGCCAGCGGCGCTGGGGCGAGCGCACCCTGGATTTAGACCTGCTGCTTTACGGCCAGCAGCAGTTGGCACTGCCCAGGCTCACGGTGCCCCATGAAGGCCTTAAAGTCCGTTCTTTTGTCCTAGAACCCTTGAAAGAACTGGCTCCCAAACTGGTATTACCAGACGGGGAGTCCTTGGAATACCTGCCTTCCCACGCTGGGGAGCTGGTCAAGGTTGCAGCGCCTCTTTGAGTCGGCTGCACCTTGAGTTAGAGTAATCGCCCTAATTTCGCTCGGAAGGTCCTCTTATGAGCAAGGTAAACGAAGCGGCGCTGAAAAAGCGCACCAGCATTTCCACCCTGCATAAGATGAAACAAAAAGGTGAGAAGTTCGCGACCCTCACCGCCTACGACGCCAGTTTTGCCCAGCTTTTTGACGAGCAGGGCGTCGCCATGTTGCTGATTGGCGACTCCCTTGGCAACGTAGTCCAGGGCCTGGACGACACCCTGGGCGTTACCACCGACGATATCGCCTACCACACCCGCTGCGTGCGCCGCGCTACCCAGGGCGCCCTTATCGTCGCCGACCTGCCCTTTATGAGTTACGCCACCCCCCAGCAGGCCTGCGAAAATGCCGCCATGCTGATGCGCGCCGGCGCTCAGATGGTCAAGCTTGAAGGCGGTGAGTGGGTGTGCGACACCATTCGTACCCTGGTGGAACGCTCGGTGCCGGTGTGCGCCCACATCGGCCTGATGCCCCAATCGGTACATGTGATGGGTGGCTACAAGGTGCAGGGCAAGAGCGAAGAAGACGCCGCCCGAATTCTGCGTGACGCCAAAGCGGTTGAAGCCGCTGGCGCCCAGCTGCTGGTGATTGAATGTGTCAGCAAGAAGGTGGCCAAGGCGGTGACCGAGGCGCTCAGCATTCCGGTTATCGGCATTGGCGCCGGCCCCGACACCGACGGCCAGGTACTGGTGATGCACGACATGTTCGGCATCAGCGCCGGGCACACGCCCAAGTTCTCCAAAAATTTCCTGATAGAAACCGGCAACATGCAAGACGCGGTTGCCCGTTATGTTTCCGACGTGGCCGAAGGGCGTTTCCCGGCGGCCGAGCACTCCTTTGATTGAGGTAACCATAGAATGCGCACCGTGCATTCCGTTAAAGATCTGCGCGCCCAGGTAAAGGCCTGGCACCAGAAAGGGGAGCGGGTCGCCCTGGTTCCCACCATGGGCAACCTGCACCAGGGGCACCTGACATTGGTCAGGGAAGCCAAGCAACTGGCCGACCGGGTGGTGGTCTCCATTTTCGTCAACCCCATGCAGTTTGGGGCCAACGAGGACCTGTCGGCCTATCCGCGAACGCCGGACGAAGACTCCAGCGCCCTGTTCGAAGAAGGGGTGGACCTGCTGTTCATGCCGAGCGTAGAGGCCCTCTACCCCAACGGTATGGAAGGCCACACCAAGGTGGAGGTGCCCGCCATTTCCGATCTGTACTGTGGCCAGACCCGCCCCGGGCATTTTCGCGGTGTGGCAACGGTGGTGTGCAAGCTCTTTAACCTGGTACAGCCCGATATCGCCTGCTTTGGCACCAAGGACTACCAGCAGTTGGCCGTCATTCGCCGTATGGTCGAAGACCTGGCCATGCCCATCGACATCAAAGGTGTCGAAACGGTGCGCGCTGAAGACGGCTTGGCCCTTAGCTCCCGTAACGGCTACCTCACCAGCGAGGAGCGCGCCCAGGCGCCGGCCCTTTACGCCACCCTCAATGCCATGGGCGATAGCCTCACCCAAGGTGAGCAGGACTTTGCTGCCCTTATCGACCAGGGCAAAGCCCAGCTTAGCCAAGCCGGATTTAAGCCCGATTACCTTTATATCCTCAACGCCGACACCCTGCTGCCGGCTGCCAAAGAGGATAAGGAATTGGTTTTATTGGCGGCGGCCTACCTAGGTAAAGCGCGGCTTATCGACAACCTGCGAGTAGATTTGCAGGCCTAACAGAATTGGTTTATATTGCGCCGACTTTCTCGGCTACGTGGTACGATAGCCGCGTTTCCCCGTAAAGGTCGCGAAGAAACATAGGATTTTTAGCCATGCAAAGAGTCATGCTGCAAGGCAAACTGCACCAGGCCCGAGTAACCCACTCTGTTCTGGAATATGAAGGTTCCTGTGCCATCGACCAGGACTTCCTGGACGCTGCCGGCATTCTGGAATACGAAGAGATCCAGATTTACAACATCGACAACGGTGAGCGCTTCACCACCTACGCCATCAGCGGCGAACGTGGTTCCAAAGTGATCTCCGTTAACGGTGCGGCGGCCCACAAGGCCAAGCAAGGTGACCGCGTGATCATCTGCGCCTTTGTCCGCCTCGATGATGCCGAAGCCAAGAAGCACAAGCCCAGCCTTGTCTACCTTGATGCCAAGAACAACATCGTGCGCACCAGTAAGGATATTCCTGTACAGGTTGCCTGATATTGATCTGGACAAAGAAAACGCCGGCTTTTGCCGGCGTTTTTCGTTATTCCATCATGGCCCACAGATAAATCCCTTCAAGGGCCAGTAACAGCGCCGCTCCCGTGGCGATCACCAGCAGTTTTACTTTCACTAAGTCTTTCATGGCGGCCCCGTTAATGGTGGTGCTCACCCTTAACTCTAGTCAGCCCCCAAATCAGCGTCCAGCTGCCAGCATTGCTGGCCGGCAGCCCGGTACTTGTGTTCAAAGGGGGTCATGGCGGCGCCTTTGGCCTCGCTTTGCACCGCGTCTTTGCCGGCAAGGCTAAGCGCCCTGGCAAACTCCTCGACATAAAGCTGCCAGTTGGAGCGCAGCTGCAACTGGCCGCCCAGAGCCAGCAGCGCCTTGAACGCCGGGCTGCCGTGCCAGCGCCTGCCTAAGTGGGCAGCCTTGGGCCAGGGGTTGGGGTAGAGCAGGTAATGGTGACTGGGAAAATAGCCGTGCTCGGCCATCAGCCGCCACAGATCGTTAAGATCGGCCCGCAGCACCAGGTAGTTATCACGGGCCAGGGCATAGTGCTCGTGTTTACCAAGGCGGTGAGCCGATTTATCCACGCCCAGCACCAGGGCCTCGGGGTGACGCTCGGCCAGCAGCGCCGTGCTCTGCCCTACCCCGCAGCAACTATCCAGCACCAGGGGCCGGGAGCGGCCCGCCAGCCACTTTTCGAGTTCGCTAAAGGCGGCCAGACTGTGTTCGGCATAGGGCTTTTTAAAGTCATGGGCCAGGTGGCGCAGCACCACCTCGTCCAGCTTGTCGTGCAGCCCCGGCTGATTACTGCTGACCGCCCTCGCCGTCATCAGTGGCGCAGCCCTACGCCGTTCTTGATGAGGTAAAGAGCCAGGCCATACATGGCCACAATCATCACCGTCAGCACTGTAAAGGCCTGCCACAGGGCAATATCCGCGGTGCCCAAAAAGCCGTAACGGAAGGCGTTAACCATGTAGAGGATGGGGTTGATGTGGCTCAGGCCTTGCCAGAAGCCCGGCAACAGGCTGATGGAGTAGAACACGCCGCCAAGGTAGGTCAGCGGGGTCAGTATGAAAGTGGGCACAATGGAGATATCGTCGAAGCTCTTGGCAAAGATGGCGTTCAAAAGGCCGCCGAGGCTGAACAGCAACGAGGTCAGCAATACGGTCACCACCACCACCAGCGGATGCTGGATTTGGATATGGGCGAAGAAAAACGACACCACAGTCACAATCGCGCCCACCAACAGGCCCCTTGCCATGCCGCCAGCCACAAAGCCCCAGATGATGATGCTGTTGGGGATAGGCGCCACCAGCATTTCCTCGATGAAACGCTGGAACTTGGCCGAGAAGAAGCTTGATGCCACATTGGAATAGGAGTTGGTGATCACCGACATCATGATGAGGCCGGGCACGATGAACTCCATGTAGTCATAACCGCCCATCTTGCCCACCCGGCTGCCGATGAGGCTGCCGAAGATGATGAAATAGAGGGTCATGGTGATGGCCGGCGGCACCAGGGTTTGCACCCAGATCCGCATGAAGCGGTTGATTTCCTTATAGACGATGGAATTCAGGGCAATACGGTTACGGCTGTTCATGCCTGTCCTCCGTTGCGGCCGTTCTCGACCAGGGTGACAAAGAGTTCTTCGAGACGGTTGGCCTTGTTGCGCATGCTGAGCACTTCAATGCCCTGAGCGGACAACTGGGCAAACAGCGGGTTAAGGCCAGCTTCCTTGGCCACCTGCACTTCCAGGCTATGGCCATCTAACAACTTGGTCTCAAAGCCTTCAAGCTTGGGCTCGGGGGCGCCTGAGGCCAGGTCCAGGATGAAGGTCTCGGTGTTGAGTTTACCCAGCAGGCCCTTCATGGTGGTGTTCTCGATGATGCGGCCATGGTCGATGATGGCGATGTTACGGCACAGCATCTCGGCTTCTTCGAGGTAGTGGGTGGTCAGGATGATGGTCAGCCCCTCTTCGTTGAGCTGACGCAGGTAGCGCCACATGGAGCGGCGAATTTCGATATCGACCCCAGCAGTGGGCTCATCAAGAATCAGCAGCTTGGGCTCGTGCACCAGAGCGCGGGCTATCATCAGCCGGCGCTTCATGCCGCCGGAAAGCTCGCGGGTGCGGGCGTCTTTCTTGCCCCAAAGGTCCAGCTCTTTTAATAGCTGTTCGGCCTTTTTCAGCGCCACCGGCCGAGGTACGCCGTAGTAGCCCGCTTGGTTGACCACCACCTGCAGCACGGTTTCAAACTGGTTGAAGTTAAACTCCTGGGGTACCAGGCCCAGGGCGCTTTTGGCCGATACCGGGTCGCTGTCCAGGTCGTGACCAAAGATGCTGACCTTACCTTCACTCTTGTTGACCAAGGATGACAAGATGCCAATGGTGGTGGATTTGCCGGCGCCGTTGGGGCCAAGCAGGGCAAAGAAGTCGCCCTGGGTAACCTGCAGGTCGATACCCTTGAGGGCCTCGGTACCGCCCTTGTAGGTCTTTTTGAGATTGCTGATATCCAGCGCAATGGGGCTTGCTGACATGGTACCTCCCGATTGAATCCGGCCATTATACGCAAATTCATCGATAGATGCCGCCCACGCCAGCATTCCGCCTGGAAAATAACCTTATAAATCAAATGGAAATGGTATCTGTGAAATACAGTGTCACAGCCCTAGCCCTTTTCGTTGACCCGCAGCGTCACCCCTTGGCTTCGCAATATCACTTCCACTTCCGAGGCCGGCATCGGCTTGCCAAGGTAATACCCCTGGGCCACGTCTACCTCTTCGGCGGTGAGAATAGCCAGCTGCTCCGGGGTTTCTACCCCTTCGGCCACGACATTGAGCTCAAGGTTATGGGCCATCTGCACTATGGCGCGGATAAGGGAGCGGGCTTGTTGGTTGTCTTCCCGCAGACCGCGAATAAAGCTCTGGTCGATTTTCAGGCAATCCACGGCAAAGCGCTTTAAGTAACTCAGGCTTGAGTAACCGGTGCCAAAGTCGTCAATGGCAAGGCTCACATCCAACCCTTTAAGCCGCTGCACCACTTCGAGACTAGCCTCGACGTTGTCCATCATCAGGCTTTCGGTCAGCTCCAGCTCCAGGCGGTCGGCGGGAATGGCACTTTGCGCCAGCACTTCCTCGAGCAGGTCAAAAAAATCGGCCCGCAATATTTGCCGCACCGAAATATTCACCGCCATTAAGCCGTTAAAACCCAGCTGCCGCCACTGGGCCAATTGCCGGCAGGCTTCTTCCAGGCACCAGGCGCCAAGGGGCATGATAAGGCCGGTTTCCTCGGCCAGCGGGATAAAGCGCCCAGGCGACACGCTGCCAAGCTCGGGGCTTTGCCAGCGCATCAACGCCTCGACCCCTACCACTTGGCCGGTGCTGATCAGCACCTGGGGCTGGTAATACAGCTGCAACTGCTCGGTGCCGATGGCCTCTTTGAGCGCCGCTTCCATTTGCAGGCGCTCGGTAAGATTTTTGTCCATGTCACGGGCAAAGAAACTGAAAGTGCTGCGGCCACTGTCTTTGGCATGATACAGCGCCGTGTCGGCTTTTCGCAGCAATTGGGCAGCGTTGTCGCCATCTTCAGGGAATACCGACACACCAATGGAGGTGCTTACCCACAGCCGATGGCCGCCCACGCTGAACGGCTCACTCATTACCGCCAGGATACGCTCCACCAGCATCTCTACCCGCCGGCAGTTCTCAATATTGGGTAGCAGGATAAGAAACTCATCCCCGCCCTGGCGTGACAACAACTCGTCGGCCATGCACAGCGGCTTGATGCGTTTAACCACTTCGTTGAGCAGGGCATCACCGATATCGTGGCCAAGGCTGTCGTTAACCGATTTAAAGCGGTCAAGGTCGAGATACACCAGCGCCAGCATGTGCTGCTGTTGGCGAGCCTGGCTGATGGCATTTTCGCATTTGTCCACCAGCCAGGTGCGATTGGGCAGGCCCGTTAGCGGGTCGTGGTAGGCCAAAAAGGCAATGCGCGCTTCAGCCGCCTTGCGGTCGGTAATGTCGCTAAATACCGCCACATAATGCAGCACCTGGCCGTCATCGTCTTTAACACTGCGGATGCTAAGCCACTGCGGGTAAATCTCGCCGCTTTTACGCTTATTCCAAATTTCCCCCTGCCACATGCCCTGTATGTGGATTTGCTGCCACATCCGCTGATAAAACTGCCGCTCCTGATAGCCAGAACTCAACACCCTGGGGGTATGACCCACCACATCGTCGGCGCTAAAACCGGTGATAGCGGTAAAGGCGCTATTAACCGCCAGGATGGACTGGCTGGCGTCGGTGATCATCACCCCGTCCAGGCTCACCTCCACCACCTGGGCCAAAAGGTGCAGGTCCCTTTCCTTGCGCAGCCGGTCGCTGATGTCCCGAAGCGATAGCAGCAGGTAGCGTTTCCCCTGCTCTTCAAAAACGCAGCCCGAGGCTTCGGCCTCTATCTTGTCGCCCCAGCGGCTTTGAAACTGGATGCGCGCGGCATGAAGCAGGTTATCCCTTATCTGCCCAAGCAACTTTTCACGGTCAGCCGGATCCAGCCACAACCCCAGCTGTGTAGCGGTTTTACCTATGGCCTCTTGCTTGGGCCAGCCGGTGGTTTTTACCCAGTTTTCATTGACGTCCACCAAGGTGCCGTCGTCCAGCACCGTGACCGTCACCAGATCTGGCATCACTTTGAAAATGCGCAAAAAGCGTGCCTTTTGGTCTTCACCTTCCAGGTTGCTGAGCCGCAGCGCTTCAAGGGCGGCATCTTCGCTGTCCATGGTTTGGTTCAGCCAATGCCCCAACTGGCCAAGCTCATGGGTGCCAAGCGCCGGTACCCGCGCCTGCCGCTCGCCCTTAATGCGGCGCTGCAATACCGCCACCAGGATGTTGAGAGGATCATTTAACAAGCGCTGGGAAACCACATAAAAGGCGATGCCGGCCACTATGACCACCACCAGCGCCAGCCCCAGCAGGCGAATGCGGTTGGCAAACTGGGTATCGGCCGAGGGCTGGGTGTCAAACCACAGCAGCAGATAGCGCCCGTCGTCAGCAAAAGGGAACACAAAGAGGCTCTGGCTATCACTGGCGTAGCTGTGGGGCTCTTTATCCAGCGCCACGGCCGGTAACCAGACTTTGCTGTTAAGGTCGGCCAGAAGCTGGCCATTGAAGGGGCCACTGCTTTCCACTACCCGGCCCTGCTCGACGATGAGCAGTCTCGACAGCAACGGCTGCTTAGCCAGGGCAGCAAACTCGGCGCTGAGATCACGGGTGTCATCCATACCGGCATGGACCAGCGAGGCCACCAGCGCCGCTTCATCTTGCGCCTGACGTTGCAGCGCGGCCATATCGGCGCGGTTTTCCAGCCAAATCCCAATGATGGCCACACCCAAAATCATCACCACCATCATTGCCAGCAAACGCACGCGCAACGACTGCCATAAGGGAGGGTTAGCCATTAGCAATACCTTGCTTATCAACAGGTTCGAGCATTTCAGTGTAGACGTCCAAGCCAACCCCATCCTTGCGGGCATCCATCATAGGAGCTTGATTAATAGAGGAAACTGCGGGATGAACCTGACAAAGGATAGCATCTGCGTGGGCACCTGCCCGGCAACTGCCTGCCCGCTGCGGCCCCTGGCCAAAATCACAAAAAATTCTCGGGACTTGTTGAAACAAGGCGCTTTTTTAGGTGAATTTTTGAGCTATATTAGGCCGGTCAACACTCAGGTGTGCCGGCTGCCCCGACATTGGCGTGCTACGGGTAGGGTCGGTCGTAAAGCCCAGTAGCACGACTTTATGAGAATGATCGATGAATCTGTTCGTATCTAATCTGCCGTTTCGTGTTGAGTCTAACGATCTGGCAGAACTGTTCAGTCCGTACGGTGAAGTTCAACGTGCCCACATCGTCAAAGATAAAGAAACCGGCCGCTCCAAGGGCTTCGGTTTTGTCGAAATGGCAGACAAGGCCACTGGCGAGGCCGCTATCAAGGGCCTGAACGGCCAGGAGTACCAGGGCCGCAACTTGGTGGTCAACGAAGCCCGCCCTCGCGAGCAGCAAAGCCGCCGCCCTCGCTAAATCATTCCCCAAAGGCCAGCTTTACAGCTGGCCTTTTTGTTTACCAGACTGCTCGGCTTTGTTCGCCGCGCCGCAATGGGTAAACTGTGGGCACTGTTCCGCCGAGACTTCTTGTAAATGAAAGATCCCAAAACACTGCTCGCTAATAACCGCGAGTGGTCTCATCAGATGCGCGAGAACGACCCGACCTTCTTTGAACGTCTGGCCGAACGTCAAAATCCCCACCTGCTTTGGATTGGCTGCGCCGATTCACGGGTACCGGCAGAGCAGCTTACCGGCCTGTTGCCAGGCGAGCTGTTCGTGCACCGCAACGTGGCCAACCAGGTGCTGACCACCGATGTGAACTGCCAGTCGGTTATCGACTTTGCGGTGGGCGCCCTGAAAGTGCGCCATGTCATTGTCTGCGGCCACTATGGCTGCGGCGGCGTGCAAGCGGCCTTGCAAGGCGGCGCCGAGGGTAGCCTGGGGCAATGGCTGCTGGACTTAAAAGAAGTGGCCGAGCGTCACGGCTCGCTGCTGGATGGCCTGAGCTTTACCGAGCAGGCCAATCGCCTGTGCGAACTCAACGTGCTGGAAGCGGTATGCCGCGTGGCCCGTTCCCCTGCCGTGCAAAAGGCCTGGAACGAAGGCCAGAAGCTGTCTATTCACGGCTGGATCTACGGCGTAGCCGATGGCGAGCTGCAAGAGTTGGGCCTGACCGTTACTAGCCAGGACGACATAGTCCCGGCCAGGGATAAAGTACTGAGCAGCTACGTTAGTCTGTAAACCCATCCAATAAAAAGCCCGGCTTAAGCCGGGCTTTTTATTATTCCAGCGGCACCACTATGCCGATGTGGGGCAGGTTTCGGTATTTTTGCGCCCAGTCGATGCCGTAGCCCACCACGAACTCGTCAGGGATGGTAAAGCCGATGAAATCCACCGGCACGTCCACTTCCCGGCGCGACGGTTTGTCCAGAAGAGTACAAAGCTTGATGCTCTTAGGCTCGCGGGTTTGCAGCACCTTGACCACCTTGGAGAGGGTGTTGCCGGTGTCGATGATGTCTTCGACGATCAACACATGGCGGCCTTGGATGTCTTCGTCCAGATCTTTGATGATTTTTACGTCACGGCTCGAGTGCATGGAGCTGCCGTAGCTGGAAACGGTCATGAAATCAAACTCGGCGCTCATGTTCAGCGCCCGGGCAAGATCTGCCAGGAACACCACGGAGCCGCGCAGCAGGCCCACCAGCAGAATTTCGTCTCCCGGCTGGTAGCTGTTTTCGATCTCTCTGGCCATGGCGTCGACCCTGGCTTTGACATCAACTTCGCTGATGAGGACATCAACCCGGTGTTTCATCTTTCTCTCCCGTGCACAACTTGGGCGGCAAGGATACGCCAATCTCAGGGCTTTCCATAGCCCCAGCGGGGCACCAGGCCCTGCTCCAGGCCGATATGGTCAAGCACTCTGGCCACCATGAAATCCACCAGGTCGTCGATGGACTGCGGCTCGTGATAAAACCCCGGCGCCGCCGGCATGATGGTGACCCCAAGGCGAGCCAGTTTCAGCATGTTTTCAAGGTGAATGGCCGACAGCGGGGTTTCTCTGGCGACCAGAATAAGCTGGCCGCGCTCCTTGATAACCACGTCGGCGGCCCGCTCCAATAGGTTGTCCGAGGCGCCCTGGGCGATGGCCGACAAAGTACCGGTGGAGCAAGGGCAAACCACCATGGTCTTGGGCGCCGCCGAGCCCGACGCCACCGGCGAGAACCAGTCTTCCTTACCGTAAACCCTGAGTTGGCCGGGCTTGGCCTTAAAATGCTCGGTCAAAAAAGCCTCGGCCGCCTCGGGCTTGGCCGGGATCTTAAGGGGGGTCTCGGTGGCCAGTACCACCTTGGCCGCCGAGGAGATAAGCAGATGCAGCTGCCAGCCGGCCGCCAGCACGCATTCCATCAATCGCAGCGCATAAGGCGCGCCAGAGGCGCCGGTAATGGCGAGGGTCAGGGCTTTGTCAGTCACGGCCAGCCTCCAGAGCGGCAAGCAGTTTTTGGTGGATGCCGCCAAAGCCGCCGTTGCTCATTACCAGGATATGGTCCCCGGCTCTAGCCTCGCTTATCAGCATCTGCACCAAAGTGTCGACGTTGTCGCTGTAGCTGGCCGGTACCAAAGATTCATGGCACAAGTCTTTGATGGACCACTTAAGGCCATGGGGCTCGAACCAGAACACCCGGTCGGCAGCCTTGACCGCGTCGTTGAGCTGGTCGGCGTGCACCCCGGCCTTCATGGTGTTGGAGCGAGGTTCCAGTACCGCCAGAATGCGCTCGCCGCCCACTTTGCGGCGCAGGCCGTCGATGGTGGTGGCAATGGCGGTGGGGTGATGGGCAAAGTCGTCATATACCGCAACCCCGCCCACTTCGCCTTTGAACTCCAGGCGCCGGGCCACGTTTTTAAAACGGCCAAGGGCCTCGGCGGCCACCTTGAGCGGCACCCCGGCGTGGCGGGCGGCCGCAATGGCGGCCAGGCCATTGTGGACGTTGTGCATCCCCACCAGTTCCCAGCTCACTTCTACGGCTTCGTCGCCGCTGTGCACAGTGAACTGGCTACCATCGCCCTTGATAAGCTCGGCCTTGAGATCTTCCCCCAGGCGCAAGACCTCGCTCCAGCAGCCCTGTTCCAGGGTGGCGGCCACGTTTTGGTCTTTGGAGGGCACAATCACCAGCCCTTTACCCGGCACCATCCGCAAAAGGTGGTTGAACTGGCGCTGGATGGCGGCCAGGTCGGTAAAGATATCGGCGTGGTCGAACTCGAGGTTATTGATGATGAGGGTGCGCGGCCGGTAGTGCACGAACTTGGAGCGCTTATCAAAAAAGGCGGTGTCGTATTCGTCGGCTTCCACCACAAAAAACGGCGCGTCGCCCAGCCGTGCGGAATAGCCAAAGTTGGCCGGCACCCCGCCCACCAAGAAACCCGGATTGAGGCCGGCGTCCTCTAAAATCCAAGTCAGCATGGAGGTGGTGGTGGTTTTGCCGTGGGTGCCGCTAACTGCCAGCACCCAGCGGTCTTTGAGCACCGCATCAAACAGCCATTGGGGGCCTGACACATACGGAATGCCCAAATTCAGGGCCGCTTCCACGCAGGGGTTGCCACGGCTCATGGCGTTGCCCACCACCAGCAAATCTGGGGCGGGGTCGAGCTGCGCCGGGTCGTAGCCTTCGATCAGCACAATGCCGGCGGCTTCTAGCTGGGTGCTCATGGGCGGGTAAACGTTCTGGTCAGAGCCGGTCACCTTGTGGCCCAGCTCCCGGGCCAGTTGGGCCAAGCCGCCCATAAAGGTCCCGCAGATCCCCAAAATGTGTATATGCATGATGCGCTTCATTAATTAGTATCCTGGCGCCTAGTGTAACAGCACAATCCGGCGCAGAAAGCTTAACAGCACGCCCTGTGAGGGCGGGGCGAAATCGTTTATCATGACGGCGCTTTTTTCAGCCGCCGGGAATACTGTCCATGCAATTTTTGGTTAACGTCCTTCGCCAAGACGGGGTCGACAACGCCCTGATAAGCCTGCTCCAGACCGTGGGCGTGGCCTGCAAAGAAATCAATTTTCGCCTGCACCAGGGCGCCCTGGCGGGTGTGCTGGGCTCAACCGAAGACGAAAACGTCCAGGGCGAAGTGCAAAAGAAGCTGGATGTTATCTCCAATGACCTGCTCAAAGATCTGCTGCTGCAAAGCGGCCTGGTCAAGGCCCTGGCCTCGGAAGAAGAAGACGACATCGTGGTGGGCGACATCGACGGCCAGTTCCTGATTGCCTTCGACCCGCTGGACGGCTCGTCCAACATCGACATCAACGCCATGGTCGGCACCATTTTCTCCATCTACCGTGCCAACGATTCACTGGTGGTTGACGAGTCCTCTTTCTTGCAACCGGGCAGCCTGCAGGTTGCCGCCGGTTACGTGGTTTATGGCCCGGCTACCCTGCTGGTGCTGACCACAGGTAACGGCGTGAAGATGTTCACCCTGGACCAAACCCTGGGCGAGTACCTGCTCACCGTGAAAAAGGTGAACATCGACCCTGACACCCAAGAATTTGCCATTAATATGTCCAACCAGCGCCACTGGGCCAAGCCGATGCAAGACTACATCGACGACCTGCTCAAAGGCAGCGAAGGCCCCCGCGGCAAGAATTTCAATATGCGCTGGGTGGCGGCCATGGTGGCCGACGTGCACCGCATCCTTTGCCGGGGCGGGCTGTTCAGTTACCCCTGGGATCGCCGGGCACCGGAAAAACCCGGCAAACTGCGCCTGATGTACGAAGCCAACCCCATGGCCATGCTGATTGAGCAAGCCGGCGGCCGCGCTTCTACCGGCACCCAGCGCATTCTCGATATTCAACCGGAACAAATTCACCAGCGGGTAGCCGTAGTATTGGGGGCCGCCAACGAGGTGGGCGCCGTCGAGCAATACTACAGCCACCAGCGCTGAAACGGCGGTGCGGCAAAGTCGCACCGCAGCCTAGTCAGTCACGGCCAGGCCGCTATAATAGGCGCCTGAACCAAGTGAGAGTTGAAAGGACAACACCTATGAGCCTGAATCAGGTACCTGCTGGCAAGAACATTCCCGACGAGATCAACGTCATCATCGAGATCCCGGCCAACGCCAGCCCTATCAAGTACGAAGTAGACAAAGACAGCGGCGCCATTTTCGTTGACCGCTTCATGTCCACCCCCATGTTCTACCCCTGCAACTACGGCTACGTGAACCACACCCTGAGCCTGGACGGCGACCCGGTAGACGTACTGGTGCCCACCCCTTACCCGCTGATCCCCGGCGCCGTTATCCGTTGCCGCCCGGTTGGCGTGCTGAAGATGACCGACGAGTCCGGTGAAGACGCCAAAGTGGTTGCCGTACCGGTATCCAAGCTCACCAAGATCTATGACGACGTTAAAGACGTCACCGACTTGCCTGAGCTGCTGAAAAACCAGATCACCCACTTCTTCGAGCGCTACAAAGAGCTCGAGCCCGGCAAATGGGTAAAAGTGGAAGGCTGGGCCGATGCCGCTGCCGCCAAAGAAGAAATCATGACTTCCTTCGAGCGCGCCCAGCAAAAATAAGGCTGTGAGTGCTTGATGAAAAAGCCCCGCTTGCGGGGCTTTTTTTATGGCGGTTGGCGGTTAGCTGGCGTTGATGAACACCGGGTTGGAGTAGAACCACAGATCGTCATAGTTGCGATCGTTAAGCTGGTTATACCAATCCTGCACCGCCTGGCCATCGGCAATGGGGGTTTGGGCGTCCAGCTCGGGGTTACCCCTGCTGGTTTGGCCGGTCACGTTGTAACCGAGGTTGGTGCCGCGCAGGCGAAAGTACTGGTGGCCGTTGGCAACAAAGCTGTAGCGCATGTTGTAGTAGCCATCGGCATCGAGGGTCCAGTCACTGGCGGTAAAAGTCTTCACCACCAGGGTGCTGTCGTTGGTGTCTTTGGCGTAGGCGTCGGTACCGGGCTCGGCCTTGGTGGTAACGTTACCGGCGATAAGGTCGATATGGTCAAGCCCGGGGTTGGTGCCCACGTAGTTGCCGTCGCCAAGGTCCGGTTCTTTGTTGTTGGCAGCCGGGCTCTTCACGCGGATGGTCAATGTCACGGTGTCGCCATTGGCAGCCGCGAGGGTCTGCCCCATCACGGCCTTGGCGCTGGTGGTGGCCAGCTCAACATCCAGGGCGTTGATGAGATCCCCTGTCACCGCAAAACTGTTGCCCGAGCGCAGCCCGGCCAGCACCGCGGCGGCATCGGGGCTGGTGCTGTCGACCCAGGTGTAGGTCTTGGCATATTCACCGGGGTAGTAGCCGCTGGCGTAGGGCACGATGGCCTTGAAGTGGAAATCCGAGTTGGCCATGTTCCAGACGCGGCGCCCTTCACCCAACAGCGCATCCCACCAGCCCCCCACTTCGGCCACGGTTGGGTCAACCCCGCCAAACAGCCCGGCGCTGCTGTCGCCATAGTCGCCACGGCTGCCGTTGAACTGGTTGCCCACTATGCCCTCAATCATGAAGAACACGTCCGGGGCGGCGTTGTTGAGATCGCGAATGTCGCTGATGGTGTAGCTGGAGCGGTAGCGGCGCGGGTGGCTCAGCATGCCGTAGCTGCTGGTGGGGAAATTGGCCTGCAACCAGGCCAGGGCCGCCACGGCATCTTGATGGGTGCTGTTTTGGCGCACCACGCCGGCGGCGTTCCAGGCGGCAACGTCACTGGCGGCAAAATCGCTGAGGCTGTTTTTGTAACTGAACTCGTACTCAAACTGCTTGATGGCCGCCAGCCGCGCCTCGGGATCCTTGGGATTGCCCAAAATACCGATGTTGTAGTGCTCGTGGGTGGGCATGTCCCACTCGAAGCTCGACCACAGCACCTTGCCCGGATACTCGGCCTGCTTGGCCTGCACCGCCGGCTGCTCGTAGTTAACCAGGGCGTCGTAGTAAAGCTGCTCGCCAAGGTCGTTGTCGTCGTTGTCTTGGCTGTTATCGCGCATGTGGTTGGAAAGGCTCAAATAGTCGAGCCCGAAGCTGGCAAAGGCGTGGTCGATGACATCATTGGTGGGCACCCGGGCATCGCCGGAGACCGCGGTATGGGTGTGGATATCACCGGCAACCCAGCGCCCTTGCGCCACCGGCGGCTCGGGGGTGGTGTCGGAGGTGTTGTTATCGTCAGAGCAGGCGCCAAGCAGCAGCAGCGGTAACAGATAAAAGGTTGGCTTGTTATACATTTCATTTAGGCCTTGTAGGGAAAAGAGCGGCCAGTATCAAAAACAAATACGTCTGAAAAATGTCGGGAACATGACGGTTTAATTGCTTATTTAAAGTAACGGAAACGTAAAGGTAAAAATAGAAATTCAGGCGCCTTAAAATTAAAAACAAAAGCGACTAAACGCATTTAAAATCAGACAAATAGAGTACCGTTTTAGCAATTAAAACAATCACACCAAAAAACTCAATTCACTAAACATAGCCGGCAAGCGCAGCATAAGCGCCATCGAATGAAAATACAGAGCTGGCACCTCTTCCCCGGGTGCCAATGGCGTTTTATTTATTGCTGCGAGGCTCCCTATGCTGAATACCGAAGTTTCTTCATCTTTAAAAAATCAGTTGTTCTTTTTGGACTGGGACAGCACATCCATTTTGAAACTCGACCCGCTAACCCGCCACCACTCCACGGTAATAAACAACCTGGGCGGCTACCCGGACGGCATATTGCTGGACGAAGAAAACGAACTTATCTACTGGACCAACATGGGAGCCGACTGGAACGGCCCGGATGGCGCCATTGAAGTGGCCCGCCTTGACGGCAGCCAGCGGCGGATGCTGGTGGGCGGCGGCGTTATCACCACCCCCAAGCAAATTGTCTTTAACACCGACAAATCCTGGCTGTATTTTTGTGACCGCGAAGGCGGCCGGGTGATGCGCTGCCGCCCCGACGGCACTGCGCTTACCACCCTGGTGCAACGGGCGCCGAAGATGCCCGAGCCTCGCGACTTTGTCGACCAATGTGTGGGGATTGCCGTGGACGATGCCAACGGTAAAATCTATTGGAGCCAAAAAGGCCCGTCCAAAGGGAACCAGGGCGCCATCTTTCGCGCCAACATCGAGATCCCACAAGGGCAAAATGCCATCAACCGCACCGATATCGAGACCCTGCTGAGCGCCTTGCCAGAGCCTATCGATCTGGAGATCGATTTTGCCAACGCCACCTTGTATTGGAGCGATCGCGGCGCCGAGCCCAGGGGCAACACCCTCAATAAGGCCCGTATCACCGCCCAGGGCCTGGAGGATCACCAGATAGTGGCCGGGGGCTTTAAAGAAGCCATTGGCCTGGATTTGGACTTGGCCAATCAGCTGGCCTTTGTCAGCGACCTTACCGGCCACGTCTACCAGGTTTCCCTGGCCACAGGCCAGCATCAGTTGCTGTATCAACAAGGCCGACTGACCGGCATCAAACGCCACCGCTAAACCAAGCGCCCGCCTGGCGCGGGCTTTGTTAGCGGCATTTGCATCCTTGCCTTTTCCTCGGTAGCTTAAAAAACATCCAGGAAGGAAAAGGTAAGCATTTGTTATGTCTGCACAAATCGGATGGGCCGACTGGCTGGTCATCGGCCTGTATCTGGTTGGCCTTATCCTGTTGAGCCTCTATCTCTCCCGCTCCCAGCATTCGCGCGAAGATTACTACGTGGGCAACCACGGCATTGGCCCCTGGGCCATCGCCATCTCCACCATGGCCACCCAATGCTCCACCAGTTCCATTCTCGGCGCCCCAGCCTTTGTGGCCTTTGCCGCCGGAGGCGGCCTGGTGTGGTTGCAATACGAACTGGCGGTGCCGCTGGCGATGGTGGCCATCATGGTGTTTTTGTTCCCGGCCTTTTACCGGTTAAGGGTTATCTCGGTGTACGAGTACCTGGAGAAGCGCTTTGACCTTAAAACCCGGCTTATTTTAAGCGGCCTTTTTCAGCTGGTGCGGGCCTTTGCCACCGCCGTCACGGTGTACGGCATCTCGCTGGTGATTGAGCTTATTACCGGGCTGTCGTTCTTCTGGTCGGTATTGCTAATCGGCGCCATCACCCTGGTGTATGACGTGCTGGGGGGCATTCGCGCGGTTATTTATTCTGACGTGCTGCAAATGCTGATTTTGGTGGTGGTGTTGGCGGGCTTGCTGGCCCTGCTGGTGGCAGAGCTTGGCGGTATCAGTACCGTTTTTGCCGCGCTGCCCGCCGAGCGCCTTCAAAGCCTGGACTTTGCCGCCTCCGGCCTGGGTGACGGCCAGACCTTTGCCTTCTGGCCGATGCTGATTGGCGGCTTTTTCCTCTATGTATCCTACTACGGCTGCGATCAAAGCCAGGTGCAGCGCGAGCTTTGCGCCCAGAGCCTTAACGATGGCCGCAAGGCGCTCTTTCTAAACGGTTTGCTGCGCTTTCCCTTTGTACTGCTCTATTGCCTGCTGGGGGTAGCGGTGGCGGCCTTTGCTAGCGCCCACCCGGGCTTTGTCGAGGCGCTGCCCAAGGACGGCGCCAGCCCCAATTACAACTTGGCGGTGCCACTGATGATGACCCAGCTGCTGCCGACCGGGCTGGTGGGGCTGGCCATGGTGGCGCTCTTTGCTGCCGCCATGTCGTCGCTGGACTCGGTCATAAACTCCCTGAGCGCCACCACCATGGAAGATTTTATCCGCCGCTTTCATCGCGGCGCCTGGAGCGAGAGAACCGAGCTTAACCTGTCGCGGCTCACCACCCTGTGCTGGGGCGCGGTGACCTTAACCTTTGCTTTTTTCGTGGGCCGCATCGCCGACACCGTGCTGGAAGCCATCAATATCATCGGCTCTTTGATAAACGGCCCGGTCTTGGCGGTTTTTGCCCTGGGGCTGCTGACCCGCCGCGCCAATGGTAACGGCGCCGTGGCCGGGTTGCTGGCCGGTTTTGGCCTTAACCTCTATTGCTGGATAGCGCTGCCGGCGCTCTCCTGGCTGTGGTGGAACGCCTTTGGCTTTGGTTGCTGCTTTGCCGTGGGTTACTTGGTGAGCCTACTCAGCCAGCGCCCACACCTTGAGCACGGCTTGTTCTGGCGCAGCCAGTCCCAGCAGCAAAGCGACCAGTATTGGAAAAAAGGCTACCTTCTGCTGGCGCTCTGGGCCGGGGTTATTCTGCTGGTGGCCTGGGCCCTGGAGCAGTACGCGTGAGTTATCGCGATAAAATGCCGCTGCCGAGCGCCTCTGAAGCCGCAGCGCCGGGCTTTACCCTAGTGGCGGGAGGCAGCATTTTCCTGTGCCTTATCGCCATGGCCTGCACCGGCAGCGGCGGCTTTTCCAGCACGCCCTGGCTGGTCACGGCGCTACTGATAACCCTGGCCTTCACTGCCCTTAACTACCTTGCTCGCCACCACCTTTTTTGGCGCTACCTGCTGGCAACGTTGGCCGCCGCTCAGTGCCTGGCCGCCATCGGTTTATGGCTGCAAAACCCGGCAGACAGCGTCAGCGCCGGGGCGCTGGCCTTTTTGCAAGTGAGCCTGGCGCTCTATGGCGCCGCCGTATTGGCCCAGCAGCTTTGGGTGATAACCCAGCGCCACCGAGGATAAACCATGCCCTTAAGGCTTTCTTTTGATGACCATTTAACCCCAAGGCCGGCGCCTGCGGGTATTGATGTCCTTTGCGGCCTCAAGCACTTTGCCATCATCACCTATGCCGTGCCTGCTGCGCGCTTTGCAGGTTTGTTCCCGCCCCGCTTTGCCCTCGATACCGTTCACATCGGCGGCGAAGCCATGGGGCTGGTGTCGGTGGTGCCCTTTATCGACGTCGACTTTACCTCGGCGCGTTATCCCTTTCCCAAGTTCACCATGGGCCAGACCAACTACCGCATTTACATCATCGATACCGAAACCGGCGAGCGCTGCGTCTGGTTTTTGGGTACCACCCTCGATTCATGGACGCGGCTTGTGCCAAGCTTGCTCTGGCGCCTGCCTTGGTATCGCGGCAAGGTCCGCTTTGATTGCGAGCAAGACCCGGCCACCGGCCTTTATCGCCATTACCGGATGCACACCCGCGCCCAATGGGCGCCAGCTTCGGTCAGCCTTTATCAGCCACAAGAAGAGCCCTTTGCCTTCGCCGGTTTTGAAGACACCGAAACGGCCCTGGTGTACCTGACCCATCCTTTGGCCGGCTTTTACCACCGCCGGGACGGCAAGCTCGGCACCTACCGGGTGTGGCACAAGGCCCTGGAGGTGCGCCCGGCCCGCTTGCAAAGCGCCGATTTTGGCCTGCTTAGCCGCATGGGCCTGGTGAGCCATGAAGAGCAGCAGCATCCTCACAGCGTGCTTATCGAGCCCCTAAACCAGTTCACCATCTACCTGCCGCCCAAGGTGCTCTGATGGCCTGCACCGGCAGGTAAAACCCTTGACCAAGACCGATACTTAACCTGATAACCCGTTGTTCCTTAAGGTGCCGCTATGACCATCCCTCTTTGGACCCTGCTGGGTTTTGCCGTCTGGACCCTGGTGCTGATGCTGTTTACGGTGGGCTTTTACCGCTGGAGCCGGATCTTGGCCGGGCGCCAGGCCATCAACAGTTTTCGGGCCGATGATGTAACCGGCGACGAATGGTACCGGCGGGCAATGCGAGCCCACGCCAATTGCGTGGAAAACCTGCCGGTATTTGGCGCCATCGTGGTGGTGCAGCACTTAGCGGGGCTGAGGGGCGAGCTGATTGACGGCCTCTGTATGGCGGTGCTGGTAGCCAGGGTGGCGCAATCGCTGGTGCATGTGTATCTCATCCAAACCAACACCATGACCCTGCTGCGTTTTGGCTTTTATATGGTGCAGGTGGTGTGCTTTTTATGGCTGGTGGTACTGACCGCCGCGCATTTTCAATAAAGAGCGCCGTTACTGCGTAAAGGGAACTGACTTTTCCGTATATTGTTGCGTCATGGCTTGACGCTTAGAAGAGTTGGTTCTTACTATTGAAATCGATAAAATTTTTGCTCTCAACCAGATTGGCAGACATGCAATGCGCTTTTTATATACATCCATTTTAGTATCCCTATCTCTTATCTCTGGCTGCACTCAAACGCCAGTAAAAAAGCTGAAAGTCTATCAAGTGCAACCCAAGCAAGAAGGGCAATTTGTAACAACACGAGTAAACATCAGTTTTCCAAAACAAGATGACGTCAATACAACTTTCCGCCTCCGCTACAATGCCAAAGGAATTCTTACAGATAGCTTGGCATTTAGCGAAATTGACGAAGTCAACGACTCTCCCTATGTATTGGACATCGCAATATCTGGGGAAGGTTTAGATGACAGTATTGACATGGCAAAACAGATAGCATCCGCCGCAACCCTTTTTCTCATACCGACCGAATCAAAAGGCAGATGGATAGTAGACGCGACCCTATCAAGTTATGGGGTTACGGTTCAGCACTATAAGATAACCGAGAATTACAATAACAGAATATCCATTACAACTGGTTATTCAACTCAAAAATCGTCGGAGCAGCTTGCACTTGAAAAGGCGATGCACCATTTGATAAATGAAATTAGAGCAGATAAAGCTATTCCCTTGGTTATACCAAATATAGATATGCTCAGCGCACCACATCTTGATTTTAAATAACAATGTCGAGAAAAGAATACTCTCGTTAACGGGACAATCCTGACAACACTATCTTATTGAATTTCTATTCCCCCCGGCTAATGCCCGGGGGGATAAAACTGCTCGGCCACCGCTTGGCTGACGGCGGCAATGGCGGCGTTTTTCTGGGCGCTGCCGCCAAGGCCATCGCTGTAATAGACCGCCAACAGATAAGGAGGCTGGCCGCTTGGCCAGACGATCGCCACATCGTTGCTGCCGCCGTTTTCGCAGCTACCGGTTTTATCGCCAGCCTGCCAACCGCCGGGCAAACCGGCGCGGATCTTGGCCATACCGGTTTGGGTGGCTTTTAGCCAGGCAAGTAGTTGCTGGCGAGAGGCGGGCGCAAGGGCCTTACCCAGCAACAGCTTTTGCCACAGCGCCACCATGGCCGTCGGGGTGGTGCTATCGCGCGGGTCGCCGGGCAGGTTGGTATTAAGGGAAGGCTCGGTGCGGTCAAGGCGGGTGAGGTTATCGCCAAGGCTGCGAATATACGCAGTCAGCCCGGCCGGGCCACCAATCTTGGCCAGCAGCAGGTTGGCGGCGGTGTTGTCACTCAAGGTGATTGCCGCGCCGGCCAAGGCCGAGACCGTCATCTGCCCTTCATCCACATGGGCCGCCGTTACCGGCGCGTAATCCAGTAGATCGCCCTTGCCATAAGACAGCTCAGTATCGAGGCTGAGCTGTCCCTGCTCGGCCTTTTTCAGCACCGCCGCAGCCAGCAAGGCTTTAAAAGTGCTGCACATGGCAAAGGTATCGTGCTCGCGATACCCCAACTGCCGGCCATCGCGGCTATCAAAGGCGGCAACCCCGAGGCGGCCGCCGTATTGGCTTTCGATGTCACTAATAGTGCGGCTAAAATCGTCCGCCAAGCTGATGCCAGGCAACAGCAGGCAGGTTAACCACAGCAATGGGTTACGGCATAAAGTGTTCGCCACGGCGCATCCTTACTCCGGTAAGTGGAATGACAGCTGCTGTTTTAGCACGCTGAAACGAAAATGGGTGTCCTTCATGGGCTCGCCGTCCAGATTGATGTGCAGCGGCGCCTCGGCAATGATTTCAAACTCGGCGGCCTGGCCGCGTTTGACCCAAGCCTCATGGCCTTGCAGGCCGTCTTGGGCCAGGGCGTCCAGCATATCCAGCAGCCCTACCCGCTCGTTGTGCGGCAGTAAGGTGATATCCAGCAGGCCGTCGTCCAGGCAGGCGTCGGGGCACAGGCGAATGCCGCCTCCGGCTTGCCAGCCGTTGCCCACCGCCAGTGCCATCAGCTCGCCCTGCCAACTGGCGTCACCGTTTTTTAGCTCCACCGCAATGGGCTGGAAATCAAACAGCTTGCCGATGCCGGTTAAGAGGTAAGAGAACTTGCCCAGCACCCGCTTGAGATCCGGGTTGGTTTCCACCGTCACCTGGGAGCCAAAGCCGCCGGTCACCACATTCAAAAAGGCGCGGCCGTTAACCATGCCCACATCGATAGGCCGGGGCGCCTTGTTGAGAATAATGGCCATGGCCTTGTGCAGGTTGTCGGCACTGATACCCACCCCATGGGCAAAGTCGTTGGCGGTGCCCATGGGCAGCAGCCCCATGGCCTCCACCGGCTTTCCCTTGGCCAGCATGCCTTGCAGCACCTCGTTGAGGGTACCGTCGCCCCCAACCGCCACTATGCTGTCCAGGCCCTGGCCCAGAGCCTCTTTGGCAAAGCGCTCGGCGTCACCTTCTTCAAAGGTGGCCCTTACCGAGACCTCATGGCCATGGCTGCGGCTTTGCTCGATAAGCTGGCGAAGCGTGGCGTTGGCGGCAGATTTACCGTTAATGATGAGGCGGATACGTTTGCCCATGTTCCCTCCTTAGTCGCTTCCAGCTTAACGGCACCAAGCAGACGCGGCGAGGACGGCAAACAAAGCGGTTCAGCAAAGGAGGCCTTTGCCGGACCAATAAAAAAGCCCCGTGTAGGGGCTTTTTTAGGTTTCTTGTTATGTCGAGAGGGAGGAGCGTGGTGGCCGGCTTTTCACCCAAAACAGGGCCAAACCGAGCCAGGAAGCGAGCAAGCAGGCCATAACCCACCAGCCCACCGAGCCCTTGACCTGGCGGCTGGACGCAACCACCAGCAGGGCTGGCAACAGCATCATCACCCCCAACACCACCACGGCCGCCGACAGCGACTCGAACAGTGTCCATTCCATGGGCTTTCCCGTGTGTTGGCCATTCCTCAAAAGCAGGCGGAATTTAACATTAATAAAACAAAAGAACCAGAACCCATACAGACGAGTTGGCACTGGCCCGCAAAGTGTGAAAGCCATGGCGGTGCGCGCTTTACCACCAGCTAACAGCTTGATTAAATAGGGCACCACCAGCCGGTGGCCTGCTACTCACCAACGACCGGATAACCACACAAGGACAGTCGATGTACAAAAAAATTCTGCTGGGCGCCGCCGCGCTAATGCTAATAAACGCACCGGTCATGGCCCGGGACTCCATCAACGATTACTCAGTCAAGGACGCCATGGCCCAATCCGAGGCCAAGGAAATTTTGGGCGATAAGATCCGCTTTTATTTCGGTGACCAACCCCATGGCAAGGTGCTCAAGACCTTCGGTGAGTTTCGCACCAACCAAAAAACCAACGCTTTTGGGAAAAGCGACGAAAAGGCCTGCAAATGGGTGTTTTTGTCGGCTATGAAATCGCTCAAGCAGCGGGCCGAAACCGAGGGTGGCAATGCGGTTATCAATATCCGCTCCAACTACCGCAACAACCTCACCACCAGCGACACCACCTTTAAGTGCGGTGCCGGCGCCATCATTGCTGGGGTAGCGTTGGTCGGAGATGTGGTCACCCTGAAATAAAAAAGCGGGCTCAGCCCGCTTTTTTATTCGCTGATGATGTGCGGCACGAAGCGGGCGCTGTCCTTGGTGATAAGGCTGCTGTCTTCGCGTATGCCCATGCCGCAGGCCACGTCTCCCACCACCCAGCTGCCCACCAGGGTATGGTTGCCGGCAAAGGCCGGCAGCGGCGCCAGGGCTTGGCGGATAAAGCGGCCATCGTCATATGGGCCGGGTTCGGCCAGGCGCTGGCCATCGGGCAGGTACAGCTCGACGTTGGCCCCTTCCCGGGAAAATATCGGCTTTTTCACCCAGCCACGGCCCAGGGCCGAGCCATCGTCAAAGTGCGCTTCCAACAGGTTGGGGTGGCCTTTATGGGCCTGCCACAGCAGCGGCAGGATACCTTTGTTGGCGAGGATGATTTTCCAGGGCGGCTCCAGCCACAGGGTCTGGCTGTCGGCAATAAGGTCGCCAAACTCTTCGGCCAGCATGAATTCCCAGGGATAGAGCTTGAAGATGGCGTCGATGGCCTGATCTTCACGGTCCCAAAAATGGCCGTCACCAAAACCTATCTGCTCCATGGGCACATAGCGGGTGGCAAGGCTGGCCTGGGAGGCAATGTCTTGCAGGTAGCGCACCGTGCCCAGATCTTCGTCGCTGTTTTGCACGCTGGCAAAGTGCAGCCGCTCCACACCCAGCTCGCCAAAGCGGCTTTGTAGCTGCTCTTGAAGGCTGTTGAACTGATCGCTGCCCTTGGGAACCATGTCGTGCTTGATGGCATCTTCCAGCCACAACCACTGGAAGAAACCCGACTCGTACAACGAAGTGGGGGTGTCGTAGTTCAGCTCTAAAAGCTTGGCCGGTGCCGCGCCGTCGTAGCTAAAATCCATGCGCCCGTACAGATGCGGCTGGCGCTGGCGCCAACTGGTTGCCACCAAGTCCCAGTGGCGCTCGGGGATACAGAGCTGCTCGAGCTTTTGCTCGCTGGCCACCACCTCGTCCACCAGGGCCATGGCCAATTCGTGAAGCTCCTGGGTGACATCTTCGATGTCGTTCTCTACCTGCTTGAGGCTGAACTGGTAATAGGCGGACTCGTCCCAGTACTTTTCACCGTCGATGGTGTGAAAGCGAAAGCCCAAATCACGGGCCTGCTCCTGCCACCAGGGGCGCTCTTCAATCGTGATGCGTTTCATCAGCCACCAAAGCTTGTGCGACGTGCCGCCTGGGCACCGAAGCCGCCACGGCGCACCACACCGGCCGGCGCCACTTTTACGTCAGAGGGGCGCACCTTGACCGGGCCTTCGCCACGGGAAACCGGCACGTTCTGGGCGGTGCGGTAGGTGTTGGGGTCGTCTTTGGAGCGATACAAAGGCTGGGTTTGCACCGGATTGCGGCCGCCACTTAGCATCTGGCCGGCCATAAAGCCCATCATCATCGGCATGAAAAAGCCGCCGCTTTGCTGGTATTGCTGCTGGCCGGGAACGGCGCAGTTACCGGCGCCAAAGTCCTGCTCGCAAGCTTGCAAGCTGGTGTAGCGCGGCGCGGTTTGTTCGGCGACTTGCTTGGCCTGCTGGAACTGGCTCTCGCACTGGGCGCGGTCATGAAACTGGGCGCATTGCTCGACACTTTTATAGACGCTGGCATCCACCGGCGGCTCGCTGCAACCGGCAATGTAGAGGGCGCTGATAGGCGCCATCAGGGTCAAGGCCACTTTTTTACTGCGTTTCATTTGCGCTCCTTTCAATAGGTCATGCAGGCGGCGTTAAGCAGCCCCACCGCCACCGACGCCAGGCCGGTAAAGATGCCTGCCGCCGCCTCGCCCTGGCTTATCCGCGCCGGCAAGTCCGCCAGCAACCGCTGCAATACCTTGAAGGTAAGCAGCTGCACAACCAGCGCCACCAGGCCCCAGATGGCGCCATCTACCCAGGACTGGGAGTTGGCCACGGCGCTTGCCATGGGAATGGCAAAGCCCACCAGGGCGCCGCCAAAGGCCAGGCTCGCCGCCACATTGTTCTGGCGGATAAGGGCGAACTCGTCGTGGGGGGTCACCCAGGTGTAAATCCAGACAAACACCAGCAACATGCCGGCCGCCAGGGCAAAGTAGCCGACAAAGGCGGCCAGTGACTGCAAGTAAACAGGGTCCAAGGCTTACTCCTTTTTCAGATAATCGGCTTCCAGCTCAACGATGCGGCTGACGGCAACACTGCAACAAGTCAGCACTTCCCCGTCGTTGATGTAGGCAATGGGGGTGTCGAGATAACGCACTTCACCGTTTTTCAGGCGCATCCGGCAGGCTCCGCAAAAGCCGCCCCGGCACTGGTATTCCACGGGGATGCCCTTTAGCAGCAGCTGATCGAGGATGGGCAGGTCCGGTGCCACGGGGATGATGTGCTCGCCGACAACGAGCGCACGTTGGGTGTTGTCCGTCATAACAGGTCAATTTTCGGCTAAGGGCCCAACTATACCGCAAAGGTGTCTTGCGATGGACTCCCCGCTTCCCTAAAATCGCCCCGTACAAAAATCGCACAAAAGATAACTAAATGAAAAATCTCGTACTTTGCTTGCTTACCACCCTGTTGCTATTGGGTTGCCAAACCACCAAACGCCAGGCCCTGGCGCCCCAGAACAACGCCAGCCTCAACGACAGCGTTATTATCCAGGACCAAAGCGCCCAGCTGCTGGGGGCTCGCTACGGCGACGACACCTCAGAGCGCGCCGCCGTCATCACTCTGGCGCCGGTCCAGGCCCAGATGCAGCGCTTTATGTTTCAGACCAGCTTCAAGCACAAGCTGCGCAAAGCCTTTTGGGACCACGAGCAGTTAAGGGGCAACAAAATCATCGAGGTGGACGACCCGGCGAGCCTTACCGAGCTGTTTGCAGTGCGCGGGGTAGACGGCAAAAACGTCCTCAAGCTCACCCCCAGCTACACCTTGAGCAGCGACCGGCGCCACCTGCAACTGACCCTGCTGGCCGAGTATTTCGAGCCGCCGAAAAAGAGCCGTTTCAGTACCGAGAAAACCCCTCGGGTGCTGTATCGCAACACTTTTTACTTCCAGTCGCCGGCCCTGGCCTTTACCCCCAGGAAGACCCGCAACAACGACGAAATTGCCGCCGAACGCAAAGTTATCGACGAGAAATACTACGCCCTCAAAGACAAGGCCACCGACGGCTACCAGCGCCTGCAACTGAGTAAAGATCAGCAGCGTGAGCTGGACGCCATCGAGACCGAGCAGGACGAAGCCGGGATCAGCAAGCAATACAGCGATTTTCTCAATGCCCACCAGGATTGGCTGATTGACCAGGCCAACCAGGGCATGACCGAGGTCATCGAAATGATGCTCTACGACATCGCCACCCCGGCCCTGCCGGACATAGACGAAGCCAGCCAGTTCCCGGCCCCCAAGGGCCGCCAGTGGCAGCGCCTTAGCAAAAGAGAAGGCCGCAACCTGGTGTCTACCGCCAGCGGCGAGAGTTTTAACTGGGGCGACTTGGCTCACGACTGAAATTAGGCAGCGATGGCAGGAATTTTCTTTTTTCTGTCAGCAACCTAACTGATATTCAGGCCAGGCTGGCAAGGCAACCTGAAAACCGTAGCCTGTTTAGGGTTATTGCGTTTTGAAAGGAGCCGAGATGATCCCCACCTGGCTTAATCTGCTGGCTTGGCTGTCATTGCTGCTGGGCCTGCTTAGCGCCATCGCTATCCTGATAGACCTGCAAAAACGCCCGCAGCACATGGCCATCATGCATTGGGTATGGCCTCTGTGCGCTTTATTCGGGCACCTGTTGCTGCTGGCCTTTTACCTTTGCTACGGGCGCGCCCCCCCCCCGTCACACCACGAACACCACGAACACCACGAACACCACGAACACCAACAGCCTGCGCCCTCCTGGGTGCAGGTTGCGACCGGTTCGTTGCATTGCGGTAGTGGTTGTACCTTGGGGGATATTGTTGCCGAAACGGCGGTACTGTTCTTTCCGGCCATCGCCACCGCCTTTGGCTGGAAAACCCTGTTTGCCGAGCCGATTTTTGCGGTGTGGATCCTCGATTTTATCTTTGCCTTCGCAATAGGCATCGTCTTCCAGTACTTCGCCATCAAGCCCATGGCGCCCGGCCTGTCGGTTGGTGCCGCCCTATCTCAGGCGCTGAAGGCCGACGCTTTATCCTTGTGTGCCTGGCAGTTAGGCATGTATGGCTTTATGGCCCTGGCCCACTTTTATCTGTTTCCACAGTTACTGGGAACGGCGCTTAAAACCGGCTCGGCCCCTTTTTGGCTGATGATGCAGCTGGCCATGCTCTGCGGCCTGCTTACAGCTTTCCCGGTCAATCGCTGGCTTATCCAAAAAGGCATTAAAGAAGCGATGTAAAAAAGCCGGCTGATGCCGGCTTTTTTCATAAAGGCGCGCAGGCGGCTTCGAGCCACTGGCGGCTCTCGCCTTCCAGGCGCGGGCCAATCTTGGCCAACACCTTGGCGTGGTAGTCGTTAAACCAGCCAAGCTCGGTGTCGCTCAGCAGGCTTTTGTCCACCAGCCGTTTGTCGATGGGGATGTAGGTGAGGTTTTCAAAGCACATCACCTCACGGTCTCCCGGGGCCTCGGCCTTTTCCACCGTCACCAGGTTCTCAATGCGAATACCAAAGGCGCCGACACGGTAAAAACCCGGTTCGTTGGAAAACACCATACCCGGCAGTATCGGGTAGTTATTGGCGGCCTTGCCAATGCGCTGCGGCCCTTCATGGACGCTCAGGCACTGCCCCACCCCATGGCCGGTGCCGTGGTCATAGTCGTAGCCCTCGGCCCAAAGTGGCGCTCTGGCCAGGTAGTCGAGCTGGTGGCCACAGGTGCCTTTGACAAAGCGGGCCCGGCCAAGGCCGATATGGCCTTTGAGTACCAGGGTGTAGAGGTGTTTTTGCTCGGCGCTCACCTCACCGATGGCCACGGTACGGGTGACATCGGTGGTGCCCAGGCGATACTGGCCGCCCGAATCCACCAGGTACAGGCCGTCTTTTGGCAGCTTGGCCGGGGTCCCGTTACGGAAGTTGTAATGGGGCAATGCGGCGTTGGCGCCGGCTGCCGAGATGGTGTCAAAGCTCGGCTCTAAGTAATCGGCCTGAGCTTTGCGGTAGCTCTCCAACTGCTCGGCCAGGGCGGCTTCATCGGGGCGCTCGCCCTTGGCGACGATGCCGTCCAGCCAGCACAAAAACTGGCTGACCGCAGCGCCGTCACGCAGGTGCGTTTCGCGCATGGCGTCAATTTCCACGGCGTTTTTGGCCGCCTTGGGAATAAGCGCCGGATCGGTGCCCAGCACCACGGTGGCGCCAGCCATATTAAGCTCTTCCACCAAAAACGCCGAGGTCAGGCCCTCGTCCACCAGCACTTTTTGCCCTTTGAGGGCGGCCAGCTCGGCGCCCAGCATCTCGGGGGCAAAGACTTCCACATCAGAGCCCAGCTCGGCGTCGGCCGGCAGGCGGGCGATATCCACAAATAACTTGAGATGGCCACTGGCCGACAGCAGGCCGCGCATCAGCATCACCGGCATGCAGGGAATGTCGGCGCCGCGCAGGTTGGTCAGCCAGGCCAGGCTGTCGGGCTGAGCGATAAGGGCGACATCGGCCTTTTTGGCGATGGTTTTCGCCAGCTCTTGGCGTTTTTGCTGGCAACTTTTGCCGGTCAGCTTGTCGCTCAGGGCAAAGCCCTTGGCCGATGGCAGCGCCGGGCGCTCGGGCCAGCAGGCGTCAACCAGGTTGTGGCCATGGACAAACGCAACCCCAGGCGCCCCTTCGCGCCACAGCCGCAGCTGGCGGGCACTGACACAAAAGCTGTCAAAGCCGACACGGCTGCCTTGGGGCAATTCGGCAAAAAAATCACCAATGGGGGTTTCGTGCAAGTGGTGCACTTGGGTGCCAGCTGGCACCTGGCTTTGCACCTGCACCGTGTAACGGCCATCTACCCAGATATGCAGACGTTCTTTGGTGACCAGGGCGATACCGGCCGAGCCGGTAAAACCGGTGACAAAAGCCAGCCGCTCGTTGGCGGCCGGCAGGTATTCACCCAAAAAGGCGTCTTCGTGAGGAATCAGCCAGGCGTCGAGGTCGCCCAGCTTGCTTTGAATATGTTCAATCACCGACATCTTGGCTCCTTAAATGGGTGAACCCGGTGGAATGGTGCTCTGCAGTGGCAAGGGGGTTTTGGGGTCGGCCAAAAAGGCCGCCAGCCATACCCCTGCCTCGCGCTGCTGGCGGCGCCAGGCTTCGTCGCCGCGCCGGCCCTGCAGCCAACTGGCACTTTGGCGCAACTCGCTGCGGATAAGGGCTGCCGCCGGGGCCGAGAGCTTGGGCAGGCTCTTGGCAAGCTCTGCCAACCCCTGCCAAGCTACCGCACTTTGCACGGCGCTGGCATCGCTCAGGCGCCAACGATTGAGCACCAGAGTGTTAACGACGCTCAGCATATCAGGGCCCTTGGCCTGCTGATAGACCCGCTCCAGGCGCGCCGGCGCCAGGGCCGGGGCCAGCACCAGCTGCGCGGCCGCCTCAACGGCGGCTTGCGGGTCAAAATCCTTACCCAGGCGGCTTGGTAGCCATTCAGCTTGGTTTTCAAGGTCTTGGCCTGAAGGCGGCATGGCGCGGGCCAGGCCCGGCGGCAGCGTCAGCACGTCGTCCGACAACAGGTTATCCAGCGCCTTGAGGGCTTGCTGCTGCATTTGGGGGCTGACTTCGGTGGTCCCCAGGAAGGCTTCGCCCTGGCGCCCGTATTGATAGCTGACACCACCCAGCAGCCGCGCCACCGCTTCGGCCTGGTAGCGCTGCAACAGGTACAGCGGGGTGAGCTTGCGTTGCCAGTCGTCGCCGCGCTCGCCGGAGCCAACGGCGTCACGTTCAAAGTGGGCCAGGGCAACTTTGCGCACCGCCAGCAACTGCTCAAGAGCTTTGAGCGGATCGGCGCCAAAGTCCCACAGATTGCCGCTTTGCTCGCTGCTGGCAAAGCCCCGGGCGCCCTCGTCGGAAACATAGGCGCGCTGCTGGTTGTCTTTGATAAGCGCGGCCCGCTCCTTGGCATTGTTGGCGTAGGCGTAGTGCACCAGGTAGTGGTCCCAGCCGCCTAGGCCAACGCCGTAAGCGTTATCCAGGCTCACCTCATCGCCTTTGAGGTGCACCTGGGGATGGGGGTAATCCATCACCGAAGCGTCTTGCTGGGTACTGGCGGCAAAGTTGTGGGCAAAGCCCAGGGTATGGCCCACCTCGTGGGCCGCCAGTTGGCGAAGCCGCGCCAGGGCCATGTTAAGGGCCTCTTGATGATGGGCCTTACCCACCAGGGCTTCGGCAATGCGAAGGTCCTGGCGCACCCGCAAGGAGCCGAGGCTCACCTGGCCTTTTAAAATTTCCCCGGTGCGCGGGTCCACCACCGCCGCCCCATAGGACCAGCCACGGGTGGCACGGTGCACCCAGTTGATGACGTTGTAGCGGATATCCATGGGGTCGGCCCCTTCGGGCAGCACCTTGACCTCAAAATCGATGCCCACTTCCTTGAAGGCCTGGCTCCACCAGCGGGCACCGTCCAAGAGCGCCGAGCGCACCGGCTCGGGGGTGCCGTTATCGAGGTAATAGATGATGGGGTGCTTGGCATCGGCGCGGTGACGAATTTGGTAGCCCTGTTCTATGGGTTGGTCCAAGGCGGTGGCGTAGTCTTGAAAATCCACGTGGAAGGAGCCGCTGCGAGGGTGATAGGCCAGGGGCTGATAGCCATCGTCTGGCAAGCGGATAAGGGAGATGCGCTGCACCAGAGTCAGGTGGTTCGGGTCTGGCACCGTCCAGCGGATGGCATCGCCGGCAGGTTTGCCGCTGAAGGTGAGGATGCCTTGCAGTTCGGTGTTGTCCACAAAGCTCTTGTTGCTTTGCCAGTCGATGGCGGAGAGCTTGCCATCAAACTGGTAACTGCCCTGCCCGGCTTCGGCCACTCGCTCGGCCAGGGCCTGGCGGTCACTCAGTACCAGGCTGGAAAGGTCCACATAACCGTCTTTTAGCTCCCCTTGCCAGATAACGGAGCGGGCAAAGGCTTCTTCAACTGAGCGTTTTTCATCGTTAAAGCCGCCACGGGCGCGAAAATTGAGGTTGTCGCGAATAAGCTGCACCACCTTGCCCTGGCGGGAGAAATGCACCAGCACCGCTTCGCTGACTTGGTTACGGTCCAGCCCCACTTCGTTGGCCCCCATGCCCCAAGGCAGGCTGGCATGCAGCAAAAAGGGCTCCTCAAAGCGGGGTTTGACCCACAGTGCGCCGTGGTCCGGGTCGGGGTAGAGGGTATAAAAGCCCTTTTCGGCCGCCAGACCATCGGTGACGGCGGCAAAGGCGCTCCCGGTCCAGAGCACGGCAAGCAAGGCGATAACGCGCATGGTGACTCCTTGTTCAATTCTTGTTGGTGTATCCAAACCATTGCGCCCTTTTTAACCGCCCGTTGCAACTCCCTTCAGCTTGAATACCTTGCAACTCGGGTAAGTTGCTGCAAAATGGTTGGACCACATAAAAAGGAGCAGCAGAACATGCGTTTAACTCTTACCGCCGCCTTCACCCTGGCTTTGGCTTTCCCAGCCCTGGCCCACAATATCGAGCTCAATGCTCCGGTACCCAGCGCCACCGTTACCGACGACGGCGCCGTGACCTATGAGAATAAAAAATTCGGCTATGAGCCCTTCTCCACCGACAGCCTGACTGGCAAAGTGCGGGTGATCCAGGCCTTTGCCGGACGCACCAGCGCCAAAGAGATCAACGATCCGCTGATCGACGCCATCAAGAAAGGCCACCTGCCCCAGGACAAATACCAGACCGTTACCATCATCAACGTTGATGACGCCATCTGGGGCACCGGCGCCTTTGTACGCAGCTCCGCCAAAGACGGCAAAAAAGACTTCCCCTACTCGCAGGTGGTGCTGGACGAAAAAGGCGTTGTGAAAAAAGCCTGGGATCTCGCGCCGAAAAGCTCGGCCATCATCGTGGTGGACCAAGACGGCAAGGTACGCTTTGTCAAAGACGGCAAACTGAGCGATGACGACATCAAAAACGTGATGGCGCTGCTGCACCAGTTGCTGGGCGCATAACCGCCCCTGAACGCAAAAAGACGAGCCAAGGCTCGTCTTTTTTGTGGGCGCTATTGCACCTTTTTACCAACGGCGCACCGGGCCGGTATCGATATGGATAAAACCATCCTGGGGGTAGTAGCCCACGCCGCCAGCTTTCATGGCCAGGGCCGCTTTGTGGGCTTTGGCCAGCTGAATACCGGGCAGGCGAATGTCGATGGCTTTCCCTAAACAATGAAAAGACTTGGTGGCCACATGATGGCCGGCCTTTTTCATGGCCGCGTTGGACGCCGGGCTGCGATAACCGGAGATCACTTCGATAGTGCCATCAAAACCGAGGTTACCGGTCAAGCGGGTGAGTTGGTCAAAGAGCGCCGGATCCATGTGAGTCACATCGCCGCTGCGGTGATCTTTGAGCACCTCATTGAAGCTTTGCAGGGTTTCGTTGAGATAAAGGCCGTTTTGCCAATAAATCCCCTGAGCAGTCTGTCCTGTGTGCAAATTAACCATGCTTAATGCACGCTTGTGGCCCACACTGGCCATGGCCTTCCCTGGTAGGACACTGGCAGCAGCCAGGGTGCTGACGCCGAATAAAAAACGACGGCGTGAGAGCATTTTGTGCTGCATTTCACCTCCTACAACTGGGTGTTTTAGAGAGTTGCGTTTAAAACAGCCCTCAAACTACCTGCAGCACAAAAAATGATCAATCTTTATGCAGCGCAAATTGTGAGTCAGGCCCCAGATCAAGCCCGTAGATATCGTCTCTGAAGTGTAAGTGACCACTTGCATCCACCCAGGCAGTCCAATACACCAGTGCCACCGGCAGAGGTTGGCTGAGGGTGATTTTCTGCCACTGGCCGCTGTCCAGCGCCTGGCGCCAGCCGGGGTGGTCGAACAGCAAACGGTCGGCCAGGGTATAGGCCGCTTCGACCCGAATGCACCCCGAGCTGTATGCTCTTTTCGCCTGGCGAAACAGCCCCGGCTGGTTGGTGTGGTGCAGGTAAATGGCCTCGTTGTTGGGCAGCACGAATTTCAAGCGGCCCAGGGCGTTAAAGTCCCCGGCCCGTTGGCGAAGCCGCCAGGTAGGTGGCCAGTGAGCGGGCACTTGCTCCGGCAGCGGCACCACCTGGGTAGCGCGGCCATAGCCTTCGACAATCTCAATCTGGTGGTCCACCAGCGGTTCAAAGCCCTGGCGGCGCATTTTTGGCAGGTAGTCACGACGAAAAATGCTGTAAGGCACGTTCCAAAAGGGGTTGAGCTCGATGGCGGTAACTTCGCTTTGCATCAGCGGCGTCGGCCGGGACGGACGCCCCACCACGATGCGTGACTGCAAGCGCACCTCGTTGCCGGCAAACCAGGTGAGGGTGTAGGCGGGAATGTTGACGATAAGCTGTTCGCTGGCGGGGCTCAGTTGGCGCATCCGCGCCAGGGTGGCTTGAATTTGGGTCAGCCGCTGGGCCGGGGTGACATTGAGCGCCGCCATGGTGGCCTTGCCCACTACGGCGTCTTCGTTAAGGCCAAGGCGCCCTTGAAAACGCTTTACCGCCTCGCCAAGGGCGGCGTCAAACTGGTCACGGCCTGGCACGTCTTCGGTGAGATCGCCGCTCAGCACCAGCATTTCGCGCAGTTTGAGCACCGCATCGCCCTTGTCGCCCAGGCGCAAGGTCGGGCCCTCAAGGTGTGGCCAGTTACCCATCTCGGCCAACAATTGCAGTTGTACTTCGGCCTGTTGCAGGCCCTGGCGCTGACTGTCTAACCAGTCGGCACGAACAGGGGTCATCAGCAGCCACAGCAATACCAAACAAACGACTCTCATGATCCAGGCACCTCCATCCCTAGTATGGTGCCTGGGCTGGCGACAGCCACCGCGAATTGCGCTAGGCTGGCGTCACGCCATTTTCAACATCACCCATCATGGACAAAACACCAGCAGTGGAACGCATGGGGTACAGCCCCACCGACAGGTTGCGCCAGTTGGCCCAGCAACAAGGGCTGGAAGGGGCACTGAACAGCGATGAAAAGGGTAACCCCCTGGACAGAGCCAGGCACAGAGCCGCCATCGGTGTGACCCGCCGCCAGAAAAACCTGGAGGCGATCATTCGCCGGGCCTTGGGGCAGTCCGATGACAGCACCGTGGTAGATGATGTCGATGGCGACTGGTTCTATCACTTCAGCCGCTTGAGCGAGAACATCGGCAGCCCCCGCATGCAGGGCTTGTGGGCCAATATCCTGCTGCGTGAGCTGGAAAACCCCGGCAGCTTTTCACGGCGCGCCTTGGAGGTGCTGGAAAAGCTCTCGGTCAAGGAAACCGGGCTCTTTGCCAAGGCCGTTAACATGGCGCTGCAGGTGGGTCAGGAATACCGGCTGGTGATTGGCATTTACCGGCGCCATACCCTCGGCGGTAGCCAAACCCGGCTGCTGCCCCTGGGCCAGTTCGGCCTGCCCTACTCGGCGCTGGCCACCTTGATGGAAATTGGCCTGCTGCAAAGCTCGGAGCTGCTGAGTGCCGACCTCAAACTCAGCCCGCTGCACTTTAACGTTGGTTCCCACAAAGGGGTGCTCAGTGGCGGCCGGCGGAAGGTACACCTGACCTATTACCGTTTCAGCTCGGTAGGGGATGAGCTGGCCCGGCTGATGTCAGCCGAGCCGGACAACAAGTTTGAAGGGGAGTTTAAGAAGGCTCTGGCAGCAGACGTGCAGCTGCAGTGGCAATAAAGCCGCCGTTTCGCAGGTTCTCCCGGCGATAGCCCAAAGGCTCGCCGGCCAGAGTCAGCACCAGGCCACCGGCCGCTTCCAAGACCGCCTGAGCCGCTGCCGTATCCCACATCATGGTGGGGTTAAAGCGCGGATAGAGCTGGGCGCTACCGTCGGCAATGGCGCAGAACTTGAGGCTCGAGCCTCGGCTGAGCAACTCGTGCTCACCCAGTTTTGCCAGCCAGCCGGCCAGCTCCGGCGCCGGATGGGAGCGAGAGGCCACCACCACCGGCGGCGTGCCATCGGGGTTAACGCTGATGGCGCGCCGCTCCCCGGCCACTTCCAGGTAGGCGCCTTTGCCCTTTTCGCCCACATAGAGATGGTCGGTAGCGGGCACGTACACTAGCCCCAGCACCGGCTCGCCGCCGTCAATCAAAGCCAGGTTGACGGTAAAATCGGGGCGCCCGGCCAAAAACTCCTTGGTGCCGTCCAGAGGGTCCACCAGCCAGAACTTTTGCCAGTGCTGGCGCGCCTCCCAAGGGGTATGGGCCCCTTCTTCCGACAACACCGGGTAACCGGTTTCACTCAAGGCCAGCATCAGAATGTCATTGGCCGCCTTGTCGGCCAGGGTCACCGGCGAGCCGTCGGCCTTATCCTCGGCGCCCACCTTGCCCTGGAACGACAGGGCCTTTAGCCCCGCCGCTTTAACCGCATCAATCAGCGCTTGCATCAAGCCCCACTTCCTTTTCGAGCCATTCCAATACTTTATTGACCGCCTCGGCAGGAGACAAGGCTTGGGTGTTCACCACCAAGTCAGGGCTGGCAGGCACTTCAAAGGGGGAATCAAGACCGGTCATGTGCTTGATTTCGCCGCGCCGCGCCTTGGCATAAAGGCCTTTGGGGTCGCGGGATTCACAAGCCTCCAGGCTCGCTTCCACGTAAATTTCGAAAAAGCGTCCTTGGGGCAGTCGCTCACGAATGAGTTGGCGGTCGCTGGCAAAGGGCGACACAAAAGCGGCCAGTACAATCAGCCCTGCATCCACCATCAGCCGGGCCACTTCGCCGACCCGGCGCAGGTTCTCGGTGCGATCGCTGTCGCTAAACCCCAGATCGCTGCAAAGGCCATGGCGCACGTTGTCGCCGTCCAGCAGGAACGAATGCTTACCGGCACCGGCCAGGGCCTGCTCCACACCGTTGGCAAGCGTTGATTTACCGGCCCCAGACAGGCCGGTAAACCACAGCACCAGGGGCTTTTGGCCCAAGGCCTTGGCGCGGCTGGTAGCGTCTACCGTATGCTGGTGCCAGGTCAGGTTGCTGCTCATGACCAGTCGCTCACGTCGATGGCTTGCCAGTGCGGATAGTGGCGGCGAATGTAGGCGTTGAGCTCTTTCTCGGCCTGGCTGACCGCCGGGCGCTGCTCAGCGGTGTCCGCCACCGCTTCTTCGGCCATAAAGGCAGCCACGGTCTGCTGGGTGTCCGGGTCCACCAGGATCAGGCTGCCGGTGTGGCGGCTTTGCTGGTAGATGTCCAGGGCCTGGGCTTCTTCCAGTTGCAGCGTGACCTGGCCGATAGCGTTGGTTTTCAGTTCGGCATCGTCGCTGATGGTCCAGTTGTCCACGTTCAGCTGGCCGCTGACGTTCGCTACCTTACCCCAGGTCCAGCGGCTGGCCGCCTTGATGCGATAACGCTTGCCGGGTTGATGGCCTTGGTCGTTAAGCCACACCAGCCAGCCTTTCCAGATGCGGGCGCCGGTGACCGGGCTGTTGGTCAGCCAGTCGCCGCGGCTAATGTCGATTTCCCGGTCCAGCTGCACCGCTACCGCGTCGCCCGCTTCAATCAGCTCCACTTCGGAGCCGGAGCGCCACACGCTTTGCACCAGGGCATGGTTGCCGGACGGCCAGTGATAAAGGGTGTCGCCGGCCTGCACCGTGCCCGCAAAGAGGGTACCGGCAAAGCCGCGAAAATCCTGGTTGGGGCGGATGATGCTTTGCACCGGCAGGCGCACGCCGTCCACCGAGGGGCGGCTGACGCTGGCGTCTTCCAGGGCGCCAAGCAGGCTTGGGCCGTGGTACCAGGGCATTTTCTCGGACAGCTTGGCCAGGTTCTCGCCTTTAAGGGCGGAGACCGGCAACACCTTGATGTTGGCGCCGGGCATGCGCTCGGCCAGCTTGTAGTAGTCCGCTTCGATGGCCTTGAAGGTGGCTTCGTCGTAGTCCACCGCGTCCATCTTGTTCACCGCCACCACGAACTGGCGAATGCCCAGCAAGTGGCACAAAAAGCTGTGGCGGCGGGTCTGGCGGATGATGCCTTTGCGGGCGTCCACCAGGATGATGGCCAGGTCGCAATGGGAAGCGCCGGTGACCATGTTGCGGGTGTACTGCTCGTGTCCGGGGGTGTCGGCAATGATGAGATGGCGGCTGCCGGCTTCGGCAAAACGCCAGGCCACGTCGATGGTAATCCCCTGGCTGCGCTCGGCTTCCAGGCCGTCCAGCAGGTTGGCAAACGGCAGTTCGCCGTTCTCAAGGGGGTCGCCAAGGGCTTTGAGCTGGTCGGCATAAAGCTGGCCGGTTTCAAACAAAAAGCGGCCAATCAGGGTGGACTTGCCGTCGTCGACGGAGCCACAGGTCAACAGTTTCAGTGTTTCTTGCATCAGAAGTACCCCTGGCGTTTCTTACGTTCCATGGCGGCCGTAGAGTCTTTGTCGATCATGCGGCCAGAGCGCTCGCTGGCGCCCAGTTGGCCCAGTTCGTCCAGCACCTGGTCGAGGGTCTCGGCGTCGGACTCAATGGCGGCGGTCAGCGGGTAGCAGCCCAGGGTACGGAAACGCACTTTTTTCAGTTGCGGCACTTCGCCGGGCTCAAGGCGGAAACGCTCGTCATCCACCATGAACAGCTGGCCATCACGCTCTACCACGGGGCGTTCGGCGGCAAAGTACAGCGGTACCAGTTCGATTTCTTCGGCGCGGATATAAGCCCAGATGTCCCGCTCGGTCCAGTTGGACAGCGGGAACACCCGCATGCTCTCGTCTTTGGCCAAGTCGCTGTTGACGTGGGTCCACAGCTCCGGGCGCTGGCGACGCGGCTCCCAACGCTGGAAGGCGTCGCGGTGGGAGAACACCCGCTCCTTGGCGCGAGAGGCTTCTTCGTCACGGCGGGCGCCACCGAAGGCGCAGTCGTACTTGCCACGGGCCAGCTCGGCTTTGAGGGCCTCGGTTTTCATCACGTCGGTGTAGCGGCTGCCGTGGTCAAAGGGGTTCAGCTTCTCGGGGTTTTGCACCACTTTCAGATCCAGGCCGAATTTCTTGGCCTGGGCATCACGAAAGGCGTACATGGCCTGGAATTTCCAGCCAGTGTCGATGTGCAGCACCGGGAAGGGCACCAGGGCCGGCAGGAACGCCTTGCGGATAAGGTGCAGCAGCACGCTCGAATCCTTGCCGATGGAGTAGAGCATCAGCGGCCGCTCAAACTCGGCTGCCGCTTCACGAATAATGTGCAGGGACTCGGCTTCAAGGGCCGCGAGATGGGGGCTTAGGCTCATTTTGCCTCCTGATAAAGGGTCACGGTGTCTCCAATCATCAACAGCGCAGGGGATTTGACCTGCGCCTGTTCAACAGTGTCGGCCAGGTGGCCAAGGTCGGTGCGAAAGCGCCGCTCCTCTGGGCGAGTGCCGTTTTCCACCACCAATACCGGGGTGGAAGCGGCCAGGCCGCCTGCCATTAATTCGTCGGCGATATGGCTGCTTTGGGTCAGCCCCATGTAAATCGCCAGGGTGCTCTTGGGCTGGGCCAGGGCACGCCAGTTGGCGTCTTCGCCGCCGGGCTGGCAATGGCCGGTGACCAGGGTCATCTGGTTGGCAAGGCCCCTGTGGGTCAGCGGCACCTGGGTGCGGGCACTGCAAGCAGCGGCAGCGGTGATGCCGGGCACCACGTCCACCTCGATACCGGCGGCGCGGGCGGCCAGCACTTCTTCGCCGCCACGGCCAAATACAAAGGGGTCGCCGCCTTTAAGGCGCACTACCCTTTTGCCGGCGCCGGCTTCGCGCACCAAGATGGCTTCAATCTCGGGCTGGGGCACCGAATGCAGGCCCTTTTCCTTACCTACCGAGATAAAGTCGGCGTCGCGGCGAGCAAGGTTCATCACCGCGTCAGAGACCAGCCGGTCGTAGACAATAACGTCAGCCGCTTGAATGGCCTGCAGGGCTTTGAGGGTGAGCAAGTCCGGGTCGCCGGGGCCGGCGCCTACCAGTTTGAGCCAGCCTGAGCGGCGGTTTTCACCGGCCAGCAAGGCTTCCAATTCGGCTTCGGCCGCTTGTGTATCGCCCTTGGCCAGTTGCTGGCCGGTGTCGCCGTCCAGCAGCGCTTCCCAGAAGCGGCGCCGGTCGCTAAAGGCGGCAAAGCGGCTAGCCACTTTGTCCCGAAACCGGCCCATCAGCGCCGCCAGCGCGCCGGTCCACTGAGGTACTTCGGCTTCCAGTTTTTCCCGAAGGCGCCTGGCCAGCACCGGCGCCTGGCCGTCACTGGAAATGGCGATGGTCACCGGCTTTCGCTCCACCACGGCCGGCACGATGGCGCTGCAAAGCGCGCGCTGGTCTACCACGTTGACCCAAATCTGCCGGGCATTGGCCGCCTCGGCCACCGCCTCGTTGACCAGTTCGTCGTCGGTGGCGGCAATGGCCAGCCACACGCCGTCCAGCCACTTGGGCTCGAACTGCTCGGCAACGTGGTCGACGGGGCTGGCCGCTATTTCGGCACACAGGGTCTTGGCCACCAGGCGCACCTTGGCGCCGGCCTTGTGCAGCGCCTGGACCTTACGCCAGGCCACTGTGCCACCGCCCACTACCAGCACATCCTTGCCGTGTAAATCCAGGAACAACGGGAAATCGTGCATCAATGACTTACTCGTGCAGGCCGCATTCGCGGACCAGGCCGCCAAAGCGGGTCTGTTCTTCGCTCAGCTGTTCGGACAGGGGTACGGTGGAGTGCCAGTCTCCTACCGAGACGTAGCCTTGGTCCCACAAGGGGTGATAAGGCAGGCCGTGCTCGGTGAGGTAGCGGTACACATCGCGGTTGTTCCAATCGATGATGGGATACACCTTGGTGTGGCCGTTCTGGCTTTCCAGCACGCCGCGGCCCTCGCGGGTGCTGGACTGCTCGCGGCGAAGGCCGGCAAACCAGCTTTGCACCTTGAGCTCTTCCAGGGCGCGCTGCATGGGCTCAACCTTGTTTTCCTGGTTGTAGGCCTTGATGCCGTCTACCCCTTGCTCCCAGCGCTTGCCATAGCGAGCTTCTTGCCAGGCAGCGGTGGTTTTGGGGCTATAAACCTTGAGGTTGAGCCCGAGCTTGTCGGTGAGCTGCTCCACAAAACCATAGGTTTCCGGGAAGTGGTAACCGGTGTCGATGAAGATCACCGGAATACCGGGGGCTTCGCGGTTAACCAGGTGCAGCATCACCGCCGCCTGGATACCAAAGCTCGAACTCAGGGCAAATTCACCGGGCAGGTTGTCCAGGGCCCAGCGCACCCTTGCCGGTGCGTCCAGGCCTTCCAGCAATTGCTGGTGCTCAGGCGTGAAAATCGACTTGGGCATCTTTAACCTCCTTCACCACGCCGGTGCGTACCACGAAGTCGCCAAAGCGCTCGTCGGCGTTGCGCTCGGCGCGGTAGCGGCTCAGCACCGGTTTGAGTTCAGCGAGGATCTCGGTCTCGGTGAGGTTCTCGCGATACAGCTTGTTGACCCGCAGGCCGCGGCCGTCGGCGCCCAGGAACAGGTTGTAACGGCCAGGGGCCTTGCCCACCAGGCCAATCTCGGCCAGGAAAGGACGGGCACAACCGTTGGGGCAGCCGGTGATGCGGGTAACGATGTCTTGGTCGCCCAGCTCCACTTCATCCAGCAGGCCTTGCACCTTGGCAACAAAGTCTTCGAGGTAACGCTCGGCTTCGGCCATGGCCAGGCCACAGGTAGGCAGCGCCACACAGGCCATGGCGTTTTCACGCAGGCGAGTGGTGGGCACGTTCAGGCCATGCTCGGCCACCAGGGCCTCAATCTTGGCCTTCTCGGCCTTGGGCACACCGGCAATGATGAGGTTCTGGTTGGCGGTCATGCGAAAATCGCCCTGGTGCACCTGGGCGATGGCGCGAAGGCCGGTCAGCCAGGCTTGGCCGGGCTTGTCGATAAGGCGGCCTTCCGGCACAAACAGGGTCAGGTGGTCGCGGCCGTCCACACCCTCTACCCAGCCAAAGCGGTCGCCTTGTTGGGTAAAGACCACCGGCACTTCCGGCAGGAAGGTCACGCCACTGCGTTTTTCCACCTCAGCCTTGAAGGCGTCTACACCCATGCGATCGACGGTGTACTTGAGACGGGCGTTTTTACGCTGGTCGCGGTTGCCGTGGTCGCGCTGGGTGGTAAGCACCGCTTCGGCCACCACATTCATTTGCTCGGGGCTGATAAAGCCCAGGCAGCTGGCTACCCGCGGGTAAGTGGCGGTGTCGCCATGGGTGGTGCCCATGCCGCCGCCCACCAGCACGTTGTAGCCGCGCAGCTTGCCGTTCTCGGCGATGGCCACAAAGCCCAGATCGTTGGCGTAAACATCCACGTCGTTATGGGGCGGAACGGCGACGGCTGCTTTGAATTTACGGGGCAGGTAGGTATCGCCGTAGATGGGCTCGGCGGAGTCGGCCACCTTTTCTTCGTCCAGCCAAATCTCGTGATAGGCACGGGTGTTGGGCAGCAGGTGCTCGGACAGCGCCACGGTCTGGCGATACACCTCTTGGTGCAGGCTCGAATCCACCGGGTTGGTGTTACACAAAACGTTGCGGTTCACGTCGCCACAGGCGGCGATGGAGTCCAGCAGGGCGCTGTGCAGGCCTTGAATAAGGGGCTTGAGGCTTTCTTTTAAGATGCCGTGGTACTGGAAGGTCTGGCGGGTGGTCAGGCGCACGCTGCCGCCGGAAAGCTCCCGGCCCAGTTTGTCGACCATCAGCCACTGCTCGGGGGTCACCACACCGCCTGGCACCCGGGCGCGCAGCATAAAGCTGTACAGGGGTTCTAGCTTGCGCTTGGCGCGCTCGCTGCGCTGGTCGCGGTCGTCCTGCTGATAAAAGCCATGGAATTTGGACAACTGGGTGTCGTCTTCACGCAGCGCGCCGGTGTAGCCGTCGTGCAGGCTCTCTTCCAGGGTGCCACGCAGGTGGCGGCTTTCGTTCTTAATGCGTTCGTTGGGAGAAGCCATCAGTAAACATCCCTCAGGTAGCGGCCCTGGGCGCGCAGCTCGTTCAAATAGGTTTCGCCATCGGTGTTGCCGTGGCTTGCAATGAGGTCGGCCAGGGCCTGGTGTACGTCTTTGGCCATGCGTTCACCGTCGCCACAGACGTAAAGGTAGGCGCCGTCATTGAGCCACTGCCAAACTTCGGCACCTTCCTCTTTGAGGCGGTGCTGGACATAGATTTTGTCCTGCTGGTCACGGCTGAAGGCAAGGCTCAGCTTGCTTAGCTGCCCTTCGCTCAGCCAGCGCTGCCACTCGGTCTGATACAAGAAGTCGTTACGCAGGTGGCGGCTGCCAAAGAACAGCCAGTTGCGGCCTTGCGCTTGCGTAGCTTCACGCTCCTGCATAAAGGCGCGAAACGGCGCCATACCGGTGCCAGGGCCAATCATGATCACCGGTTTGTCGGCGTCAGGCAGGCGGAAACGGTTGTTGGGCTGCACGTACACCTTCAGCTCATCCCCGGCTTCCAGGCGGGAAACAAGGCCAGAAGCTACCCCAAAGCGGGCCTGGCCTTCGGCCTCAAAGGCCACCAGGGCGATGGTCAGGTGCACTTCGCCTTCGGCTTCCTTGGGGGAAGAGGCGATGGAGTAAAGGCGCGGCGCCAGGGGTTTAAGGGCATCGATAAGTTGCTGGGCGGTCAGCGACTCGCTGCGGGTGCGAATGCGCTCCGGCAGTTGGCCTTCCCCTTCAGACAGTTGCAGCTCGGCCACGGTCTTGGGGTGCAAGGTGGTGAGCTCTTTGCCTTTAAGGGCATCAAAGAGGCGCACTTTTTTGCCATCAAGGGTGACCGGCTCGTCGGCATTGAGGCGGGTGGCGTCCAGCACCGCTTGTACCAGCGCGTCGCTTTGCTGCGCCACGATGCCAAGGGCGTCACCGGGCTGATAGCTCAGGCTAGGTACGTCCAGCTCCAGGTGATAGACCTCGTGGCCAGCGTCGATGGTCAGCGGGTGCACCGCCAGCACTTCGGCGCTCATGGGATTGGCGCGGGTCGGCTGGGGCGCAGCAGAGCTGCTGACCTCGGCGGCGCTTTGCACCTGGGGCGCGGCATCGGCAAGGGCGGCCAGCAGCTCGTCTTGCCAGGCTTGGGCCGTGGCCTGGAACTCCACATCGGCTTCTTTGATGGTAAGCAGGCGCTCGCTGCCGGCGGCGGCCAGGCGCTCGTCAAAGTCTTTACCGGTCTGGCAGAACAGCGGATAGGAGCTGTCGCCAAGGGCCAGTACCGAGAAACGGGTTTGGCTAAGATCAGGCGCCCGTTTGGAGCCCAGCAGCTCATGCAGGGCAATGGCATCGTCCGGCGCTTCGCCGTCACCGTGGGTGGACACCACCAAGGCGATATCCTGGGCGTCGCTCAGCTTTTTGGCTTTGAAACCGGCCATGGAGGCCAGGGTGACATCAAGGCCCGCCGCTTTGGCAGCATCGGCAAAGGTTTTGGCAACCCCCTCGGCGTTGCCGGTTTGGGAGCCGTAGAGCACCAGCAACGGGCGGCTGGCAGCAGCAGTGGCAGCAGGTGCAGCAACAACAGACCCGGTTCCGGCCTTGGCATCGGCCAGGCCAGCCAGATAACCGCTCATCCAGCGCAGATCGTCGCTGGACAGTTGCGACAGTTGTTCCCTGACCGCTTGGGTCAGCTGTGTCAGTACGTGAGACATGGGCGCCTATTCATAAATTATGATGGGCGCCATATTAGGGGCCTGGATGGCCAAACGAAAAGATTAAAAAGGGCTTTTGTATGCCATATCGGAATAAGCACTACGTTGTGAGGGCATTAACCCCTGAGTAGAATGCCAAGCCGCTTTATCATCATTTACTTAGGGAGGGCGCCATGAACGCAGCCCGTTATGCCGAACTGTCTGGCCTTGAGCTCTCAGCCAAGGGCCTGGCCATTGCCGATGCTACTGCCAACGCCCTCGACGCCCTGGCGCCCCAGGCCCCCGAAAGCCCCCTGGCCCACTACGTATTCAAGGTGCCAGAGTTGGGTGAAGGCGGCGCCTGCTCGCTGTTTGGCCAACTGGCCGACGAGCCTTACGACCTTCGCCCCATCCTCGGTGGCCAAAACAGCGCCAACGATGCCCTGCTGGCGCGCCTGAACGCCGCGGTTGCCCATATCACCACCCAAAGCCAGGTGGATTGGCTGGGGCTGTATCCGGCCAAGGTGAATGCCGCTGGCCAGCGGGTATTGGTTAAAGCCGCCTACCGTGGCGCCCCGTCCCGGGCCGAATTTCCGCTCACCCCCGAGTTTGCCACCATCTCCAACAACGCCACCGTGGGCCTGAGTGGTCGCGGCCGGCTTATTCAAGACGTGGCGGCTTATCTCAAGGACGGCGGCGAGTACTACACCTGCGACCCGAAAGTGCAGGCCGAGCTCTGTATTCCGCTCTACGACGAAGCCGGCAATACCATCGGTATTCTCGACGCCGAGGCCTTTCGCCCGGGTTACTTCGACGATGAAAAGCTGGGGGTCTTTGTGGGCCTGGCGCTGTGGGCAGCGAGCCAGTTCAGCTAATAAAAAAGCCTGCTGACGCAGGCTTTTTTATATTTGCCGCACTTAGAAGTGCATGGTCACCGAGGCAAAGGCGCCGTCGAGCTTGATGTCGGCGTCAAAGTCGCCAATGTCATTGAGCTTGAGTTGCAGGGCCCGGTAGCCTAGTTGCACCCCCACATCCACGGGGCCGGTGATGTCGAAGTCGTAACCCACAAAGGCGCTGTAATCGAGCAGGCGGTTGCCGCTGTAAACCACGCCATTACCCTGGGCACCCACATAAAGGCCGGTCAGCGGCAGGTCGACCCGGGCGTTGAGATAGAGCATCGGTACCCACTCGTCCACCGGCTCTTCGGCGCTGCCCACCAAGGGGTTGGCTATTTTGAGGTGGCCGTCGAGCTTACGGCCAGTCAAGCCGATGTCAAAATCACCGCCCACATCCCACAGCTCGTAGTAGAGGGTGACGTCGGTCATCTTGATTTGCAGATCGCTGTTGATTTCGCTACCGGCGGGGTAGAGCGTGTCGTCAAATTCAACGTTCTCATTCAGCTGGCCCTGGCCGCTTTCGGAGATGTCGCTGTAGGCGATACGCAGGTTGGGCAGCACCGGGATGGGGTGCTCGAAGTTGATATACCACTGGGTGAGATCGGCGCTTTTAAGGCCCATCTCGTCATCGATTTGCACGTTCTCGGACAGCAAATCGCCGGAAAAGTCGTTGTTCCAACGGCCAACACCGGCGTAGATCCCCACATTGTCGGCATAGGCCGGCAGCACGGCGCCACCGGTGATCGCAAGGGCAAGCAGCAGCTTTCTCATTTGATATAACTCCATGTCAACATTGGCTTAAAGGTTAGCGTGGCCAGTAACACACCGACAGTATCAGCGGCCTAAAACCACTAACGCATTAATGTTGCGTGTAAAAAGGCCCGCTTACACGGGCCTGACAAGGAGCATCATGTTACTTAAAAGTGCATGGTGAGGTTAGCAAAAGGCCCAGAAAGGCGAAGGTCTGACTCAAAATCACCGATGTCGGCCAGTTTCAGCTCCAGGCGGCGATAGCCAAGCTCTACACCCACGTCCACCGGCCCCGGAATATCGAAGTCGTAACCCACAAAAGCGCTGTAATCGAGCAATCGGTTGCCGCTGTAGGCAAGGCCATTGCCCTGCACCCCGGCATAAAGGCCGGTGAGCGGCAAATCGACCCGTGCTTTGCCGTAAAGCATGGGCACCCAGTCATTGAGGCGGGCGCTGCCCTGCTGGCTGGCACTTTGCAGCCGCACCTCGCCGTCCAGTTTACGGGCGGTGATGCCCAGATCCAGGTCGCCGCCGGTATCCCACAGTTGGTAGTAGAAGGTGGCGTCGGTCATCTTCACCGCAAAGTCGGACGACACCTGGCCAGAGAAGGTTTTGTCATCAAAGACGATACCGCTATCGAGGGTGCCCTGCCCTTGGGCGCTGATGTCGCTGTACGCAACTCGAAGGTTTGGCAGCAGCGGCAGCGGGTGTTCGATGTTGATGTACCACTGGCCCAAATTGGCGTTATCAAGGCCCAGTTCGTTATTGGCCGAGGTGTCGGTTGCGAGCAGATCGCCGGAGAGATGGTTGTGCCAGTAGCCGCCACCGGCATAGACACCAATGATGTCGGCACGGGCCGGCAGCGCTGCCGCCAGAGCCAGGCAAGCAAGAGCAACGGAGGATTTCATGATGAGGACTCCACAGAAACAGGAAAAGGCCAGGGCCTAGGCATGAAAAAGCCGCCCTTTCGGCGGCTTGGGCGGCATAAATAACAGGAAAACAAAAAGGGCTGCACCCAGGCAGCCCTTGTTCCTCTTTTTATCCTTTATCCGCGGTCCAGCAGGTTTTCCAGATCCACCACGGCGCCGTTGGCTCGGCTGATGTAGTTGGCCATCACCAGCGAGTGGTTGGCCAGCAGGCCAAAGCCGGAGCCGTTAAGGATGATGGGGCTCCACACCGTTTGTTGGGTGGCTTCCAGTTCGCGGATCACCTGGCGCAGGCTCACCAGGGCGTGCTTGTTCTCAAGGATGGGGCCAAAGTCCACTTCGGCGGCCTTGAGGATGTGCAGCAAGCCCCAGCTGTAGCCGCGGGCTTCGTAGAACACGTCATCGAGCTGCCACCAAGAGGTGGCCACTTTGTCGGCGGCGGTTTCTTTGTCTTCCGGCACGTCCAGGCTCTCGCGGCCCACCGAGGCGGCCAGGCGCTGGCTGTAACTGCCCAGGCGTTTATCCACCAGGCGCAGCAGCTCGCGCAGGTTGTCGGCGCGGGCGTAGAACTCGGCTTTATCCGGCCCGCTTTTGCTCAGGCGGGCGCGGTAGGCTTTGAGGTGGTTGATGCCGCGCTGGTACTCGCTCTCGGCGCGGGGCATCACCCAGGAGCGGCGGTCCACGTTAAAGAGCGGCTGGGCTTCTTTGAGATCCGGGTCTTCCCGGGATTGGGACTGGGAGCGAGACAGCTCGTTACGCATCACCAGGGTGGTGTCGCGCAGCAGTTCGAGGTTGCCAAATTCCCAGGCCGGCATGTTGTCCAAAAACACCGAGGGCGGGGTGACGTCGTTGGATAAAAAGCCACCGGGTTTGTCCAGCAAGGTCTGGGCGATGGTGATGACGGTAGTGGTGATGGTGGTGCCGGTCACGTCGGGCAAGTTATCTTCTTGCTCGGCTTTTTGGGTAACCGCTTTGACGTCAAAACGGTCCGGCTCTACCGACCAATACACACCCAGCAGGTAGCCTGCGAAAATCACTCCGAGCAGGCTCCAGGTAACGACTTTTCCTCGCGCCATAACAACTCCTTTATCGAGAATAACGTGGCCAGGCTTCAATCTCCTGGGTCTGGCCATCGGCAAAAATCAATTCCAGCCTCAGCGGCTGGCCCTCTTTGAGGGGTTTTACTATGTCCATCAGCATCAGGTGCAGGCCGCCGGGGGCCAGCGTCAGGCGTTGGCCGGGGTTCAGGCTGAGGCTGGGCACATGATACATGCTCACCCTGCCCTGTTGGGCCAGGGTTTTATGGATGCTGATGTCTTTGACATCGCGGCTGCGCACCCCGGTCAGTACCACGGTTTGCGAGCCTTTGTTGGTCAGCTCCATATAACCGGCGCTGTTGCTCCCCGGCGGTACCAACCGTACCCAGGGGTCTTTGACGTCCAGCACCTTGGCCTGGAGCGGCCCACTCAGTAATAACAACAGCAACAGGGCGTATTTCACGCTAGCTCCTTGTTTTACTGGTTGTACCAGTCTAACGTACTCATGCCAAATCAGATATAGGAAATCACCATGACCGATTTCGTCCAAAGCGCCGTTGCCGATGGCGTCATGACGGTAACCCTTAACCGCATCGACAAGAAGAACGCGCTGACCCAGGCCATGTATGACGGCCTCACCGCCGCCTTAAGCCAAGCCGACACCGACCCGGCTGTCAAAGTGGTGCTCTTGGTCGGCAACAACGACGTGTTCTGCGCCGGTAACGATCTCGAAGATTTTCTGACCTTAAAGGAACTGGGCCCGGACAGCCCCATTTTGCGCTTCCTCACCACCCTGGTGCGCTTTAAAAAGCCGCTGATGGCGGCGGTGGCCGGCCCGGCGGTGGGCATTGGCACCACGGTGCTGCTCCATTGCGACCTGGTACTGGCCGACAAGGCAGCCCGTTTTCAGCTGCCCTTTGTAGCACTGGGACTGTGCGCCGAAGCCGGTTCATCGGTCCTGCTGGCCGACCGGGTTGGCCAGGCCAAGGCCAACGAATGGCTGCTGACCGGTAAACCCTTCAAGGCCGACGAGGCCCTGGCGCACGGCTTGATTAATCAGGTGGTAGATGGCCAAGTATGTGAGATTGCCACGGCCATGGCCAAGCAGGTTGCCCAGTTGCCTTCAGGGGCGATGATGGCCACCAAGGCGCTTATCCGCCAGCCCAATCAGGCCCGCGCAGAAAAGGCCATCTTTGATGAAGCCGAGCAATTTGTTCGCCTGCTCAAGGGCGATGAATGTAAGGCCGCAATAAAAGCCTTCTTTACCCGGCGTTAACGCGTCGGCCTGGCCTTACCAACAGCCAAATCACCAGAATTGGCACCCACAGCGGGATGGAAACAAAGGCCAGGCCACAAAAAAGGCTACCGGCTACCAGCAGCAACACAGCCACCACGCCAATCAGGGTGCCGCCTATGGCCAGGAAGGCTACCAGCAGCCCAATGCCCAGCGCCAATACCGCGCCCAGGGGGTTGCTGACTTGCCAGTCACTGCCGGAAATGGCAATCAGGCTGTGGTGCCAGTGGCCGCCAAAGGTGAAGTAAAGCCAGGCGGCCACAAGCACCAAAAGTATCAGGGTTTTCTTTCCCATTGTCCCTCCAGATGCGGTTTAGCCGGCAACAACCAGACAGCGACCCCATAAAGAATGGCGGTGGTCAGGGGCGAGAGTAGCAATGCCACTACCGCAGCCAGTCTTACCCAGGCCTTGTCCAGGCCGATAATAGGGGCAAGCCCTGCACAGACACCGAACAACAGCTTGTCTGAAGTGTCTTTGTACCAACGTTCACGCATGCTTACCTCCGATCAGGGTGACTACGGCGCCGCCCAGCAACACCACGGCGGGCGGCACCATCCAGCACAACAACAACACACCCAGACTCAGCATCACTGACCTTCCTTGGCAGGGCTTTGGGCCTTGGCGTCGCTGGCGTCCTCAGGGGCGCTTTGCGGCATCATGGCAGCCATGGCTTCGTCAAATTTCTTGCTGAGCTCATCGCTCAACTGAGTCTGGATTTGGTCCAGGGCTTTAGTGCTTTGCTCAACCACCATATTGGTCAAAGTGGTGGTGAGATCGTCTTGGGCGAAAGCGGGTGCAGACAACATAACAACACCGGCCAATACTGCGATTTTCAGGCTTTTCATGGCCAACTCCATGTGTGGGTTATCAAGTACACAGGGGTTATTACAAGGGCCGTGCCAACCTGAGATAATTTTTTATCTGCATGATTTATAAAGAGATAAAAAATAAGGCCGCCTTTTAGGCAGCCTCATTTGGGGACAGCGGTGACCAAATACGCCAACACTATTGGCGAAATTCACCACTCATTCAGGGCGGTACTCGGTCAGGGCCAGGGCTTCTTCCATTACCTCAAGGCCGGCGCCCGGTTTATGGGCATTCTCAGACAAATACCGGCGCCAGCGGCGGCCACCGGTCTGGCCGTTAAAAAGCCCCAGCATATGGCGGCTGATGTGGTTAAGGCGGGCACCGGCGGCGAGCTCCGCTTCAATATAAGGGAACATGGCCTCCACCACGGCGCGGCGGCTGGGCATGGCGGTATCCATGCCATAAAGGGCAGCGTCCACTTCGGCCAGCAGGTAGGGGTTTTGGTAAGCCTCGCGCCCCACCATTACCGAATCGACGTGCTCAAGATGGCCTTGCATCTCATCCAGAGTCTTGATGCCGCCGTTGATACCGATATGCAGGTTCGGGAAGTCCTTTTTCAGCTGGTAAACCCGTGGGTAGTCCAGCGGCGGTATTTCGCGGTTTTCCTTGGGGCTAAGGCCGCTCAGCCAAGCCTTGCGGGCATGAACAATAAAGGTATCGCAGCCGGCTTCGCTGATGGTGGACACGAAATCCATCAGGAATGGGTAGCTGTCCATATCGTCGATACCGATACGGCTTTTTACCGTCACCGGAATGGACACGGCGTCCTGCATCGCTTTTACGCAGTCTGCCACCAACTGCGGCTCGGCCATCAAACAGGCACCGAAGCGGCCGTTTTGCACCCTATCCGACGGGCAGCCGACGTTGATGTTCACCTCGTCATAGCCCCGCTGCTCGGCGAGGCGCGCGCAGTGGGCCAAGTCCGCCGGGTTGGAGCCCCCCAGCTGCAACGCCAGCGGATGCTCGGCTTCGCTAAACGCCAGGTAGTCGCCTTTGCCATGGATAATGGCGCCGGTGGTCACCATCTCGGTATAGAGCAAGGCATGACGGCTCAGCTGCCGGGCAAAGACCCGGTAGTGGCGATCGGTCCAATCCAGCATGGGGGCAACGGAGAAGGTACGGTCCAGCATGGCGCGCTCACATCAAAAGGGGCGCAAAGTTTACTCAATGGCCGCCCCAGCGGCAAATAGCAGGGGAATACCCTACCTATTTGCTTGAATGAACTCTCGGTGAAGAAACGGCATAAGCCATTTCAAATGACATAAAACGCACATGCGCAGTGTGCAAGCTCTAAAGGTTAAAGCAATCCGAATGTTTTTCTCAGGCCTTTCTCGACAGCCCCTGCTGGCATAAAGCGACGTAATTTAGCCAGCATAGATGCCTCGCCTTTCGGCGTCCGGCGCATCTTCCATGCACCTAGCGCCGCCTCGACAATGGTATCCACTACACCGTCGGGGGCTGGCGCGTTTTGGACATTTTTCTGGATAGCCTGGGCAACTATCTCAAACTCTTTACCGTATTCGGGAATTCTAACAGCGGTTTGGGGAGCATTAAGATCCAGATTGGTTTTGGTAAAAGAAGGCTCGACAAGTACGACTCGAACCCCAAATTGGCGAACTTCATGATCCAAGGTTTCAGATAGCCCTTCCACGGCATGTTTGGAGGCTGAGTAGGCAGCCATGTAAGGTGCTGGCAAAAAGCCCAACACTGAGCTGATGTTGACTATTCGGCCTGAACGCTGCTTGCGCATATGCGGTAACACGGCTTGAATAGTGCGCAGTAACCCAAAAACGTTCGTATCAAACACTGCCTGCGCTTCAGTAATGGACGTTTCTTCCATCGCCCCGAGCAGAGTAACGCCTGCACTGTTAACCAGTACGTCGATGCGACCCGCCTGCGCCATGATCTCTTGGATCCCGCGTTTCACCGAGGCCTCGTTACGGATGTCCATTTCAATAAGCACAACTCCGGGGCTCGCCTGCGCGTTGTCCATGTCGCGCACCGTTCCGAACACTTGGTAGCCCTGAGTTGCAAATTTCATTGCGCTAGCGCGGCCGATACCTGATGACACACCGGTGATAACAACAACTTTGGTCTTCAACATGGTCGCTCCTTTTATTCAATGTTTGGGTGGTCAGGCCCGGGACGAAAGGGGTTTTATCCTGAACCAGATGGAGTACATGGCTGGCAGGAAGACCAGCGTCAAGATGGTGCCGGCAAAGGTGCCGCCAATCAGCGTATAAGCAAGGGTGCCCCAGAACACCGAGTGCGTCAGGGGAATGAAGGCCAGAATGGCGGCCAAGGCGGTCAATATCACCGGTCTGGCACGCTGCACAGTAGCTTCAACAACCGCATCAAACGGGCTTAACCCGGCTTGTTGGTTATCGCGGATCTGCCCGATAAGGATCAGCGTGTTACGCATCAATATGCCCGACAGTGCAATCAAGCCAACCAGGGCATTGATGCCAAAGGCCTGTTGAAAGATGAGCAAGGTCGGTACCACGCCAATCAGTCCAAGGGGGCTGGTGGCAAACACCATGAACATGGCGGCTATCGAGCGCACTTGCAAAATGATGATGAGCAGCGTCAGCACAATCATGATGGGAAACAGTGGCATCATCGCCACCGTGGCTTTGGCCGATTCCTCAATTGCGCCAGCCTGCTCTATACGGTATCCCGCCGGAAGACTCTCCATCACCGGCTGAAGTTCTTTTAAGAGTGCAGTAGAGACATCGGGGGGCTGCAAGCCATCGGCAATGTCACCACGAACCGTGATGGTCGGTGTGCGGTCACGGCGGCGCAGGATGGGATCTTCCATCTGCACTTCAACCTTACCTACCTGAGATAACGGAATACGTTGCCCCGCTGCGCCCACCAGGGTAAATCCTTCGATTTTGGAAGGGTCAAGGCGAATATCTCCGGCTGCGCGGCCAACAACCTGTACCGAGCGAATGTCCTCTCGCACATCAGTAATAGGTACGCCACTGAGCAGAAACTGCAACTGTGAGGCCACCGCATTGGACGTCAGGCCAACGGCCTGAAGCCGGTCTTGGTTGAGCGTAAAATGCAGGGTCGGCACACGGGTGCCCCAGTCGGTATTCACGGTGCGCATCAACGGGCTGGCACGCATGATGGACTCAACCCTTGCCGCCATGGCGCGAAGCTTGTCCGGGTCTGGGCCCATCACGCGATAAGCCACAGGGAAGGGTGAGTAAGGGCCAAACACCAGTTGGGCTACCCGCACTCGCGCTTCTGGTGCCAACCCGGCAGCAATGGCCTCGCGTAGCCTGAGTTTAAGGGCTTCGCGCTCTTTCTGGTCTGCGGTCAGCACCACTATCTTGGCAAAGGAAGGGTCGGGTAGCTCTGGCGACATCGCTAGGTAAAAGCGCGGCGCACCCTGGCCAATGTAGGAGGTGACAATCCTGGCTTCAGGTTGCTTTGCCAACCAAGCCTCAACCTTGGCTGTCGCAGAGCTGGTTTGCGCTATCGACGTGCCATAAGGCATCTGCACTTCAACCAGTACCTCTGGGCGGTCGGATGTGGGGAAGAACTGCTTTTTGACCAACCCCATTGCCACTATCGCCAGCACAAAGGTGGTAACAACCGCGCCCGCTACCAGCCACTTATGCGCAATAACACGCCCCAGCACACTGCGGAATCGGTTGTAGTTGCGGGTGTTGTAAATCCCATGATGCCCGCCCTCGACCTTCTTCATGTCTGGCAGCAGCTTTACGCCAAGGTAGGGCGTGAATGCCACCGCAACCACCCAAGATGCAATCAAGGCGATACCGACAATCCAGAACATGTTACTGGTGTATTCACCTGCGGTCGAACGCGCAAAGCCATTGGGCATAAAGCCAATGGCCGTCACCAAAGTACCGGAGAGCATCGGTGCAGCAGTGTGGCTCCAGGCATAGGCAGAGGCCTTGATGCGGCTAAAGCCCTCTTCCATCTTCACCACCATCATTTCGATGGCAATGATGGCATCGTCCACCAACAAGCCAAGCGCCAGGATCAGCGACCCCAGCGTGATCCGGTCAAAGCTTTTACCTGTTATTGCCATAACAACAAAAACTGTCGCCAAGGTCAGCGGAACAGCAGCAGCGACCACAATGCCGGCACGCCAACCCATGCTGACAAAGCAAACCACCATGACCACCAGCAACGCGACGAAGAACTTGACCATGAACTCGTTCACTGCCGACTTAATGTTAACGGCTTGATCCGACACCTTAGAAAAAGTCATCCCCAAAGGAAGCTCAGCGTTAATTTGGGCCGTTTCGGCATCCAGCGCCTTACCCAACTCCAGACCATTCCAGCCGTCACGCATCACAATGCCCAGCAGCAAAGCCGGCTCGCCGTTGTTGCGAACCAAAAAGGTGGACGGATCTTGGTAGCCACGCTTCACGGTTGCCACATCCTTTAACTTAAAGGTTCGGCCTTGGGCGCTGATCGGGGTTTCACGGATCTTGTTGAGCTTGTCTAAGGCGCCCTCGATGCGAATAAACACTTGCGGACCATGGGTCTCAATAGAGCCGGCAGGGGTGAGCATATTCTGGCTGTTGAGCGCCGCGAAGATCTGCTGCGGCGATACCCCCAGCGTCGCCAAGCGAGCGTGGGAGAAAGACACAAAAATCCGCTCGGGTTGCTCGCCAATAATGTTGACCTTTTTCACCCCTGGCACGTGCAGCAGTTGCTGGCGTAATGATTCAGCGTCACGCACCAACAGCCGCTGTGGCTCACCTTTGGCCTTCAAGGCAAACAGCGCAAAGGTTACGTCTGAGTATTCGTCATTGACCATCGGGCCAATCACTCCCGAAGGCAGATTTCTCGCTTGGTCTGAGATTTTCTTACGAGCTTGGTAAAACTGCTCCGGCACAGCCGAAGGCGGTGTTTTATCTAGCAGGTATACGGTGGTAAAGGCCAAGCCGGGGCGCGTGTAGGTGGCGGTATAGTCGTACCAGCGCAACTCCTGCATGCGTTTTTCCAAAGGTTCGGCAACCTGATCCTGCATTTCCTGCGCTGTTGCACCGGGCCAGGCCGTGATGATGGTCATCTGCTTAACGGTAAAGGGGGGATCTTCGGCGCGCCCCAGCTCTAAAAAGGCCAAAACGCCTGCGACAAAGGTAATGAAAATCAGGAATAACGTCACGGATCGCTCGCGTACTGCCAGCGCTGAAAGGTTAAAACGCCCCTCTTTCATAGACGGGCTCCTGCAGCAGTTGATGCATGCTCTAAAGGCTTAACCGGTTCGCCATCGTGCAGCAGGTGAGCACCCAATGACACAACCTGCTCGCCTGCCTTAAAACTGCCTTGAACCAGGGCTGTTGCGTCCGTCAAATCCAGCACCTGCACGGCGCGCCAAACCACCTTGCTGGGGTTGCCCTCAATCACCCAAACCCCCGGCCCATTGCCTTGGTCTAGAAGCGCACCAACCGGCACCATAAAAGACAACGCCGCTGGTGCACTGCGGGGAATATCAACCGTGACAGTGGCACCCAATGGCGCATTAGCGAGCGCCCCGGAAAGTACGTATCTTGCTTCGTAAGTGCGCGTAACAGGGTCGGCAGCATCAGATAACAACCGTAAAGTGGCAGGTACTGCGGTCTGCTGGGCCCCGTACAGAGTTGCCTGTGCTTTAGAGCCAATCGCCGGCCTTAGGGTCTCGGGCAAATAGACCGCAGCCTCGCGCTGCCCGGCCCGCGCCAAGCGCACCACGGTTTGCCCAGCGCTAACCACTTGCCCAGGTTCTGCAAGGGTATCAACCACGACACCGTCGGCATCAGCGAGCAACACCGCATAACTCGAGGCATTCTTGGCCACATCCGCTTGCGCCTCGGCCGCTTTAAGCTGCGCCCGCGCCGAGTCAGCCGCAGCCTTGGCCTGATCGTACGCAGACACAGAAACGGTCCCCTTAGCGACCAAATCGCGATAGCGCGCTTCATCGTCACTCATCTGCCGGGCACGTGCCCGGGCAGCCGCAACCGCCTGCTGCTGCGCTTGCACCTGCAAGCTCAAATCGCTCGGGTCGATGCGCATCAGCGGCTGGCCACCCTTAACCTTCTGGCCAGTTTCGACCAACCGTTCCAACACTTTGCCGGAAACCCGAAAGCCCAGATCACTTTGCACCCGCGCAGCGACAACGCCGGTAAAGGCCCTCGCTTGCGCAGAAGCGGCCTGAACGGCTTCAACCCTGACTCGCGGAGCCTCGGTACGTGGGTCTGAAGAACGAGCGTCACCGCATGCCGTCAAGGCAAGCGGCAACAGGCAAAAAACAGACGAAACAAACTGACGCCGAAACATGGGGACCCTTCTTGGCGAAGAAAAAGTACCCCATTCTCATAACTGTGACCAATTTAGTCAATAGTCACAAAGCGACATTAAGGCGCCAAACTGCGCAAAATGAGATTGGACAGCTGGCTGCTGTGCTGCGCGGCATTGTCTAAGTTGTATTGCAGCATCAGCGGGTTGATGTAGGGCTTCATCGCCAGATAGATGGCATTGGCCGTCTCATCCAGTGGTGTTTTTCTTTCAAATTCACCGGCTTCTCGGCCATCACGCACAATATCCAGCACCAGGGCCTTAAGATGGGCTTCGTAATGGCCAACCGATGGCCAGGCCTCGCTGGCCGAGGCCGCGGCGATGTCGTAGAGCTTACGCTCATGAAAAAACAGATGGCTGCCAGCGTCCACCAATGCCTTAAACATCCGGCGTAGCTTTTCAGAAGCACTGGTAGTGTCCGCAGTGACTGCATCAACTGTCGCGGTAATTTCGCTTAGTCGATTAGCACAAATAACTTCGCCAATGGCTTGTTTGGACTCAAAGAACTTATATATATAAGCTTTTGAAAAACCTATTGCTTTTGCCAGATCGGACACTGTGGTTTTGTTATAGCCATAATGGCCGAAGTACTCGGTTGCCGCCTCAACGATCTGGTCGCGGATATCGTGCTCGGAAGGTCCCCGGGATTGGGGAGTCGGCGTATGTGTCTTCGCCATGTTGTCACCTTACCTCTTGCAATGGTGCCATACAAAATGTGACCAATATAATCACTGGTCACATTATTTTCAGTATGCGGCTTATTTGCAACTGCCAATAGAAGTGGCAGAAGAGTGGCGCGTTCTTCTGCCGATTTTGATGATTTTTGTTTAGTCGGTGTGAATGCCCAGACGATCGCTAGCTCAGGTTCAGAACTCTTCAGGGCACTCGAATAATACAATTGGCACGAATAGCATCTGCCTCAAGCCTGACGTGAAACCGCCAGCCGCCAGGTCTCTTCGTTGATTATCTTGATGGCCTGCCCTTTGTTCCTAGCCTCGATGGCCGCTTGGATCTTGCGGCCATGGCTGCTGAACTTCCAATCACGGCTGACAATAGTACCAATCACTAACAGGTTAAGATTAAGAGGTACCCCTTTCACTACGGTCATGCCTGCTGCTAGCGCCAAATCCGTCTGGCGGCTGCGTGAGCCGGACATGAACTTGCCAGTGAAGCACACCACCAGTCCGTGCAACTCACCATCCAACTCCTTGTCAGTGCAAAATTCGGTGGCCAAGCCACCGGCAATACCGCTATCGATAAAGCGCTGGCCAGAGATCTGGCTGACAAGTTCGCTTAAATCGGCTCGCTCGTCCTCGGTTATAACACCGTCGGCAAGGATGTCATCCAGACGTTGCACCAGCAAATTGCCAGGCCAAGAGGTAAGCAGCGACTGGTTATCGTGAAGAAATTGGTTGAGGGCCTGTACTTCGCGATCGTTTAGCACACCATCGGCGGCAATACCCTGCAAAAAACCCAGCAGGCGGTTGATCAGGGCATCATCGTTAACCGGCAGCGTGTGACCACCAAACTCCAACACGTCGGATAGCAGCGTATTGATGTCGTCCATTTCGTCCTGAGTGATAACGCCATCGGTCAGGACGTCGGAGATCACATCTTGAATATCGAGAAAATCCCCGTCTTGCTTGAACTCATGGTCTGATTTCAACCAGGTATCCAAGAACAGCAACTCGGCATCGTTGAGGCGAGTATCGGCGATAACGCCAGCCAAAATGCCGTGCAGGGCCAGCAAGTGCTTTTCTTTATTGCGGTGAAAGTTAAATGCGCTGGGGGCTGGGTGACGTTCCATCTTTCCATTCCTCAATCCGTTGATGCATTACTGCTTCCTGCGCCCGAACTGCCTGTGCTCTGACTTACTAGCGATGATGGTCATGCACTAGCTCTCTGAGCCGCGGGTGCAGTCGCGGTTACCTAATGAGGACAATCTAACCTGATAGGGAGTTGCAATGTAAAGAGACTGAAGGACGCTCTATCGCAGCACGGCCCCATGAAAATACAAAAAAACAAAAACATGACATCAACATCAGTGCAAGCCCGCATGGGGCAACGGAGAAGGTACTGTCCCGCATGGCGCGCTCACATCAAAGGGGCGCAAAGTTTACTCAATGGCGCCAGTAGGCACTCTTGAACCAGCAATGGCCGTCAGCGTCCCTTTCAGGTTGGCCGATAAATAATGGCACTGGCTTTATACAAAGACGCCGCTGCGCGCCTACCTTGTCCTCGCTCCGAAAAAGTCGGCAATAGAACCCATGTGGCAAGCATCCGTCAGAATCCCTCGGCGAAGCCCTTGGATAGACATCCTTCGTTGGCGGTTGTCCTGAGATTGAACCACCCTCAATGAAGGCTTGCTTAGTTGGTTGTGAGCCCTAACGGACCCGGCTGAGGAGGCCAAAGTGCCAGGCGATACCGAAGAGTGCAGTGCGACTTGCCCGGATGGCGGTCATGGATGAGCAACCACCACCCCAAGCCAAACAGACCGGGCTTCCGGCCCAGTTGGTCGAACGCCTATCAAGGCCCTTTCAGCGCTTTTTGCACATCGAAGCTGCCGCCGGCGGCGTGCTCTTGCTGTGTACCCTGGCCGCCATGCTGTTGTCCAACTCCCCTTGGGTGCACCAGGTTGAACAGTTCTGGGAAACCCCCGTCGGCCTGCACTTTGGCGATATGGCGTCGGTACGTTCCTTACGCAACTGGATCAACGACGGCCTGATGACGCTGTTTTTTTTCTTGGTGGCCATCGAACTCAAGCGGGAGTTGGTGCTGGGTGAACTCAATGCGCCGCGCAAGGCGGCCTTATCGATTGCCGCAGCCCTGGGCGGTATGTTGGTCCCTGCCGGGATCTATCTTGTCATGCAAAAAGGCCAAATCGGCGAAGTGGGTTGGGGCACGGTGATGGCCACCGACACCGCTTTTGTGATCGGTTGCCTGGCGCTGCTCGGCTCACGCATACCGCAGAGTTTGCGGGTATTTATGCTGTCGCTGGCCATTGTCGATGATATTGGCGCCATCCTGGTGGTCACTTTGGGCTATAGCAGCCATGTCGCCTGGGGAGCCTTACTCTTGGCCGCCCTAGGATTTGGCTTGGTGAAGGCCATGTCCATGATGGGGGTGCGTGGTTTTGCGCTCTACTTTTTAATGGGGGGGCTTATCTGGGTAGCAATGGATGCCTCAGGGATCCACGCCACCATCACCGGTGTACTCCTCGGCCTGATGACACCGGCCCGCCGCTGGGTCAGTGACCATCGCCTATACGCCATCCTCGGGCAAGTTATCGCTCATCCCACAGGAAACCACGGTAGTGGTGATACCAAAGACCGGCAAACCTTGCTGATGGCTCAAATCGCGGCCCGCGAATCACTGTCACCCGTGGAAAGACTGGTGATGGCACTCCATCCCTGGGTGGGCTTTCTGATCATGCCCCTTTTCGCCATGGCCAATGCCGGTTTGACGCTGTCATTCGGCCAGCTTGGCAATCCCATTACCACGGCGGTGGTCATGGGCTTTGTCTTGGGTAAGCCGCTGGGCGTGCTGAGTTTCAGTTGGCTGGCCATAGGTTGCAAGGTGGCAATCAAACCGGCCGACCTCAGTTGGCGATTACTGACGGGAGGCGGCCTATTAGCTGGCATTGGTTTTACCATGGCGTTATTCATTGCCAATCTGGCTTTGAGCCAAAGTCAATTGGAGAGCGCCAAGCTGGGGATCTTTATCGCATCAGTGTTAGCGGCACTGGCCGGTTTGAGCGTCTTGGTCTCGCTCCCCTTACCGGCAGCAGATAAAGCCGCCAAGCGCGTCCTCTAACCGGCGGATGGCAGGCTTGCCCAAAGGAGGCGGCTCAGCTTTTAAAGACCTCCGGTAAAAGCCGCTCGTATTCTTGTTTTACCACTGCGTAGCATTCACTGGTGCGGGCCTCCAGCCCTGCTCTATCCAGCAGGGTGATGTGGCCACGGCTGTATTGGATAAGGCCAGCCTCCTGCAATTTGTGCGCTGCCGTTGTCACCCCTTCACGGCGCACGCCCAGCATATTGGCGATCAGCTCCTGAGTCATAAACAGCTCGTCACAGGGCAGCCGGTCACGACTGAGCAACAGCCAGCGGCAGAGCTGCTGGTCCAGGGAATGGTGACGGTTGCAAACGGCGGTCTGGGACATCTGGGTCAAGAGCGCCTGGGTGTAACGTAGCAGCAGGCTTTGCAGCTGGCCGTTGGCATGAAAGGCCTCTTTGAGTATTTGCCCCGGTAGCCGGTAGGCGGTGCCAGCACTCTGCACCACGGCGCGGTTGGGCATGGTTTCTCCGCTCATAAAAAGTGCCACCCCAGTACCCCTTCATTGCCAACCACTGACATCTCCGTGGAGGCGCCATCGAGGGTGACATATAGCAACGACACGATGGAATCGCTTGGGAAGTACAGATGGCGAAGTTCACTGCCCGACTCATAGAGCACCGCCCCCAGGGACAAGTTCACTTCTTCCAGATAGGGGGCAAGGCAGGCAAATTCTGGGGCTGGTAGCGCCGCCAACAGGCGGTTTTTAAGCGAATCTGAGGGCAATCTGGCGCCTCCTGCCGCAGCGGCTGGGCTCAAAACACGTTGCCACAGTATAGAAAAGCCTGCCTCAGCCGCCCTCACCAAGCACAGCACAGCAAACCACAGAAGCGCCGCTATGCGCGATAGCGTACAGAGCCTGACTAGCCTTCGGTTGACAATCGGGTTGGTCACCGCCAAAAGGAGGGCAAATCGCCACCGGTCAACGCGGGTTGGCTAAAAGGGGTGACGTGATGCCCGGGTGAAAGGTTGTGGCTAGCCTCAAGAGGATACCGCTATGACATTCAAAGACACCTGACACAACGCTGTCTCACCGCAAGGAGAGCCACAGGCACCAGTGCTGCGAACCCTCAGGGCAGCCTGGCCCAGCGGCCGCAAAAGTCAGGTGGCGCTGGGGGTACTGGCCTGCTTTGGGCTGCTGGGCTGGAGCGCTTTTTACACCGTACCGAGCGACTCTGTCGCCGTGGTGCAGCGCTTTGGCCAATACCAATTTGAAGTCCCCCCTGGGCTGCATATTAAGCTGCCGCTCGGCATTGACGTCGCCACCATAGTGCCGGTCAAACGGCAGTTAAAACAGGAATTTGGCTTTACCACTCCTGGCTCAACCGATCTGCACCAAAGCCCGCTACCAAAAGACGAAAAGCGCGAAACCCAAATGGTGACAGGCGATCTCAATGCCGCGTTGGTGGAGTGGGTGGTGCAGTACCGCATTGCCGATCCGGTCAAGTTCCTGTTTGAAGTGCGCGAGCCGGCCGCCACCTTACGCGCCGTTTCCGAATCGGTGATGCGTGAAGTGGTGGGCGACAGAACCGTAGACGAGGTGATCACCATAGGCCGCCAGGAGATCGAAACCGAGTCCCTGGCCAAGATGCAGATGCTGGCCAGTAAATACACCATGGGCATCAGCATCGATCAGGTGCAATTAAAAAACATCAATCCCCCCGAGCCGGTCCAAGAATCCTTCAACGAGGTCAACCAAGCCCAGCAGGAAAAGGAAAAGCTCATCAACGAGGCCCGGCGTGACTACAACAAGGTGATCCCCCTGGCCGAAGGGGAAAAAGACCAACGCATTCGCGCCGCCGACGGTTATCGACTGAAACGGGTCAATGAAGCCCAAGGGGATGTGGCCCGCTTTAACGCCTTACTGGTTGAATACAACAAGGCGCCAGAGGTAACGACAAGGCGTATCTATATCGAAACCCTGCAGGAAGTGATGCCCAAGATCCGCGCCAAAGTGGTGGTGGATAAACAGGCCGCGTCGGTGCTGCCACTGTTGGATCTCAATGCCCAGCCAGGAGAGCAGCCATGAAAAGTCGCAAAACCCTGATGTTGGTGGCACCGCTACTGGTGCTGGGCTGCCTCACCTTCAGCGCCCTTTACACCGTCAGCGAAACCGAGCAAGTGATCATTACTCAGTTTGGTAAGCCAGTCGGCGTGCCTGTTACCGAGGCCGGCCTGAAAACCAAACTGCCCTTTATCCAGACCGTTAACACCATCGACAAGCGCATCTTGGAATGGGACGGTAACCCCTCGGACATGCCAACCAAAGACAAGCTCTATATCTCAGTGGATCTCTTTGCCCGCTGGCGCATCACCCAGCCGCTGCAATACTTTTTGCGGCTGCGCGACGAGCGCAGTGCCCTGTCTCGTCTCGACGACATCCTCGGCAGCGAAACCCGCAATGCGGTGGCCAAGCATGAGCTGATTGAAATTATCCGTACCACTAAAGACCGGCAACCGCTGCGCGACGCCCTGCTCAGCCCGTCAGAGCGGGAAATGAATATCGGCAAGCTGGTGCCCATCGAAAAAGGACGAGAACAGGTCGAAAAAGAGATCTTCACCGCTGCGGCCGACAAGGTCAGGGTATTTGGTATTGAGCTGCTGGATATCCGCTTTAAACGGATCAACTACAACGAGAGCGTGCGGCCGAAGATCTATGACCGGATGATCAGTGAACGACGGCAAATCGCCGAGCGTTTCCTGGCCGAAGGCAAAGGTGAAGCCGCCCGGATCCGCGGTAACCGCGAGCGCGATCTTAACCAGATCCAATCAGAGGCCTATCGTCAGGTGGAAACGATCAGGGGCTTGGCCGACGCCACCGCTACCCAGATCTACGCCCAGGCCTACAACCAAAGCCCGCAAGCCGTGGCCCTCTATGAATTCACCCGCACCATGCAGGCCTATCCGGATCTGATTGGCAACAACACCACCTTGGTGCTGTCGAGCGACAGCGAGGTGTTTAGATACCTCAAAGGTATTTCGCCCCCACAAGACAAACGGCGCTAAAAGCCACTTGTGTATGCCAGCGCACAGAGCCACGGCCCACAACCGCGCAAACTGGTGCGAAAACGGCGGCTTTAGCAGGCCAAACGGTTGCCCTGCCAGGCCCCAAGGAGGCGATGATGTCTATCCAAATGCATCCAGAAAACGGCGGTGATCTGGCCGTCGTCGAAGTGCGCGGAAAGCTGACAAAGGCCGACTACGCCACCTTTATTCCAGCCTTTGAGCAACTGATCCAAACCAAGGGCAAGCAGCGAGTGCTGCTGGATATGTCTGGTTTCCAAGGCTGGGCCTGGGGGGCTGCCTGGGAAGATCTCAAATTCGGTGTTCGGCATTTCTCCGACATCGAGCAACTGGCGATTGTGGGGGAAAACCGATGGCAACATTGCCTGGCCGCCTTCTGCAAACCCTTTACCAAGACCCAGGTGCGATACTTTGACAGTAAAGAGGGCACTAAGGCACGTGCTTGGCTGGCAAAAGAGCAACAGGCAGCTTAATTCACAACAACGTGGGGAGGCGGCAGCGGCTCCTCCCCAGGGCTCAGCTGTTGATGAGAAACACCTTGGTACCGTCGATACCGATACCCGCCATCAAAACATCGCCTTATTCCCCATTCGAGTAAAAAGCATAGGGCTTATTGCTCGCTAGCCTCAGCGCGGTGGGCCTCGCCATAAGACACCATACGCTGCCGCTTCTCATCCCAAAGGGCCGAGCGGAAGCAGTCAACAATGTCTCTGGGCGCCAAGGTCGTTGTTAACGGCGCTTGCAGCTCAGGAATGGCGGCCATGGCTTCCGGCAAGCGATAGAAAGGGATACGAATATTAAGGTGATGAATATGGTGATACCCCACATTGCCGGTAAACCACTGCATCACCTTGTTCATGCGAGTAAATGCCGACGATTCCATCGATGCCCGATAGAAACTCCACGCCTCATTAGAGATCACCTGCATACGCCGAAAACTGTGCTGGGCAAAGAACAGATAACAGCCGATAGAAGAGGCAATGGTCATGGGAAGTAGCAGTACGAAAAATGCCAGGCTAAAGCCCCCTAACCACCACAGCAGGGCCAGCAAGCCGAAATGACAAACCAGGGCCACCAAGGAGTCCAAATGCTTGGCTGGCGCAAAGAGAAAAGGCTTGAGGGTAATGTTGATACCAAATACCAAGGGGTAGCTAAACACCACCACCAAAGGATGGCGCTGAGCTCGGTAACTGAAGCGCTGCCATCGGGTCGCTGTGCGCCACATCTCGGTGGTGATGAGAGGGAATGCCCCTACGCTTTTGGCCTCGATGCAACCCACATGACCATGGTGATAATTATGACTTTCCCGCCAGGAATGGGTGGGGGTCAGTACCAAGGCCCCAAACCCCTTAAACAGCCAATACGCCACTCGCGACTGCTTAAGAATGGCCCCGCGCTGGAAATCATGGAAGGTGATAAAGGCGCGCACCATCAGCAAAGCGCCAAACAGCGAAAAGACCAACCGCAGCGGCCACCAGGGCGCCAAGGCAGCAGCCGTCAGTGAGACAAGCAGCAATACAAAGGTTGAGCCGACATACCACCAGCTGGTGGCAGCAGACACCTCAACATAGGGGGCAGTTGCCTCAAGTAAGGCTCTACCAACCCGGATACCGGCACTGTGCTCGGGTAAGCTACCGGGGGCAACGGGGGCGTTATCCTGGTGCATGGCCACCTCCCATTTTTCAAAGCGACTGCAACAACGCTGCGTGTTCAATGGGTAAGTATCAGTTAGAAAAAAGCCCGCTCTCACTTAAATATGGGGAGAGTTGATACATCATGCACAAAGGAAGCTGACCAACGTCTGGCGTCTGGCCGTTACTTTATTCACGAACTCAGACACCAACGGCATGTTCAGCACTAAACGTTCCCCCTGATAATAAGTCGTTGCGCCATCGATGCAGCTTAAGCTCCCTACTTGACTCCACAGGCTCACCCTCCGGCAACCCTGAAATTGCGCCGTTAAATTAATAACAATATAAAAATCAATAATATATCGGAAAAATTTGTTCAATCCGACATGGGAAATGGTGAAATACCGAGACCACTCCAGCTCGCCGATGCCGGCCTCAGTATGATGAGTAGCAATTCCGGGATCCCCCTTCACAACTGACACCCAAAGCTGTGCGGCAGGCCACGTTTATGGATTTTTACAGCCGGCCTCCCCTGTCTTTTTTAGCAGGTTTAATAGTAATAACTGCTTATAAAATGGTTGCTAAAATCAAATTAATTCAACATGTTAAACCGGAAGCCTAGCAGAAGATGTTGGTTTAAAAAGCTGGCTACACTGTAGAACGTTCGATGGATAGTCCACCTCAACGGCTTTTTGATAACGGGCCTTAATTCACGGCCATGGACCTGCTGACAAGCCGCAAACAATGAAGGTGTAGCGCCATCGGTAAGCAGTGCCTCCTCGGCACTCTAGCAGCCATGACAATCAGGATATGGACATGTCCCCACAGCAAAGCCACCTTGTCGGTTCCTCCGAGTTGTTTCAGCAGGTATTAAAGCGTCTTCACCAATTGGCCGGCATTGACGCCACTGTGCTGGTCACCGGCGAAAGTGGCACCGGCAAGGAACTGGCCGCCCGCGCCCTGCACTATCTCGGCCAATTCAGCGAAAAGCCCTTTATTCCCGTCAACTGCGGCGCCCTGTCGGACAGCCTTTTGGAAAGCGAACTGTTTGGCCATGAGCGCGGCGCCTTTACCGATGCCAAGCAGTCCTATCAAGGGCTAGTAGGGGAAGCCCAGAACGGCACGCTTTTTCTGGATGAAATCGACACCTTAACGGCCAAAGGACAGGCTGCGCTGCTGCGCTTTTTGCAGGAAAAGACCTACCGGCGGGTCGGTGGCCAGGGCCAGCATCAGGCCAATGTCCGGTTGATAGCCGCCTGCAACGCCGATTTGGAAGCCTTGGTCGGCCAGGGCCGCTTTCGTCAGGATCTCTGGTATCGGCTGAATGTGCTCAACCTGGTGATGCCGCCGCTGCGGCAACGGGAAAACGACGCAGTAGAACTGGCCCAAACTTATGTCAAACGCCTGCAGAGCCAGTACCAACAGCCTCACCGGCACCTCTCTCCCGAGGGACTTTGTTTTATTCAGGATTACCACTGGCCGGGCAATGTCCGTGAACTGCACAGCCTGTTACTGCGCGAGTTTCTGCTCTGCGATGGCGACGAAATGCACTGCCTGGAAAGCCGTCAGTTGCTGACCACCGCCGCCACATCCTCCCCAGACAGCGATACCTTCAAGGAGGCCAAAGCCCGAGCCGTGGCCCGCTTTGAACGTGACTACGTGGCCAGGCTGCTCACCCAAACCGGCGGCAATATCAGCCAGGCGGCGCGGCTGGCCGGCCAGGACCGCAGCGCCTTTGGCAAACTGGTCAGAAAATACGGCCTGCAGGCCAGGGAAAGCACCTTGTCTTCCTAAGCGGGACCATTCATCTCGGTGAACGTTGACCGATAACAGCTTTCGGTTAAGTCTTGCCGCTTATACTCCCCTGTAAGATCTGACAGGACGTCGCTGACCAGGTGCAGCCAAAGAGGACAAATGATCGATTCCGACCCTATTGACCGTATCAGCGCCGCGATAATGGACTATCTGGCGATCCGGCCCCAGGCTGCCGACAGCCTCGAAGGCATCCACCACTGGTGGATCAATTGGGCTGGCCAGGAAGCCCCCCTCGAAATGACCCAATTGGCCCTCGAATCCCTGGCGGCAAAGGGGCAGCTGCAAGTGCGGCTGCTGGCCGGCCGCGAGATCTGGAGCCGGGCACCAGCCAAACAGGGCTGATGCCCGCTCGTCAACGCACCCGTTTTCTTAAATCAATGGAATGGTTGGTAAAATCGGCGGGTTGCAAGGGATTGCCATCGGCTTTTTCAAAGCCCACATGGCGGTAAAATCCCTGCGCCTCCTTACCCTCAGCCCCCAAGGTCACAAAGCGCGCGCCCTGCCGCAGCCCCAGGGCGTTGGCGTGGTCGACAATGGCGGTGCCTACCCCTGGTGTGCTTTGTCCAGGCCCGCTGATATTACCCGGCTTGGTGCTGAGAAAGCCGACCCCTCTGTCGCTGTGATTCCCTTGGTTTACCCCCATCGAGCTCATCATCCCTTCAATGGTGTTGCCGCTTTTGACAAACGACAGATCTGAACCGGACCAGGGCCCCATATCCGCAATGGTGCCCAGGGTTGAAAGTACCGAGTGGGCTTCTTTTTGCTGGCGCATTTCCCGAAGGTGGCCCATTACCCGCCGCTGGCCGCCCTGGCTGCCGCCTTCGGGGCCGTGGAGAATGTCATCCAGCCACGCCTTCTGGGCCAGGGTCTTGGCGTAACGTGCCCGCAGATTGGCGTTGGTGGCCATGGTATTGGCCGCCTTTTTAGCCAAAGGGTAATCGGGCTGATCAGGGGTAATGGTATTGAGGGTCTGATGGCGTTTATTCACCGATGGGGTGCTAAGCCCAGGGGTATTTGGCCCCAGGGTTGCGGCCAGTTGCTCAAGGGCCGGGGTAACCCCGTGGACATCATGAAGCTCCACCAGGTTCTGCTGTTGGCGCTGACGCCTTTTTATCTTTTGTACCGCACTGCGAAAGGGGCGGGGAGTTCTGCTCATAAAGCCTCCAAGCTTGATGTGGGTGTTGTCCGCGTGCCTTACCCGCCGACTGCCGCAACAGCAGGTCATTCCAGGCTAGTCACAACGCCCGGCGCGCACAATTAGGCAAAAAACACCCAGCCAGGTCTAAAACATCCCACCCAGGCCAAGCCAAGCCAAGAGCGGCCTGCCGCGCCATTTCGCCCTCTTCAGCCCAGGTAAATTTCCACCCACCCCAGGCAATGAAACCAGAACATTTCAAATAAAAACAAACACTTAAAAACTGGCATCTTCCTTGATTAGGTTTTTGCCCCAGCCAGCGAGCGCACTAACAGCCGCTGGTGGTGAAGGAAGGTAAGACGCTAGCCAGGTTCGGCCAGTCTTATGGGTGCACCAACGAGGCACCAAGGCTGGCCGGTAAAGGAATTTCACGCTGAAGGAATACCAATACCGCTATGTTGGGAAGCATACAGGACAGACTGACGCGGGTTCGTCCACCGCGCGTGCGCATCACTTATGACGTTGAAACCGGTGGCGCGCTGGAGAAAAAGGAACTGCCTTTTGTGGTGGGCATCATGGCGCAGTTGGGCAGCGATGCCCAAATGTCTCAATTGCCCCCTCTTAAAGAGCGCAAATTCAACGATATAGACCGCGACAGCTTTAACAGCATCATGGCCACCATAGCCCCGGAAGTGGCGGTGGGTGACATGCGCAACGTCACGGTAGACGACCCCAAGGCCACCCTGGGCGTGCCGCCCCTGGTGTTCAAGAAAATGGATGACTTTGACCCTGTGGCCATCATCAAGCAGGTCGCCCCCATGGCGTACCTCTACAGTGGCCGTGGCAATATCCGTTTCCTGCAATCCAAAGCCGAGATCTCCGGCACCCTGGCCCGCTATCTGGACCAGGTTACCGGTATCGACGAGTCCGGCAGCGCCTGCAGCGATGCCCGCCAAGCCCTCGTGGACCAGTTCAAGGAGGCCAAGGCCGCCGCCGACGACCCGCAAAAGCCGTTGCCCGAAGCCGAGCGTTGGGCCCAGGCCTGGAAGGCGGTGGAGCTAGGCGAGCCGCTCAAAGAGCTGTTCACCCAGTTGGGCCTGGAGGACGAAGCCGCCGACACCATGAAGGTGCTGCTGGGTCAGTTTACCCAGGACATCCTGGTACCGCTGGCCGCAAAACTGGGCGCCACGGACTTTGTGGCCACCGAGCAAGACAAGCTCAAGGGCGCCGCCGCCTACATCGATGACCGAGTGGCCGAGATCGATAGGCTTTTGGGCTTGCAGCTGGATGTGATCATGCACGCCAAGGTCTTTCAAGACCTGGAAGCCACCTGGCGCGGCCTCTTTTATCTGGTGTCGCGCACCGAAACCGGCGCCATGCTCAAGCTTAAGATCCTCAACGCCTCGGCCAAGGATCTGTTGGCCGATCTCACCAAGGCGGTGGAGTTCGACCAGAGCGGCCTCTTTAAGATGATCTACGAAGACGGCTACGGCATTTACGGCGGCATGCCCTACAGCGTGTTGCTGGGTGCCTACGAATTTGGCCGCCACCCCAACGACATGACCTTACTGGGCAAACTGGCGGAAGTGGCCGCCGCCAGCCATGCGCCCTTTATCGCCGCCGCCTACGCCAAGCTGTTCGATTTGGAAAGCTTTGAGAGCCTGGCCAAGCCTCGGGATCTGCAAAAGATCTTCGAGAGCGTCGAGCTGGCGTCCTGGAGCGAGTTTCGTAAAAGCGAGGACTCGCGCTACGTCACCCTGACCTTGCCACGGGTGCTGCTGCGCCTGCCTTACGGCCCCGACACCGCCCCCTGTGACGGCCTCAATTACCGGGAGATCGTCGGTAAAGAGCAGCAGAGCGACACCGAGGTCAACGGCAAAAAGGCCACCCAACTAGTGCCCGACGCCAGCCTGCTGCTGTGGGGCAACCCGGCCTTTGTGCTGGCCGAGCGCATCACCAACGCCTTTGCCCTGTTCGGCTGGACCGCCGCCATCCGCGGTGTGGAAGGGGGCGGCCTGGTTGGTGGCCTGCCGGTGTTCAGTTACAACTCCGACGAAGGGGACGTGCAGATGATCTGCCCCACCCAGGTGGCAATCACCGACCGGCGCGAGAAGGAACTGAACGATCTGGGTTTTATGGCGATCTGCCACTGCAAAGGCACCAGCCAGGCGGCCTTCTTTGGCGGCCAGACCACCAACCTGCCCAAGAAGTACCTGTCGGACCTGGCCAACAGCAATGCCCAGCTGTCGGCGATGCTGCCCTACATCATGGCCGCCTCCCGCTTTGCTCACTACGTCAAGGTGATCATGCGCGAGAAGATCGGCGCCTTCATGACCCGTGGCAACGTGGAAGCCTACCTCAATACCTGGATCTCCCAGTACGTGCTGCTGGACGAGAACGCCGCCCAGGTGATGAAGGCGGCCTACCCGCTGAGCGCCGCCTCGGTCAAGGTCACCGACGTGCCGGGCCGGCCCGGGGTCTACAACGCCACGCTGTTTTTGCGGCCCCACTTCCAGCTTGAAGAGCTGACCACCTCCATCCGCCTGGTAGCCGAGTTACCAGCCTGATACCCACTGAAGGATAGCGAACATGGATCTTGTATTACTGCAACCCGGCGACACCAGCATCGTCGGCAACAACAGCTGGGACACTGGCGGCTCCTTGATCTCCAAGGATCCCTGGGGCTCAACCGCCCTGGACGAGGGCCTTTCCAGCTTCGGCTTCAACCCGGAAAACTGTATCGAACTGGTGTCCATTCACCAGGGCATGAAACAACAGATGACCACCGATGTGTCCAACTCCGCCCGTACCTCGGGGCGGCCCATCATCACCGAGTTCACCTGCGTCAAATACGTGGATCAGTCGTCGGTCAAGCTCTATGACCTCTGCCTCAGGGCCAAGCCCATGGACACCGACAAGGCCAAGCCCACCTCGCTGTTCGTGCTGCGCAACTCCGGCGAAAACATGGTGAACATCATCTCCATGCAGCTGCGCCTGGCCATGGTCAGCGAGATCCAGTTCCAAACCAACCCGGACGACATGCCCACCGAGCAGTTCAAGCTCAGCTTCACCGAAGTGCTGTGGAAATACACGGTACAGCTGGCCAACACCAGCCCGGCCGGGGTGATCCCTGCTGGCTGGAGCCTGGCCCGTAACCGCCCGATCAGCGCCTTCACCGACTAGGTGCCTGAGGTGGCCGACTTCTTGTTCGACCGTTTGTTGGCGGCCCAGGACCATGCCCTGGGCCGCCAGCCCCTGACCGAACAACAAGCCGTGCTCAAACAACTGAACTGGCTGATCAGCAGCCGCGAATGGCTGGCGCAATCACAGGGCCAATACCTGATTGATGTGGCCATGCCGGACCCGGTGTCCATGAACAGCCAGCAACAAGTGGAATTTTACGCCCGGCGGCTGGTGCGGCTTATCGAGCATTACGAGCCCAGGCTGACCGAGCTGGAAATACATCTGCTGCCCACGGGCCGTCCCTTAAGCCCGTTTCGAGTGCAGATCAGTGCCCGCCTGGTGGGCCAACAAAGCCAGGAAAGATTGTTCTTCGACAGCCACCAAAGCTAACGGCAAGGAGCACAGGCCATGGACAGCAGTACGGTATTTCGCGACTACTTCGAAGCAGAGCTGGGCCAGTTACGCGCCCAGGCTGCCGATTTTGGCCGCGACTACCCCGCCGCCGCCAAGGCCCTGGCGCTTAGCGGCGGCCGCTCCGCCGACCCGCAAGTGGAATTGCTGCTGCAATCCTTTGCCTATCTCACCGGCCGCCTGCGCCACCAACTGGACCAGGACGCCGCCCTGCTGCCCAACGCCTTGATGGCCCAGCTCTACCCGCACCTGGAAGCGCCCATCCCCAGCCTGGCCATTGCCCAGCTCACCGTCGGTGGCGCCATCGACCCGCAAGCGGGCAACCAGCTGCTGCGTGGCCGCGAATGCTACGCCCAAACCCAAGACCAGCAAGGCCGCAACCTGCGCTGCCGGATGAGCACCTGTTTTGATACCGCCCTGTTGCCGGTGACCATCCTCGACATCAAGCAGGTGTCCCCCACCGCCTATGACGAACTCAGCGAAGACCGCTCGGTCAACGCCGTGATCAGCGTGCGGCTCAAGGCCACGGGCCTGGATCCGCTTGGCTCCCTGGGCCTGACCCGGCTGCGCTTTTGCATCAACAGCGAGCATCGGCACGCCTGGCCCTTCTATGATCTGCTGGCGTTGCAACTGGCCGGCGTTGCCACGGTGCCGGCGGGCGGCCAGCAGCTGTGCCGCCAGGACGCCTCCAGCCTGCGCTGGCTGGGCTTTGACGATGATGAAGCGGCGCTGGCCACCGACATGGTGACCCATCCCGGCTACCGGTTGGTGCAGGAGTACTTCGCCTTCCCGGAAAAATTCCTGTTCTTTGAGCTCGACGCTCTTAGCCTTGAGGGCCAGCACGACGAATTTGAACTGTTGCTGCTGTTGCAGGGCCCCGTCGACAAGAAGCTGTCTCTGGACAAAGCACTGCTCAAGCTCAACTGCGTGCCGGTGGTGAACCTCTTCCCCCAGCGCCTGGAGCCGCTGTCGCTGGACCAGTCGCACTTTGAGTACAAGCTCAGCGGCGACCACGCCAACCACCGCTTTCTGGAGATTTACAAAATCCTGTCGTTGCAGGCGATGCGCCCCGACGAGCCGCCGCGCTCCGTGGTGCCCTACTTCTCGGTGGACGGCATGGGCCAGCTCGAAGAGCAGCAGTATTTTTACACCACCCGCCGGGTCGACAGCCCACTGCGCCGGGTGCCGGGCACTGAACTTTATGTGTCTTTCATCGACCTGGCCTTCTCGGCCCAAAAACCTAACAACGAAACCTTGACCGGCCGCGCCCTGTGCACTAACCGGCGCCTGGCCGAGCACCTGCGGGTAGGCGACCGGCTGTTTTTGGAAGGGCCAGGCCCGGTCAAACAAATCAACGTGGCCAGCAAGCCCACCCCGCACCAGCCGCCGGTGCTGCTGGGCAGCCAGCCCTGGGCATTGGTCTCCCAGCTGCTGCTCAACCACCTGTCGCTCACCAACGACCGCTACGGCCCCAGCGCCTTAAAAAGCATGCTGCGGCTGCACCTGGGCCACGCCAGCCTGATGGGCACCAAGCAGATAGACGCCATCACCCGGCTGCAAATTGCGCCCATGGTCAGGCCCATCACCCAGGAGGGGCGACGGGTAATGATGGAAGGGCTGCACATCACCCTGACGCTGGATCGCAAGCACTTCGAAGGGGCCAGCCCGGTGCTGTTCGCCGAGGTGCTGCGCCGCTTTTTCGCGCTCTATGCCAGCGTTAACACCCTGACCGAATTGAGCCTGGAAACCCATGACACCAAAGGGAAACTGAAAACATGGCCACCTATGGTTGGTTCACAGATCGTGCTTTAAGCGACCGGGTTGCCCTGCACCCGGAGCGCTTTAACTTCTACCAACTGGTGCGGCTGCTACTGCAGGACCGCCAGGCCGACGCCAGCCAGCTGGACGACGTGGTGCGCTTTACAGCCAGCCTGGACATGGCCTTTCCCAGCCACGAAGTACGCCAACTACAACCGGGCCAGACCCCGGCCGAGCCGATGGTGCTGGAAACCAGCAACCTGGTGCTGGCCGGCTACAACGGTCCGATTCCCGAGGCCCTGTTCGAGCAAATGATTGAGCAGGCCCGCCAGGGCAACAAGACGCTGATCCACTTCTTTGACCTGTTCAACCACCGCTTGAACGTGCTGCGCTACCACATCAAAAGCGCGCCCCGGCTGGGCCTGAACGTACTGCCCCCCGAGGCCACGCCGGTGGCAATGATGCTCTCGGCGCTGATGGGGCTCACCCACACCCAGGCCGCCGAGCGGCTGCCCCTGGACGAGCGCAGCTTGCTGGGGCTGGCCGGGTTACTGGCCAACCCCCGCTACAGCGAACCGGTGCTGACCCGCATCCTCAGCCATTACCTGGGCGCCCAGGTGACCCTGGCCCCCTTAAGCGGCGCCTGGCGGGCGCGCCAGGGTGACAACCTCACCCGCCTGGGCCAGGCCAACCAGCGGCTGGGCCAACAAAGCCGTCTGGGCCGAAGCGTGTGGATGCCGGCGGCGCGCATCAGCCTGGAGGTGGCGCCCCTGCCTTACCCGGATTACTGCCGGCTGCTGCCGCGCCAGGACCTGCACACCGGCTCCGGCTATGTGCCGCTGGTGGCGCTGCTGCGCTTTTTGGTCAACCGCCGCCACGACGCCTGGGTCAAGCTGACCCTGGCCCAAGATACCCGGCCACAGCCGATGCTGACCGCCAAAGCCTGGCAGCCCTTTCCACTCAGATTGCACTTGGGGGCAAGCTCGAACCGCCCTCGCCCTCAAGCCCGCCAATACGGCAAACCGGGCCGGTTGTCGCGCTCCGCCAGCCAAGGTGAGCCGGGCTATTGGGGGCTGCGGCTTGGGCAAACCGCCTGGCTGCGCGGCGCCAACCCCAGGCCCGGCTGCCGTTTTCTGGTTACCGCTTTTGACCAAGAGCAGGCCGCGCCATGAACCAGCCCATCAACAGCACCCAGATAGCCACCCTGGAAGGGCCGCAACCGGCGCAGTTTCTGCACGTCACCATCACCCTTAGCGATGGCCGCAAACTGGGCGACGAGACCTTCCGGCTGGTCAGCCTGCAAGGCCAGGAAAGCGTGTCCCAGCCCTTTGAGTTTCAGCTGGAACTGCACGCCAACACCCAAAACGGCCCGCTGCCGGTGCCCAAACCGCGCCTGGAGGCCATTAACTTCAACCAGGTAATGGGCCAGCCGGTGACCTTTGCCATTACCCTGCCCTGGCTGCGCCAGGACGACCACAGCTTTGAGAGCGATCTGGAAGCGTCCAGCCAGCGATTTGCCGAGGCCATGAACGGCGGCAACAGCGCCGGTTTTCGCTGGTTCAACGGCATCATCACCGGCTTTGCCATGGGCGCTCCCGGTGTCTACCACGCCACCGTCAAACCGGCGCTGTGGAAGCTGACCCTGGCCAACCGTTACCAGGTGCACAAGGGCATGACGGTGATTGCGGCGCTACAAGCGGTGCTCAGCCGCCATGACATCCGCCATATCGACAGCCAGCGGGTGCAGGACCTGGCGGTGAACCGCTCCCAGGATTGGCTACAGGCCGGCGAGAGCGATTTTGACTTCTTCCAGCGGCTGCTGGGCAAGGCCTATCTCTACTACTACTTTCGCCACCACCCGGGCTACCACGAGTTGGTGCTGTCCAACAGCGCCCATTACCCTGACCGGGCCCGGGCCCTGCCGCTGCGTTACGCCTATACCGGCACCGAGGAGCTGGGCCTGGAGCAGGACGATGTCATAAGCGACTACCGCTTCGAGCAAACCCTGAGCGTGGCGGCCATCCAGTCGCTGCTGACCGACCAGCAAGAAGCCTGGCAGGTGGACGGCGACCCGCGCCTCAACAACTTTGCCGCCCCCGAGCATGCCAAAGAGATGCTGGCCATGTTCCGCCAGCACAAGGTGTTCCAATACGGCTCCAACAAGGACGAAGCCAGTATCTTCCACGCCAAGGCCAGCCAGGCGCGGCTGGCCTCGGCGTCGATGCTGAGCGGCAGCAGCTACTGCGCCGACTTTTGCGCCGGTTTTACCTTTACCCTCACCGACGCCCTGGCTGGCGCCAGCCTCGACCCCTTGGTAGACGCGCAGCGGCCCATCCAGCCGCAACTCAAAGACCAAGGCTTTGTGCTAACCAAGGTCCAGCACCAGGCCAGCATCGACGGCAGTTACAAAAACAGCTTTGAAGCCACCGAGGTCGAAGGCCTGGTGGCGCCCTTTTCCCTGGGCGACACCCAGCAAGGCAGCATTCTCGGCACCGTGGTGTCGCACAGCGACCCGGACTTGCGCCCGGCCAGCTGGAAATACGGCTATGCCGGCGACTTCGACGGCGACACCAGCCCCTATATTTTCGACCACCAGGCGCTGCCCTATCGTCAGTTCCACCCGCCGGGCGCCGAAGGGGTGTACGTGCGCTTTGCCACCGACGGCGACCACGACAAACCCAGTTGGGTGAAGCTGTCGGCCTATATGGAAACCACCCCCGAGATAGGTGCCCAGGTGGTGATAGGCCGCTCCAACGACGAGTCGGAACTGCCGGAGATAAGCCAGGTGGTGCACAGCAGCGGCACCCAGACCTGCACCCCTTCCGGCTGGCAGGCACGCACCGACATCGGCAGCAACTTCAGCACCCGCTACGGCGACGGCATCAACATCGGCTTTGGCCGCGGCATGAACGCCAGCGACGCTCGGGTGGCGCTGCAAAAAGCGGTGACCATAGTGCAAACCGCCTACGGCACCGCCGCCGGCGACAACCAGACTGCCCCCAACCCCAACGCCCCCATGGGCCGCTTTCGCGACGCCGGCTACAGCCAAGGGGCCAGCTACAACTTTGCCACCGCCAACAGCACCGCCAAAGCCGCCAGCCAGGACTTGGCCGGCACCTACGGCGGCCTGGGCCCCACCGACGACTTGCTGCGGGTAGACGAGTCCTTCGGCTCCAGCTTTGGCCAAAGTCAGGGCCAGGTGTCGTCCAGCGTGCAGCACTACGGAGTCAGCTACAGCAACAGCACTTTCGGCCGCACCGAGGCCTACGACACCGTGACCGGCACCGCCTATCGCAAGTCGGTGAACAAAGGCGCCAGCACCACCGTCAGCGAAAACTACGGCGCCATCTCCACCACCAGCACCATAGTGGCCAACTCCGACAGCACCACCAGCCAGACCGGCAACAGTGTCGATAGCCGCACCACCACCGGCAATACCACCTCCAGCAACACCGTGACCGGTACCGCCAAGAACAGCACCCAGATCACCACCCAAAAAAACAACAGCACCATCGGCATCAACGACAGCCTGGACCTGGTGGGCATGACCAACACCCTGAACCTGACCGGCATGAGCGATGCCATGAGCCTTACCGGCATGAGCACCAGCCTGAACGTGTCGGGGCTGAGCAACCAAATTGGCGTCTCGGGGCAGTCGTCGCAGATCAATATCGCCGGCTCCTCCACCAACATCGATATTGCCGGCAACGCCAATACGGTGCGGCTCCACGGGCCCGGCCTGGAACTGATTGAAGAAGCCGAGAAGCTCAAGCTGACCCTTGAGGATCTCAAGATCGTGATCAACTCAGCCTTGTCGATCATCCTATGAAAATCGTCAAACCCCTCACCCTGGGCCTGCTGACCCGCCCCTACCGCCAGGGCGGCCAGCACCGCTTGTGCCTGGCCGCCCTGGGCTTTTTCAAGCTGGGTGAGCAGCAGCCGCGGTTCCTGGACGAAGCCCAAAGCTGGCCCAAGGTATTGAGCCAGCTGCCGGCAGGCACCGCCCTGGATGAGGTGTACGGCAAACCCCACGGCGAGTTTCTGCTGGCCGGCAGCGCCTTTGCCCCCGGCGCCGCCCCGGTGACCGCACTGACCGTCACCGCCGCCCTGGGGCCCGTAACCAAAACCCTGGAGGTGCTGGGTGAGCGCCGCTGGTATTACGGCCCCTGGTACCGCATCGAAGAACCGGCGCCTTTTACCGAGATGCCGCTGACATTACGCCGCGCCTACGGCGGCCCGAAACTGGCCGACAACCCGCAGGGCACCGGCTACACCGGCAACCCCGTGGCCGGCTGGGTGGGCCAGAACCAGGGCGACATGCCCAACCTGCAATACCCGCACGCCCCGATCCATGGCCATGTGCTGGCCCAGCCCATCGCCAGCTTTGCCGCCTTGGACCCCAGCTGGCCGCAGCGCCGCCGTCATGCCGGCAGCTATGACGACCAGTGGCTGCTCAACGACGCCCCGGGCCTGGCCGCCGATCTCAATCCGCTGTTTTTCCAGCGCGCCGCCGCCGACCAATGGCAGCAAGGCCCCTGGCAAGGGGGCGAAGACTACCGGCTGGAAAACCTCCACCCCCAGCAACCGCTGATTGAAGGGCAACTGCCGGCCCTGGTGGCCCGCGGCTTTGCCCGCAACAAAGACAGCCAACAGCTCCAAGAAGTGGCCATGGCCCTCGACACCGTCTGGTTCTTCCCGTCCGTGGGCCTGGGGGTCGCCATCTACCACGGCAATGTGCCCTGCCAGGACAGCCTGGCCCAGGACCTGGACTTGGCCATGGTGGCCTACGAGTCGCCGGCGGCGCCGAAAGACGCTGACCATTACCGCCAGGTGGCCCAGCTGCGCTCGGACGTGAAAACCGCCGCCCAGCATGTGCTCAACGAAGCGCAGCTGGCCCCGGCCCTGGCCGCCGACCAACTGGCGGCGCGGCGCCAGCAAAGGGCCCAGCAGCAACAAGCGGCCCTGGCCCACCAGCAGGCGGTGCTGGACGAACTGGACCAAGAACTGTGGGCCCAAAGCGCCCAGCCCAAGCCGGCCAACTACCAAGGGCCCAAAGCCCAGCCGCCGCTGCTGGATATCGACATCGAGGCCCTCAAAGAAGGGGAGCAGCAGCTGAGCGACATCCTGGCCCAGGTGGATGCCATCAAGGCCGACGCCGACGCCAAGGCCAAGGCGCTAAAGCAGCAGCAGGCCCAGCAGCAGAAAAGCCAGCCCAAGGCGGCGCCCGTCAGCGCCGAGCAGCGTTATCAGCAGCGCCTGGCCCAGGCCGCCACCCCGGCCTGGGATCTGGTGGGCGCTGAAGATCCCAACCAGGCCAAACTCAAAGCGGCGCTGCGCCAAGCCGTTGCCAGTGGCCAACCCCAGGCCCCCAGCGAGGCGCAACTGGCCGAGCTTGAACAGCAGCTGGCCAAGCAAGCGGCCATGGCCCGCCAGGCCCAGCGCCTGGCCATGAGCCCGCAACAGCCGCCGCTGGCGCCCGAGCAGGCCCAGCGCCTGGGCACCCAAATTCGCCAATGGCTGGCCGGTGGCGTGCCGCTCAAGGGCCGCAACTTGAGTGGCGCCGACCTGCGCGGCTGCCGCTTCGACGGCCTGGATCTGCAAGAGGTCAACTTTGAGCAGGCCAATCTGGCCGGCTGCAGCTTTGTCGGTGCCAAGCTGCAAGGCGCGGTCTTTGTGGGCAGCCAGTTGGCCGGCGCCAATTTGAGCCAGGCCCAGCTGCAAGGGGCCAATTTCTGCCAGGCCAAGGCCAGTGGCAGCACGCTCAGCGGCGCCAAGCTCAACAAGGCCATGGCCATCGCCGCCGACTTCAGTGGCGCCACGCTGCAAGGGGCCGACTTAAGCCAGGCCATTTGCAACCTGGCCTGTTTCGAGCGGGCCGACCTTGGCGCCGTCATCGCCAGCAAAACCCTCTTTAATGCCATCAAGGCCGCGGCCAGCCACTGGCAGGGCGCGCAACTGGAGTCGGCCACCTTCTACCAGGCCGGCCTCCAAGGCAGTGGCTTTGAGGCGGCCCGCTTGCACCAGTGCGTGCTGCTCAGCGCCCAGCTTGACGGCAGCCGCTGGCAAGGGGCCAGGCTCAGCCGCACCCTGCTGACCGGCGCCAGCGCCGTCGGCATCGATGCCCGCCAGCTGCACTGCCAGCAGTGCGGCCTGGGCCAGGTCGATTGGCGCCAGGCCAACCTTAGCGGCGCCTTTTTAGCGCAGTGCGACCTGGCCGGCGGCAACTTTCAAGCCGCGGTGCTGGACGGCGCCATCCTCGCCGGCGCCTTGCTAAACCAAGCCCAGTTCCAGGGCGCCTCGGCCATCAAGACCAACTTTTTAAAGGCCCTGGCCCAGGGCGCCTGTTTTGACGGCGCCAACCTTACCGACGCCTGCCTGCTCAAGGCCTTTTTGCAAGATGCTCGCTTCCAGCATTGCCATCTGCAAGGCGCCCAGTTCGACGCCCCCACCCATCGCCAGCTCAGCCACCAACGGAGGCTGTCATGACCTTACTAGACAGCATGGCCAAGGCCCGGCGCCTGGGACGGCCGCTCGACAGGCAACAACAGCCGGGCTGGCAAGGGGCCGGCGCCGATGTAAGCGAATTGGTGATCACCGAGTCTGACTTCAGTGGCGCCAACCTCGCCGGCGCCAACCTGGCCGGCAGCAAATGGCTGCGCTGCGACCTTAGCGGCGCCGACTTGAGCCAGTGCCGCCTGCAAGGCACCAGCTTTATCGACTGCCAGCTCGACGGTGCCCGGGTTAACGGCGTCGACGCCGACAACAGCCACCTGGTCAATTGCAGCGCCCGCCACAGCCAATGGCAGCAAAGCCGCTTCACCCGCTGCACCTGGATGCAGTCGCACCTCGATGCCAGCAACTGGCAAGGCAGCCAACTGAGCCGCTGCGCCATCAGCGGCGGCAGCAGCAGCGGCTGGTCCCTTGACCATTGCACCCTGGTGCAATCGGCGCTGACCCGCCTGGATTTCACCCAGGCCAGCCTGGCAGGGCTAAGCGCCGACAAAACCGTGTTTGCCGGCAGCCGCTTTGCCGGCCAGAACCTGGCCGGGCTCAGCCTCAGCCGCTGCAATTTCGACAGCGTCGACTTTGCCAACGCCAACCTCAGTGGCGCCAACCTCAGCGGCGCCAACCTGCACGGCGCCCGCCTGCAAGGGGCCTGCTTGGACGGCATCGCCGGCCAGCACCTGCTGCTGCTGGAAGCCTCTCTCACTGGCTGCAGCCTGCAAAAGGCGCGGCTGCAAGGGGCGCTGCTGGTCAAGGCCAGTATCAGCCACTGCGATTTCAGTGGCGCCGACCTGAGCCATTCGAGCTGGGACCAGGCCAAGCTGTGCGAGGTGGATTTCCAGGGCGCCGATTTCGGCTTTGCCCGCTTTAACCACGCCCGCGGCCAGCGGCTGGATTTTCGCCGCTGCCACTTCGACCGTGCCCGCCTGCAGGGTGCGCAATTTGACCACAGCCGCTTTGACGGCACCTCCCTGAAAAAGACCTACCCGACGGACCCGGCCCTGCTGGCCGCCGAGCAACAGTATCTGGAGCAATCATGATGACCCGCGCCCTGAAAAGCCCCACCCAGCAAACCCCGCCGCCCATCTGGCACGAGGCCACCGTCAGCCTGACCTTAAGCCCCGGCTGCTACGTGCTGGACAACGGCTTTACCGCCCAGCAGGCGATCAGCTGCCTGGTCTGCCCGCAAGAAGGGGACAAGGTGTTGTGGCTGGCCAGTAAAGACGGCCGCCGTTATATCACCCACCTGCTGCTGCGCCCGCAAAGCGCCACCGCCAACCTGGCCGTGCCCGGCGCCAGCGGCATTGCGATTAGCACCAGCAACCTGGCCCTGACCGCCAGCGAGCAGCTGAGCATTCGCTCCCTGGGTGACGCCGAGCTCAGCGCCCCCACCGGCACCCTGAACATGGCCGCCCGCAACCTCACCATCACCGTGCTCGACAGCCTGCTGCAACTGGCCAAACACATCGTCGGCCGCTGCGACAACTGGCTGACCGAGGCCAAGGGCCTGAGCCGCTTGCACGGCCAGGACACTCAAGTGACCGCCGACAAGGATGTAAGGGTCGACGGCGAACGGATCAGCATGGGCTAAGGAGGCCAGCATGTTTGCCAATACCAACCTTGGGGTCATGAATCTGGGCTTTCCCGACGTCTGCCTGACGCCGCCCTATGCGCTGCCCATTCCCTACCCGAACATTGCCTTGTCGCTGACCCACATCCCGTCGCAGTTCAAGGTGTTGATCGGCGGCGGCCTGGCCGAAAACCTGCTGACCGAGGGCACCACTAGCCTCGGCGACACCACCGGCGTCGATACCGGGTTGATTTCCCATGAGGTGGCCGGCCAAGACCAACCGGTGCTGGGCAGCTTCAAGGTGCTGTACGGCACCGCCTTTGCCACCCGGCTGACCACCGTCAACATTCAAAACGGCATCAACAGCGTCGGGGTGTCACTGACCCCGGCGCAGTTGGTGGCCCTGCTGCTGGGGTAAGCCATGGCCAACCTCAAACGCCATTGTCGCACTGTTGCCCTGCTGGGGGGGCTGCTGCTGGGCGGCTGTTCCACCCTGGGCGGTTGGCTGGGCTTTGGGCCCGATTATGCGGCGCTGGACAGCCTGAAGGTGCTGGCCAACAGCGACGCCAATCAAGACGCCGCCGGTACGCCCTGTGCCACCGAGCTCGATATCGTCTTCGCCTATAGCCATGCGGCTATCGGCCAGCTCCCCAAGACCGCGCCCCAGTGGTTTGCCCAGAAAACGGCGCTGCAAAACGGCCTGGCCCAGGACCTGGCGGTGCTGTCGCTGCAACTGCCGCCCAGCACCGCCGTCAAGACGGTGCCCTTGGCGGACAAAGCCGACAAGGCCCTGCAAATCATTGCCTATGCCCGCTACTTCGCGGTGGCGGGGCAAAACCGCATGGATCTGACGCAGGCGCACAGTGCCCAACTGACGCTGCGCGCCAAGGATCTGCAACTGATTAACCTCGATGACTAGGCGCAAACATGGATACTCCGACACTAATCCCCGAAGCCGTTGAATGGTCAGAAGGCATGCTGCTGTCGCCCCAGCACCTGCAGCAGAACGACATTTACTGGAGTCAGCAGGTGCGGCACCAGGCCCTGGCATTGCAACCCTATTACTGGGGGCTGCTGGCTCTGGAGTACGACGAAACTGCTCTGGCCAAGGGACTGCTGCGCATCACCCGCCTCGAAGCCATCTTGCCCGATGGCCTGGCGGTGCAGTATCCCGGCCACTACCAGGCGCCGCTGCAGCTGGATATCAGCGGTGATGATGTCTGGCATGACCGGGTGCTGCGCATTTACCTGGCGGTGCCGGTGCGCGAAGAAGGGTCCGCCTCCGCCCAGAGCCGCATCCAGCGCTTTGACCGGGTGGCCGGCGCCCTGGAAGCGGACGAGTGCCAACTGGAAAGCCGCCTGGAAGTGGGCCGGCTGCGGCCTCGGCTGACGCTGCTGGCCGACAAGACCATTCCCGCCAAGTTTGTGGCCCTGCCGCTACTGGAACTGGGCCACGACAGTGGCGATCACCTGCGGGTAGCGGCCTACCATCCGCCGCTGCTGCGCCTGGGGGCTTGTCGCTTTTTGAGCGCTGAGCAGCAACTGTCCGAACGGTTGGACGCCGTTACCAAGGTGATGCGCAGCAAGATCCGCGATCTGGTGGGCGGGCGCCGCCCGGACGAGCGCCTCGACCAACTGGACATGGAGTCGCGCCAGCAGCTCTTTGTGGCGCGTCAGCTGGCCTGCGCTCTGCCCTCTTTGGAAGTGCAACTGCAAGGCGGCTTGGCTCATCCCTACAGCATTTACGTCAAGCTGGCCGAGTTGGCCGGGCAACTGGCCACCATTGGCGCCAATCCCTCACCGCCGGTGGTCAGCCAGTACCAGCACAACGACATGGGCCCCGGTTTTGACACCCTGCTCACCTTCATCGAGCAGCGGCTGCAGCTCATTCAGGCCCAGTTTGAGGCCATGCTCTTTACCCGGCTCAGCGCCAGCCACTTCAGCCGCGCCCTGCCGGCGGGCTTGGCGGTGGACACCCTGCTTATCGAGCTGCGGCCCAAACCCGGCCAGAGCGAACAGCAGCTCAACCAGTGGCTTGGCCAGGCCCGTATCGCCTCGGCGGCCTTGATGCCCGTTCTGGAACGGCGCCGCTTGCCCGGTTGCAGCCTGCGCCTGGTCAATCCGCGCAACTACAGCGGCCTCAACCTGGCAGAAGGCGCCTTGCTGGTAGAGCTGAACAACAAGCAGATAGAACACGATGGCCGGGACCTTTATGTCATCAACGCCGGCACCGATCTGCTGATCCGCGGGCCAGAGCAGGAAAATGCCCCCCGCGACATCGTGCTGCACCGTACCCTGAGCGGCGCCAACCCGGCCGGGGAGCTAAGCGGCGATGCCTAAGGTCAACTGGACAGGCCATGAGCTGATCACCGGTTTTACCGACTTCTATCAGGAGGTGACCCTGATCAAGGAAGCCATAGCCTTGGGTCGGCTCCCCCTGCTGCTGGGTAAGACCGACGCCGATTCCCCCGCCGATTTGACGGCCTTGGTCAGTGCGCGCCTGGCCGAGCAACTGCAACACCAGTTGCTGACCCTCAAGGCCGAGGCCACCACCGAATTGAGGCGCGTCTACGACATGGCCCATTACGCCATGGCCGCCCTGGCTGACGAGATCTTCTTGCTGGAGATCCAATGGGACGGCCAGCAGCACTGGGGCGACTACCTGCTCGAGTACAACCTGTTCAAACGGCGCCAGGCCGGCCGCCAGTTCTTCGAACTCATCGACTGGCTGCTGCGCCAACGCCAAGGCCACGGCCAATTGATGGAGCTGGCCACCCTCTACCTGCTGGCCCTGCAACTGGGGTTTAAAGGCGAATACCGCGGCCACAAAGGCCAGACGGTGCTGGCCGACTATCGGCGCAAACTGATGCTGTTTATCACCGCCCGCAACCCCAACCTGGGGGACAACCACCCCATGTTCCCCATGGCTTACGCCTATCCCCTGAGCAGCAAGGACGACCGCCGCCTGGCGCCTCTTCGGCCCTGGATGTTGACCGCCCTGGGCCTGGGGGTGCTGTACCTGGCGCTGTCCAGCGCCCTGTGGCTGAAACTGACCGAGCCGGTCAACACCCTGCTCAACGCCTTGCTGACCACCCTGGGAGGGGCCTCATGATGGCGTCTGTGAACGCGATTCTGGCATTACTGCACCCTTGGCAATGGGCGCTGTTCGCGCTGGCGCTGGTGCTGCTTGTTCTGCTGGTTTGGTTGCTGCTACGGGCTCGCAAGGCCCGCAAAACCGGCAAAATGCCCGACCCCAAACCCACCTTGCCACGGCGCTGGCTGCACAGTGTGATGACGGCCCTGCGCTACATGACCACCCGTCAGGCCTGGCGTTACCAGCACCATTGGGTGCTGTTGCTGGGCGAAGAAGGGGCCGGCAAAACCAGCCTGGCCGCTTCCCTCAACGCCGGCGACCGCGAGGCCAATGTCCTCGACAGCCACCGCCACAAACCGCACCAGTGGCAACACCTCAAGGGCCTGACCACCCTGGCCGAAGGGGTGGTGCTCAACAAAGACGGCGTCATCATCGATCCGCCGGGCAAATTGCCGGTGGCCGACGCCGACTCCAAAGAAGGCCAGCAATGGCAGCAGCTGCTGGATGCCATCAACGACGGCCGCCCGGAACGGCCGCTGGACGCCGTGGTGCTGACGCTGTCGGTAGAGTCGCTGCTCAACAAGAACCCCGAGCAGCTAACGGCACTTGCCGAACGCCTTTATCTGCAGCTGTGGCGCATTCAAAAGCGCTTTGAGTTCGTGCTGCCGCTTTATGTGGTGATCACCCAGTGCGACTACCTGCCCGGCTACTCGGCGTTCTGGTCTTTGGTGGAACCGGCCCGGCGCCAGGAGATCTGGGGTTGGTCCAACAATGCCTTGAACGACCAGGAAACCGCGCAGCTCCTGGTGGACAGCGTGATCGAAGAAGTGATGACCAGCCTGCGCCAGCAACAGATCCAGGCCGCCGCCGGCCACGCCGACATCGATGACGCCGATGCCTTCTTCCTGTTCCCGCGCCGCTTTCTGGAGCTGGCCGGGCCGCTGCGCCAGTTGCTTGAGCAGTTGTTCAAGCCCAGCACCTTCATGGTCAACAATTACCTGCGGGGCATTTACTTCACCGGCAGCCTGGCAGCCAGCCGCAACCCCGAAAACACCAGCACCAGCGAGGTGGATTTCGTCCAGGAGCTGTTTGCCAATAAGGTCTTCAGCGAACGGCGCCTAGCCCGGCCGCTGCGCCAGAGTATCTGGTCGCGCAACCGCATCATCCGCAACCTGCAATATGGCCTCATTGGCGCCACCCTGGTGTCGGCAGTAGTGCTGGGGTACCAGTCAATCAAGCTTGAGCGCCAGGTGGACCACATCAGCAACACCCTGGAAACGGTCAATCTGGTCAACCACCTGCAAACCAACAATGCCGGTTGCATCAATCAAAGCGATATCTTCCGGGTGCTCGACAGCATCGGGGATGTACAGGCGTCCTTTCACAGCCCGGTGATCCCCATCTCCTTTGTGGACTCGCGGATGCTGGAAAAAGCCAGCGCCTGGCTGTCCAATCGGAGCCTGAGCAACATTGTCATGGAAGGCATGCACTGCGAACTGCGCCGCAGGATAGACGACATCAAGACCCGCCCCACCAACACCAGCGATAAATTGCTGACCAGTATCACCCTGTCGACGCAGCGCGATCAGTTGCTGACTTACTTAGAGCGGATCCAGGCCCTGGAAAACGCCGTCGACGCCTTCAACTACATCTCCCAAACCGCCTCCAGCGGCGACACCGACAGCCAGGTGCAAGCCTTTGAAGGTTTGATCCACTACCTCTACGACCGGCCGGTACCTGAGTCGGTGCATCAGGTTGACAGCATCTACCGCAGTGCCGTCACCAAGGTGTCTTATCCCAAACCCTTTAACCTCGGTAAAGCCTACAAGGACCTGGTCAGCCGCAACCTCATCGACATGGCCAACGATTACCATCAGGCGCTGCTCGACAGGGTGCAATACGGCGCCGACTTGGTCACCAAATTGCAGCAGGAACAAGGGGATATACCCGAGGAAGTGTTGGCACTCAAAGATTGGGTCGACTGGATGCAGGTCAGTTGGCTGGGTAACGACAAGCTGCACAACCCCTGCGCCGACATTGCCCGCTCCTTCGAGCAAAAGCTCGAACCCCTGTACCGCAACCATGGCTACGACTACAGCCTCACCAAAGAGATCAACCAGTTCCTGCCGACCCAATGCTATGACAAGGCGCAGGCCATGCTGGGTGCCATCCGCCTGGCGCCCTACGGCAACGTGTTCTTGCCCAGCGACAGCGGTTACCTGCTCAACCCGGCGCTGCGCCCGGAGCTGGCCGGTATTAGCGCCTTGGTCAAACTGCCGCTGATGCACACCCCCGCCGAGCGCAGCTTCAGCTGTCAGGTCGCCACCCAGACCTGGGATCTGGGCCAGTTGGCCCAGGCCACAACCTTTCTCGGCCAATACCAGGACTTTGCCACCGCCCAGCAAACGGACACCAGCCAGAAGCTGCCGCTTTACCTGCGCCTGGCCCGCCAGCATGTCAGCGCGCTGCTGGAAACGGTGCTGAGCGACGCCCAGCAGCCGCCCAAGCCCGGCACTGATGACGGCCATAGCCTGGAAAACCAGTTGGCCGTTGCCAGCGCTAACTTCGGCCAGGCCCAGGCCTCTCTCGGCAACCTGCGCCAGCAACTGGCCGCCATGGGCGATACCCAAGGGGCCAGCCAGCTCAACAACTGCGTGCAAAGCTACAGCAGTAACATGCTCAGGCAGCTCAGCTTGCTGACCGACAACAGCCGCCTGTACAGCCCCACTCCCAGTGCGGCCGAGTCGGACCCGCAAGCTCGCATCTATGATTTGGGCTCGAAAAGCGACATCAAGGACTACCTGGGCCGCCAGCGCCAGCGCGCCACAGTGCTGGCCGGTTACGCTCAGCCCTTTGCCCGCTACCTGAGCCAGAATCCGGCCACCATCAGCAGCACGGCACTGCCCGCCAATGCCACTGCCGACTACTGGCAGGGCACCCTGGCCGAACTGACCGCCTACCAAAAAGCGGTGCCCGATGCGGCCATCGCCAGCCTGGACGACTTTGTCAGCAAAACCCTGGCCAGCATGGACTACAGCAACTGCAACCAGTTACTGCAAGGCCAGAGCGCCCTGCCAGAGGGCGACAACCTCTTCGCCGGCCAAGCCCAGCAGTTGGCCACCCAGACCCAGTGGCGCTGCGACGACCGCCGCGACGCCGACGCCTATGCCCAGTACCGGGACCTGGCTACCCGCTTCAACAGCCAGTTGGCCGGCCGCTATCCCTTTGCCGCCAGCGGCGCGCCCGATGCCAACCCGGCCACGGTGCGCGCTTTCTTCAGCGATTATCTTGCTGAAAAAGACAGTCTGGCCACCGCCAGCGCCGGTCTAAATGCCAGCCACTGGCGGGCCATTCGCCGCTTCTTGGCGCAGTTGGATGCCGCCGCCGCCTTCTTCGGGCCGACCCTGGCTGCCGACAGCAACCCGCCGGTGGTCTTGACCGCGGACTTCAATGCCCTGCCCGGCAAGGCCAAGGGCGCCGAACAACTGATCGGCTGGCAGCTCGTTGGTAGCGGCAACAGCATCAGCTTCCCTGGCACCGGCAACCAGTTGGCCTGGACCCCCGGCAGCGCCATGACGCTGGCCCTGACCTGGGCCAGCCAGTCGGCCTGGCGGCCCAGGGTAGATGCCCAACAGCCTAGCCTCAGCGTCGATGACGCCACCGCCAGCTTCACGGCTCGCGGCACCTGGGGCCTGCTGCGCCTCTTGGCCGAACATAAGCCGCCAACAGGACCGCTGGTCGACCCCCTGAACCCCAGCCGCTATTTTCTGGCGTTCACGGTGCCCACCATCGACGCCAAAAACCCGCCCGGCAACGCCAGCGCCCAGCTATTCCTGGCCCTGAGCCTGGGTGTGACTGACAGTAAAACCCAATTGCAGACGCCGCTGACCCTGCCCAGCCAATGGCCGGTCAGCGCCCCTGTGTACTGGTAAGGGAACCGCCATGAGCCACAGCCTTTTTGACAAAGCGCAGCAGTACTTTGAAACCGTGCTGGGCATCCCTTTGGATGCTCTGCTCGACCCCATCAGCCCGGAGCACCCCACCGGCAAGTCGGTACGGGCCAACGGCGTTTACAGCGCCATCAAGGAAGCCCGCCGCGAAGACGACCCCAGCCTGCCGCTGGGGGCCTGGTCTTATGAACTCAAGCAGGCCGACTGGCCCAAGGTCAGCGACATCGCCGTCCACGCGCTGATGAGTAAAAGCAAGGATCTGCAACTGGTAGCCTGGCTGCTCGAGGCCCAGCTCAACCAGCAGGGGTTTGCTGCCATCAGCGCCTGTATCACCCTGATGCAGGCGCTGTGCAACCAATACTGGGACAACCTCTACCCGCGCATCGATGAGGGCGATCAAGAATACCGCGCCAACATCCTGGCCTGGGTCAACGACAAGCTGCTGCCGCTGATAAGCCTGTTACCCATTACCAGTGCCGACCGCGATTCCCGCGACTTCGGCTGGGCCGATTTCGAGCAGGCCAAGCTGCTGGAACACGCCCTGGCCAAACAAAACCGCAAGGACACCAAGCCCAGCGAAGAAGGCCCGACTCTGGCCGACTTCCAGGCGCGGATGTCGGCCACCGCCACCGACTACTTCCAGCAGCTCTACCACACCCTGGCTGACGCCGGCGAAGCCCTGGAAAACCTGGTGGCCACCCTGGATACCCATTGGGGCGAACAAGCGCCGAGCCTGAGCAACCTGGCCTCCTTGCTGGAACAAATTCAGGCGCTGGTGGCCGGTGAGCTGTACAAGCGCGGCATCCGTTTTGCCGCGCCGCGCAGTGCCGATGAAGACCCCGGCCAGACGCCGCCCGCCGACGAAAACAGCGACGGCACTGGTAGCGCCGGTGGCAACAGTGGCGGCGGCGACGGCCCCATTCGCAGCCGCGAGGACGCCTACCACCGGCTGGCCGTGATTGCCGAATACCTGGCCAACCGCGAACCCCACAGCCCGGTACCGGCGCTCATTCTGCGCGCCGTAGAATGGGGCAATCTCAATACCGCCGAGCTGTACCAGGAAGTGTTTGTGAAATTCGGCGGCAATTTGAATGTATTCGAGCTGCTGGGCTTGGACGTGGACACAAGGCAATAAAACGACGCGGCATTCGCCGGGTAACCAAGGAGAACCACCATGCAAAGATATACCTTTAGACGCTTTAATCCGGTTGGCCATTTTCAAACCGCCACCCAGATGCAGGGGCCCTATCACCCCCACGGCACCGACCGCATGAACGCCATACTGGCCACCAACCATGCCCCATATGGCACTGTGGGTTATGGGGTCAACGCCGCCATCACCGGCATTTTCACCGGTGCCCACACCGCTGGCCAAACCCATATCGGCACCGTCTTTGGCGCCCCCCAAACCCAGCATCTGCTGCAACAGCCCAATACCTGGGCCAACAACAGGGCCGTGGCCCAGGTGGAGCACACCTATTGGCGCGGGGTGCGCGACAACCCTAATGAGCGCTTTGGCAACCGCTTCGCCGCCACCTTCGCCACTATGTTCACCCCCGGCATGCGCGCCGGCATTCAGATGACCTTCGGTGAAGCCAGGCGGATGTGGAACAACCACTAAACATCGTCGCTAGCAAAGGAGCCTGACCCATGACCCTAAAGCCCCGCTTGTCCGCCACGCAGCTGGCCGCCTTCTTTGACCGGTTGGAGCCGCTGGCCAGCCGGGCCGGGCATGTGACGATATTGCTGCAATCAGAAACAGAGCTGTCACTGCTGTGGCAGCTCTGCCTGGCCTTACAGCAACACCCCCAACTGCCGCCCTGGCGCCTTTATGTGGCTGGCGGCGATGAGGCGCTACTTACCCACCCCTACCTGGAACCGCTGGTGGCAGGGGGCCAATTGCTGGCCGGTGAGCCAGAGCCTGACGGCGGGCTCTTGCTGCTGGTAAGCGACGGCGCCCTGGCGGCGGCCCCGCACCTGGCCATGAGCATGCAGTACGGCAACCTCTGGCAGGCCCCGCACCTTGACAGCCCCAGCGCCCGTTGGCGCCAGGCCCAGGCGCCGGCGCCCTGGCAGCCGCTGATTGACGACTATCGCCAGCTCCTGACCTGCAGCGACTTTACCCTGCCCACCGGGGCCAGCGAGCGCCTCGACGGCCTGGCCAAGCAATGGCCGGGCGGCATGCTGTGCCTGGCCTTGGAGCCGGCCACCACCAACCTGCACCAGCTAAGGGCCGGCACCATTCATCAAAGGCCCTTGAACCTGGACGCCCTGGCCCAGCAGCAAAGCGCCCAGGGTGGGGGCATTGCGATTATCCCGGTGGATGACAGCCACAGCCTGTTTCTTACCTGCCGTGGCGTCGCCCTTGACGCCGCTGGCTTTGAAGCCCTTTGCCGTTCCCTTGACGGCCCCGCCCTGGCCAGCGCCGCCAGCCTGTTGGCGGTAGCCAAGGCCAGCCCCCAAGCACTCAGCCAGTGCGATCAACTGCCCCAATGGCTGGCCTTGGCGCACCACGACCCGGCCTTTTTACAGGCTCTGCCCGAGCCTTGCCTGCGCCCCCCAGAGCCCTGGAACGAGACCCGCTTTGAGGCCTGGCGCCAGGCGCTGCTGCGCACCTGGCACCAGTACCTGCCGCTGGCGCAAAACGCCGAGGCGCTGTTTCGCTTCAGCGCTCTTTTTGAACTGACCGGTCAATGGGGATTACTGCGCGACGCCCTGAGCTGGGTGGACCATTGGTTTGAACCTCAGGCCGATTGGCTGGCGATACTGGCCGGCTGCGAAGCGGCCACCGGCAACCTGGCCCAAGCCTGCCAGGTGCAAAGCCAGGCCCTGTCCCTGGCGCCAAGCAACAGACCCCTGGCCGAGGCACTCAGCCAATACCAGCAGCGCCTGGCCGGCCAGCGGCAACTGGCACCAGCCTGCACCGACCCCGAGGCGCCGCTGCGCCTCGAACCCCTGGGTCCGCAGCACAATGAGGTCTTCGCCTGGCAGTATCGGGACCCGCAAATTGCCATCATGTCTGGCCTGCCCCCAGCTCCCCAAGGGTCGGCAGCTCCGGCAGATTGGCCAGCCGAACACCACGACAGCCCCGGCAAACGCAACTTCGCCCTGATGCACCGACAGCTGGGTTTTGTCGGCGTTGTCGCTTATGAATTACGCGGCCAGAGCGCTTATGTCAGCTATTGGCTGGGCACCGATTTTCAGGGCCTGGGGTTGTCGGCGCCGGCCCTGGCCCTACTGGCCGAGCAGGCTCGCCATCAAGGGGCCAAGGTGCTGTTCACCTCTGTCTACACCCACAATCGGCGCTCTTTGCGCACCCTGGAAAAGGGCCAGTTTCAGCAACTGCCCATAACGCCGTCCGAGCAGGAAGCCATGTATTACTTCGCCAAGCAGATGGATGGCCAAGCGCCCCTGGCACCAGAGCGCCTGCAGGCCATGCTGCGCGAGCTTTGCCAAACCCTGGGTAGCCCTCTGCCGGATGACCAACGCCTGACAGGATAACCGCCATGAAAAGACCCGGCTTTAACAGCAACAAACAGCATGCCGCCAGGCTGGAAGCCACCCTGGCCACCGGCCACGACTATTCGAAAACCAACCTGCGCACCGCCGATCTCGCGGCCCCGCACCGGGCTCCCTATGCCGAAATACGCGACCTGATCCTGACCGGCAACCGCCACCAGATCCGCAAGGCGGTCAGGCCCATGATCAAGGCCAGCCGCCACGTGCGCAGGGCGCTGGCCAAGGTCAGCCTGGCGGCCAACGCCAGTGACTACCGGCGGCTATCGACGATGTACCGTAAAGGCGAGAGAGGGGTGCGCAAGTCCTACAAGGCCTTTAAAGCCAACCCCGGCGACACGGCGCTGCGCCGCGCCCTGGTGGTCAGCTTGAATAACCTGCCCAGCAACGCCCCCGGCCTGGGGCCGCACAACACCGTCAATAACCCGGTGTCGGACCGCCTGCATCTGCAGCCTACGGGCCAACTGACCGAGCCCCTGTCACCGCGCAGCGATGCCGCCCGTCGGGCCTTTCCGCAAGTGGGGGTGGCCTCGACCTCGTCCGGGAATGTGGTGTCGGTGACCGGCGCGACCCATGCCCCGTTTCCGACCATAGGTAACCCGCAAAGTCAGGTCACTATTCCGACTCATGCGCCGCAGGTGCGGGGGTCGCTGTGGGTAACGCAAGGGGGTGACGTCATGCAGCCTAGTGGTACCACCGGCTGGAAGAAAATCACTTAACGCTTTTTCGCGGGGCCATGGCCGACACCCCGGATACCGACGCGGCCATGGAACCGCCGCGCAGCGGCGGTAAACCGCTGGTGATGGGCATATGACTGGGGCCGACATGCAGGCGGCCTTTGACGCCATCGACTCGCTCGCGGCGGCCCACGGGCGCACCTTCAAAGCCGCTGCTCAGTACCTGTTGAATGTCGGGGTGAAGGCGGGCGGCATAAGCCACCTTTTCGCGGGGAGACAGGGGCGCATCGATGGTGCCGAACATCGGCTTGCGGGGGGAGGCCTGTTCCATGCCCCACATCTCCAGCACCCGTTGGCGGCGACTGGCGTCGGGCCGGTAGGGCCTGCCGATAAGGTATTGCTGGCGGCTGTCTGCCTCGCCGCGGATGAGGCTGACCATATGGCGGCAATGCCTCAGGCCCAGTTCAAACGGCAGTCCCATAGTCGCTCCTTGCTGGTAAGTCCCTCAGTCTGGTGGCAAAAACCGGGAAATACAAGCGGGCCCTTAGCCGTAGCACGCCAGGAACATATCCAGGGTGCGCTCAACCAGGGCTTTGGCGTCGCTCTCGCCAAGGGGCGGGGCGCCCAGGGTCAGCTGAGGCCAGAAGGCAAAGGCTTTGAGCAGGCCATGGAGCTGCTGGGCGGCGAAGTGGGGGTCAACGGCTTTGAGGCGGCCATCGGCCTGGGCGGCGGCGATCCAGTGGGTAAAGCCCTGCTCGCGCTGGCCGATGCGCTCGACAATAGCCTGGGCACGCTCCGGGGCGTGAATGCCGGCCGCCACCGCCACTCGGGCCAGCTCCATAAAGTTGCTGTCTTGCATCATCGCCACCTTGGCACCGAGGATGCCGGCCAGCTGCGCGCGTAGCGGCCGGTTAGGGTCGTAGCGGTTGTCATGGCCGGTCTGGCAGCTTTGCCAGAGGGCGTCGAGGCACTCGGCAAAGAGAATTTCCTTGCTGGGGAAGTGGTTATACACGGTACGTTTGGAAACCTCGGCCCTGGCCGCCACTTTGTCCATGCTGGTGGACTCAAAGCCGTTGTCGCCAAATTCGTTGATGGCGGCAGTGATGATGGCTTCGCGTTTGCGGTCGGTTTGTCGGGTCTTGGTCATAAGGGCTCCGGTGCAGGCGGGGCAAGATTACACTAACTAGTTTACTTTCCCAAATCACAAAACTACACTGTGCAGTGTAATTTAAACCTGTGGAGTCTGCCGTGAGTAACAACAGCGCCCTGCCCCGTTATCGCTTTGATGGCAAGCAGTACCGCAACACCCAGCCGTTGCCCAAGTCAGGCTTCAAGGAAACGGTGAAAATCTTCTGGGACTTCTTCTTTAATAAGCCCAGCAACACCCAGCCGGCCGCCCCCTTCGAGGTGAAAAAGCTCACTCAGGCCGAATTACTGGCAGCCCCCGACAACAGCCTGTGGCGCCTTGGCCATTCCACACTGCTGCTCAAATTGGCCGGCGAGTTCTACCTGACCGACCCGGTGTTTTCTGAGCGGGCATCGCCCTTTCAGTGGATGGGCCCCAAGCGTTTTCACGCAACCCCCATCGGCATCGAGCAGCTGCCCCCCATCAAGGCGGTGATCCTCTCTCACGATCATTACGATCACCTCGACAAGGCCGCCGTCAAAGCCCTGGCCGCCAACACCCAGTACTTCATCACCCCCACCGGGGTGGGCGATTTGCTGGCCAAATGGGGCATCAAGGAAGAAAAGATCCGCCAGCTCGACTGGTGGCAACAAACCGAGCTGGGGGCGCTGACCCTGGTAGCCACTCCCAGCCAGCATTTTTCTGGCCGTGGCCTTGGCGACGGCAACCAGCGGCTGTGGTGCTCCTGGGTGATAAAGGCCCCCCAGTGCCGCATTTTCTTTAGCGGCGATTCGGGCTACTTCGACGGCTTTAAAGCCATTGGCGAGCAGCACGGGCCCTTCGACCTCACCCTGATGGAAACCGGCGCCTACGACCCCAAATGGCCCGGCGTACACATGCAGCCCAAAGAGAGCCTGCAAGCCCACCTGGATGTGCAAGGCCAGTGGCTGCTGCCCATCCACAACGGCACCTTTGATTTGGCCATGCACGCCTGGTTTGACCCTTTCGAGCAAATCCTGGCCCTGGCCAACAGCCGCCAGGTGGCCCTTTGTACCCCGGCCATGGCCGAGCGCCTGGACATCACCGCTCCCCATAAAGGCCAGCCCTGGTGGCGGCCCCTGGCCAAAGAAGCCATGGCCCAGAGCGGTATTGTGGCTAACGAACCGTCCTGAGCCTTGCCCGCCATTGGCGATGCCCGTATGATATGAACCATATACACAACGTATAGGCTTTATAGTATGGGCATCGTCAAGATCTCCGACGACATGCACGAGAACCTGCGCTTGGCCAGTGGGGCGCTGTGCCGCTCCATCAACGCCCAGGCCGAGCATTGGATGCGTATCGGCATGCTGGCCGAACTCTACCCCCAGCTCAGCCACAGCGAGATCAGCCAATTGCTGATCCGCGCCGAGCAACAAGGGGGGCTCAGTGTCGACAAACTGGTCAACGCCCCCGCCACCCTCAGTTCCCAGGGAGCCAGGCCATGAGCCGCAGAGTCGTTATTCGCAATAAAGAAGAAATCGCCAAGGCCCGCGAGGCCGGCCGCTTGGCCGCCGACGTGCTGGAAATGATCGCCCCTTACGTGCAGGCCGGGGTCAGCACCGAGGAGCTGGACGCCCGCTGCAACCAGTACATTACCCAGGTGCAGAAAACCATTCCCGCCAACGTTGGCTACCACGGCTTTACCAAAACCGTGTGCAGCTCGGTCAACGAGGTGGTGTGCCACGGCATTCCCTCGCCCAAGGTGGTGTTAAAAGACGGCGACATCATCAATATCGATGTGGCCATCATCAAAGACGGTTGGTACGGCGACACCAGCCGCATGTACTTTGTGGGCACCCCGGCGGCTGAGGCCAAAAAGCTGGTCGAGACCACCTACGAGGCCATGTGCGCCGGTATCCGGGCGGTGCGCCCAGACGCCACCCTTGGCGATATCGGCCATGCCATTCAAACCGTGGCCCACCGCGACGGCTTCTCGGTAGTGCGCGAGTACTGCGGCCACGGCATTGGCACCACCTACCATGACGACCCGCAAATTCTCCACTACGGCAACCCGGGCCAGGGCATGCGCCTAAAACCGGGGATGATCTTCACCATCGAGCCGATGATCAACGCCGGTAAGCCAGGGGTGAAAACCCTCGCCGACGGCTGGACCGTCATCACCCGCGACGCCAGCCTCTCGGCCCAGTGGGAGCATATGGTGGCGGTTACCGACGACGGCTTTGACGTGCTCACCCGCTGGCCGGACGGCACCGGCCACTACGGCGCCATCTGATAAAAAGCCTCCCACCGGGAGGCTTTTTTTGTCTCAGCTTGCATTGCCGTAACATAAATCACAAAAACTAGGCATTCCATTAGGTTACCTTAAGATAAATGATCCTTTGGTAACGGCCTTGGAGTAGGCTAGGGCCCAAAAGTAACAACAGGAAGCGGTAACACCATGAGTGGGGCGGTCTTTTTCTTTGGTGACTGGCAGGTGGACCCTAAGGCCAACAGCCTGCGCCTCGGGCAGAGGGTCAAGCAAATCGAACCCAAAGCCATGGATGTGCTGCTGGCCCTGTGCGAAGCCAAAGGCGATGTGGTTACCAGCGAAGACCTGCTCAGCCGCTGCTGGCCCAACGCCGAAACCGGCGACAACCCCCTTCATAAAACCATTACCCAACTGCGCGCCGCCCTTGGCGACAAAGCCAGCAGCCCCAACTTTATCGAAACCATCCGCAAGCGCGGCTACCGCGCCTTGGCCGAGGTGCGTTTCCCGGTGGGCAGCGAGCAACAAGTAGAAGAAGCGCCCTGGCAAGGGGGCTCGCCCTTCCCAGGCCTTCGCGCCTACAGCAGCGATTACGCCCAGGTCTTTTTTGGCCGCAGCCAGCAAATTGCCACCCTGATGGAGCGCATCAGCCAGCAGCTGCGTTTTGGCCGCGGCTTTTGCCTGGTGCTGGGCCCAAGCGGCAGCGGTAAATCATCGCTCATCAACGCCGGTATCCTTGCCAACCTCGCCTCGCCCCAGGGCTATAACGGCGTCGGCCTGCCCACATACACCAGCCTCGATTTAGCCGATGTCACTCAGGGCCGGCTGCTGCTAGACCTTGCCTGCGCCCTACTGGACTGGGAGCTAGGCGACGCGCCGCTGTTTGACAATGAAAGCGCCGAAACCCTGGCCGAGAAGCTGCAAGACGCGCCGCAAGCCCTGGCACAAAGCCTTAAAGAAAAGCTGCCCAAAACCGGCTACGCCACGCCCCGCTTTGGCCTTTTTATCGACCGCCTGGAAGTGGCCCTGTCCTCACCGCTTTTTAGCCCTGACGAGCGCAGCCACTTTATCGCCCTCTTGGAAACCCTGGCGCTCAGCGGCGCGGTGCTGGTGCTGGGGGCGTGCCGCAACGATTTCTACCCGCAGCTGATGAGCTTTGAGAGCCTTAGGGCCGGCAAGGGCAACGGCGCCCATTTTGACCTTGGCGGCCCCAGCCGGGCCGAATTGCTGCAGATGATCCGCCTGCCGGCCCAGGCCGCCGGGCTCAACTGGGAGACAGACCCCAACACCGCCCAGCCCCTGGACGAAATGCTCTGCGTTGAGACCGCCCGCAACCCCGACGCCCTGCCCATGCTGCAATACATGCTTGAGCAGCTCTACCTTCGCCGGGGCAGCGACGGCACCTTGAAGGTCTCGGTTTACCAAAGCCTGGGCGGCATTGAAGGGGCCATCGGCAAGGCCGCCGAAGACGCCATGGCCCAGCTCAGCCTCGCCCAGCAGCAAGCGCTGCCAAGGGTGCTGTCGATGCTGGTTACCCTGCGCGAAGACGAAGAATCCGTTACCAGCCGCAGCGCCCGCTGGGCCGATTTAAGCCATGAAGACGAAAAAGCCCTGGTGCAAGCCATGGTGGATAAACGCCTGTTTGTGTCGCACCTGCAACACGGCGAGGCCAGCTTCTCCATCGCCCACGAAGCGCTGCTGCGCCGCTGGCCCCGCGCCACCGACTGGATAAACGCCCACCAGGACAGCCTGGCCCAAAAAGCCAGGCTCTATTACCAAAGCCAGCGCTGGCTGCACGAAGGCAAGGCCAGCGCCTACCTGCTGGCCCTGGGTAAACCCCTGGACGAAGCCCGGCAACTGGCCGCCAACCCGCTCTTTACCCTAAGCGATGACGAAGCCAACTTTGTGCGGGCCTCCCGGCGCCGCGCCTCCTGGCGCCACACCTTGCGAAACGGCACCGTGATGCTGCTGTGCCTGCTTACCCTTACCGCAGTCACCCTTAGCGTAAAAAGCAATCAAGCCGAGAAGCGCGCCACCGAGCAGCGGCTGGCCGCCGAAAACCTGCTGGGTTACATGGTGGGCCAGTTTGCCGACAAGCTGCGCGGCATCGGCCGGATGGACTTGTTGGACGGCATCTCCAGCAAGGCGCTGGACTACTTTAAATCGGTGTCGGGCAGCGACGAGGACCATATCGGCTTTGACGGCCGCTTCCAGCATGGCCAAACCCTGGAAGCCATCGGCGAAGTGGCCTATTCGCGCGGTAAAACCGATGAAGCCAAAAACGCCCTGCTGGCCGCCCAAAAAGAATTGTTGCCGCTGTTAAAACAGCAGCCCGATAACCTGGAGCTTTTAAAATCCCTAGGCGCCAACGCCTTTTGGCTGGGGCAAATGCGCTATGACCAGGCCGATTGGTCCGGCGCAGAAAAGTGGTTTAGCCAATATCTGACCTATAGCCAGGCGATGTATGACAAGAATCCTAACGATAGCGACGCTCAGATAGAACTTTCGTACGCCTTTAGCAGTATTGGTTCGATAGAAATGAAGACTCATAATTATCTTGATGCCATAAAGAACTTTAAAATCTCTATTTCCTTAAAAGAACTAGTTTTAATAAAAAACAAAAACATGAAGCTACTTTCGGACATTATTAATACTAGGTCATGGTTAGCAAGCGCTATCAATTCAACAGGAAGAATAAGAGAGTCTATTAGCATTTACAAAGAGAATAGACGTGATTTCATTGGTAGCGAGCTGGAAAACAATGCTTATGCGTTAACAAAAATATCATATAACCTTGAAAAAATGTCTTTAACAACCTCCAATTTCGACCCTGACGAAGCAGAATCTTTAATTAATGAAGCCTTAGCATACATAAGAAAAGCAATTTCTTTAGACAAGGAAAATATTGAGTGGATTCAAGATGAATTCCGGTATGAAATTGAAAAAATATCATACGCAAGCCAGTCAAAGAAAAGTGAGTTAACTCTAGAAAAAATAATAGCACTAACATCAAGACTCGAAGAAAAGAATAACGTCTACGATAAAGACTTCTCAGAGAGAATGAAGCCAAGAATTTATTACATTACCTCTGAGTATTACACACAAGAAAATAAAAAAGAAAAAGCAATTTACTTTATAGACAAAGCTATAAAAAATGAGAAAAAGTTAAAATCAAAGTATAGTGACTCATCCTTTCATAGTGCGGAACTGGCAAAATCATACTTGAAAAAAGCAATGTTATTTAAAAGCAATAACCATGAGTATAAATACGAATGCGAAAATGCAAAAGACATATTAACACCAATATTTGAAATAGACAAAAGCGCTTATATATTGTTCCCTTATGCGAGCGCCATGTCTTGTTTAAATAGTCTAAACGCAGACAAACATCTAACCCATTTCCTTGAAATCAACAAAATAAACCCTCAAGCATTTAATGAAGAATGGAGATAATTATGAACAGCATCACTCTTTGTAAGAAAGAAGTCATTATTACAGCTAGCTATGACAATATTACACGCTGCTTCATTTTCGACTACTGCAACCCTAAAGGGGAATCCTGCTCATCATTGGAAATTGAGGAACCCAGCAAGATAGTTTACAAATTGGTAGATAACACAGGCTGTGGATTAAAATTCGCTGGCGTAGCATTTTCAAACCCTTTCAATAAGGTTATCACAAAGTCAATTATATCGCCCGATAAAGAATCAATCACACTAATTGACCCTTTCGACTTAAGAAGTGAGAGCGAAAATATTGTTTCGTTTGAATTTATGTTTTCTCACACTCACTCTCTAGATGGAGAGGAATACAATCACCTTTTACTGATAAGCTCAGACCCCGAAGTATCAAACAAAGGTGAAAACTGCCCCCCTCCTAGCCATTAATTTCATATTAAAAAGAAAAGGACTTTCCATGACCCATTTAAGAACACTGCTTGGCGCGGCTTTGTTACTGAGCGCACCGGCGATGGCTGAGGATCTGGCGCCTTGTGCGGCGGGTAGCGCCATTGACTTGGCGGTAACCATCGATAGCAGCGGCCAGCCGCAGTTTAATTATTCCCAGTTTGGGCAAAGCTGTAGCGGCGATGTGGAAGTGAGCGAGGCGGGTACCATCACCTATCGCCTCATCAACCTGGAGCAGGCCCCGCAAGGGCTGCGCTTTGTGGGCGCCGGCTTCGCCAACCCCTTTAACGGGGTGGTGGACAAAGTAGAGGTAAGCAGCGATGGCAAGACCTTGCAGCTTTATGACAGCAAGCAGGTGTCGGGCCCCGGCAAGTTCCAGTTTATTTTCAGCAGCAGCGAGAATGGGCTGCTATTGCTAAGCCCGGATCCTGAAGTTGTCAATGAAGGAATACCAACCTAAATATCAAAAAGGCGCCCTACGGCGCCTTTTTCTTTGCTTAAAAACGATAACGCGCACTAAGGTTCAGCGACCGCCCTTCCCCGTTAAGCTGGCCAAAACCATTGGCCGGGTCTTGGCGGTAATCGGCGATGCTGACGCCGCCAAGGGGCAGCTGGTAGTTTTTATCCAGCAGGTTGGTGATTGCCAGGGTCAGGGTAAGGGGCTTGAGGTCCCACTGGGAGCTGGCATTTAACAGGCCATAACCGGCGGTTTTATTTTCAAGGCGGTTGCTGTCCACCCGGTTTTTATCGCTCACCCACTGCCATTCCAGTTTGTTGCTGGCCCGGCCCCACTGCTGGCTGAGCGCCAGGCTGCCGTTAAAGGGCATGATTTGGTAAAGCGGGGTGTGGCTGCCTTGGCGCTCGCCGTGGGTGTAGCTGGCCTTGGCCGCCAGTTGCCACTGGCCAAAGGCGGTATCGGCCAGCAGCCAGGCGAGCTTGGCATCCACCCCGTAGAGGCGAGCATCGACGTTAGCAAACTCCAGGATATGGCGGGTGGCCGCGCCGCTATTAAAGCGGCCAATCACATCGGCATCGATAAAGTCATGCACCTTGGTGTAGAAGGGGCTGATGCTGCCTTGCAAGCTGTCGCCCAGGTACTGGTATTTGGCGCTTAGGGTGTAGGCGGTTTCGGGCTTGAGGTTGAGGTTGCCCACATAGCCGTTGGCGTCGCCGTTCCAGCCAATCATGGTGGTGGCCATGGTGGTGCGGCCCCAGGAGTAGCGCTCGTAAAGGTTGGGGGCGCGGTTTTTACGGGCCAGGCCAAATTGCAGCTGCTGGCGCTCGTCTAGCTGATAACTGGCGCTGGCGCTGATATCCACCAGGTTGTCGGTTTTGCGGCGGTCACTTTGGTTAAAGGCGGCAGCGGCGGCGTTGTCGGCGGCCATCATCATCGAACCGTAACCTTGCACGGCGCCGGTGTTGGTGTGCACGCGCTCAAAGCGCAGGCCGTAGTTTAGGTGCCAGGCGCTTAGCTGCTGGTCCATCTCGGCAAAGGCAGCAAGGCGCTGGCGTTTGCCGTGGTTGATATTGATGTAGGTATTGGGCCCCATCATCATCGAGCCGGGCACCGCCGGCCAGTTGTCGTCGAGGCGAAAATCGTACAACTCCTGGCCCAGTTTCAGGGTATTGCCGCTGCCAAGGGGCTGGCTCCAGTGCAGCTGGTAGCTGCGGTCTACCCCTTTGGTGTCCATGGGCATGGTGCCGGCCTTCTCGGCGGTGAAAAAGCCCATTTCATGTTTGACCCGGTGCCAGTTGAGGCGGGCGTCCAGTTGGCCGGCGCTGAACTGGCGCTGGTACTGGGCGTTGACGCCAAAGCTTTGGTTGTCGGTCATGTCCATGTACTGGTTGGGAAAGCCCTGGAAGGGAATGGACTGGTGGGTCAGCTTTACCGCCAGCAGCTGGGTGTCGTCACGGTAGGCGGCGGTCAGGGCATGGTTTTGGGCGCGGTAGAGGGTGTCCAGCACCTTGTCGCCGTTGCCGTCTTGATAGCTGTTGGCATCTTCATAGGCGCCGTCGTATTTGAGGCTCAGTTGCTTGCTGGCAAGCTCGGCGCCAGCGCCATAGGTTTGCACATTGCCGTTACTTTTATAGCCACCCGAGAGATACCCGCCCTGCCAGCCAAGCGCATCACTTTTTGAAAAGTGCGGGTTGATGGTGGTGAGGCTTATTACCCCGGCGATGTTGTCGCCGCCCATGCTCACCGGCGTTACCCCGGCCATCACCTCTACCTGGCTGATTTGGTTGCCAGACACATAAGAGAGCGGCGGGTTCATCTCGTTGGCGCAGGCGCTGGAGATGTCGGCGCCGTCAATCAGCACCTTGACCCTGTCGCTCATCATGCCGTTCAAAATGGGTAGTGCCGAGACACCGCCAGCGGCAGAAAAATCCACTCCGCTGTTAGCCAGCAGATCGTCGGTAGAACCGGCAACGCTCTGGGGCAGGCTTTGGCCATGCACTTCGATGACTTCGAGGTTGTCGTCGGCGTGGGCGCTTTGCAGCAGGCTGGCGGCAACGATAATGGCCAGCGGCGAAAGGGGGAGGATACGGGTAGCAAAAGGGCTCACGGCCAGGCTCTCTTTTTGAAATTTGCCGCGAGTATAGAGAGCCGGGCCGGGCCTGCGAATGCGACAAATTGTCGCACCCTGCCCTGCAACAAGCGCTAGAAACACCTGAAGGGCCTTGCCAAAGGGCCTAGAAGGTTAAAATAAAACCCTTTATATTCAAACAGATGAAAGAGAAGAAAGCCAGAAGGTAACAGTATAAGAAGAAACCTAGAGTTATCCCCATCAACACGGCTTGGGAAGAGCCCAGGGGAGCGAGCCAGATGCCACACTCAACCAAACCACCGGCCACAGTGACCAACGCGGACACCTTCTTCTTGTCCGCCGCCAACGAAGAAGACTTGCTGCGCATGGTAGTGCGCCAAATGCAGGAAGCCACGCTGCAGTTGGACACCGATGGCACCGTGCTTTGCGTGAATACCGCGGCAGAGGGGCTGCTGGGAAAAGACGCATCGCACTTTGTTGGCCGGCCTTGGCAGCAGTGGCTGAGCTCGCCCTGGAAAGAGCAACTAGAGGCCATCTTTGCCCAGCAAAACAATAAGCTGAACCACCAGATCATCGAACCAACAGAGATGACGGTGACGTTCGGCGACAGGGACATCCTGCCGGTTAATTTGTCGTTGTCTTTTATCCCGGCCAAGACCGCCTGCTTTTTGGTGAATTTGCAGGATCTGAGCCGCCATAAAGACGAGGTCAACGAACTGTTTCGCCTGGCCTCAACCGACAGCCTGACCGGCCTTGCCAACCGCCGCACCTTTTTGGACGTACTGGAGCAGCAGTGGCAAAGCTACACCGCCAAACGGCGGCCGGTCAGCGCCATCATGATCGACGTGGATCACTTCAAGACCTTCAACGACTGCTATGGCCATATCAACGGTGACAAGTGCTTGCAACGCATCGCCCGCGAAATAAGCCAAGCGCTGCCGGACAAGGAATGTCTGGCAGCCCGCTACGGCGGGGAAGAATTTACCGCCCTGCTGCCCGGTTACAACCGCCAGCAGGCACAAAGCGTGGCCCACCTTATTCGCCAGCGTATCAACGCCCTGGACTTTGCAGCCGCCGGATTGGGCTGCGATGTGCGGGTGAGTGTCAGCCAGGGCATCGCCACCGAGGTGAACGGCCAGTTCCGTACCGCCGAGGCCCTGCTGTTTGCCGCCGATACCGCCCTGTACAGGGCCAAGGCCGAGGGGCGAGACCGCATCAACCTTTCTTGCTAAGGGCCAGGTGCAGCGCCGCCCAGGCGCCAGCCAGCACGGCCAGTGGCACCAGCGGTTTAAGCCAGGGCCAGGGCAGCTGCCACAGTGCCCAGGCGCCTAACAGCCAAAGCACCAGCCAGCTAAGGCCGATTTTACCCAGGTGGGCCACCCCGGCCCCCATGGGCCAAGCAACCAAACCCACCAGGGCCAAAGCATTCATCATGGCGCCAGCCAGCATCGCCGGCCACCAGGCGCCGCCAAAGGGAGGCAGCGGCCAGAGCCCGGCGCCCAAAAAAGGCACCAATAGCAAGGCCAGCCAAGACAGGTGTTCCCTCACCTTATTTGCCAAGCCTACTCCTTGACCGACATCAGGATGGACAGTGCCTTGAGGCGCTGGGCCGGGTCAAACAGGTCATTGGTGAACATCAGCTCGTCGACCTCAAGCTCTTCGACAATGGCTTCGAGCCGCGCCTTGATGGTGGCGGGCCCGCCCAAAACCTGCAGGCCCAAAAAGGCGTTAACCGAGGCCTTTTCGGGCTCGCTCCACAGCCTGTCCATGCTCTCTACCGGCGGTTTGAGCCACAACGGCTGGCCGCGCATCAGCGCCAGGATGCGCTGTTGGGAACTGGTGCCGATAAAGGCCGCCTCTTCATCGGTATCGGCCGCCACCAACGGCAGCCCCAGCATCACGTAGGGTTTATCCAATACCGCAGAAGGCTGGAACTGGCTGCGATAGAGGCGAATGGCGTCATACACGAAGCGCGGCGCAAAGTGGCCGGCAAAAGCGTAAGGCAGGCCACGCTGCGCCGCCAACTGGGCGGCAAAGAGGCTGGAACCCAGCAGCCAGATAGGCACATGGGTACCTTCACCGGGAATGGCCCGTACCTGCTCGGCGCCCTGTTTGGGGCCAAGCAGGCGCTGCAACTCGGCCACCTCTTGTGGGAACTGCTCGGCCCGCATCGGGTCCCGGTTCAAAGCGCGACTGGTAACAGGGTCAGAGCCCGGTGCCCGGCCAAGGCCGAGATCGATACGCCCCGGATAGAGGCTTTCAAGGGTGCCAAACTGTTCGGCCACCACCAGCGGCGGGTGGTTGGGCAGCATGATGCCGCCGGAGCCCACCCGAATACGTTCGGTGCCGCCGGCAATATAGCCAATCAGCACCGAGGTGGCGGCGCTGGCGATGCCTTCCATGTTGTGGTGCTCGGCCAGCCAGAAGCGGTTAAAACCAAGGCACTCAGCCTGGCGTGCGTAATCAAGGCTGTGGCGCAAGGTGTCGCCCACGCTCTGGCCCTGGCGGATGGGTGCCAGCTCCAACAGGGAAAAGGGGATATCGCGAAGCAAAGACATAAGGCCTCCTGTTAACTGCCCTCAGTCTAAGCCCCTGGGCACCGCCAGAACAGTAGGCACCCGGCTGGGAACTAGGCACAAAAAGGTAACCATTGCCGTTAAAAAATAGCCAATAACAGCCACTTGCACCTGCAGAGTAACGGAAGGCTCTGGCCGGTTGCCAGATCTAGGGTTAAGGCTGTCATCTTTATTTTGAGAAAGCCAAATGAACGCAGAAAACGGCTACAACCTGGTCTCTGTGTGTTTTGCCGACAGCGTCTTAAGAACCGATGGCCATATGGTGAACTGCCAATATGGCGCCGGCCCTTGGGAACGCTGGCAGTTTCTGCCAGCCAGCCGGGCACCGGGCTATTACCTGCAATCGGTGCAGTTTTTGGGGCGTTATTTGTGCGTGCTGGGGGATAACCTGGGCATGACCAGCTCCGAGCAGGAGGCCACCGCCTTTACCCTAGTGTGCTGCGACCCGGACGACCCCAGCCTGCTGGCCCTGCAAGGCCCTAACGGCGACTTTTTAGCCATCACCAGCGGCATGGTGGCGCCTTACGGCCCCGGTGGTGGCAAGGTGCAGATGAGCTCCTTTAGCGAACTGGCGGTGCTCAGATTACAGATAGCCCAGCCCAGTGCATGAAAAAAGCCGCCCGAGGGCGGCTTTTTATCAGGGCATGCCCAGGAAGTTGGGTAGCCACAGGGATACGGCGGGGATGTAGGTCACTATCATCAAGAAGCCCAGCAGCAGCAGCAACCAGGGCAAGGCTGCCCGGATGGTCTGCCCCAAAGGCATACCGGTGACCGCCGAGGTCACAAAGAGGTTGAGCCCCACTGGCGGCGTGATAAGGCCTATCTCCATGTTCACCACCATCACTACCCCCAGGTGGATGGGGTCGATGCCGAGGTTAACGGCGATGGGGAACAGGATCGGCGCCAAAATCAGGATGATGGCCGACGGCTCCATAAAGTTACCGGCCAGCAGCAGCACGATGTTGACGATCAGCAGGAACATCCAGGGCGACAGGCCAAGGCCGGTTACCCAGGCCGCGATGGTCTGGGGAATTTGCTCTGTGGTCAGTACGAAGGCAAACACCATGGCGTTGGCGATGATAAACATCAGCATGATGGTGAGTTTGCCAGCGTCCAGCAGTACCCGGGGGCACTCGCTTATTTTCATGTCTTTGTAGACAAAGAGCGCCACAAAACCGGCGTACACCGCCGCCACGGCGGCCGCCTCGGTGGGGGTGAACATACCGGAATAGATACCGCCGAGGATGATCACCATCAGCAGCAGGCCCCAAATGGACTTGCGGCCGCTGGAGAGCCACTCGCGCAGGCTGACCCTCGGCATTGCCGGCAGGTTCTTCTTACGGGCCACCACATAAATGGCCACCATCAGCCCCAGGCCCAGCAGCAGGCCGGGGATAACCCCTGCCATAAAGAGCTTGCCTACCGAGGTTTCGGTAGCGGCGGCGTAAACCACCATCACGATGGACGGCGGAATAAGGATGCCCAGGGTACCGGCGTTACAAACGATACCGGCACCGAACTCTTTGGGGTAACCGGAGCGCACCATGCCGGCAATGGCAATGGAGCCAACCGCCGCTACCGTGGCCGGTGAAGAACCGGACAGCGCCGCAAACAGCATACAGGCCAGCACGGCGGCAATGGCCAGACCGCCACGAATGTGGCCCACCGAGGCATTGGCAAAATCAATCAGCCTTCGTGCTACGCCGCCGCTGGTCATAAAAGCGCCGGAGAGCAGGAAGAACGGAATGGCCAGCAGGGTGTAATGCTCTGAGGTTTCAAAGAGCTTGATGGTCAAAGACCGTACCGAGTCCTGGCTGAAAAAGAGGATGGTCAGCGCCCCGGACAAACCCAGGGAGATGGCGATAGGCACCCCTATCAGCATCAGCAGGAACAGCATGAAAAAGAGGAACAGGATGGTCATTTATGCTCCTCCCCGTCGACAACGTGTTTCAGGGCATCGCCGGCCTCATCGGCCAGGCCAAGCCCGGTTTGCAAACCACGAATAATGCGCACCAGCACCTCGGCAAAACGCAGCCATACCAGGGCAAAGCCCACCGGCACCACGGCACCGATATACCAGAGCTTGATGTGGATTTGCTCCAAGTCTTCGGCATAGAGGTTGGCGTTAAACAGGGTTTTTACCCAGTCAAAGCTGGCGTAAAACATCATGGAGGCGTACAGCAGGCAGGCCAGGGCCGCCACTATGGCCAGCACCTTTTGCACCGGCTTGGAGCACAGCTTCACTACGGCATCCACGCCGATATGGCCGGCAGTACGTACCCCATAGGCCATGCCCAGAAACAAAAGCCAGGCAAACAGGGCCTTGGTCAGGGCGGTGGACCAGGTCATCTCCTGGGCCAGGCCGATAAAGAAATCGCCGACCTTCAGAAAGAAATCACTGGAGGCGGTCCAGTCCTTATCCGCCAGCCAGTCTGAAAGATCGTAGAACGGGGTGTAGAGGTTATTCAGGACCACATAGACAAATGTCACCAGGGTCATGGATGCCAAAAGGAAGGCGATAGCGCCTTCCTCCAGCTTGGACCAGAACTTATAGACAGCAGCCATCAATAGACCTTATTTTGCGTCGTTGGCAGCCAGTGCAGCGTCGATGACATTGCTGCCGATCTCGCCTTCAAACTGCTTCCATACCGGCTTCATGGATTTCACCCACTTGGCGCGCTCTTCGGGAGTCAGTTCAATCACTTCAGAGGTTTTGGCGTCGATAACCGCCTGTTTGGCTTTTTGGTTCAGAGCCCAGGCCTCGGCGTTTACCTTGTCGGTGACTTCGCCCAGGATTTCGTCCAACTGGCTGCGGATATCGGCAGGCAGGCCATTCCAGAACTTGGTGTTGGTGATCACCATGTAGTCCAGCACGCCGTGGTTGGACTCGGTGATGTACTTCTGCACCTCGTTGAACTTCTGGGAATAGATATTGGACCAGGGGTTCTCCGCACCGTTAACCACGCCGGTTTGCAGGCCTTGGTACACCTCGGCAAAGCTCATTTTACGCGGGTTGGCGCGCACGGCTTTGAACTGGGCATCCAATACGTCAGAAGACTGTACGCGGAATTTCAGGCCGCGGGCATCGCGAGGCACACGCAGCGGCTTGTTGGCAGACAGCTGCTTCATGCCGTTGTGCCAGTAGGCCAGACCGGTGATGTTGTTGTTTTCCATGGATTTGAGCAGCTCTTTGCCGGTGGCGCTGTGCTGGAAACGGTCAACCGCATGGATGTCGTTGAACAGGAACGGCAGGTCAAATACCTGGAGTTTCTTGGTGTACTGGCCGAACTTGGCAAGGGAGGGGGCGATCATCTGCACGTCGCCGAGCAGCAGGGCTTCCATTTCCTTACCATCGCCATACAGGGAAGAGTTAGGGTAAACCTGTACTTCCACCTTGCCCTTCAGGCGCTCTTCCACCAGCTTTTTGAACAACAGCGCACCCTGGCCTTTAGGGGTGCTGTCCGCCACCACGTGGGAAAACTTGATGACGATAGGGTCTGCCGAGGCCATACCGGAGATACCGATAGCCAGGGCACACAGCAGTGCTTTAGCAGTGAATTTGAACATGAGGAGTCCTCTCATTGGTATGACCTGTGGGGCCACTTTTTTATCTGCAGGGCAACCAGTAAGTTACTTGGTTAACAAGATGGTAGCAGCACTTGGGAAGAGCGGATATTCGACCTTTGGTTAGCCATTTGCCATCCACGGCCATAAGGGTTTCAATATCGTCAAATCCCCGGCTGGCGGCTCCTGATGCCCAAAGAACAACCTTTTGTTTTTATCGAAACCTGCACCCCGCGCCGGGTGCTGGAATTGTTCAGCACCAAGTGGACCTCCATGGTGCTTTACGCCCTCAAAGGCGGGCGCCTTCGCACCGGCGAGCTGCAACGTTGCCTGCCCGGCATCAGCAAGAAAATGCTCACCCAGACCCTTCGCGAACTGGAAGCCGACGGCCTTATCGACCGCACCGTCTACCCCGAGGTGCCGCCCAGGGTGGAATATGACCTGACCGACACCGGCCGGCTCTTTATCGAGCCCATCGAAATGCTCTACGACTGGGGCCGGCGCCACGAGGGGCTACTGGGTAGCCTCAAGCTTCGAAGGGGCAAAAGCTGATGTGGCAGCAAAAGACCCTGGCCCTCGCCCCACGCCGACGCGGCTTTCACTTGATAACCGACGACATCCTGGCCGCCCTGCCAGAGCTTGCCCGGGTCAAAACCGGCCTGTTGCATGTGTTTATCCAGCACACCTCGGCCAGCCTGACCCTCAACGAAAACGCCGACCCAACGGTGCGGGGCGACATGGAGCGGCACATCAACGTGCTGGCCCCGGAGCGCGCCCCTTACTACCAGCACGACTACGAAGGCGACGACGACATGCCCGCCCACATCAAGGCCTCCTTGCTGGGCGCCAGCGTCAGTATTCCGGTGGCCGGAGGCCGCTTGCTGCTGGGCACCTGGCAGGGCATTTGGCTTGGGGAACACCGCGACCAGGGCGGTAGCCGCCGCCTGGTGCTGACGCTGCAAGGAGAATAAGCGCCATGGACTTTTCAAATCTCAATAAAAAGACCGCCAAGTCCTTTAATGACCAAAAGGCGCTGATTAAAAAGGTGATGGCAGGGCGCACTGTGCCCTGCCCTGTCTGCAAAGGCCCGCTGGTATTGCACCCACCGGGCAGTGCCAACCCCGGCATACGCTGCGCCAAGGGCTGCACCGATATTGCGCTGGAGTTCGATTAAATCTCTTTGCCTGCCGAATCGAGGTTGGCTCGGGAGACGTAGTAGAAAGTGCCGTCGGCAATTTTCAGGAACAGCGCCAGGTCATGGTGTTTTTCAAAACTTGCCACGGCCATTGCGTTACGACTTTGCAAAACCCCCATCTCGTTATTGCCGCCGGTGGCAATAATGGCCCGTACCGCACCCTCGTATTTTTTCAAGGCCGAGATACGCAGTTTGGCCATGTCATTGATAAGGGCCAACTGGGCAGGGGTGGCTTGGTTATCCACCGGCAGATAGGCGTCGCACAGGTTAATGCGGTACTGGCCGCATTGGCGTTTGGAGGTTTTCCCCCTGACAAACCACACATCGTCGATGCGATATTGGTCTGGCAGCCAGCGGGCAATGAGGGTAGCGCTCTGGGCATCAAAATCGCTAAACAGCGCCGTGAGAGCGGCGGCTTGATTGCTGACCCTTTGCTTTTCAGAGTCGCTGGTGGAGAAGCTGATAACGGCGGTATTGAGCGTCAATATCTGCTTTCTGGTCAGCCCATAGGCACCGTTGATAAAGCCGAAGAAGTAGTTGCGCTCGCCATCGGTTACCGGGGTGGTGTTGGACTCCAGATACATAGGTGCATAGGGGCCTTGCAGGGAAACAAAGTCGGGAAAGCTGAGCTCGTTGGCCATTTGCTCGGCCATGGGCCCCAGCCCCTGGGTGATGCGGTTCATTTCGGCCTTGTCGACCTTTGCGCCCACATTATCACCTGCGGCCTGCAACCCGAGCGACAGCCACAGCAGTGGTAAAGCCCATATCGCCTTGCTACCCATCTCGTTACTCCCTCTTCCTTGAAGACCAAGATTAATATATTGATTTAGCTTAAAAATAAAGTACTGCCGCATTTATTGGGATCAGGCTCACGCCATAAAAAAGCCCGCTTTCGCGGGCGTTTTTATTAGACGAATTCGTAGCGCACCCTTTGGGCGATATTGCATAAAAGCTCGTAGCTGATGGTGCCGGCGCACTCGGCCACTTCTTCTACCGGCACTTCTGAGCCCCACAGTTCTACTTCGTCCCCGACTTGGTCTTTGGCATTGGGGCCTAAGTCGACGGTGACCATGTCCATGGACACCCGGCCCACCAGCGGCACCTTGCGGCCACCGACAAAAAGCGGGGTGCCGCTTTTGGCGTGGCGCGGGTAGCCGTCGCCATAGCCCATGGCCACCACGCCAATCACGGTGTCTTGCGGGGCTCTCCAGGTGGCGCCGTACCCCACCGGCTCACCGGCCTTGTGGCGCTTGACCGAGATAAGGCTTGAGACCAGCCGCATGGCGGGTTTGAGCTGGTAATGGGCGGCACTCTCGCCAGCCATGGGGCTGGCGCCGTAAAGCATCAATCCGGGGCGCACCCAGTCAAAATGAGCTTGGGGCAGGCTTAAAATGGCGGCGGAAGCGGCCATGGACACCGGCCCTTGCCAGTGGCTGGCCAGCGGCAGGAACTGGTCAATCTGCTGCTGGTTAAGGGGGTGGCCTTTTTCGTCGGCACAGGCGAAATGGCTGATAAGCCCCACCGGCGGCGCCACCTTGCCGGTGGCCAGCAGGGCGTCGAGGTAGGCCGGCACCTCGGCAGGGGCCAGGCCAATACGGTGCATGCCGCTGTCGACTTTGATCCAGGCACTAATGGGCCCTGGCATCACCACCGAGCGCAGCATCTCCAATTGGGCCTGGGTGTGAAACACCGCTTGCACCCCTTCGCTGGCCATCACCGGCAGATCGGAGGCGTTAAAGCAGCCTTCAAGCATCACCAGCGGTTGGCGAATGCCGGCGGCGCGCAGCGCCAGGGCCTCGTTGAGGCGGGCTACCGCAAAGGCGTCGGCCTGGCCAAGGGCCTTGGCCACTTCCACCTGGTTATGGCCGTAGCCATTGGCTTTTAGCACCGCCAGCACCTTTGCGTTGGGGGCGTGGCGGCGCACCACAGCAAAATTGTGGCGAAGGGCCTTGGTATCAATCACAGCGGTAGCGACTTTCATGGCGCTTAGTAATCGTCCTCGAAGGCAGGGCCGGCGTAGTTGTCAAACCGCGAGAAATGGCCCGAGAAGGTCAGCCGCACCCGGCCTATGGGGCCGTTCCGCTGCTTACCGATAATGATTTCTGCCGTGCCTTTGTCGGTGGTCTCCGGGTTATAGACCTCGTCCCGGTAGATGAACATGATAAGGTCGGCGTCCTGCTCGATAGAGCCCGATTCCCGAAGGTCCGAGTTTACCGGGCGTTTGTCGGCGCGCTGCTCCAAGGAGCGGTTGAGCTGCGACAGGGCAATCACCGGGCATTCCAGCTCCTTGGCCAGGGCCTTTAACGAGCGGGAGATCTCGGCGATTTCCAGGGTCCGGTTGTCCTGCATGCCGGGCACCGTCATCAGCTGCAGGTAGTCCACCATGATAAGGGACACGCCACCGTGCTCACGGGCAATACGCCGGGCACGGGAGCGCACTTCGGTGGGGGTCAGGCCCGACGAATCATCGATGTACATGCGGCCCTTTTCCATCAGCAGCCCCATGGTGGAGCTAAGCCGCGCCCAGTCGTCGTCGTCCAGTTGGCCGGTACGGATCTTGGTCTGATCGATGCGACCCAAAGAGGCCAGCATACGCATCATGATCTGCTCGGAGGGCATCTCCAGGGAGTAGATCAACACCGGTTTGTCCTGGGTCATGGCCGCGTATTCGGCCAGGTTCATGGCAAAGGTGGTTTTACCCATGGACGGACGGGCGGCCACGATAATGAGGTCTGACGACTGAAGCCCCGCTGTCATTTTGTCGAGATCTTGGAACCCGGACGACACCCCCGTTACGCCGTCGTGGGGCTGGCCGAACAGTTTTTCGATACGGTCGACGGTTTTTTCGAGGATGCGCTTGATGTCCTGGGGGCCTTCGTTGGCGTTGGCGCGGCTCTCGGCAATCTTAAAGACCTTGCTCTCGGCCATGTCCAGCAGCTCTTCGGTGCTGCGGCCCTGGGGGTCGAACCCGGACTCGGCTATCTCATTGGCAACGCCAATCATCTCCCGCACCACCGCCCGCTCGCGGACGATCTCTGCGTAGGCGTGGATGTTGGCGGCGCTGGGGGTGTTGCGGGCAATTTCGCCCAAATAGGCAAAACCGCCGGCTTCTTCGAGGCAGTTTTCCCGCTCCATTTGCTCGGAGACGGTGATCAAATCCAGCGGCTTGTTCACCGCCATCAACTGCACCATGGCCTTGAAGATGAGCCGGTGAGCGCGGGAGTAGAAATCCTGCTCCACCACGGCTTCCGCTACCCTGTCCCAGGCCTGATTGTCCAGCAGCAGGCCGCCAAGCACGCTTTGCTCGGCCTCCAGGGAATGTGGGGGAACCTTGAGGGCGGCGACCTTGGAGTCACCTTCCTTATTGAAAGCTTTGCGCTTTTCGGCCATGACGTCAGTATCAGTTCAATCAAAGGCCCATTATTATGGGGCTAAAGCTCCTGAACCTAAAGACTCACGGAAGAACCATGATCAAAGCCTGTGTTTTTGCCCTTTTGCTGCCGGTTGCCGCCACCGCCGCCGACAACCCTAAAAACGAAACCCAGACCAAGACTCAAAAGGAACCGGCCACCACCAAACCGGTGGAAAACGAATCCGACATCGCCGTTGAGCCGCCCCAGCCTGAGTCTATCGAGGAGCGCGCCAAGAAAGATGACGGCCTGGTGGAGCAGCGGGTCAACCGCGAGAAGAGCACCGCCGAAAACCCCTTTGTCATTACCCCGCACCAGCCCAACTACATGCTGCCGGTGTACTACCGCAAAGACCCCAAGCCCAACTCCTACCCCGGTGAGCTGGAAAACGACGAAAACCTCGACGACGTGGAATTTAAATTCCAGCTCAGCCTGAAGTTCCCGCTGGCCTTCAAGATGTTTGGCGGCGACAACAGCCTGTGGGTGGCCTACACCCAGCAATCTTACTGGCAGGCTTATAACTCCGGGCTCTCCTCGCCGTTTCGCGAGACCAACTACGAGCCGGAAATTTTCATGAGCTTCAACGTCTCCGACGACTGGTTCGGCATCAAGCCCAAGTACATCAACGTTGGCGCCGTGCATCAGTCCAACGGCCACTCTGACCCTTACTCGCGCTCCTGGAACCGCATCTACGCCAGCTTTATCTTCGAGACCGACAACGCCGTGTTCCAGGTCAAACCCTGGTACCGCATCCCCGAGAACCGCGAAGACGACAACAACCCCGATATCGAAAAATACCTGGGCTACGGCGAATTTACCGGGGTCTACGTGATGGGTAACTACAGTGTCGACTTCATGCTGCGCAACAACCTGCGTGGCAGCGACAACAAAGGGGCCCTGCAACTGGGCTTTACCTTCCCCCTTTGGGGCAAATTGCGGGGCTATGTGCAGTACTTTAATGGCTATGGCGAGTCACTCATCGACTATAACCATGCAACTCAAAGCATTGGCACCGGGATCATGCTGACCAACTGGCTGTAAGCCACTACACTGGCGACATTCTGAATCAGGCAAGGATATCGCCATGAAAACCAAGCTGTTAGCGGCCAGTGCCCTGGCTCTTTTCAGCCTTTGCAGCCAGGCCAACGAAGGCCAATGGCAACCGGCCCAGTTGGCACAGCTGGGCCAACAACTGGATGCAGTGGGCATCCGCCTCGATGCCCAGCAGCTCGCCAATCCCCTGGATTTCCCCCTCAATGCGGTGATCTCCATGGGCTATTGCTCCGGCGCCTTTGTCTCCCCCAATGGCCTTATTCTCACCAACCACCACTGTGGTTACGGGATGATCCAGCACAACTCCACGGCTGCCAACAACCTGATTGAAAAGGGCTTTATTGCCAAGGCCTATGCCGAAGAGCTGCCCGGCGGCCCCCAGGAGCGGATTTACGTGACCCGCGCCATCGACGATGTCACCCAAGCGGTACTGGCCAAGGTGGGGCAGCAAACCGGCAAGGCCCGCTTTGACGCTATTGAAGAGGCCAGCAAAGCCCTTATCAAGGACTGCGAGACCGACGCCTTTACCCGCTGCCAGGTGCGAAGCTTCCACGGCGGCCTCTCCTACCAGCGCATTACCCAGACCATGTTCAAAGACGTGCGCCTGGTGTACGCGCCTCCGGAGGCCATAGGTAAATTTGGCGGCGACACCGACAACTTCGAATGGCCCCGCCACACCGGCGATTTCTCGGTGCTACGGGTCTATGTGGGCCCCGACGGCAAGCCTGCCGAATACAGCCCCGACAACAAGCCTTATCATTCCAAGCATTTCCTGCACATCAACGCCCAGGGCGTACGTGAAGGTGACGGCATTTTGCTGGCAGGCTACCCGGGCTCTACCTCCCGCTACCGCCTGGCCTCGGAAGTCAACTTTGCCAAAAACTGGACCTACCCCACCCAGGCCGCCGACTACCGCCAGACTCTGGCCATCATCAACCAGCAAAGCCAGGGCCACCCCGAATGGGCCGTGGCTTACGCCAGCACCGTGGCGAGCTTTAACAACCGCATGAAAAAGCTCGAAGGGCTGATAGACGGCTTTAAACAAACCGATATCGCCGCCATCAAGGCCCAAAAGGAAGCGGCCCTGCCCAGTAAAGCCCACCTTGAGGCCCTGGAAAGCGCCTTGAAAAAGGCCCAGCCCCAGTGGCAGCGCCAGTGGTACCAGGCCCTGAGCCACCAGTCGGCGCTGCTGGATGCCACCATACGCCTCTATCGCAACGCCCTGGAGCGCCAAAAGCCCGATGCCGACCGTAAAGCCGGCTTTCAAGACCGCGACCAGGCCATGCTCAAAGCCGGCCTTGAGCGCCTGCAAAGCCGCTTTGTGCCCCCAATCGACCAGGCCATCTGGCAAGCCAAGCTCGGCCACTATCTGGCCAGCGACTACCGCGACCCGGCTCTGGATGCCGTGCTGCCGCTAGCAAACGGCAAACCGGCTCTTGACGCCCTTTACCAGTACACCGCACTGCTTGATGCCAAGGCCCGGCTGGCGCTGCTGGATATGAACGCCGCTGCCTTTGCAAAAAGCCAGGACCCAATGGTGAAACTGGCGGTCGCCCTCACCCCGCAAGTGATCGCCGCCGAAGACCAAGAAGAGGCCCTGGACGGTGAGCTCTCGGCGCTGCGCCCGGCCTACATGCAGGACATCATTGCCTACAACGAGGCCCGCGGCCTGCCGGTGTACCCCGATGCCAACAGCACCTTGCGGGTGACCTTCGGTACCGTGGCCGGTTACCAGCCCCGCGACGCCGTCTACTACGGCCCCTTCACCTCGGTGGATGGCATCTTGCAAAAAGAGCAGGACAGCGGCGAGTTTGCGGTGCCAGAGGCCCTCAAAGCCGCCATCAAAGACCGGCGCTTTGGCCAGTTCGAGCGCGATACCCTGTCGCCCAAGCCAGCCTGGTACTGCACCTTGCTGCCCTGCCCGGCAGTTAAACCCTTTAACTCGGTGCCGGTGGCGTTTTTGTCCAGCGCCGACACCACCGGCGGCAATTCCGGCTCGCCGGTGATGGACGGCCAGGGCCGCCTGGTGGGCCTGAACTTCGACTCCACTTATGAGTCCATCACCAAGGACTGGTACTTCAACCCGCAGATAACCCGCGCCATTCACGTGGATATGCGTTACGTGCTGTGGCTGCTCGAATCGGTGTACCCGGCCCCCAACCTCTTGGACGAAATGGTGATAGAACGCGAGTAACGGCGCTGTCAACAAGCCGTTGGATAATCTATCGAAACACATTAAAGCCTTGATTCAGCCTGCTTTTGGCAGGCTCAATTGCTAACTTATATCCTAAGTTGAATGCCACAGGCTCCCGGCCGACCCCGGCGCTGGTATGAGCGGAGCAAAGGAGAACACATGAAAGCAGGCAAGATCCTGGCGATAGTGGTGGGGGTTGTTCTGGTGCTGGTTATCGCCCTGGTGGGCTTTATCCTCAGCATCGACCCCAACAGCTACAAGGGCGAGATCCAAAAGGCCGTGCAGGAAAACACCGGCCGCGAGCTCAAGCTCGATGGCGACCTGGGCTGGACCTTCTTCCCATCCATTGGCCTTTCCATCGAAAAGGCTGCCGTGTCCGAGCCTGACGGCTTTGCCAAAGGCACCACCGCCCAGATTGGCGACGCGAAAGTGTCGGTCAAACTGATGCCGCTGCTCTCAGGCAATGTGGAAGTGAACGGCGTGACCCTGAGCGACGTGGTGGTGAACATCAAGCCGGCCGACACCGCCCAGGCCACCCAGCCCGAGGCAAAACCCGACGCCCAAACCGCCCCCGGCGCCCCGGACTTAAGCGCGCTGAAAAAGCTCAACCTCGGCAGCATTGCGCTTAACAATATTCAGGTCAACATGCTGGATGCCAAGGGTAAAACCACCCAGCAACTGGTGCTGGATGAAATGACCCTGGACGGCTTTGCCCCTGGCGGCGACTCCAGCCTGCATGCCCGCTTGCACACCCTCGGTGCCCAGCAGGCCGTGGCCACCCTGGACGCCCAGGTGAAATTCAACGACCAGCTCACCGCCATTACCCTGCCGCGCCTGGCCGCCACGGTGAAGCTCTCCGGCGACGGTTTTGCCAAGCCCATCGAGACCCAATTTGCCTCCAAGGGCGAGCTGAACCTGGCCGCTGGCACCCTGACCATGGACAGCCTGCAGCTGGACCTGGGCAACCTGGTACTGACCGGCAAGCTGGCCGCCAAATCCCTGTTTGCCGACCCCATGGCAAGCGGTAGCCTGAAAATCGAGAAAACCGACCTGCGCGGCCTGGCCGAGCGCTTAGGCATTGCCCTGCCCGAACGTGCCGACAACAGTACCCTCTCGGACTTTGCCCTGGGCTTTGACTGGCAATACGGGCAGAAAAAAGCGGCCCTGACCAACCTGGCCGGTAACCTGGACCAAACCAAAATCAGTGGTTCGGCCAAGGTAGACGTGGCCACCGCCGTGCCCGATTTGGCCCTGACCCTGGCCCTGGATAAATTCGACGCCGACCGCTACCTGCCGCCAGAGGCCGACAAACCCGCTACCGCCAACGCCCCAGCCGAGACCGCCGGCCCGCAAATCGAGCCGGACCTTTCGGCCCTGCGCGGCTTTAAGGCCAGCGCCGATTTCAGCCTCGGCGCCCTGACCATCAAGCACGTCAAGATGCAGGACATCAGCCTCAAGGCCAGCAACGACCGTGGCCAGCTGGCCCTGGCCCCGCTCAGCGCCAAGCTCTACAGCGGCGCCATCAAGCTCAGCGCCCAGCTCGACGCCCGCAAACAACCGGCGCGCCTGGCGGTACAAAACGAGCTGAGCGGCGTGCAGATTGAGCCGCTGCTTAAAGACTTTATGCAGTCTGACAAGCCGCTTTTGGCCGGTACCACCAGTACCAAAGCCAGCATCACCGCCATTGGCCTGACCCCCAACAGCATCACCGAGAGCCTCAACGGCAGCGCCGACTTCCAGTTCCGCGACGGCGCCGTGTATGGCATCAACGTGGCCCATGAGCTGCGCAAAGCCGGTGCCATCCTCAAGGGCCAAAGCGCCCCGCAAGAGGACTCCAAGAAGACCGACTTTGCCGAGTTGTCCGGCTCTGCCACCTTCAAGGACGGCAAGATGAACAACCCGGATCTGCTGCTGTCTTCGCCGCTGCTGCGGGTAACCGGCGCCGGTGACATTGATCTCCCCAAGAAGACCCTGGACTACGCCGTGGCCGCCAAAGTGGTGGGCACCCTCAAGGGCCAGGACGGCAAATCCATGGATGAGCTCAACGGCATTACCCTGCCCATCAAGATCACCGGCAGCTTCGACGATCCCAAGGTCCGCCCGGACATGGACGCACTGTTAAAAGGCAAGGCCAAGGAAAAACTCGACGCAGAAAAGGACAAGGTCAAAGACAAGCTCAAGGACAAACTGGGCGAAAAGCTCGGCGACTTGTTCAAGAAAAAAGAAGGCAACTGACAAAAGGCCCCGAAAGGGGCCTTTTTTTGCTTTAGGGCCTGGGCCAGCGCGCTGTTCGCCATTCCATGCAGGCCCCGCCACTGCTAGTATTGGGCGTTATTTACTCATCCAAGGAAGGAGTCGTAGATGGCGCAGCACGCCCTCTATCCTGCCGGCCCGGCCAAGGTGCCGGCTGACCTCACCAAACCCCGCCGTTCCTACCGGCGCCAGGCCCTGCTGGCCATGCTGGGGCTGACCCTCTTTATGCTGGGCTACATCGCCCTTGGGATCTGCTTTGGCATGGTTAGTGTCAGGGGCATCGAGCACCTGATGGAGCGCTTTGACTGGGTGCGGCTGCTGGTCACGGTGTGCGCCTCGCTGCTCACCCTCTTTATGGCCAAATCCCTGCTCACAGTGCGAAAAGGCGGCAACCCCGGCGGCATCGAAGTGAGTGCCGAGCAGCAGCCGGAGCTGTTTGCTTTTGTCCATCAGTTGGCCGACGACATCGGCGCGCCCCGCCCGCACCGGGTATTTTTAACCCCTGAGGTGAACGCGGCGGTGTTTTACGACTTGTCGCTGATGAACCTGCTGCTGCCGTCGAAAAAGAACCTCATCATCGGCCTTGGGCTGGTGAACGTGCTGAGCCTGGGGGAGCTCAAAGCGGTACTGGCCCACGAGTTCGGCCACTTTGCCCAGCGCTCCATGATGGTGGGCCGCTGGGTGTACATTGCCCAGCAGATCATCGGCCATATGGTCAGCACCCGCGATTGGCTGGATAAGATCATCAGCTTTATCAGCCGCACCGATCCGCGCATCGCCTGGGTTGGCTGGCTGCTGGGGTTGGCTTTCTGGTCCATCCGAGCGGTAATGGACAGCCTGTTCCGGCTGGTGCTGATGGCCGAGCGCGCCCTCAGCCGGGAAATGGAATTTAACGCCGATCTGGTGGCGGTGTCGGTGACCGGCAGCGACGCCCTGGTCAACGCCCTGCACAAACTCCAGGCCGCCGACCACGGCTGGCAAACCGCCATTGATGTAGCCCGCAGCGAAGCCGGCAGAGGCAAACGCCTGGGGGACTTGTTCAGCGCCCAGCACATCACCCTGGACGCCATGCGCACCGTGCTGGACGACCCCGGCTACGGCAAGCCCCCCGCCGCCGAGGAAGGCTGCGACCCAGCCCAACACCGGGTCTTTGATGAAGACATGGCCCGGCCGCCACAGATGTGGGCCAGCCACCCGGCCAACCGCGACCGGGAAGACAACGCCAAGGCCTGTTATATCGCCGCCGACATCGACCATCGCTCAGCCTGGGTGCTGTTTAGCGAGCCTGAGGCGCTGCGCCAGCAGCTAAGCCGCGATTTCTACAACCCCGAAAAGCGTGACGAGCTGGAGCCGGTAGCAGAGCAAGACGCCGTGATGCGCCGCTTTAGCCGCCAGTCTCTGCACCCGCGCTACCGGGGCAACTACCTGGACCGCGACCTGATGCGCAACTTCGCCTCCCTGGACGAACTGCTGCAAACCGGCGCCGAGCCCGCTGAACCAGGCGCGGCCCTGGCCAGCCTCTACCCGCAAAGCCTGAAGGAAGATCTCGCCTCAGCCCGCAACCTGGATATCGAGATTGCCACCTTAAAGGCCTTGCAGCGGGGCGAGTTGCAGCCCTCGGGCGGGGTGATCCGCCACCGCGGCGAGGAAATCAAAAAAGACGACATCCCGCGGGTGCTAAAAGCCCTGGCCGCCGAGCACCAGCAGTTGGCCCACGGCCTCAAGGAGCACGATGCCCTGTGCCACCGCTCACACCTGCAAGCCGCCGCCAGCCTTGGCCAGGGCTGGGAGCCCTACCTCAAGGGCCTGTTGGGGCTGCTGCACGCCTGCGAGCACATGGCGGCGGTGGTGCGTAACGAACAAGCCCTGCTGGCCAATACCTGGCTGGTGATCACCGCCGACGGCCAGGTGGGGTATTTTGAGAAAAAACGCATGCTCAAGGTGGCCACCAGCGTTGGCGCCGTAATGGAAACCATCAACCAGGCCATGGCCGAGATGGTGCCCACCCAAAAGCTGCTGGCCCACTTCGAGATTGAGAACTGGCGCGACTCCTTCCCCGAATTTGGGCTAGTGGCCGTGGACAAACACAACTGGGGCGAGTGGTGCCCAGCGGCCCATGAGCGCATGGACAGCATCGCCGGGGCGCTGGAATACATTCGCGACCTGCTGCTGGACGACCTTATCGAGGCCGAAGGCCAAGTAGAACAAATGGCAGCCGGCGAGCTTGAGAGTAGAGCCGCGCCAACAGCTCCGGCAGCGCCGCCCAGCTACCCGGTGCTGATGCCGGGCAGCGAACACCAGTTGCAGCGGCGCCTGGACCTTTGGAACCGCTTCCAGTTGGCCCATGGCACCCTGCCTACCCTGGCAAGGCTGTTGGTGTCCATCGCCATTGTGGGCGGCACCCTCTATGGCGGCTGGGTACTTGCCTGAGTGAAAACGGCGGCCCAGGCCGCCGTTTTTTATCCCCTCCCCACCCTCGGCAGAGACAAATTATTCAGATGCGGCACCTTTGGCCATCTTGCCCCTGCTCATTCAGACAGGCTGACAAAAGTTCATACAATAACCAGCCGTATTCTCCTTCTGGCACCCCAAGGTGCCCGCCGCGCGGACAAGGAAACCGCGACGCCGAACATTGATGTTGTCTGCCCGGCCCCTGCCAGGAGGGTCACAGGCCTGGGCGAACTGAAGGAGAATTCCATGGGAACCCGTATCTGCGTGCTGGCCCTGGGGCTGATTGCCCTGTCGGCCCAGGCCGCTACCAACAGGCCAGACGGCTACACCACCATTTGTAAAAGCGACGAGAGCTGCTCGGTAAGCCAGGCCACCAACGTTGCCTTTGGCGCATCGGGGCAGTTTGTCTACAAGGTGCTTAATGGCAGCTTTGTGTGCAGCGTTGCCACCTTCGGCAGCGACCCCATTCCCAGCAAGAGCGTCAAGGAATGCTCAATACCCAGCGGCGGCTCCAGCGGTGGCGGTAGTGATGGCGGCAGCGCTGATGCCAGCATTACCTTAAGCGGCAGCGCCGGCGACGGCCAGGTGACACTCAACTGGACAGACCCAGGCAACGGCTCAAGCTACCAGGTGTATTACGACACCGACAGCGATCCGGCCGGGCGCACCCGCTTAGCTACCCTCGCCTCCACCGTACACAGCTACACCGCCACCAATCTGGCCAACCAGACCCCTTACTGGTTCTGGATAAAATTCACCCAGAGCGACGGCAGCAGCGACAACTCCAATGCCTTTAGCGCCACCCCCAGCGCCTCGGCGCCGGTAGACCCGGACGCCACCGTGGTCAATAGCGCCAGCGCCCTGCTCTCGGCTATCGCCTCGGCCTCGGCTGGCGACACCATCTATCTTCGCGGCGGCACCTATGCCTTTGGCGACCCCATCGACCTTGACCAAAGCGGCACCGCCTCAAGCCCCATCACCTTGAGTAAATACCCCGGTGACAGCCGGCCCCGGCTCAACTTCTCGGCCATGGCAGAAAGCGGCAGCAACCGCGGCATTGAGCTTCGCGGCAACTACTGGAGCATCTACGGTATCGACGTGGAGTACGCCGGCGACAACGGCATGCACATCACCGGCTCCTACAACACCGTGGAGTTCGCCACCTTCTCCCATAACGCCGACACCGGCCTGCAACTGGACAGCGGCGCCAGCCACAACCTCATTAAAAACGTGGACTCGTTCTACAACGCCGACTCGTCATTGGAAAACGCCGACGGCTTTGCCGCCAAACTGGGGGTGGGTGACGGCAACAAGTTCTACGGCTGCCGTGCCTGGAACAACCTCGACGACGGTTACGACGGCTATCTGCGCGGCGCCGACAATGTCACCACCACCTACGAGAACTCCTGGGCCATCCGTAACGGCTACCAGGAAAACGGCTCGGCCAGCGGCGGCGACGGCAACGGCTTTAAAACCGGCGGCAGCGACGACAAGGCCCTCAAGCACAACGCCGTCTATATCAACGCCATTGCCGCCGGTAACGCCGTGGACGGCTTCGACCACAACTCCAACCGCGGCGACATCACCATCTACAACAGCATCGGTTACGCCAACGGCCGCAACTTCGGCTTCTCGAGCACCAATGCCGCCAACAAGCTCACTATCAAAAACAGCATCTCGCTGGACGGCAACTCGTCTGACAGCCTTAAAGCCAGCAGCACCAACATCAGCTACAACAGCTGGCAAAACAACCTGTCGGCCAGTTCCAGTGATTTTCACAGCATGGATATCGACGAATTGATCGGCCCCCGCAAAGCCGACGGCAGCCTGCCCGACGTGCAGTTCTTCCACTTGGTAAACGGCTCCGACCTTATCGACGCCGGCACCAACGTCGGCCAGGACTACCAAGGCAGCGCCCCGGATATCGGCGCGTTTGAAGCGCAGTAATTTATATAAAAATCCCCACGACCATATCACCATGTCGTGGGGATTTTTCATCTGAGACATTAGGGAATTTTAATTCCCCAATCAACACCATAGTCTCTTTCCAATATTCTCATTCCAGAGACCGTAAGTTTATATGATTTATCATAGAGAAGATCACCCTTGTCAATTTCCAAAGAGTGCAAATCATCACCATTTAACAAAAAACTATTACCTAAATCCTTGGAGATAGAATCTATTGCGATAAAAACATCAGTCTCTTTATTTTTCTCATTTATCACATGAACATAAAAACATTGAATTGCACAAAATAGCCCAAGTGAATTTTCATTAGCGACTTTTACAAGTTCATGTTCAAAGATGCTTTTAAAGTAAACACCATGCTCTCTAATTAAAGGATAAATATATTTTATGAGTAGTTGATCGTGATCTGTCGGTCGCATCTCTGAATTTATATCAATTGGCGTAGCAATTGGAAAAAGTTCTCCACGCAGAACCTTTCCAAGTTCACCTTTAATAGCCAAATTATAAATATCTTCTTTTATACTCATTGATATATATCCACAATATCACTATTACTGGGAGATGGAATTGGATCCATTATCATTTCAGGCATACCTTTACCACCTTTCGTGTTCAAAGTGTACCCTCCAGGCACCCACAGAGGGTTTGCACCGCTCTCTCTGCCGGTAGCAAATCTCAAATTTAAACTTTCCGGATCCTTAACTACCGTTCTGACCATTCCACCTTGGGACGCAAATGTTCCTGAGTCAAAGCCCAGTGTAGACTCCATTACTTTGGGATCGTTGGTAGCATGCAAATCATCGATAAGTCCTCCTGGTGACATAAAGACACCATCCGGACGACCAAATGGGAGACCAGCATCGATGTTTCTTTTGTTATATTTTTCGAAGCTATTTTTCGCATCAACTCTAGCGCTTTCCGGAAGAAACATGCTTTTATGAGATTCAGCAAAGTCAGGATTTAGATAAGTCGATGGTTCAGGTCTTGAGTTTTTCTCTGATAAATAAACTTCATTATAAATATCCTCAACTGGTTTATTAAATGCGTTTGAGAGATTATTGTTCTCAACATGTTCGATGAACTGTTCTTTAGTGACGGGCCGTGCATAGTCATTCCAATGGCTATCCACACCATTTGGCAAAGGTGAATATACACCACCAATCTGTTTCTCAAATTCCTCATAGGATGGAGTTTTGAAATCTTTTAATGTTCGATCAGCTTTACCTAACTTACCAAGTTTTCCGGCTTTGCCACCTGGCATCAAATCAAGTGCGCTGGTTGGAGCAACGGCAGCTACAACCGCATAGGTCACGCCTAGCAACGGTATCTTCCAATCTTGACCTTCGGCGACAGCATCTGCCCCCATATCATCTAGTTTTGACTGAACTTCACTTTGTAACTCAGCTAAAGGCGGGATAGTTGTCTTATCGTCGACCCAAGCAAGAGCTTCAAGAGCCCCGTCCTTCATTTCTCCCAGAGCATCCATAACTGGGGATTCATCACAGAGTCCCAATATATCAACGAAGTCAACCGGATTGCGGGTATAACGATAGCTATTCAGGCCGCCTTTTAAACCCAAAGGATCGGGGGTGAGGTAGCGGCCGGTCTTGGGGTCGTAATCGCGAAAGCGGTTGAAGTAAAGGCCGGTAAGCTCGTCTTCAAACTGGCCGGGCAGACGCAGGGGTTGGTGGATATCCCCTTCGCACTGGTAGTTACCCCAGGCATCGCTTTGGGCCTTCCAGGCGCACTGGCCTTGGCTGTCCCAAAGGCGGATGGGGGCTTTGCGCCAGTCCAGTTCGTAAAAATACACCTCGCCGTTATGGATGGTCAGCAGCGGCTCTTGGGTTTGCGGGTCGCGGATAAACCACTGCCAGCGGCCATTACGCTGCTCGCCAAGGAGGTTGTCTCCTTGCCAGAGGTAATTAACGGTGCCGTCTGGCCCTTTGCGCCAGGCCCGGCGATTAAGGGCGTCGTAGCCGTAGCGAAGCTGCAAGCCGCCCCGGTTAAAGGCAATAAGGCCACCTTCGGCGTCGAAGTAGCGCGATTCGTCCCGCTCGCCGCGCAGCTCTACCTCGGCGCCCAGGGCGTCGTAGCGGCGCCAGGCGCTCTCGGTGCGCAGCAGCCGGTCTTTACCCAGTTGGTCTTGGTCGCTGCGGCGGTTGCCCCCTTCGTCGTAACGAAAGTGGATATCGCCGTCGCTTATCAACTGGCCAACGCTGTCGCGCTCAAAGCGGGTTTCCCCGGTGTCGGAGTCTTCCAACTCTTCAAGGCGCGATTCGGCGTCCCAGCTGTAGCGGCGTAGGTGGCTTTGCTGGCCCTGCCAGCGGCGGTTTACCAGCCGGTCGTGGCGGTCAAACACCTGGCTTTGCTGGTTGTTGAGCGCCTGGCGATTTTGCTCGCGGCCGCTGTCGTCAAAGCTGCGGGTTAGCACCGTTTCGCCGTTTACCTGCACCTGGCACCAGCGCTCGCCTTCAAAGGCAAAGGCGATTTGGGTGCCGTCCGGCAGGCTAAGGCGTTGCAACTGGTTACCATGACCATAACCAAAGCCGACGCTGTGGCCGTCTTGGTCGTGGCGCACCATGCGCCCCTGGCTGTCGTAGCGCCAGGCCAGGCGCCGCCCTTCACAAGCGGCGGTGACCATGCGGCCAAGGTGGTCGTAACGGAATTGCTTGGCCACCGGCTGGCGGCCCTTGCCTTGGGAATTTTGGCGAGTGACCCGGCCACCGGCGTCCCGTTTTAAGTGCTGGACCCAGTCACCACTTTGCTCGCGGTGGACGATTTGGCCGTTGGCGTCATAGCGAAAACGAATGTCTCGGCCATCCGGCGCTGCCACCCGGTCAACCTGGCCGAGGGCGTCGTAGCCCAGCTGCCAGCGGCCACCGTCGGGGCGCACCAAGTCCACCAGGCGGCGGGCCTTGTCGTAGCTGTAGTGCACGGTTTTGCCGTCGGGGCGGATGTAACGCAGCGGCCGTTCGCGGCCGTCGTATTCAAAGCGGTGCACCTGGCCGAGGGCGTTTTCAAAGCGGCTTAAGCGCCCGGCGCTGTCGTAACCAAAGTGCCAGCTTTGTTGCTGGGCAGGGGCGTTCTCGGGGAACTGATGGCTAGCCACCAGCTTGTCGCCGTCGTACTGGTATTGGGTGACCAGATCGTGCACTAGTTGGCCGGCAGGGCGGCCCAAATCGTCATAGGCAAAGCGGCGCAGGTGGCGGTTTTTCTCGACCGCCAGGGGCTGGCCCTTGGCATCCAAACCATAGCGCTCCACCCGGCCATCGTCGCACTGGGCTTGTTGCAGCCAACCGGCGTCGTTGTAGTGATATTGCCATTGGCTGCCGTCGGGGCGGCGCTCGCTTAAAAGGCGCCCGATACCGTCGACTTTGCGCTCGATAAAGCGGCCGTCCGGCAAGGTTTCGGCGATGCAGATGCCCAGGCCGTTAAAGACCCGGCGATGGCGGCGGCCATCGGGCTGCCAGTCACACACCGGCAGCCCGCGGCGGTCAAAGTCGTAACGCCAGGCGCGGCCGTCCGGCAGGCGGTGGCGGCGCAGCCGACCTTGGGTGTCGTAGGTCCATTGATGTTCGCCGCCATCAGGGCCACGGCGGGCGGTGATGCGCCCGGCGTTGTCGTAGCGGTACAGCCATTGGTGGCCAAAGGCATCGGTGACGCGGGTCTGGCGATTAAGGGTGTCGTATTCGAAGGCGTAATCGTCGGAGCCGTCTTCGCCGCGGGTACGGATGCAGCGGGCGCCAGGGCCGGTGCCCTGCCAGTCCAGCAAGAAGCGGTAACCAGAGGCGAGGCGACGCTCGCTCAACAAATGCCCACGGTACCGGTACTGCTCGCTGAGCTTTTGGCTGCGCGCTTCGCTGAGATTGGCGTTGTCGTCGTAATGGTAATGGGCCAGAGCCAGGGTTTTCTTGCCCTGTTTAAGGCCAATGCTGGCCAGGTGGCTATCTTGCCAGCCCAGCACCAGACGCCGCTCCGGGGCTACGTCGATGGCCGACAACCGGCCTTTGTTGTCGTAATAAAACAGCCAGCAATGGCCTTGCAGGTTGTGGATGGCATCCACCCGCCATTGCCCTCGGCCGTGGGGCAAGAATACCCACACCAGGCCGCCGGGCTCGGTCAGCACCATGCGCCCGTCGGCCTTGTGCTCAAGACGATGGCCGGTGGCGGCCTGCCAGCCCACTTCCTTGGGTTTTAAATGCGGGAATCGCAGCTGACGGCCTTCGTGGTCGAGCAGGTAGGCGTGGTCGTCGTCCTGCCACAAGGGGCGCAGCAGATCGCAATACCAGCCATAGCCCAGGCCGCTGTCGCGCTCGCAAAGGCTGGAGCGGTACCAGCGCTTCAGCGCCAGTGGCATCGGCCCTTGGATCTCAAAATCAATCAGTTGCAGCAGCTCTTCGCCGCTGGCCGGGGCCACCGGATCGCCCAGGGTCTGGGCATCGGCGGCATCAGGGGCCGGGGCATCGCCACTGGCACCTTTGGACTGCGCCGCGCCGCCATTGCTGCCGGCACCGGCCTGGCTGGCACCGCTATTGGCGCGGGAGCTGTCGGAGCCGCCGTCGGCATCGGCGCCAGCCGGGGCTTCGGGTACATTGGGCAGGGGCAGGCGCCAGGCTTCCAACTCGCCTTGGGCCAGGGCATTGGCCAGCACCGAATAAGCCTGGGAAGGAGACTGGGCGCTCTTGTCGAGCTTGAGCATCTTCATCACCTTCGAGAAATCGTCCAGATTCTCGTCGGCGGTGATCATGAAGGTGGTGTGCAGCCAATCCATCCAGGCCAGGACGTCATCGTCCGGCACCATGACCTGGTTGCCCACGCCACCGTTGCCGGGCAGTGCCAGCATCACATCACAGCCGTGAGCCTGGATTTCGACGGAACTGATCGTACTCATGCTATCCTTCGCTACCTTGCCACCGCACTACGGCCAACCCCATCATGGGGCTGTCATCCAATTCCACGACAACAGCATCTCCCTGCCATTGCCCCCAAGCCAGCCCCTGCGCCATCCAGGCCCAGGTAAAAAGCGCGCCGGCGGTTTCAAGCGCCATGCCCGCCTCGGCAAACTGCCAGGGCACGTCGCTACCGGTCCAGCCCGCCATCTCGCCGAAAAACGGCATCAACCGCTCCAGGCGATTGTCGGCCCCCGAGCCCGGCATCAGCACCGCCGCCGGTTGCGGGCAATGCTGGCGAGCCCGGCGCAGCACCGGGCCAAAATCCGGGTTGGCGTCCCAGCGCCCGTCCATCAGCAGCTCCCGGCAAACAATGCCTTCGGCCGCCGGGGTGATATCGAGCGCCAAGACTCCTTGCCGGTGCGGGGCGATAACCCTGGCCCCTTCGCCGGATTTTTGTAGTTGGCTAAGCACCAGCGCCAACCCGGCCCGGCCCCGGGCCAATTGCGCCTGGGGCGGCACCGGCCTTTGGTCGCCATAGGCCAGCAGATACCAGTTGAGCTTGTCAGCGCAAAGCAGCGACTCGGGCGCCGTTGGCGCCGGGGCATCCTCTGGCATGGGCGCCATGCCGGCCAGCAGCGCCTCGGCGCTCACGCCGGCCAGCTCGCCACTGAGGCTCAGTTGCCAAGGCATAACCGCCCCCCAAACAGCGACCAAGGCGCGCCCCGGCCGTCTCGCCCCACCAGAGCCCACAGCCGCTGGCGAAACTTCAAGGTCAATTGCGCCGGCGCCAGTTTCAGCCAGTCCCCTTCCAGGGCCTGGCCCCAACATTGGCGCTCGGCAATACGTTTGTTGTCACCGCCGGTGAGATACAGCTGATTTTCCATAACCACCTCACTCAGTTGCGGTTGGCGAAGGGTGCCAAGCCAGGGCAGGAACCGGCCCAGATGGCTGCGCCCCATCAGCTCCACCAGGGTGACTTCGTCCACCTGCGGCGCCAGGGCATTGATGCTGGCCACCACTTCGGCCTCGCTGGCCTGCTGCCACAGCGGCGGCAGCCAGTATTGCCACTGGTGCCCGGCGCAAAGCGCCCAGAGCGCAGGGACCAACTTGCCCAGCTGTTCGCCCCGGGTGGCCAGCAGCCAATCCTGCCAGGGCCCTTCCAGGGGCTTTTGCCTGAGCCAACAGGCTCTGGCCTGTAACCAGCCGCCATCGCCCTTGGGCATCGGCAGGGCCGGGTAACAGGCTGCCAGCCACCAGGCCAGCGGTTGCCCTTGGTCAATAGCGCACAGGGCTTGATGCAGCCGCGAAAGCTCGCCGGGCCAGAGGCAATCTCGCCCCTCAACCACCACCATCGCCTCCAGCGGGTCTGCCGCCTCGGCCAACAGCGTTGCCGCACTGAGCCCCGGCAAGCTCACCGGCCCCAGCTGCCCCTGGGCCAACTCGCCCAAAAAACGCCGGTCCAGTTGTTTTAATACCCCCAGATCGGCTTCGTGACTGGCCAGAACGGCTTTTCTCTGGGCAAAGAAACGGGCCAGGGCTTCCATCAGTTGAGCTTGATCTGCGAGCCTTTGAGGGTGATCACCGAGCCCTTGATGCTGATCTCACCAGAGCTTTTCATCTCGATTTTGGCGCCGCCGCACTTGAGGGTAATGGAGGTGCCGCCGTCCAAGGTGATGGTCTTGGCCACGGTGATTTTCTGGTCGCCGTCGATTTTCACGGTCTGGTTGTTGGTAACGTTCAGGCTGTCGTCGTTCAGTACCTTGCCGCTGCGATCGTTTTTGATCTCAAAAATTTGATCGTTCTTGATCAGCAGCTTCATGTCCTTTTCGGCCTGGACGTTGACCAGCTCCTTGCCCTTGGTGTCGTCGAACTGCAACTCGTTGTAGTTGCTGGCGCCACCTTTGACGGTCTGGGTCTTGATGCCGTAACGGTTTTTGCCGTCACCGTCGGTGCTGTACGGCAGGTTATGGGTGCCGTTGTAGACGGCGCCGGTGACCAAAGGCTGGTCCGGGTCGCCGTTTAAAAAGGCGATCACCACCTCTTCGCCGACCCGCGGGATAAACTGGGCACCGAAACCGGCGCCGGCCCATGGGTGGGCAACCCGCACGTAGCAGGAGCTTTCGTCGTTGTTCTTGCCTTCACGGTCCCAGTGGAACTGCACCTTGATGCGCCCGTCCTTGTCGACGTGAATTTCCTCGCCGCTCTTGCCGGTAACGGTGGCGGTTTGGATGCCGGGGATCAGCGGCTTGGCGCGGCGTTTGGGCACGATGTCCTTGTCGCCGGGCATGCACTGGAAGGCGTTGGCAAACTGGAAGGCGTTGGCACCGCTGGCGCCGTCGCTGTTGAGCGGCACCCGGGCGGTGAGGGTCATCTCGACGATGTTGAACTCGTTGGGCGAGGGGATTTTGTCCTCGTGCTCTTTAAAGCCGAAGCTAAGGCCCACACCCAAAGAGCGCAGGTCGCTACGCGCCTCGATAAGGCTGGTGTCGTTGATTTGCGCGCTAAGATGCTGCTTGGCGCGGCTTTTACTCTCCAGGGCGCGGTTTTCCTCGCCGTGGTAGTAGAAGGCCTCTTGCTTGCCAAACTTGTCGCCGGCCGGTTTGCCGTCGGTCTTTTCATCCACCCGGTCATTAGGGGCCGAGTAGTTATAGGCGCGGTCCAGCCACTTGGCGGTGGCGGCCTGGCTGCTCACCAGCCAGCGGCTGATGTGGGCTTCGCCTTTTTTCTTGGTGCGAAAAATCACTTCTTTTTCCGCCGCCGGCTCAAAGGCCTTGGCGGAGCTGGCGATCACCAGCTTGTGGCTGCCCTTTGCGTGCTTGAAGAAGAAAAACAGGCCGTCGTTGGCCAGAATGCGGCACACAAAGTCCCAGTCCGACTCCTGGTACTGCACGCAGTACGGCAGGGTGTAGGGGGAAAAAGACTTCAATGACTCTTCGATGGCCTGGCTGTGTTCACCCAGCACCTTCTTGGCAATATCCACCGAGGTCATGTTCTGAAATACCCGGCAGTTGACGCGGCGGGTGGCGGACCAGGCGCGGGGTACTATAACCGCCTGATAACGCTGGCCTTCGTCGCTGTGCTGGGCTTTGCCAAGCTCGCTGATGCTGAGCACATGGCCGTTGAAATAGCGCTCTTTGGCCCCCGCTTTATCGCCAAGGCCGAGGCTGACAGTCACATTCTCTCCGACCAGGCTATCGAGATCGCTGATACGGGAGTTTGCAAAAAAGCCCACCTGGATGTTGAACAGTCGCGAGAGTCCCTCGCTGACATCAAGTCGTTCCAACACCAGGGCGTCCTGCCCAAGCGGTGACTGGATCTTAAGAAAATGATGTTGCAGTTCCTTGCCCATGTTTCTCTACACCATCCAAGTGTTTGAAAATCAAAGATGGGGAGGGCCTGAACCCTCCCCAAGGGGACATCAGGGCAGTAAGCCTTACAGCTTCTGACCTTTGACGCCGCTGTAGCCATAGACCAGAGGGGCCTGGGCAGCGTTTTTGTCGTCGGTAGGAGTCACGGTCATTACCATTTCGGTGTAGGAAATGGTCACGGTTTCAACCGGACGGTCACCAGCAACAGACAGGGAGTAGTTGGAGATCATGGCGTCGGTCAGTTCGATCTTCATGATCTCTTCGATCTTCTCGCCCTGCTTGGTCATGTGGAAAACGGCTTTTTTGCCTTTACCGATGGTGGCTTCTTTGAAGAAGTCAGGGGAAGCTTTGTCCTGCAGTTTGGTGATGGTGATATCGCCCAGACGGGTAGCAGAAGCTTCACGGTCCATGGCGGTACCGGTGTAAGCGCTGATTTCACGGTGTACGTTGAAGTCCATAGACAGGACAGTGACCATGTCCTTGTACTGTTCTGCTGTGGCTTCGCCCTTGATACCTTCGTAGTTCAGGTAAGTATTGGCTTGCATGGTATAGCTCCTTTCGATTGCGAGTTACGTCCTGTAACGAGGACAAGTTTACCCAGCCCGGCCCTCCCGGGCAGGGTTGGGTCACACTGCGGCGCCCTCGACGTCCACTGTCAGCTCGCCGTCGACGACGGACAGCCTGACACCGGCCACCGGAGTTTCCGAGGCCAGGCAGCGCAGTATTTGCTCCGACATTTGCGGCAGAACCTGCCGCTGTAGAATTTGCTGGATGTTGCGGGCACCAGAGCTGGCTTCGGTGCAGCGCTCGACGATGGTGTCTACCACTTCGTCGCCGTAACTAAACGGCACCTTGTGGTGGCGCGCGATACGGTCGCTGACCCGGCCCAGCTGCAGGCGAGTGATCTCACTCAGCTGCTCGGCGCCAAGGGGCTTGTAGGGCAAGACGCTACAGCGGCCCAGAAACGCTGGTTTGAAGATGCCCAGCAGATCGTCCCAGATGGCCTCTTTGACCTTGCCCATGTCGTCAGGGGCGGTCAGCTCGTCGGCGAACAGATCGGTGATGCTGTCGGTGGCGGCGTTGGAGGTCATCAGGATGACGGTGTTTTTGAAGTCCACGTCACGGCCTTCACCGTCACGCAGCATGCCTTTGTCAAAGACCTGATAGAAGATGTCCTGCACCCCGGGATGGGCTTTTTCCATCTCGTCGAGGAGCACAACGCTGTACGGTTTACGGCGCACGGCTTCGGTAAGAACGCCGCCTTCGCCATAACCGACATAACCTGGAGGGGAACCCAGAAGTTGTGACACTTTATGTTCTTCCTTGAACTCAGACATGTTAATCACAGTCACGTTGGCTTCACTGCCATAAACCTGTTCCGCCAGGGTAAGGGCGGTTTCGGTTTTACCTACCCCGCTAGGCCCTACCAGCAGGAAGACCCCAAGGGGTTTCTTCTCGTCAGCCAGGTTGGCCCGCGCGATGCGTACGGTACGGGCGATATCATCAAGAGCGTGGTCCTGCCCTTTCACCCGTGCTTTGAGGCGCTCGTCCAGGGCCAAAATCCCTTGGACCTCGTCGGCCTGCATGCGTCCCAGCGGGATGCCTGTCCAGTCCGACAGCACCTCCGCTACCAGTTGCTCGTCAACCTGCCAGTGCACCAAAGGTTCGACCCGGGCACCCAGTTGGCTGCGAAGCGCGTTCAATTCGTCCAGTAGCGCAGCGTCGTCACTTTCGCTCAACTGCTCGCCAAGAGACAGAGCATTGGCCACCATCTGCTGCTCGTATTGCCAAGTGCTACTTAACTGTTCAACGGATTGCTGAAGTAACGCCATCTCGGTGCCGAGCTCGTCACGGCGCTTGCCGTGGTCAAAACCCTTGCGCTGTTCCTTGTCGAGGATGGCCGCTTCGGTTTCCAGGGCGGTCAGCCGCGCCTGGGCCCGCTCCAAGGCGGCCGGCAGGCTGGCCTGGCTCATGGCCACCCGGGCACAGGCGGTGTCTAAGAGCGCCACCGATTTATCGGGCTGCTGGCGGCCGGCAAGATAACGGCTCGACAGCACCACGGCGCCGCGAGCGGCTGAATCGGTGATGTGCACCCCGTGGTGTTTTTCCAGCACCGGCATCAGGCCACGCAGAATTTGAATCGCTACCTCTTCGGTGGGCTCTTCTACTTTCACGACCTGGAAGCGGCGGGCAAGGGCGGCGTCTTTTTCAAAGAATTTCTTGTACTCGGCCCAGGTGGTGGCGGCAATGGTGCGAAGCTCACCCCGTGCCAGCGCCGGTTTTAACAGGTTGGCGGCATCGCCCTGCCCGGCCTGGCCACCGGCGCCAATCATGTTGTGGGCTTCGTCGATAAACACCAGCACCGGCTCGGGGGAGGCCTTAACCTCGGCTATCACCTGCTTTAAGCGGTTCTCAAATTCCCCTTTGACCCCAGCGCCCGCTTGCAGCAGGGCCAAGTCCAGGGTCAGCAGCCGGCAGCGCTTGAGGGCGTCGGGCACGGTGCCTTCGGCAATACGCTGAGCCAGGCCTTCGACAACCGCCGTTTTACCGACCCCGGCTTCACCGGTGAGGATGGGGTTGTTCTGGCGGCGGCGAGTGAGGATATCCACCATCTGGCGAATTTCATCGTCACGGCCTAATACCGGGTCCAGCTTGCCTTCGCGGGCCTGGGCGGTGAGGTCGATGCAGTATTGGCCAAGGGCCTCTTCTTTCATCGGCCCTTTACGAGCCGGGTTGGGCTGGCTGTTGCCGAGGCTGTCACGCAGGCTGGGCCAGTCGGCCAGCAGCCGGGCCGGGTCCAGTTTGTCCAGTTCCTTGGCGTGGCGAGTGCCAAGGGCGGCCATGGCATCGTCGTTCAGCAGCGCATAGAGCAAGGTGGCGCCGCGGATCTGCTGCTCGCCAAACTCGATGGAGCTGTCCATCCAGCATTGGCGCAGCAGCTCTACCAGCCGGGGAGACAGCGCCGGGGTGGCGCCGTTGCCGGATTTAAAGCTCTCCAGGGCCTGGTTGAGCTCGCTGCTGAGGCGATCGGCCGAGAGGCCATAATGGCTCAGTACCGCCAGCACGTCGCTGTTTTCGGTTTCCAGCAGCGCCTTTAGCAGGTGTTCGACTTCGACACTGTGGTGGGTACGTTGGTAACACAGGCCCACGGCCTTCTCCAGCGCCTGGTGGCAACCGGGTTCCATGCGCTCGACCAGCGCTTTTAAGGTCATAGAAGACATGACTTCATCCTTTCCTTGGCGTAAAGCCCACAGTCAGTGTCCTGTCGGGCTGGGTAACGGCTTGTAAAAAACTGTCGGCACCGAGGCGGCCCTGGCTGCCCAGGCGTGCGCCGGGCAGGTAACCGGCCTTGGTGGTCATCTGGTACTGCACCTTGACCCGGCTGCCGGCAAAGCTTCGGCTCAAACGGGTAATGGTGGCGCTGTAGCGGCCATCGGGCAGCAGGCTCAAGGCCTGCTCTTTGGTGCTGGGTGTAAAAGCCAGCACCATGCCCCGGTCGGCCACCCAGGTCTTGCTGCCCAGCACCGCCTCACCGAGGCGGGCAAAGCGCCCCTGTGGCTGGGCCTTGCTGGGCATGGCGCTCTGTTCATCGGGGGCAATGGCTTCCCAGCCCCCTTGCAGCGGCTGGTGGCTGACCGCGCTGCCGGTAAGGTCGCTCAGCACTTGGCACAACACCGCGCCGCTTTTGGGGCCGCGCATCATGGCGGCGCCGTAATACAGCTGGCTCTGGTCGCTAACCCCGGTCAGCGCCTGCATGATGGCGCTAAACGGGTCCTGGCCGTGGCGCTCTTGCTCCACCGCTGGCTGGGTGCGGGCCCAGCTGCGGTAAAAAAGCGACAGCAGCCGGTGGTTAAAGAGGTCCAGAAAGTCTTGCAGCGCCGGGGATTTCCCCTTTAGCTGCTGCAGCACCAGCTCGCTGTAATGGCCCGGTAATACGCCGCGAGCGCCGGTCAGGCTCATAAAATCCACGTCCAGCACGGCACGGGTCTTGCCATCGCTGGTGCGGTCATGACGAGCGCGCACCACGTCCTGGCCAGCGAAGCCCTGGTGCTGGCGGGCACGAAACTTCACCAGTTCTTTTTCGGGCCAGCCGTCTTCGCCAACCCGGTGCCAGCTGTCCTTATCGCTTTTGATCTGCCGCTCGATGCGCCAGATCTCCCGGTACAGGGCGCCGTTGTCCAGAGGGTCGCGATGGCCGGTCATAGCAGCTCCCGCTCCCCGACCCGGGTCGGCCAGACGTGGTAGTCCTGGTTATGGCCGGTAAGCTTGATGCGCAGCCGGGTAAAGGTGTTGAGCTGGGCGAACTGGGCAAAGAAACGGTCCAGCACCGCCGAAAACAGATACACGCTGGCACCGGCATAGCGGGGCTTGGAGAAACGAATGCTGATGTCGTTACCCTGGCAAAGACCCTTGCGTACGCCACTACCCACCCGCGCCACTGCCGGTTTGATGCTGACCGCTTCAATACCTTCGATAAGGGCCCGCGACTCCGGGGTTTGCTTGAAGTCATGCAGGTGCAGCACCGCTTTCAAGCGGTCGAGGGCGTCGGGGCCGGCAAAGTGTTCCAAGGAGAGATGGCGGATAAACTGCCAGCGGGTGGCGTCGCCAAGCTCCGGGCGCACCGTCGGGCTGGGAGCCAGCAGCACTTTTACGTCATGGATATAGGCGTCTTCCGAGCGCATCTTCGGCTGGCCACCGCCAAAGGGCAGCTGCGCCGGGGCGTTGCGGTTACAGGCCAATACCTTGACCCGCAAAAAGCGGTCGCGGGGCAGCTCGTCTTCGTCTTGGTGCTCAAAATCTTTGTTCACCAGCGACAGGTAAGTCTCGGTGCCGGGCTCATATTGGCCGCCGGCCCAGTCGTTGTAGCGGCGCCGGGCATGCCAGTAGAGGCTGACGCTGTCTTGCCAGCGGGGGTGGTGCAGGCCGTAATAAGGCGCCAGCGGCAGCACTTCGTCGGACTTGACCAGCTCAACCCCCATGATCCGTACCACTTCGCCGGAATCGGCGTTGCGGTAGTTGGGCACCAAGCGGTATTCCAGGGCCTCTTCTTCAAAGCGCAGGGTTTCGCAGAGGGTCTCGAAGGTGTTGACCATGGGCACGCAGCCCAAGCGCAGGTGGTCGGGCACCAGGCTCTTTTCTTGCTCGGCCGAACCTTCGGCCAAGTAGATATAGATATCCAGCTCTTTGTCGTCGGGCCAATCGGGGTCGAGGTCGGCAAGGTCGGCGAAGAGGAATTTCTCGGCAAAAAGAAAATGCTCCACCAGCAGCCGGTAGCCGTCGAAGCTGCGTTTGCTGTAGGGCACCACCGCATCTTCAGCGCCAAAACCCACCGCCTTGATGTGCTCTTTGCCGTAAAAGCGCAGCTGGCGGCTGTCGCTGGCCGGGGCGATGGCAAAGCCCAGGGCCGAGCGGTGGATAAGCTCGTAAAGCTCGTGGCTGTGGTGGGTCTGGCCGTGCAGGTAAAAGCGCAGGTACGGCAGCTTTATCTCGGAGAAATTCAGCGGCGCCGACAGCCGCAGCTTGATAACCGCCTGGGCGCCGCTGCTGCCCTGGGGGCGCGGCGCATCAAAGGGCGCGTTCTCGAAATTGGCGCTGTCGACACTGACATTGGCCAGCACATGGTTGCCCACGGCGCTGAAATAGCACTCGGGCATGTTCTCCACCAAGGTGGTGAAGTTGAGCCCGGCTTTGACATCCATATGGGACGACAGCGCCGGCGCCGGCTTGAGCTGGGCCACGGTCATGGACGGAATGGGCGACTGGTAATCGGGGTAGAGGCTGCCCAAGAGCACATCGGCCAGCTCGGGAAAGTGGCCGTCCAGGCGCTGGCGAATTTGCGCGGTCATAAAGGCCACGCCTTCCAAAAGGCGCGAGACATGGGGGTCTTCCACCGCCTCTTCGCTGATGCGAAGGCGCCCCGCCACCTTGGGGTATTGTTTGGCGAACTCGGCGCCCTGGCGGCGCAGGTAGGCCAGCTCCCGGTTGTAGTACTTGAGCAGTGCTTCACTCATCGCAAACTTTCCTGCAAGGTCACAGACAGGTTGATGGGCTCCATCTCCGAGTCAAAAGCCACCGGCAGCGGCACCGGATCGGCCAGCAGCACGGCGTCGATGCGTAGCCTGAGCACCCTGTCTTCCGGGGTGTCCTTGTCTCTGAGGCTCACTTCCACCTGGGTCAGCCGGGGCTCAAAGCGATTGATGGTCTTTTTGACCTCTTCGCACAGCCACAGCCGGCTCTCTTCGGTAGACAGTTCCATCACCGTAAAATCGGGCAGGCCAAAGCCCAGCACCGAGGTGTCCAGCTCGTTGAGGCTCTCGTCCCAGGGCAGCCAGCTGCGCCGGGCGTTCATCAACCACTCGAGATCCCGGCGCACCGACTGGCGCAGCTGGCTGACCGAGAAGCGCTGGGGCTCCCCTTCATCCAGCAGCCGGTCAAGCACGCTGAGCTGGGCCAGGGTTTCAGCCGGCATGGCTGGTCTCGGCGATATCGCTGGTGGCCAGTTCCAGCAGGGTCATGGCCTCATCCCCGACCAGGAACAATTTGAGGCCAAGGCCGGTAACCAGTTGCCCTTGCTCCTGCCAGTCGGTTTCGCGGCCCAGTTTTTGGCGGCTATCGCTGCTGGCGGCGTAGGTGAGCGGAATAAAGACTTCGCCTTCGCGGCCGTCGTTGAGGATCACCTGGGCGCGGCGCCAGATAGTCTCGATAGGAGAGGTAGCCCCGTGCAGCTGGATGGCGGCGATTTCATCAAAGCGCCACAGGTAGAATTTGCCGTCGGTGCCCAGGCACTCAAGGTAGGGGCCGAGGCTGTCGTCGCAGTCACGCACCTCGGCAAAGGGGCCGTCGCCGCCACGGGTGGCTTCCAGGCGCTCGGCAGCCTTGGTGGCGCCTTCCACATCACCGGCAAACAACTTGGCTTTGAGATCCACCAGCGCTTCGAGGGCTTCGCCGGGGGCGGCTACGACGTCGTCGGCCAGTTGGCCTTGGTGAAAAGCCACCCGGGCCTGCTGGGCACGCAGCAACTGGCGCAGGTTGGCGGCGCCGCCCAGCCATTCGGGCTGGCGTTTTACCAGGCTGGCCAGGGAGTCGTCGGCCCGCTCCAGTTGCCCGTCCAGGCACAAAAGCTCAATCAGCTTGGCCCGCAGATCCAGATTTGCCGGGTCGTCTTTGACCAGGCTCTGGGCCTGGTCGATGGCGTCTTGGAGTTGGCCGGCGGCCAGTGCGTCGATGATCCCTTTCATTTAATCGTCCTTCAGGCCCCGTTGACCGGGGTCAGTTCAGTGATGAGCTTGACCCCGGTGACCAGCTGGTCGAGCTGGAAGTGGGGTTGTAAGCGAATAATGGAGTAGTAGCGGCCCGGCTCGCCGGGGCGTTCCCTGACCGTGACCTTGGCTTCGCGCAGCGGGAAGCGGGCGCGCATTTCGTCCGACGCCCCTTCCGAGGCCATGGTGTAGCCGTGCAGCCAGCGTTGCAGGAACGACTCGCACTCCTCGGGAGTGCTGTAACCGCCGACCCGATCGCGGCCCATGACCTTGAGAAAATGGGCAAAGCGCGACACGCACAGGGTGTAGTGGAGCATGGTGGAGAGGCGGGCGCTGAGCTGGGCGGTGGTGTTGTCGTAATGGCGCGGTGCCTGCACCGAGGCGGCCGAGTGCAGCACCAGCATCTCGGTATTGGTAAGCGGCAGCAGCGGCAAAAAGCCCTCTTCGGCCAACATCCGTTCAAGGCGGTCTGACACCTGCCACTCCACCGGGGTGCGGGTCTGGTAAATGGCGCCGCTGCGGGTGAGGTTTTGAATAGCCGGCAGGTTGTCGATGGCGCCAAAGGTGACTCGGCCACGCTGGTAGCCGCGAATATTGGCAAACCAGCCAGACTCGCAAAAGGCGCGAATGATCACGGTGCCAGCGGCAAAGGAAGCGGGCCCCCACAGAAAATCGCGCTGCGGGTTGGCCCGCGATTCGATAAAACGAAACGCCTCGGGGCCCTCCCCTTCGCCCCGGTAGGGCGGGCGCATCATCACCCTGGGCATGGCCAGGGCCAAAAACCGTGAGTCGTCCATCTCCCGAAGGGCCCGCCACTTGGCAAGCTCGGGGGAGGCAAAATAGCTGGACAGCTCGCGCATGCCGGTAAGATCGGCAAATTCGTCGACACCGAAAAAGCTCGGCTCGGCATTGAGCACCACAGGGGCAAAAGCGGCAGCTGATACCCGGCTCAGTTCCTTGAGGGTATCGAGGTTGCTCTGGCCGCCTTTGCTGCGGTGGCTGAGGCTGTAAGCCCCAATAAGCACGCCGAAGGGTTCGCCCCCCGGCATACCGAATTCGTTGGAGTAAATCTTTTGAAAGAGCCGGGACTGATCGAATTCGATAGCCCGGGTCAAATCTTTGGAGAGCTCAGCCCAGTTCAGATCCAATACCCGGATCTTCACCAGGCCTTCGCTGTCGTCGTGGGCAGCCTGCTCGGTGAGCAGCCACAAGCCACGCCAGTTGGCCTCGACGGCCTGTAACTCGGGATGATGCAAAATGGCATTGAGCTGGGCGTTGATAAGCTCGTCCAGCTTGACCAGCGTCTTGGTCAACAAAGCCTTGACGCTGTTATCGGTCCAGTTTTTTTCGGGATTGACCCGGCCAAGCCACATCAACAGCGCCTTGAGCTCATCGGGCTCGGCCGCCACCCTGGCCATGAAACCCATGGGCAACAGGGGGCTGGCCTTAACCGGCTCAGGCTGCTCGAGATAGTCCTTGGCGACAAACTGCAATGCCATGTTCATACGCATCCTTGCGGGGCGGCCAGGCCGCCCCAGGCATTATCAGCCGCCGATCTCGGGGATCTTGGCCACCAGGCGCAACGAGGTGGTCAGCTCTTCCATCTGCAGCCAGGGGCGCAGCCAGGCCACCGCGTTGTAAGAGCCAGGGCGACCGGGGATCTCCTTGACCTGTACCTTGGCGTCGGCCAGGGGGTACTTGGCACGGATCTCCTGGCCACCGCCCTCGGAGGCGTTGACGTAGGTGAGGATCCAGCGGTTAAGCCAGGACTCCACATCCGCCGCTTCCATAAAGGAGCCAATCTTGTCGCGGGCCATTACCTTCAGGTAGTGGGCGAAACGCGAGGTGGCCATCATGTAAGGCAGGCGTGCCGAAATGGCGGCGTTGGCGGTGGCATCCGGGTTGTCGTAGATCTTGGGTTTCTGGCAGGTCTGGGCACCGAAGAACACGGCGTAGTCGGTGTTCTTGTAGTGGCACAGCGGCAGGAAACCGAGCTTGGACAGCTCCGCCTCGCGGCGATCGGTAATACCGATCTCGGTGGGGCATTTCAAATCCGGGTCGCCATCGTCACTGGTGAAGATGTGGGTAGGCAGGCCTTCCACTTTACCGCCACCCTCGGCGCCGCGGATGGCGGTGCAGAAGCCGTATTTGGCAAAGGCGTCGGTCATGCGCGTGCCCAGCACGTAGGACGCGTTCATCCAGCAGTACTTGTCGTGCTCGGTGGTACCGGCGCGGCCGGTGGTCGGGTCCACGTCGAACTCTTCGTAGCCGAACTCTTCGATGGGTTTGGTGTTGGCGCCATAAGGCAGGCGCGCCAGCACCCGCGGCATGGACAGGGTCACAAAGCGCGCGTCTTCAGAGTCGCGGAAGGAGCGCCACTTGGTGTACTCCAAAGACTCGAACACTTTTTCCAGATCCCGCGGCTTGGTCAGCTCGGTCCAGTTGTCAAAACCGAACAGTGACGGGGACGCCGCCGACAGGAAGGGGCAGAAACCGGCTGCGGCCACGTTGGACATCAGGCTCAAGGTTTCCATGTCGTTGGGGTGGTTAGTGAACTCGTAGTCGCCAATGATGGCGCCGTAGGGCTCGCCGCCCGGGGTGCCGAACTCGGACTCGTAAATCTTCTTGAAAACCTGGGACTGGTCGAACTCCACCGCCTTGGACAAGTCCTTGTGCAGCTCCTTTTTCGGCAGGTTCATCACCCGCAGCTTCATGGCGGCACTGGTTTCGGTGTTCATCACCAGGTGGTGCAGGCCACGCCAGGAACCTTCGAGCTTCTGGAATTCGTCGCTGTGCATCACTTCAGCCAACTGGCTGGAGATAAGCTGGTCCAGGGCGTTGATGGCCTGGTTGAAGGTGACCGTCAGGTTTTTATTCCAGGTGACGGTGCCCTTCATAGCCTCTTCGGTGAGGGTACGGATAAGCTCTTCGGCGCGGCTGGACTCGGTTTGCTTGGTAGCACCGATGGCCTGCTCCAAAAGCGACAGGGAAATTTCTTCTTCCGTAGCGACGGCGGCGCTTTGCTGTTCGGCACTCATTGCTTGTCCTCCCCGTTACCCAGTTCGGTGGCCAGCTTTTGCAGGTCGTCCGAATTGTTCAGTACCCGCTCGAGCAGCACTTCGAGCTCTTCGGAGCGGTCGACCTTGGTCATCAGATCGCGCAGCTTGTTGCGGGTTTCCATCAGTTGGCGCAGCGGCTCAACCTGGTTAACCACCGCAGCCGGCTCGAAATCGGCCATGGAGTTGAAGGCCAGTTCCACACTCATCTGTGTACCGTCGTCACTCAGCTTGTTGTCCACCTTCAGCTTGATTTTCGGGCTCATCCGACGCATTACGTCGTCAAAGTTGTCCCGGTCAATCTGGATGAAACGGCGATCCTTGAGGGGTTTGATATCGGTATTGTTGTTACCGGAAAAATCCCCCATTACGCCGACCACGAAGGGCAGTTCCTTCTTGACCATGGCGCCTTCGGTTTCGACGTCGTAGGTGATGTGAACGCGGGGTTTGCGGACCCGGTTCAGTTTCTGGTGAATGCTATCCATGTCATGGTCTCCTGAGGCAATTCACGGTTTAAGGGCCCGAGCTACTCCTGGGATCCGGAACCCGGCACGCCCGTTAACCGGCAGAAACCGGCGCGGGCACCATCGTCACTGATGAGCTCTTGCATCAGCTCGGGAAGCGTCAGCTTGCTCCAGCGGATGGCCTGCTCGATGGCGTAGGACACGGGAGAGTGGGGTTCGGTCTGGCGGAAAAAGTCCGCCAGTCGAGCCAATTGTTTCACCGCCTGCTCGCGGCCATGGATGGCAACCTCGATAGGATCGCCGCCCCTGGCTACTGCCGGTGCGTCGGCGTCGCCGACGGCGGCGTCTTCATCTAGCGCCACTGGCTCTGCCTGGGCGCGGGCCTTTTCAATGACCTCGCCGGCGTGGAACCAGAGGGTGTCACGGCAGCGTTGCAGCGCCTTGGTGATCTGGGTAGTGGGCTGGGGTTCCTGGCTGGCGTTGTCCATGGCATCGGACAACCGCTTGAACGCCGCCTGGGCACCTTCAATATGGTCGGCAAGGGCCGCCAGCTCGCTGGCCGGCATTTCCTTGACCGTTTGGTTTATCTGCTCGAACGAGGCCGCGCCTGCCTTTATCTTCTGCTCGGCTTTGTCTTTATCCAGCCGGTTTATTTCGGCGGCCTGCTCGCAATGCCAGGTGGCAAAGGGGCCGAAGCTCTGGCCGAAAAAGAGCGGAATAGACAGCAGCGGCTGAATCAGGGCGCCCTCGGCGTCCAGGCCGTTAAGCCCCACCAGGGGCGCCAGCCGGGTGGCGATGCCCTCTTCGTCGGGCATGGGGTAGAGCTGGTCCCAGTACTGCTCGATAAGGTTGGCGGCCAGCAAGAAGCCGTCTTTGAGGCCCAAAAAGCCGTACTCGCGGCACCAGGCTTCAATCAGCCAGGTCACCAGTTCCAAGTCTTTGGACTGGCCGGAGACGATATCGGGGATCTGTTGGCTCAGATCGCGCCACTGGCTGGGGGGCTGGTAGTCTTCTTCCAGCACCGCCTGGCGCTCAATGGCCCGGGCCTGGCTGCGAATGTCTTTGAGGGTAAAATAGGGAGAGACCGGTGACTCGTCCTCACGGAGATCGACACCGCACGGACTATCCTCGGAAATAGACGCCATCAGTGCGTCAAAATCAAAGAGAGAAATGGTAATTTCGCTCACAAGCTATCCCTAGCAATTTAATTCCAGACACCTAGCGAGAGTAAATTGGGATGGTTACATCATCACCGTTTTCGCTAGAAAATCCAGCATAGCAATCCTGCTGTGCCTTCACAAGAACACAGGTAATATTATCTTTTGATTTTTTAACTAAAGCTGAATGCATCATGGCCATTCCGGCTTCTTCTAATTCACCGACGGACAAAAAGGCATTTAGCTCTTCCTGATTAAATTCCTTGCTAATACCGTCACTGCAAATAAGGAAGATATCCCCGTCTTTGACCTCGCCATTGAGGTACTCGGCGGCCAGTTCGTCATCTACCCCAACCGCCCTGGTGATCACGTGCGCCAAGGGATGAGACTCGGCATCCGCCTCATCAAGGAGGCCTTGCTCAACCATTTCAGCCACTTGCGAATGGTCGCGGGAAACTTGCCGAAGCTGGCCGTCGCGGGCTAAATAGCAGCGGCTGTCACCCACCCAAAAAAGGTGAAATTGATTACCCACAACCATTAATGCCACCACAGTGGAACCTATGGTTTGATCATCCAAAAAACGGGCGCCGTAATCACGTATCTTTTGATTCGAAAGGGATAAAGCCTTTTCCAAATCATTTACCGTGAATTTGCCTACATCTTTTTTTCTGATCTCGCTATCAACGGTGTCACAAATTAATTGGCTGGCCACATCGCCGGCTTGATATCCCCCCATGCCATCGGCCACTACCCAGATGCCCCTGTCGGTCACATCCAGGTAGGCGTCCTCGTTATGGTTACGGGTGCCACCTCTGTGGGTAAAACCGGAAGAAAGATAACGCATTGTCTTATTGCTCCATCAAGGTCGCGGTCTGCCATCCCTGTTCCTGCCATTGTCCGGCCAGGAGTGCCGCGAACTGTCCCACCTGGGGAAGGCCCCGGGTGGACAGCCAGCAGGGTTCGACATAGGCCGAGCCCTGGGTCCACCAGAGGGTCTTTTCTTCTTCTTTATTCAAAAGGGCCGCCAGCAATTGCCGCTCCGACACTTCGCCGGGCAGCACCAAGTTGCCTTCTTCGTTGGGCAGTCGCAGCCGGCCGGGGGTTGGCGCCGGGGGTTTTATCTCCCCCAGCCCCTGTTGCCAGGCCGCCTCATCCCAGTGGTCGTCCAGCACCGCCAGCACTTTTTCTTCCAACTGGCCGGCCCATTGCGGGTCACGCCAGGCATCGAGGGCGCGGCCCGGATACTGGCCAATCACCATAAACGGAAAGTGCCGCCCTACCCTGTCCACCGACGGGATAAAGGTGCCCACCAGCCCGCTTTCACTCAGGGTGTCGGGGCTGGCCGCAAAGTGCCAGATGGGCGCCGTGAGGTAGGCGTCCAGCCAATTCTCGCCCAGTTGTTCGCGGCTGACCGCCAGGCCCGCCTGGCACCACTCGAAAAACAGGTCGCGAATGGCGGGGGGCAGCTGGTGGCTGATGAAATCCCCGCGGTTTGGCACCTTACCGAAATATCCCCACATCAGTCCGTCCTACAAGGTTCTGGGTAACTGGAAGCTCTCCAGCATGCTGGTATTAAAGGGTTGTTTGACCGAGTTGGTGACCAGCTCCAACTTGGCCTGGTATTCACCGAGGCTGATTTCCACCAGCTCGTGGCGGTCCTGGGTGGACAGCCGCGCCGATTCTTGCAACAGCTTGAAGATGGCCCAGGGCCCCTGGTAGCTGGCCGCCAGCGGTGACGAGCTGCCAGTGGGGGTAAACACCACCCGGGTCAGCTGGGCGCCGGTGCGCTCGGGCCAGTTGAAGCTGATAAAGCGCGGCGGATCGTGGCGGTAGATGAGATCCTGGCCGTCAATTTCCAGCATGAACTGGCTGACCCTTGAGTCCAGGAACACCGGCTTGAGGCTAAAGCCCAGGCGCGGCTCGCCGGAACCGCGCGGGAAGAACACGTCGCGGATCTGCTGGGCCTTTTCAAAGAGCGCCAGGCTGCTTTGGCTGATGCCAATGTCCTTGGTGAGGGTCCAGGGGCTGCGCTGGGTGTCTACATAGGGCTTGAGCTGGTCGTTAAAGAAGCTGTCCAGGGTACCGCCGTAACCGAAGAATCCGGCAAAGTCCTGCAAGGCCACTTCCGAGTCGGCCTGACGGCGGAAGGGGTATTTGCCGGCAATGGCGCTGCGATAATCGCGGTACACGCTGGAGCGCCAAATCTCGTTTATGGAGCGGCTCACCGACTGGCGCACCACCTTCTTGGCATCGACGATAAAGTCGCCCATCAGGCCGTCCAGCTGATCGGTCTCGGAGTCCGCCAAGGCGGTGTAGAAATCCTTGAGGGCATCGTCAAACTGGCTGCGATTGACGGTGGCAATGGCGTGGGGGCGCGACAGCCCGCCCTGCTCCTCAAAGTAACGGGCCGCCACCTTGATATCGCCTTGCATCTGCGCCACCAGTTCGTCGGACACCGCGTTAAGGCGCTCGAAGGATTTTTCCACCGGGGTAGCCTCGGGCTCGTCCTGGGCGATGGTGGAAGCCACCAGGCCGGAGAGCTGGCGCTTACGCTCGGACAGACGGGCGTTGGCGATGTCTTTTGCCTGATCGGCGGCAGCATCAAACTTGCCAGCCTGTTTGGGCTCGGACAAATCGGTGTTTTTCTTCACCGCCGACAACAACCGGCTCACCGGCGCCTCGGGGCCTGACAACAGGTTGGCGATACGGGCACCGTCGCGGGCGTTATCGAAGGGCTTGATGCGCAAGTCCTTGATGAACTCTTCCCAGACATAGACGTAATCGCGGAAATAACGCTCGGCCACGCCTTTTTGGATGGCGTTTTCGTCGAGGTTTCTAAAGTCGTTGTCTTCCTGGCCGTAGACCCAGGAGTCTTCTACCAGGCGTTTGACGATCTTGTCTTTTTCCGGCAAGAACACGCCGTTGTAGCCGTTGCGGGTATAAAGCCCGGGAATGCCGGCGTTGAGATCGGTCCCGGAGCGGCGCTCAAAGACCCCGTCAGCCACCGAGCCCAAAATGAGCGGCAGGCGGAAATCGGGCAGCCGCGAGTTCTGGGCGTCGAGCTTCATGCGGTGATAGGCGCGCTCGGCAAGGGGCATGGCGGTGAGCTCGGCCTGGGCATTGGCCACCAGTTGGTTGTCTACCGGCAAGGCCTGGCCCAGGGCCAGTAACCGGCCCAGGTGATTGTTCAAAGACTCACGGGTAGCGCGGTTAACCTCGCCTGGCAGCTGGCGCTCGAGCATCAGCTCGAACCAGGCGTGGACCTGGTCGGCATCCAGATGGGCGCGCTCGTGCAGCATCAGGTAGGTCTTGAGGGTCTCGTAGAGGTACTCAAGGTTATCGAGGTTGGAGCCAATCTCGGACTCAAGGCTCGAGGTCAGCGCCTTACCCAAACGCATCTGCAGCAGGCGGCCATAGGCGCCTTCGGCGGCCTGGCCCAATTTATTACCCTGGAACAGACCCAACTGCTGCGGGCCGCCGGCCGGCATCGGCTGGCCTTCTACCCCCGGCATGGACGACACCGCCGTCAGCAGGCCGTCGAGCTTGACCCAGTCTAAGTCCTGCTCGTCCAGGGTGGGTTGCAGCTCTTTGAGGGTTTTGTCATAACCGGCCACCAGGTTGCTGTTCCACTGGAAGGAAAGGTACCAGCTCACCCCCAGTGCCACGGTGCAAACGGCAGCGGCCGCCAGGGCCACCCGGCGTACCCACACGAAACGTTTTTCGTGGGCGACATCGGTGCTGGCCAGGTTGTGCTCGGAGAAGATGATGTCTTCAAAGAGGCGGCGCAAAAAGAAGCCGTCGCGGGTGCGGGCCACTGCCGGCGCGGCCGGGGCCTTGACCTTGAACTGGCTGTCCACCAGCTTGGAGACCTTGTCCTTGGCCTGACCGCCCTGCTCGGACGACACCAAATAGATGCCCCGCAGCAGCGGCACTTCTTCATAGGCAGAGGGGAAGAACACCTCTTTGAGCATGTCCCACAGCGGCGCCTGCAACAGTGCCAGTTGCTTGGAGAACTGGTAGATGCGGCGCTGGGCGTTGGCGTTGCGCTCTTGCTGCAAGCGGTGCAGGGCGAACTTGTCTACCCGTTGCAGCATATTGATAAATTCCGCTTCGAAGGCGCCGGGCAGGCTCTTAGGGTCGCGCACCGATTGCAGTGGGAAAGTCATGCCGAACACTTCTTCGCGCTCTTTTTCAGAGAGCTGGGCGAAGACGTCGTTAAAGCCTTCCAAGAGGTCAAACTTGGTGAGCAGCACATAGACCGGGAAGATAAGCCCCAGGCGGTTTTTCAGCTCTTGGACCCGCTGCTTGAGGGCGCGGGCATGGAGCATACGCTCGGTGGGGGTCTGCTCCAGCAGATCGGCCACGCTCACCGACAGCAGAACACCATTGATGGGGCGGCGCGGGCGGTTTTTCTTCAACAGCCCCAAAAAGGAGTTCCAGCCGCGGGCGTCGCGCTTGTCGGCGCTGTCCTGGGTGGTGTAGCGGCCAGCGGTATCAATCAGCACTGCCTTGTTGGTAAACCACCAGTCGCAGTGGCGAGTACCGCCAACGCCTTTGACCGAGTCGATGCCCATTTGCTCTTTTAACGGGAATTCGAGCCCGGATGAGAGCAGCGCCGTGGATTTACCACAGCCGGGGGCACCGATGATCATGTACCAGGGCAGCTCGTACACCGAGCGAAAACGCCCCGGCTTCCATTTTTTCACCAGCGCCAGGGCTTCGCGCATCCGCTCGCGCAGGGTCTCTACTTCTTCTTTAAGGAGCTCATCGTCGGTGTTGGCGCCGCTGAGCATTTCGTTGACGACCTGCTCGTTGGCCTTTTTCTCGCGCTTCATGCGCAGCAGGTATACACCTACCCACACCAGGGCGATCAGCAGCAGGAAGATCACTCGCGCCGCCACCGAGGCCAGGGGCTCCCAGCCGGCGATGGCTAAAAGCGGGCCGCCAAACCAAATAATAAGGGCCAGGGCCAGAGCCCCCAGCACGATAACGGTGTAACGGGAGGTCAGTATCGCTCCGAGGCGACGGATCCATGTCATGCCTTTCATCTATCTAGCCTCAGGGGATCAAATCAATTTCCACCCGCCGGTTAAGGGCGCGGTGTTCGTTACTGTCATTGGGGTACAAAGGTTCGGCTTCGCCGCGACCTTCCGGCCAGAGCCGCCCGTCAAGCTTGCCGCCGCTGGCCAGCACATTGGCCACCGCATTGGCGCGAGCCAGGGACAAATGCCAGTTGGACGGGTACTTGCTGGTGAAGATGGGCTGGTCGTCGGTGTGGCCGGTAACCAGCACCTTGCCGTGGGTGGATTCCAGCGCCCGGGCAATTTTGTTGAGCACCGGGGTCATGTCCTCGCGCACCGTGGCCGAGCCGGAGCCGAACAGCGCCTCGTTGCCGATACGCAGGCGAATGCGATCCGGCAGGTACACCATCTCCAGCAAACCTTTGTCTATTTCGGTTTGCAGGATCTGGCGCAGGTATTTGGCGTCGGCCGAGTCTTTCAGGTCGCCCTGCTCGTCCCCTGCCACCGGCTGGGACGCCACCGACACCTTGGAGAAGTTCAAGAAGGTGGTCTGGGACCTTTGGTTGATGTTGTAGACAAAGCCCATGTACAGCAGCAGCAACACCACCCCGCACAGGGCAAAGGCCACCCACAGCGGGAAGCGCTGGGCCAGCTCGTCACCGGGCACCAGCTTTTGCTCCCAATCCCCTTCAAAGGGGGTGGCGTAGCGGCCCTTGTCGGCACAGATTTGCTGGTAGATGCGATCTTTTAAGCCATCCAGGGCTTCCTGCCCCAGGTTCTCGACCCGGTATTTGCCCTTAAAACCCAGGCTCAGGCACAAGAACTGCAGCGTCAGCAGCGGCACGTCGTTGGTGCGCTGGGCCTTTTCCACCAGTTCGAAAAAGTGGATACCGGCCAGGGTCTCGGAGTGAAACTCCGACAGCAACGAACTGGCGGCCCATTGGCCGCTGCCGCCCCAGGGGCTGTTGAGTACGATTTCGTCCAGCAGCGCGCACAGGCAGTAAGACGCCATGTTGACGGTGTCTGGCGCCACCTGCTGGCCCTGTAATGCGCGCAGGTATTCACGGATAAGATCCATGCTCTGGCGCTTGAGGGCGCTGATGTCGTCAACGCTGCTGGCCTGGCCGAGGCGGTCGGCCAGAGACAAAATCTTGGACGCCTCGTCCACCAGCACATCCAGGTGGGTGGCGGGGAGCCGAAACCGGCCGCGCTGAAACTCATCGCTGACCGAGGCCAGGGCGGTTTTGTCGTCATGGCCAACCGGCTCTTGGGCCGGGCGCGGGGGCGCCTGGCGAGCGCCGGGGCGCGGCTTGATTATGGTGCTGTCATTCATACTCACATCCCTGTGGGTGCTGGTTTACTGCCTGATGGCCCAAAGCTCCAGGGCCAGGCCCGGGTAGTTACCGGACACGTGCAATGCCAGGCCGCCGCTTTGCTTGAGCTGCTGCCAGCGCTCCGACTGGCTGTCGAGCAGGAAGTAGTGGTAACCGGCATGGTAGGGGATCTGCCGCGGCGCGACCGGCAAGGCGCTGACGCCGATACCGGGCAGATGGTTGTTGACCAGGTCGCGGATATGCTCCACCGGTCCCAGCTTGATCTGGGTAGGCAGGCGGCGGCGAATGTCTTCGGTGGTCAAATCGGCCTTCACCGCCAGCACCAGCTGGGCACTGGCCAGCATGGATTTGTCGGTGAGCGGCGCCACCTTGATACCAAACTGCGCTTCCTCAAGTTTGAGGGCCACGGCGGTTTGCTCCAGCACCGTCGACAGCGATTGGCTGATCACCGCCATCAAATCACCAAAAGTCTCGGTGAGGCGGTCGTGCTGATAAGACGGCAGGGCCGGCGGGCGCTTCTCGGCGCGGGTAAAGGTGGCCATTTCACCGGCCAGGGTCACCAGCAGGCTGTAGAGCCGCTCGGGGTGCACCTGGGGGCTGTCTTTGAGGTGTTCGAGATTGGGCTGCCAGCGGTTAAGGGCTTGAAGCATCAGCACATCCAGCAAGGTGGTGGACTGCTCGGCGCCCTTTTGCATGCGCATGGCCAGCGCCTGGGCCCGCTGCTTGACCATGGCCAGCACTTCGCGCAGCAAAGAGGCCAGCGGGGTGATGGCGTTGATATCCAGGCACGGCGCCATGTAGCTGCGATCGAGCTTCACTTCTTTTTCGTTGATCACTTCAATGATGCGCGCCAGCGGCAAGGTGGCAAAGCCAGCCATGTCTTCCCGCTCCAGCTTGAGGCTGGGATTGAGGTAGGCAAGGCTCAAGTCTTCTTCGTCGCCATCGTCCAAGGACTCGTCCAGCACCTTGACGTCGCGCATCACAAATCGGCCGATGTGGTGGGAGTCGGCGGCCACGATATTGGCGCCGGCCAGCTTTTCCAGGGGAATGGCCAGGTACACCAGTTCGTCGCGGGCATCGGCCGGCACTTCTAAAAGCAGGTTGTCCTGCTGGTCAAACTCGAACGGCAGGCCGTCGGGGAAGAGCCCAGCGCCTTTAATGACGCTGACCTGGCCCAGCGGCAGGGCTTGCTCGTCCAGGGTCAGTTGGTTGACCCCATAACCGAACGGGAAGATGCGGCTGTGGCGAAGCCTTGCGGCGTGATAGTGAAAACGGTCTTGTTGCTGAAAATGCTGCGGGCGCAGCAGCATGCCTTCTGACCAGGCGACCTTTGCCAAACGTTCCATGTTGCCTCTCGTTATCCCTTGGTGCTGATAGCCAGCGCATCCAGTTTCAGACTGACATCCTTGTAACCGGTGGGATCGGCATCCAGCACCAGGCGCCATTGGGCGTTCTCGATATCGCGGTAAGCCACCACCACGCCGATAAAGCGGGTTTTGCCACTGAGGCGCAGTTTGATGTCGCGTTTCTCGCCCGGTTGCAGCTCAAAGTCGTCCACTTTGACCAACTCGTTGCCAAGGGCACTGGCGGCGTCGCCGTAAAGATTGAAAAAGTCGCTGGCATCAAAGGCGCTGCGGCCATTGAGCTGGTAGACCTTCATCACCACCGGTGAAGGCCGGCCGGTGTAATCGGGGTTGAGGTTGTCTACGGCACTGACATTGAGATCGGTGCTCGGCTCGTAAACGGCGTTAGCCACCACGCAACCGGCCAGCATTACCAGCACGGCAGACATAAACAAAGGACGCAGCCACTTGGCGTACATCGGATCACTCCTGTTTCAAAGTACGGATAGCGTTTTCGTAGGCATCAACAAAGAGATCGGAACGCATCATGCGTTCGGCATCGCCATATTCATGCTTGAGGTGGTCTTGCTGGCGCTGCCAGCGTTCAAAGGCGCGGGCCTTGCCAATCACCGGCATTTTGTCCAGGGCGCTGTCTTCCACCACCGCGTCGGTTTCCAACAGCGACACCACCACTTTTTCCACGGCTGCCATCAGGGCTTGCTCGTGGTGGCGGATATCGGCAAAAGCTTCTTCAATGGCCTCCTGGGGGCCAAGGAAGGAGTTGTGGCGGCGGATAATCAAGGATTCCAGAGCATCTTGGGCAGTGGCAGAGAATTTCAGGGGGTTGTTTTCCTGGCGGCGGAAGGTGGTTTGCTGCACCCGCAGCTTCTGTTTTTGCTCGGCGCGCATGTGCAGCAGATCCAGCAGCCTTTCGAGCATGATGCGGGTGAGGTTGCCCAACTCCTTCATCAGCGCCGCATCCGGCGCTTTGTCAGTAAACTGCTTTTGCATGCCCAGGCCTTCGAGTAGGGCCTCTACCAGCTCGGGCTTGGCCTGGGGCTTGGGCGCCTCTTCCTTGGCAGGCTCCTTGTTGCCCCAGTTCCACTCGGTGGGAATACCATCGGCGCCGGTGCTTTTGGGCATGTCCACATGGCTGTCGGCCGAGCCGGGTTCGGCCAGGGAAGAGGCCAGGCTGCCAAAGCTCAAACTGGGCTCAGGCGCCGGTGCCGGTTCGGCTGGCATGGGTGAAATAGGCGCAGAAGCTAATTCAGCATTTTCTGAAAAAGAATTAACTGAAGCCGTTGAATGCGTTACCGGTTCTGGCTTGTCATTATTTTGACTTACCAGCTTCACGGCAATTTCATAATCACCGATACGAAGCACGTCACCGTCATTAAGTTTGGAGGGGTTTTCTTTACCCAACGGCTGGGTGGAATTATTCACAAAGACACCGTTGGTCGAAATATCTTTCAACCAGTAGGCATTATCTTTTTTTACGATTTCAGCGTGCTTAGAAGAGATAACCCGATCCGGGTCAGGCAGCTGCCAATCACATTGCTCAGATCGACCAAGCAATTGATTTTCATTGGAAAAACGCTTAACAGACTGAATAGAGGGAGACAGCCTGTGGTAGCTTGTTATTTCAAGCTCCAGTTCCATGGCACTTTACCTTTCCTTGATGACAAACCTGCCTATTTGCCTTTCTCCTGAAAGACAACGGCTCAAGATTACGGATCCCCTAATGGACTGTCAACGCGATCCATTTCATGTTTCACTTAACTTTGTGGAAAATAAAATCACCGTTATAGTACAGTTCATGTTGAAAGTTCAGGATGTGAACTTTACTTTTGCCCCCTCTTAATTAATGAAACAAAGGATGTTTCAGCATGGAAGCCAGCGCCCAGACTCACACCACTGTGTCCGGTCAACTTGAGCCCGTTGCCAACCACAACGAGCATCAGTGGACCGACAAAACCCTCAAGCAGCGTTACCGTATTGAATCCCTGATTGGCTCTGGGGGCATGAGTGACGTCTACAAGGCAACGGACCTGCACCTGGAAGAAGCCGGTGCCCGCGACGCCCAGGTGGCGGTGAAAATCCTGCGCGCCGAGCTAACCAAAGACAGCTCGGCCCTGAGCCTGCTGGCCAGAGAAGCGGCCAAATCCAAGCGCCTTTCCCACCCCAATATCATCCGCGTGTACGATCTGGACCACGACGGCGACACCTGGTTTATGGTGATGGAGCTGCTGGAAGGGGAGCCCCTGTCCAAGGTTATCCAGCGGGCCAAGCCCCAGGGCCTCAAATGGAAGGGCGCCGCCAAGGTGCTGGAGCAAATCCTTTCGGCCCTGGCCTTTTCCCATGCCCAGGGCATCGTCCATGCCGACCTCAAGCCGTCCAACATCTTTGTGACCAGCCAGGGCAGCATCAAGATCCTCGATTACGGCGTCGCCCAGGCTCTCAAGCCCACCGGCCACGAAGACTTCCTGAACGAGCAGCAAAGCGACGAAACCACCGTTTACGGCTACACCCCGGCCTATGCCTCCACTTCGCTCATTGCCGGTAAAGAACCGACGGTGTGTGACGACCTCTACGCCATGGCCTGCGTGTCTTACGAGCTGCTGAGCTCGCGCCACCCCTTTGACCGCAAAAAGCTCAGCGAAGAAGAGCGCCGCCAGTTCAAGCTGACCAAACCGGCCAACATGCCTGGGCGCCTCTGGCAGCCGGTGCGCAAGCTCTTAAAAGAAGAAAAACCGCAGCCGACCCTGCGCCGCCTGCAAAAGGTGATAGAGCCGCTGCGCGTTGGCAACATCCTCTACCCGGTGGCCCTGGTCGCGTCGGTGGTGGTGGCATTCAGCCTGTGGAGCCACGGCAAGGATCAGGTGGCAAGCCTGCAGGCGCAGCTTGACGCCATCAACGGTCACCAGCAGAACCTCGAAGCCATCAACCTGATGCCGGTTGAAGATCTGCTGGCCAAGCTGCCCAGCCTCTCCCCCCAGGAGCAAGCCGGTATCTTGCGGGTTAACCGCAACCGTATCCTTGACCACTACGAGCAGCGTATCGACAGCGCCTTAAAAGAAGCGGACCGCCCGGATCTCCCCAACTTCCCGGCCGCCGCCCTGGTACTCAAAGAGCTGCTTAATATCTTCCCCAACGATGACGAGGTACGAAACCTCGACCTGCGCCTCGAGCAGCGCCGCCAGTCCTTGCTGAGCGCCCTGACCGAAGAATACAAGGCCCGCCTGGAACAGGCCGCCTACAGCGATAAAGCCGCCATTGAAGAGTTGGACGCCCTCAAGGCCGACCTGCACTTTTTGAACCCGGCGCCCATCGTGCCCTCCGAGGCTGCCCAACAAAAACTGGCCGAGAACCTGAACCAGGCCATGGCCAACGAAGACGCCCCCGCCATCAGCCGCCTGATGGATGTGGCCGGGCGTTTCTTCCCCACCTCCGACACCCTGGCCGAACCGCTGGCCAAGGCCGGCGCCCTCAAAGACGCCATCGGCCAGTTGGCCGATTACCAGCAGCAAGTGGATAACGGCCAGACCCCGCAATACCCGGTGCAGGCCGCCGAAGCCTTTTACCAAACCAAGCTGGCGGCCTGGCAGCAGCGGATAACCGACGCCAAAGAGCCCAAGGAATTGGACGCCGTTTATAACGAGCTGAGCGCCTTTGAAACCGCCCTGCCAGCCAAGCTGCCGAGCGTAACGGCATTGAAAAAGCAGCTGGCCAACGCCTACCTGGCCCAGGCCAACGAGCTATTGAGCCATCGCCGGGTGGTAGCGGCTCAGCCGTTGATGGAAAGAGCCAACCAGCTGATGTCCCAATAAAAAACCGAGTTAAAGGTGATAAAAAGCGGCCCTCTGGCCGCTTTTTTAATGGCTGTGACTGTGCCCTGCCCCCGGCTTTAACTGCCGGTAAAGGCTCGCCAGCATCAACAATGCCAGCACCAGCGCCGAGCCGATGCTGAGCCACTGGGGCAGCAAGGCATGGCTGCCGCCTTGGGCGGCGATGCCGGCCGGCCAGAGCCCGGCCAGATAGTTGGTAAGAAAACCAAAGCCGATGGCCGGCACTATCACCCCGGCGAGATAAGCCAGCAGCGCCCGGTTGCCCAGCTCTTGGCGCACCAGGCCAATGGCGGCGGCGTTGGTGGCGGGGCCCGCCAGCAAAAACACCAGCACCGCCCCCGGCGATACGCCCCCCAATAACAGCCCGGCGGCAATAGGGGTGCTGGCGGTGGCACAGATATACATGGGGATGCCAATCAGCACCATCACCACCATGGCAGTGAGCCCGCCGCCCCAGCGGGTCAGAAAGTCGGTGGGTACATAGGTGACCACCAGCGCGGCAAATACCAGGCCGATAAGCAGCCATTTAACTGAGTCGTCCACCAGATCATGGGTGACAAAATCCCAGCCCTGGCGCCACTTGCTTTTGCTGCTGTCCACCGGCGCGCAGCAGCTGTCAGCTGTGCAATCACTCGCCTTGGCCGCCACGCTTTCGCCAGCGCAGCAGCTGGTGGTTTTCGGCGCCTCGCTAGCACAGCAACTGCTGGCCTCTTTTGGCTTGTCGCCGCAGCAGCTCGTTTTTGCTGGCGCTGCGGCGTTACCACCACAGGCGGCCTCGGCTTTGGGGCCAGAGCCGCTGGCAGGCGCCACTGCCTCTTTGGGGCCGCAGCAACTGGCCAGCTGTGGGGTAAAAGATGCAAACACCGGCGCTTTGGCGCGCCCGGCCAAAAGCCCGGCCAGCAGCGCCGAGGTGATGGCAGCGATGGGCCGCACTATGGCCAGCAAGGGGCCGAGCAGACCATAGGATACCGCCACCGAGTCCACACCGGTTTCCGGGGTCGATACCAAAAATGACACGGTGGCGCCCTTGGAGGCCCCGGCCCGGCGCAGGCCCATGGCCGCCGGCAGTACCCCGCATGAGCACAGCGGCAGCGGCGCACCAAACAGGGCTGCCTTGGCCACCGGTTTAACCCCTTCGCCGCCCAGGTGGCGGCCCAGCCAATCGGCCGGCAGCCACACCTTGATGGCGGCGGCGGTAATAAAGCCCAGCAGCAGCCAGGGGGCTGCGTCCATAAAGAGTGCTAAAAAGTGCGTCAGTAATGTCATATCCACCTTGTCCGCTTCGAGACATGGAACAAGCTTAACCTTTGACTCTACTCTAGGGTCAAGAGGCTGGGGAATTTCCCTGCCGCTCCCCCTTCGGAAACGTTTTCGTGTAGAATGGCGCCCGCTTTTTCCTATTCTTATTGCCAGCCATAGAGACCAACTGATGCAAGACGCTCGCCCCATCCGTCGCGCCCTTATCAGCGTATCTGACAAAACCGGTATTACCGACTTCGCCAAGGCCCTCACCCAACGTGGCGTGGAGATCCTGTCCACCGGCGGCACCTACCGCCTGCTCAAAGACAACGGCATCAATGTCACCGAAGTGTCCGAGTATACGGGCTTTGCGGAGATGATGGACGGCCGGGTGAAAACCCTGCATCCCAAAATTCATGGCGGTATCCTGGGCCGCCGCGGCGTAGACGATGGCGTGATGAACCAGCACGGCATCAACCCCATCGACCTGGTAGTCGTGAACCTCTACCCCTTTGCCGCTACCGTTGCCAAACCTGATTGCAAGTTTGAAGACGCGGTTGAGAACATCGACATCGGCGGCCCCACCATGGTCCGCTCCGCCGCCAAAAACCACAAAGACGTGGCCATCGTGGTGAACGCCGGTGACTACGGCCGGGTTATCGACGAGATGGACCAACAAAGCGGCAGCCTCTCTTTCGAGACCCGCTTTGATTTTGCCATTCGCGCCTTCGAGCACACCGCTGCCTACGACGGCATGATTGCCAACCATTTCGGCGCCCTGTTTGGCGAAAGCAAGTTCCCGCGCACCTTCAACAGCCAGTTTGTGAAGAAGCAGGACCTTCGCTACGGCGAAAACAGCCACCAGCAGGCGGCTTTCTACGCTGAAGCCGAGCCCAAAGAGGCCTCCATTGCCACCGCCGTGCAGCTGCAAGGCAAGGAACTGTCCTACAACAACATCGCCGACACCGATGCGGCGCTGGAATGCGTGAAGGAATTCGATACGCCTGCCTGCGTTATCGTCAAGCACGCCAACCCCTGTGGCGTGGCCGTGGGTGCCAGCATCCTCGAGGCTTACGACCGCGCCTTTAAAACCGACCCCACCAGCGCCTTTGGCGGCATTATTGCCTTCAACCAAGAGCTGGACGGCGACACCGCCAAGGCCATTATCGAGCGCCAGTTCGTGGAAGTGATCATCGCCCCCAAAGTCTCCGCCAGCGCCCGTGAAGTGTGCAGCGCCAAGACCAATGTGCGGGTACTGGAATGCGGCGAGTGGACAGCGCGCCCGGCCGCGCTGGACATCAAGCGCGTTAACGGTGGCCTGCTGGTGCAAGACAAAGACCAGGGCATGGTGAGCGAGAGCGACCTGAAAGTGGTTACCCAACGCGCTCCCACCAGCGACGAAATGAAAGACTTGCTGTTCGCCTGGAAGGTAGCCAAGTTCGTGAAATCCAATGCCATCGTCTACGTGAAAAACGAGATGACCATCGGCGTCGGCGCCGGCCAGATGAGCCGCGTATATTCGGCCAAAATAGCGGGCATCAAGGCCGAAGACGAAGGCCTGGAAGTGCCCGGCTCGGTGATGGCCTCTGACGCCTTCTTCCCGTTCCGCGACGGCATCGACGCCGCCGCCAAGGCCGGTATCACCGCCGTTATCCAACCGGGCGGCTCTATCCGTGACGACGAAGTCATCAAAGCGGCTGATGAAGCCGGCATCGCCATGGTGTTCACCAATATGCGCCACTTCCGCCACTAAGGAGTCAGCATGAAAGTTCTGGTTATCGGCGGCGGCGGCCGCGAACATGCCCTGGCCTGGAAAGCGGCGCAGAGCGAAGAAGTTGAAGTCGTCTTTGTGGCGCCGGGTAACGCCGGCACCGCCTTGGAGCCCAAGCTCAAGAACGTCGATGTGACCGGCAATACCGCCCTGGTGCAATTTGCCAAGGACAATAACGTTGAGCTGACCATTGTTGGCCCCGAAGCGCCGCTGGTTGCAGGGGTGGTGGACGCCTTTCGCGCTGAAGGTTTGGCCATTTTCGGCCCCACTGCCGCTGCGGCTCAACTGGAAGGCTCCAAGGCTTTCAGTAAAGATTTCCTGGCCCGCCACGCCATTCCTACCGCCCAGTACCGCACCTTCACCGAAGTAGCGCCAGCCCTGGCTTACCTTGAAGAGCGCGGCGCGCCTATCGTGGTCAAGGCCGACGGCCTGGCCGCCGGCAAAGGCGTGATTGTGGCCATGACCTTGGATGAAGCCAAAGACGCGGTAAACGACATGCTCTCTGGCAACGCCTTTGGCGACGCCGGTGCCCGGGTGGTGATTGAAGACTTCCTAGACGGCGAAGAAGCCAGCTTTATCGTCATGGTGGACGGCAACAACGTCACCCCCATGGCCACCAGCCAGGACCACAAGCGGGTTGGCGACGGCGACACCGGCCCCAACACCGGCGGCATGGGCGCCTACAGCCCGGCCCCTGTGGTAACTACCGAAGTCTACCGGCGCATCATGGACGAAGTGATCTACCCGACCGTGGAAGGCATGAAGGCCGACGGCATCCCGTACACCGGCTTTTTGTACGCCGGCCTGATGATCGACCAGCAAGGCGCCCCCAAGGTTATCGAGTTCAACTGCCGCTTCGGTGACCCGGAAACCCAGCCGATCATGATGCGTCTGAAATCCGACCTGGTGAAACTGTGCCTGGCCGCCACCGCGGGCCAATTGGACAAGTTCCCCGAAGCCCATTGGGACGAGCGCCCGGCAGTTGGCGTGGTAATGGCCGCCGCCAACTACCCCGACACGCCCCGTAAGGGCGATGCCATTTCCGGCCTCGACGAAGTACCAGAAGGGGTTAAGGTGTTCCACGCTGGCACCGCCGAGCAGCACGGCCAAGTGGTCACCAACGGTGGCCGGGTGCTGTGCGTAACCGCCCTTGGCGACAAGGTGGTTTCTGCTCAGCAGAGCGCCTACCAAGGGGTAAGGGCCATCCACTGGGACGGCGCCTTCTTCCGCACCGACATCGCCTACCGGGCTATCGCTCGGGAAATGGACTAAAAAAAGCCGGCACAAGCCGGCTTTTTTATCCGCCATCTTGCACCAAAGGGCGCTTTCTCTTAGGGTTGGCGCCTGTTTTTTATGGGGTTTTCGATAATGCATGTTCCCGGCTGGTTACGCTATCGCCTCTACGCCATCCTGGTGGCCTGCCTGATTGGCGGCGCCTTTATTCCCGAATTTGGGGAGCTGGCCGGCAGCTGGCACACGCCGCTGCACCTGCTGACCTTCGCCCTGGTGGCGCTGATGGGTTGCTGGGCCTGGCCCAGCCTCAAATGGTACTGGCAACTGGTGCCAGCGTTGCTGCTGCCGGTTATTCAGGAAGTGTGCGAAATGTATGGCTACGGCCATGGCCTGGAATGGCGCGACATCCTGGTGGATATGGCCGGTGGCTTGATTGGCATTGCCATAGCCGCCCTGCTGCTACGCCGCCGTTAACCCAGCAAGAAATTGCCTTGCTGGGTGAGCGCCGTGTCCATGGCGCTTTCGTCTTTTAAATCCACGCCGCTTATTCCCCGGCGCCAGGCCTCGCTCATCAAGTAGCCCTGGCGTTTGGCCGCCTCTTGGTAACTGAGCCCTGCTGGCCGCACGTTGGAGATGCAATTGCGCCGCTCGTCGGTACCGCCCACCTCTGGCCCGTAAGTAAAATAGAGCCCCAGGCTGTCCGGGGCGCTAAGCCCTGGGCGCTCACCAATCAGCACCAATACCATCCGCGCCCCTAAAAGGCTCGCTACCTCATCCCCTATGGCGACCCGCCCCTGGGTTACCACGCTAAGAGGCGCCAGGGACCAATCTTTCAGCTCAGGCCTTAAGGCCGCCAGAAAAGCAGCGGCGTTTTCTTCGATGGCCAGGGCCGAAAGGCCATCCACTATCACCAGCGCCAGATCGTATTCGCCCTGATGGCGCTCGGCGATTTGCCGCGACGGTGCGTCCAGGCGCCGGCCCCAGTCGGGGCGCTTGAGGTAACTGGCGCGGTCCGGCGCCTGGCTGGTCAAAAAGAGCACCGGCTCGGGTAATTGGCCCTCGATTTTTGCTACATCCAGCGCCTTGTGCACCGCATCGCGGGCCCGGGCGTGGTCAAGCCCAAAGGCCAGCTGCTTTGCGGTGGGCAGGCTCACCCCAGCCCGCCCTTGGCCAATGCGGGCGGCGGTAAATTTTTGAAGTTGTTGCCAGGCATCACTCATGGCTTAGCCCTCCAGGCGTTTGATGGCAGGGGCAAAAAGCGGCGGTACCCCTTTGGGTAGCCGAAATTCCCTATCCAGGATCTGCATTTTCTCCAGCCAGGTTTCAAACTCCGGGGCCGGGCGCAGCCCCAGCACCCGGCGCAAATACAGGGCGTCGTGAAAGGAGGTGCTCTGGTAGCCGAGCATGATGTCATCCGAGCCTGGAATGCCCATGATGTAGTTGCAACCGGCCACCCCCAGCAAGGTCAGCAGGTTGTCCATGTCGTTCTGGTCGGCCTCGCAGTGGTTGGTGTAACAAACGTCCACCCCCATGGGCAGCCCCAGCAGCTTGCCGCAAAAGTGATCTTCAAGACCGGCGCGGGTGATTTGCTTGCCGTCAAAAAGGTATTCGGGGCCGATAAAACCCACCACGGTGTTCACCAGCAGCGGCTCAAAGGCGCGGGCCACGGCGTAGGCGCGGGCCTCCAGGGTTTGCTGGTCTACCCCAAAATGGGCGTTGGCCGAGAGCGCACTGCCCTGGCCGGTCTCGAAGTACATGACGTTGCTGCCCACCGTGCCGCGTTTGAGGCTAAGGGCCGCCGAGCGGGCCTCGGCCAACAAGTCCAGGGTGACCCCAAAGCTCTGGTTGGCCTTTTGGGTACCGGCGATGGACTGAAATACCAGATCCAGCGGCGCCCCCTGCTCCATCACCTTGAGGCTGGTGGTGACATGGGTCAGCACGCAGGACTGGGTAGGAATGTGGTACTGCTGAATCACCCCGTCCAGCAGCTCTAACAGGCGGCGCACCTGGCCGACGTTGTCGGTGGCTGGATTGATGCCTATTACCGCGTCGCCGTTGGCGTAGAGCAGGCCGTCGAGAATACTGGCGGCAATGCCGGTAGCGTCATCGGTTGGGTGGTTGGGCTGCAACCGGGTGGCAAGGCGCCCCGGCAGGCCCAAGCGGTTACGAAAGGCGGTTTCGACCCGGCATTTTTTGGCGACCAGGATAAGGTCTTGATTGCGCATAATTTTACTGACCGCCGCCGCCATTTCCGGGGTAATGCCGGGGGCGATGGCCAGCAAATGCTGGCTGTCTGCTTCGTCGCTTAGCAGCCAGTTGCGAAAATCCCCTACCGTCAGGTGGCTGATGGCAGCAAAGGCGCGAGCGTCGTGGCTGTCGATAATAAGGCGGCTGACATCATCTTCTTCATAGGGCACCACCAGCTCGCTTAAAAAGGCCTTGAGCGGCACTTCGCTCAGCGCCAACTGAGCCAGGGCCCGCTCCTCATCGCCGGCAGCCGCCAGCCCGGCCAGCTCATCTCCCGAGCGCAGCGGCGTGGCCTTGGCCAGCAGGGTTTTAAGATCAGGAAAAACAACCGATTGGCTGCCGAGTTGGTAGCGAAAAGCCATGGCAGGCTCCCGAAAATGGCGTTCTTTTAACCATCCCGGTCGCCGCCGGCGCCGTCAAGCGCCGCCATCAAAAAACCGGCCACAGGGCCGGTTTCGTTATCAGGGCAGCAGCACCGTCGAGCCCGTGGTTTGGCGGCTGGCTAGGGCGATATGGGCCTTGGCGGCGTCTTTGAGGGCAAAGCGCTGGCCTATCTGCACTTTTACGTCGCCATTGGCCACCACACTGAACAGGTCTTGGCACATGGCCTTGAGCCGCTCGGGGGTGTCGGCGTAACCATTGAGGCTGGGGCGGGTCACGAACAACGAGCCCTTTTGGTTCAAAATAGCCAGGTTCACCCCTTCCACCGGGCCGGAGGAGTTGCCAAAGCTCACCATCAGGCCGCGGGACTTAAGGCAGTCCAGCGATGTCAGCCAGGTGTCTTTGCCCACCGAGTCGTATACCACATCACACATGGCGCCGCCGGTCAGCTCTTTGACCCGCTCAACCACGTCTTCTTTGCTGTAGTTAATGACTTCCCAGGCGCCGTTGGCACGGGCCAGCGCCGCCTTTTCTTCGGTGGAAACAGTACCGATGAGTTTTACCCCCAGGGCCTTGGCCCATTGGCAGGCAAAGGTGCCCACGCCACCGGCGGCGGCATGAAAGAGCACCACGTCACCGGCTTTAAGCTCGGCGGTTTGGCGCAGTAGATACTGGCAGGTCAGGCCCTTTAGCATCATGGCGGCGGCGGTTTCAAAATCGATGCTGCCTGGCAGCAATACCACCTTGGCGGCGGGCAGCACGTGGTATTCGCTGTAGGAGCCCAGCGGGCCCTGGGCGTAGGCCACCCGGTCGCCGACGCTAAGGCCAGTGACGCCTTCGCCTACCGCATCAATCACCCCGGCGCCTTCGGTGCCAAGGCTGGTGGGCATGGCGGGGGCCTTGTAGAGGCCGTCGCGAAAGTAGATGTCGATGAAATTCACGCCCACGGCGTGGTTTTTTACCCGCACTTCACCGGCTTTGGGTTCGGCCGGGGTAACCTCGGCCCATTGCAGGGCCTCTGGGCCACCGTTTTGTTCGATTTGAATACGCTTTGCCATTGCTAACTCCTTATTGGCGTTGGCCTAGTGATACCACTTTGCCGCCCTTGCGATCCATTGCACTTTAGCAGGAGCCAGGCGCTTTTCGGCCCCTTTGGCGCCGCCTATAATGGCCGAACCCGGGGCCCGGCAGGACCATTACCACGCAGCGAGACAACCCATGGGCGCTCAATGGAAGGCCAAGCACAAAAGCGCGGCGGCCAATGCAAAAGGCAAAATTTTCACCAAACTGACCCGCGAGATCATGGTGGCGGCCCGTAGCGGCGCCGACCCAGACATGAATCCTCGGCTGCGCATGGCCATCGAGGCGGCCCGCAAGGCGTCCATGACCCGTGACACCCTGGAGCGTGCCATCAAAAAAGGCGCTGGCCTGCTGGACGAAGTGGTCAACTATGAGCTGGTCACCTACGAAGGCTTTGCCCCCCATCAGGTGCCGGTGATTGTCGAGTGCCTGACCGACAACAAAAACCGCACCGCCTCCGGTATGCGAGTGGCTTTTCGCGGTGGCCAGTTGGGTAACTCCGGCTCGGTAAGCTGGGACTTTGATTATCTTGGGCTGATTGAGGCCGAAGGCAGCGCCAATGCCGAAGAAGCCGCCATTGAAGCCGGCGCCCAGGATTTGGAAGAACACGACGAAGGCGTGACCTTCTACACCGACCCAAAAGATCTGGACGCAGTCAGCCGCGCCCTGCCGGCATTCGGTTTCGAGGTGCTCTCTGCCAAGCTCGGTTACAAAGCCAAAAACCCCCTTAGCCTCGGCAGTGACGCCCTGGCAGACGTTGAAGCCTGGCTTGAAAAGCTCGACGAGGACGACGACGTGCAGGAGATTTACGTCGGCCTAGCCTGATGAAAAAGCGCCCCGCAGGGCGCTTTTTATTGCATGCCGTTACTGAGCCACACCCGCAAGCGCTTTAACTCGTTGGCCGAGAAGTGGCGCGCCTGGTATTCGGCCAGGGCCTGGGCCTTCTCGGCGCTGGGTAGCGCCGACAGGCTTTTTACCTTGTCACGGTAGGCTGCCACCTTGCCCTGCCACGCCTGCTGCTGCGCCTTGGCGGCCATCAGCCGGTCGGCGGCGCCGTCGCCATACTGGGCTGCCAGTTGGTCACGGCTGGCCCCGCTCATCTGCTGCAACTGCTGCAACTGCGCCAGCTTCAGGCTGGGGCCGTAGGCCTGCTGCACCGTTGCCGGCGCCTGGGCCAGGGCGTCTTCCTCCCATTTGAGCTGTTCGCTTTCGCTCAGCCCGAGACTCTGGATCTCCAGGCGGCGCAGGGTGAAATCCTCCACCGCCGCCTCGTCGCCCCACAGCTGATTGATCTCAGCTTCCGAGTAAAACTGGCGGCGCAGGGCGTCCCGCTCGGTCCAGGCTGCCTTTAGCTCGGCGGCCGTAGCCGCCTGGGGCTTGGCAACCTCACTTAAGGCGTCCAGATACTGCTGGTAGTGGGCAAAGGCGGCCAGCGCCGCGTTGATATCCGCCTCGGCCCAACCATCCTGGCGCAGCGACTGGGCCAGCTTGCCTGGCAGCGCCGAGAGCGGCAATTCGCCCACGGCGCTCAGCCAGTAGTCAAAGCGGGCTTTTAGAGCGGCGCTCATGCGGTAGCGGCTGCCCACGGCGCCATCAACCTGGGTGTCAGCCAGGCTGGCGGCAGCCTTTACCGGCGCCATGGGGTGGCGCTCGGGAAACACCAGATACAAGAGGCCGGCCACCGCCAATACCGGCACCATGATCGTGAAGGGCTTCATGTTAAAGCCCCAGGTTTTTGAGCCTGTTTGCCTGGTTGCGATAAAGCGTCTTGGGGTTGGTTTCAAACAGGCTGACCAGGCCGAAGGTCTGGTTAACCTCATCGAGGTGGTTCATGGCGTAGTCGTCACGGATCACCTTACCCAAATGGCTTGAGCAGCTGGACACCAGGCCGTCGTTGCTTTCGCCAAACACCAGGGAAGTGAGGCCCAGGGCGGCGTCGGTAACGTCCAGCACATTGGTGAGCGGGCTGGCGCCACTCCAGGAGAAGTAGTAAACGCCGTTGGCCGCCTGCATCTGGCCCTGGCCGCAATATTGGCTGGGCATGCCTTCGGGGTAGCTGGCGTTAAAGGCCAGCGAGCCTGCGGTGGTCAGGGCATTGAGCGCCGCCACCGAGTCTTGCGGGTCAGCCGGAGTGCCAGAGAGGAACTCGATAATGCTCGAAAAGGCGTTGGCGGCGGCGCCAATCACGCTTTCCGACACGCTACCGGGCGCAATGGTGCCGCGCAGGGCATCGGCAAAGCGCGAGCCCCAGTTAACGCCGCCAACAGAAGTGACCGACGCCACCTTGCCCGGGCTGATGGACGCCGCATACCGGGCAGTGGGGCCGCCGTGGGAATGGCCAATCAGGTTGACCTTCTTGGCGCCGGTAAGCGCCAGGATGTTATCGATTTGCACCAGCAACTGTTCGCCCCGCACTTCGGTGCTGTTGGCCGCCGACACGTTCACCACATAGACCGTGGCGCCGTCTTGGCTAAGGGCCTGCGGTATGCCGTACCAATAATCGACCCCAGCCAGTGAATCAAACCCAAAAAGGCCGTGAACCAGAACGATAGGGTATTTGGTTTGGGTATAGCCGCTGGCAGCGGCCGGTTGGACAGGCAAGGCGCACAGCAGCGCCAGCCCCAAAAACAGAGACTTGAGTGACATAACTCCCCCTTGTTGTGCTGCATATCCGTTGTGGGTCGGCCTGCCTTATTGATTGGCTGCAACAGGTCCGCCCAGTGAATAAAAGTTGCACAACAGTTTCACTCTGGCAACTGTAGAAATGCTCAGGAGGGGCAACGCAACTCGGTTTTGTTGTATTTGCGGCGCACCCAGTTCACCGCCTTGAGCACCGAGCTTTGGCCAATCACCGCCCGCTCCAGGCGGTATTTTCCGGGGAAATCCGACACCACCAGGGCGATCAGAATGGTCAGCAGCCCCTGGCCGGGTAAAAACAGCATCAAAAAACCGGCCACAAACAGCACCAGCGCCAGCAGGTTGCGCAGCAGCCACCAGATGACGGTCCATACCGTCCAATGGCGCTGGTGGCGCTCACGGACAAAGTAATCGGCCGGCATTTTGACGATAAGAAAGGGGATCACCACCATGGACGCCAGCATCATCACCAAGCCACCAATACCGATGGCCGGCAGATAAGGGCTAATGGCGTCAATCAGGGTGTCCAACCAGGCGGGCATAACGGGCTTTCCTTAAAAGAGGGCCCTTGCAGTTGACGGCATTTTGCCTTTTCGGGCAAGTGCTTGGCGCTTTGGGGCCATTCACCGTTAAGATAAGGCAAAGCTTTTACGCCAGGGACTCCATGCAAAGCGGCCTCTCCATTATTCAGGGCAATAAACTCGACGATCTGCGCGATCTGTTGGTGGCCTTCCTGGCCCAAAGCCCCCTTTCCCCCTTGGAAAACGAAACCTTTTTGGTGCAATCCAACGGCATGGCCCAGTGGCTCAAATTAGGCCTGGCCGAGAGCGCCGGCATTTGCGCCGCCGTGGACATGCAGATGCCGGTGCGCTTTCTCTGGCAGGCCTACCGCGCCGTGTTGGGCGCCCACAACGTGCCCCGCCACAGCCCCTTTGATAAACCCCGGCTGCGCTGGCGCCTGCTGCGGCTGTTGCCGGGCCTTGACGGCGACACCTACGCGCCCCTTAAACGCTTTTTGGAAGGCGATGCCGACCAGCGCAAGGCCTGGCAACTGGCCCAGAAAATCGCCGATATCTTCGACCAATACCAAATGTACCGCGCCGACTGGCTGGCGGACTGGGAAGCGGGCTTTGACCGGGTGCTAAGCCCCCGTGGCAAGGTTGAAGAGCTAGGCAGCGAGCACCGCTGGCAACCGGCGCTGTGGCGGGCCTTGATGGCCGATATGCAAAGCGAGCAGACCGGCATTTCCCGCTCGGCGCTGCACCAGCGCTTCTTGGCCGCCGCCAAGGCGTTGCAAAGCCGCCCGGCGGGGCTGCCCAAACGGTTGATTGTCTTTGGCATTTCCTCCCTGCCAAGCCAAGTGCTCGAAGCCTTGGACGCCATCAGCCAGCACTGCCAGGTATTGCTGTTTGTGGCCAACCCCTGCCAGCATTTTTGGGGCGATATCGTCGATGGTCGCGATTTGCTGCGCCTTGAGCAAAAGCGCCAGCAGCGCAAACCCGGCCTGCCGCTAGAGCCCAGCGACGACGAGCTGCACGCCAGCGCCAACCCGCTGCTGGCCTCCTGGGGCAAGCAGGGCCGCGACTACATTGGGCTGTTATCTCGCTACGACGAGCCGGACCACTACCGCGCCGACTTCCAGCAAATTGACTTGTTCAGCGGTTACGGCGATTCAGTACTAGGGCAAATCCAGCAAGACATTCTCGATCTCAACCCGCTGCCCACCGAAAAGCGTGCCAGTACCGACGATTCCATTCGCCTAGTCTCGGCCCACAGCCGCCAGCGGGAAGTGGAAGTGCTGCAAGACTTTCTGCTCACCCAGATGGAAAAGGGCCTGAAACCGCGGGACATCATCGTGATGACCCCGGACATCCAGGCCTACGCGCCCCATATTGAGGCGGTGTTCGGCCAACTGGAATGGCGCGACCCGCGCTTTATTCCCTTTACCCTGTCTGACCGCACCGAGCGCGACGTCAACCCGCTGCTGGTGGCGCTGGATAAACTGCTGACCCTGCCCCAGTGGCGCTTTGCAGTAAGCGATCTGTCCGATCTTCTAGACCTGGCGGCGGTGCGGGCCCGCTTTGGTCTTAGCGAAGCCGATTTGCCGCAACTCAAAGACTGGATAGCCGGCGCCGGTATCCGCTGGGGCCTTAACGGCCAGCAGCGCGCCGCCTTGGGCCTGCCGGCCCTGGAGCAAAACAGCTGGCAGTTTGGCCTTAAACGCTGGCTGCTGGGCTATGCCCAAGGCAACGCCGGCCGCTTTGCCGGCATCGAACCCTATGACGAAGTGGCGGGCCTTGCCGCTGGCGCCGCCGGGAGTCTGGCCGACTTAATTGCGCTGCTGGAAGGTTACTGGCAAGCCTTTGCCCAGCCCCACAGCCCCGAAGATTGGGCGGCGCTGCTGCGCCAGCTCCTTAGCGACCTTTTTACCGCCCAAGACAGCGACGAACGCCTCACCTTAGAGCAGCTCAGCCTGGCCCTGGACGCCTGGCTGGAGCACTGCAGCGAGGCCCATTTTGACAGCGCCATCGAGCTGCACCTGGTGCGCGACGCCTGGCTTGGCATGCTGGACGACGGCGGCCTGGCCCAGCGCTTTTTGGCAGGCTCGGTGAACTTTGCCACCCTGATGCCGATGCGCGCCATTCCCTTTAGGCTGGTGTGCATTTTGGGCCTCAATGACGGCGACTACCCGCGCTCAGTGGCGCCGGTGGATTTCGATTTGATGAGCCTGCCCGGCCAATACCGGCCCGGGGACCGCTCTCGCCGCGAAGACGACCGTTATCTCTTTTTAGAAGCGCTGCTGTCGGCCAGGGATGCGCTCTATCTGTCTTGGGTGGGGCGAAGCGTGCAAGACAACACCGAGCGGCCGCCGTCGGTGCTGCTCGGGCAATTGCTCGATTATTTAGAAGGGGGCTGGCAGCAGCCACCGGCCATTATCCAGCACCCCTTGCAGCCCTTTAGCCGCCGCTACTTTGAGGGCGGCGCGCTCACCAGCTTTGCCCGGGAATGGCGCCAGGTGCTGGATACCCCCGAGCTTGAAGCCAGCCACAGCGTAGCGCCGCTCACCGAAACGCCAGCAGCCGATCTCAAGCTGTTGGCCAAGTTGTTGCGCTCCCCCTGCCAGCTGTTTTTTAACGAACGGCTCAAAATTTACTTGGGCAACGAGCAACAAGTGCTGGCCGAAGACGAGCCCTTTACCTTAAACGCCCTGGAGCAATACCAGCTTACCGACCAACTGCTGGCCGCCAGCCTGGACGGCACTTTAGATAGGGAACTCGAGCGCCTCAAAGGCAGCGGCACCCTGCCCCTGGCCGGTTTTGCCGAACCGGCCATAGGTGGCGTGGTGGAAGCAGCCACCGAGCTTGCCGCCAAGGCGCAAGGGCTGCTGGCCAGCTACCACCCGGCCAAGGCCCTGGAGCTGGCCACCGGCGGCTTTGCCGACTGGCTGGAAGTAAGGCAGAGCAACAGCGGCGATAAGCTGCAATTACAATTGCGCCCCACCAGCGTGTTGGCTGGCAACAAGGTGAAATACCACGCCCTGCTGCGGCTCTGGGCCGGGCATTTGTTGGCAAACGGCACCGGCCACCTGGTGGACAGCAAGCTCTTGGCCCCCGACGCCGAGCTGCACCTGGCCCGTGGGCCCTTGAACGCCGCCCCCATTCTGGCCGCCTTTAAAGCCGCCCTTAACGGCCCGTTGCCGGTGGCGCCCCGCACCGCCTTTGCCTATCTGGCAGCGCTGGATAAAGGCGAAGAGGCCGCCATCGCTGCCGCCCAAAAGGCTTATGACGGCGACGATTTCAGCCCCGGCGAGCGAGAGCAAGACCTTTACTGCGCCCGCGCTTACCCAAGCTTTGCCGATATGGACACAGACCACTTCAAGGCCCTGGCCCAAAGCCTGTACGCGCCGCTGACGGAGGCCGTGCAATGAGCCAGCACCTTAACCCCCTGACCTTTCCGCTGTTTGGCACCCGGCTTATTGAAGCCAGCGCCGGTACCGGCAAAACCTTCACCATTGCCGCCCTTTACTTGCGGCTGGTGCTTGAAGGGCTGACCCCGCCACAAATTCTGGTGGTGACCTTCACCGACGCCGCCACCAAAGAGCTCAAAGACCGTATTCGTGCCCGGCTGGTGGAAGCGGCCAAGGTGTTTCGCGGCACCTTGGCGGGCGACCCTTTGGTCTCGGCCCTTAAAAGCCAATATCCAGAGGAGCAGTGGCCGGGCTGCGCCCGCCGCCTGGAGCTGGCCGCCCAGTGGATGGACGAAGCCGCCGTGTACACCATTCACGGCTGGTGCAACCGCATGCTGGCCACCCACGCCTTTGCCGCCGACAGCCTCTTTGAGCTGACCCTGGAAACCGACCAGCGCCACCTCTTTGAGCAGGTACTGGCCGATTACTGGCGCAGCCAGTATTACCCCCTGGCCGATGTGTCGGTGGTGGCAGAGCTGTGGAACAGCCCTGCCAAGCTCCATGCCGCCATTCGCCCCTGGCTGCCCTGGGCCGAGCCACCGGTGGTGAGCGCCAGCGATGTGCTGCTAGAGCTTAGCGAGCGCCAGCAGGCTTTGCTGGCGCCGGTGAAAGACCTGTGGCGCAATTTGCTGGACGACTTTAGTGCCGCCATGCTGGCCGCCCACGCCAATAAGGATTTCAACGGCAACAAGGTCCGTCTCGCCACCTTGGAAGGCTGGTTGGCGGCCCTGAAAGCCTGGGTAGACTCCGACGCCCTGCTGCCCGAGATCTCCGACAAGCACTGGGAGCGCTTTAGCCCGGCGGGGCTCGCGGACGCCGCCAAGGCCAATGTGGCCATCATCAACCACCCCGGCATCGACGCCCTGGGGGCCATCCTTGCTGCCCGCGCCAAGCTGCCCAAGGCCGATATCGATTTGGCCAAACACGCCGCTGGCTGGATAAAGGCCCGGCTGGAACAAGAAAAACACCAGCGCGCCACCTTGGGCTTTGACGATCTCCTTACCCGCCTCGACCAGGCCCTGCAAAAAGGCCCGGAGCTTAGCGAGGTGATCCGCCGCCAATACCCCATCGCCCTGATTGATGAATTCCAAGACACCGACCCAACCCAGCTGCGGATCTTCGCCAACATCTATGACCTTGAGAATGCCGGGGAAGAAGGGGACTTTTTAGACGAACAAAAAAGCCGTTCTGGCGTGATGAGCGAAGCCGAGGCGCTTAACGCCGCCAGCACCAGCGCAGCAGGCAGAACCGGGCTGTTTTTGATTGGGGACCCCAAACAAGCCATCTACGGGTTTAGGGGTGCCGACATCTTTACCTATCTCAAAGCCCGCCGCGCCACCGCTGGCCGCCACTACCACCTGGACACCAACTACCGCTCCACCCAGGGGCTGGTCAGCGCCGTCAACCAGGTATTTAGCCACCAGCCCAACAGCTTTTTGTTTGACGAAATTCCCTTTGAGGCCGTCAAGGCCAATGGCCGCAAAGAGCAGCTGGTGATGAACGGCGCGCCGGTACCGGCCATGACCGGCTGGCATTTGGCGCTGGATAGCGCCGTGTCGGGCGGCCAATACCGCAAGCTGATGGCCGAGCGCTGTGCCAGCCAGATGGTGGCCATGCTCAATAGCGACGCTGCCTTTAAAAGTGAAGACACACTCACCCCGCTTCGCCCGGCCGATATGGCGGTGCTGGTACGGGGCCGGGGCGAAGCCGACGCCATTCGCGCCGCCCTGTTTGCCCGAGGCGTGGCGTCGGTGTACCTGTCGGACAAAGAATCGGTGTTTGCCTCCGGCGAGGCGCGGGATTTGCTGGCGCTGCTGGCCGCCTGCGCCGAACCCGAAGACGGCCGCTTGCTGCGCGCTGCCCTGGCGGCACCGGTGTTGGCGCTGAGCCTTGGCTGGCTCGATACCCTCAACCAAGACGAGCTGCTGTTTGAGCAGCAAGTGGAGCGCTTTAAAGGCTACCAGTTGCGCTGGCACCAGCGCGGGGTGCTGCCGATGCTGCGCCAACTTTTAAGCGATTTTTCGATTCCGGCGCGGCTCCTGGCAAGCCCAGGCGGTGAGCGGTCCCTTACCAACCTGTTGCATCTGGCGGAACTGCTGCAAGGGGCGGCGGCCAAGCTCGACGGCGAGCAGGCGCTTATTCGTTATCTAAGTGAGGCGGTGGCCGACCCGGCGGCGGGCGACGAAGACATTCTGCGCCTGGAATCGGACGCCGATCTCGTCAAAGTCATCACCATCCATAAATCCAAGGGCCTGGAATACCCGCTGGTGTTCCTGCCCTTTGTGATGGGTTACCGGGAAGAAGACCGCCAGGGCCCTTACATCCGCTACCACGACGACAGCGGCAAGGCGGTGCTGGACGTAGAGAAAACCGACGGCGCCTACGCCATAGCCGAAAAAGAGCGCCTGGCCGAAGATATGCGGCTTTTATATGTGGCGCTCACCCGCCCCCGCCACGCCTGCTTTTTGGGGCTGGCGCCGGTGAAAATGCAGCGCCACGGCAAGAAGGGCGAGAACGATTTGCACCGGGGCGCCTTCGGATATCTGTTGACCGGCGGCAACCCCATCGACAACGGCGCTGTGGGCGAGGCATTTGCCAGGCTCGCCGCCGGTTGCAGCGATATGGTGCTAAGCGCCGCGCCTGACGTAACCGATGCTCAGTACCAGCCGAAAACCCAGCCCTTGGCCCTGGTGGCGGCCCGCGAATTTAAGGCGCCACCGGCCGAGCGCTGGTATATCGCCTCTTACTCGGCGCTGCGCACCCAGGACTGGCAAAGCGATATCGCCACCCCCTTGGCGGAAAACCTCAATAACCCCGACGAGGAACAAGAAGCCCAAAGCAAGGCGCTGTCAGACTCCATCCACCAGTTTCCCCGTGGCCCCGGCCCCGGCACCTTTTTGCATGGCCTGTTTGAATGGGCCGCCGACGAAGGCTTTGGCAAGGTTACCGAGCCCCAGGCGCAAAAGCTGCTGGCCCAGCGCCTCACCCAAAGAGGCTGGGAGCAGTGGCTGACGCCCCTGGTTAACTGGTTTGTGGCGCTTATCAATAAACCGCTGCCGCTGCCAAACGGCGAGGCGGTGGCCCTAGGCGCCCTTAACAGCTACCAGGCGGAGATGGAGTTTTGGTTCTCGGCCAAGCATGTGGATTTGCAGAAAATGGACATGCTGGTACACCGCCACATCCTCGGCGGCCACGGCCGGCCCATGCTCAGCCCCGGCGAGCTGAACGGCATGCTCAAGGGCTTTATCGACTTGGTGTTCGAGCACAATGGCCGCTACTACGTGCTGGATTACAAATCCAACCACCTAGGGGACGGCGACAGCGCCTACAGCCAGCAGGCCATGAGCGAGGCCATTCGCGAAAAACGCTACGATCTCCAATACGTGATTTATCTGTTGGCCCTGCACCGCCTGTTAAAATCGCGCATCCCCGATTACGACTACGACCAGCACCTGGGCGGCGCCGTGTATTTATTCCTGCGCGGCGGCCACTGTTACTTAGACCGCCCCCAGCGCGAACTTATCGAGGGCTTAGACGCCATGTTCGAGGGAGACACCCATGCTTGAGTTACTGGATGCCTGGGTAGAACGGGGCTGGCTGCGCCGCATCGACCGCGCCTTGGTGCGCTGGCTTAAAGAGCTGGAGCCCAGCACCCCAGAGCCGCTGCTGCTGGCCGCCGCCCTTTGCTCCCACCAATATGGCCGTGGCCATATCTGCCTGGATTTAAGCGCCACCTTATTGGATGCCGACGCCACCCTCTCCTTGCCGCCCGAGGGCGATGTGGGGGAAGAGATGCCCACCAAGCCGTCGGAGCTTTTAGAGGGCAGCCAGCTTGAAAGCTGGCTGGCGGCCATCAAGGGATCGCCACTGGTGAACAGCGAGGCAAGCCCCCTGGTGCTGGTGGAAAACCGCCTCTACCTGCGCCGCAATTACCGCTTTGAGCAAGCGGTGGCTGGCCATATCAGCAGCCGCCTTGCGCCCATGGAAGTGAGCCCCGAGCTTAAACCACAGCTGGACGCCCTCTTTAGCGCGCCGGGGCTCGATTGGCAAAAGCTCGCCTGCGGCCTTGCCTTTCGCATGCCCTTTACCATCATCACCGGCGGCCCCGGTACCGGTAAAACCACCACTGTGGTGCGCCTGTTGGGCCTTAAGCAGCAGTTGGCCCTGGCCAGCGGCCAAAAGCTGCGTATTGGTCTTGCGGCCCCCACCGGCAAGGCAGCGGCAAGGCTGACCGAATCCATTCGCGGCGCCGTAGAAAAGCTGGCGCTGCCTCAGGATGTGAAAGCAGCCATTCCGGTGGAAGTGACCACCCTGCATAAACTGCTGGGCGTTATTCCCCAAAGCCGCCACTTTCGCCACCACCACCAAAACCCGCTGCATCTTGATTTACTGGTAGTGGACGAAGCCTCGATGGTGGACTTGGAGATGATGAGCGCCCTTTTAGACGCCCTGCCCGCCTCGGCCCAGCTCATTTTGCTGGGGGATAAAGACCAGCTTGCCTCGGTAGAAGCCGGCTCGGTGCTCGGGGACTTGTGCCAAGGGGCCGATCTGGGTGGTTACGACACCGACACCCAGCGCTTTCTAGAAAGCCTTTGCGGCGAAAGCCTGGCGGCCTTTACCCAAGGGCAAAGTGCCCTCGCCCAATGCCGGGCCATGCTCAGGGTCAGCCACCGCTTTGGTAGCGATTCCGGTATAGGCCAACTGGCGCGGGCGGTAAACCTCGGCCAAAGCGAAGCGGCGCTCAAGCTGCTGCGTGAGAACCGCGACGATTTAAAGCTCTTGCCCATCAAAGACGACGGCGTGGCCCTGTCTCGCCTCGCTATCGAAGGTTACCGGGGTTACTTGCAGGTGCTGAGTGCCGAGCGCGGCAGCGAGCGCGATACTTGGGCCGCCAAGGTGCTGGCTGCCTTTGGCCGCTTTCAAATGCTCTGCGCCCTAAGAAAAGGCCCCTTTGGGGTGGAAGGGTTAAACCAAGAAATTGCCGAGGCCTTAAAAGCCAACGGCCAGTTGGAGGCCGACCACGGCTGGTACGAGGGCCGCCCGGTACTGGTAACCCGCAATAACTACACCCTGGAACTGATGAACGGCGACGTGGGCATTTGCCTGCGGGTAGTAGAAGCCGACGGCAGCCAGCGGCTACGGGTCGCCTTCCCGGTGGTGGGCGGCATCAAGTGGGTACTGCCCTCGCGCCTTAGCGACGTGGAAACCGTGTTTGCCATGACGGTGCATAAATCCCAAGGCTCGGAGTTTGACCACACCGTGCTGGTGCTGCCCGACACCCTAAGCCCGGTACTCACCCGCGAGCTGGTTTATACCGGCATTACCCGCGCTAAGCGTTGTTTTACCCTGGCGGCGCCGAAGTTGGGATTATTGGCGGCGGCGGTGGAGAGGAAGGTTGAGAGGGCTTCAGGCCTTCGAGAAGCATTCAGCCAAGGCTGAATGCTTCTCGGTGTAACAGTACATGGAACCAAGAAAACAGAAGGATAGAGCGTGGACTTCAAAGAAGAAAACCCTTCAAGGCCGACGCAGCGTTTTCTGATGGCCAGTTTCATTCCCTTAGTCATCATAACCTTTTTGTTAAAATTGGAGTTCCCTTACGTCGATACCGGTTATTGTGTGGTGGTGCTCTTTTCAGTTTGGCTGTCTTACAAGATACCTGCGCTGGACAAACCCAACAGCCATACTCTTTGGGTATCAAGAGTTGTACTGCTGATCATGTGCCTGCTGTTATTGCTGACAAGCTACCTGTTTCGTATCCATGCCTACCCCTTCTACCAGATGACAGGGCTCGTCTACATCGCCTTTTATATAGGTACCCTGGTCAATACCTCTTTTGGCGATGATGACCTTGATACCTTTGACTGATGTTTGAATAGCTTAGAGGCTTTAGGCCCACCAACGCCGCCCCAGTAAAAGTGGCTGAAGAACGGAATCTTTTATTATCGTTGTGATTTAATTTATAACGAAAACGATATTGTCTATTTATCAAGGATGATTGTGGTGGAAATGAAACGGATAGGTTGGAAAGTTCTTTTCTTTATTATGCTTGCAACTACCCTTGCTGGCACGTTTTCTGACTTAACTTCGCCAGATATTTTGAAGCCTACACATCCGATATGGATATCCATATTGGTTATGGTTAGCGATTACTTCCTATTAGTTTCAAGTTATTGCTATGCATTTGAAAAATATATAATAAGAAGCATTAATTTCTGGAAGGTAATGTTGTCTATTTCGATATTTTCAAATCTTACCGTCTTTTATTATGCCTATTCTCGACCTGGCGCTTACCAGCTTGACGAAGTGGCTGTATCACTGCCTATTTCAATTGCTACCCTTATTATTTTCTCACTACCAACTTATCTTTATTTCTCTCAAGATCTAAAAAAGGGAGTGGTGAGATGAGAAGCCCGGCCGCAACCGGGCTTTTCACATAACCTGTAATAAACTCATCCAACCTATGGCCATTTCACCGCACTTACTACAATCGTGCTAAGCCTCGACCGCCCAAACGCTCAACCAAGTTGGCCGCTCGCACTAGCTCTATCGTGCGAGAAAGCACGGAGGTTGCTATTCGTTCGCAGCCTTCGTTCCAACACTTTGACTTTATATTCAAAGTGACTGCCTTCTATAACTAGTTGGAAAAATCCAACGGATATATTTCTTAAGATCCCTTGTCATTACCATACATAGCAACCTGGTAAGTCTCACTGAAATTGTTAATTAACCTATCCAGAAAAACCAAGTTGATTTCGTTAGGCTTTATTTTAGCCCCGGTACTGACTTCATTTCTGTATCGAACCAGCTTATCTTTGTCTCTTTCCCAAAACCCAATGTTTGCCTCTACGAAATCATTCCACTTTATTGGAAACTTCGCTTGCATTTCAGAAGAAACCAGGCTCAATTTAGCATTATTAATTGCAGACTGATAGTCTCCAGACAAGGCTCTCATTTGAGCTAAATGCCACCTTAGAGATATTTCTTTATTCTGGGTTTCTTTTATATAAAAGCTAATCAGATTAGCGGCCTCAAGAAAGCACTTCTCCTTTTCAAGAGCCCTGAATCCTTCACCCATGGTTTGGTCAAATTTTTCATAAGTCAGCTTTGCATCAGTCGCTAAGTGCTGCTCATAGAGATTAGAACAATTGTCAGCCAGTGCATTAAATGAGATGAAAAGCAGAGCGAAAAACACTCTCAACATATAGAACCCCTTGTTTTGTCACTCAGTTTATATTGACTAGTCACATCATAAATTAAATTATTAGGCCATAAGAAGTTGATTTATCTAGACACCGAATTTTTATAAATACCCCATCCGCAGAGCCTACCCACCGGACAATGAACTCCCCATATCTCCAACTAATTTATTGGCAAAATACAGCGAATAAGTTGTCAACCATCCCTGGCGGCTCATTCCGGCTCGTACTTCCTGTACTCGCACTCAGCAGCCCCCAAATAACTGTTCCTAATTGTGAGCCACCCTATATAGCTACAGCCCGCGAAAACATGGGCTTCGTAGGCTGCCCAAGGTGATCTACTATTTGGCACAGCTATTTAGGCAGCCACCTCACATCCTGTCTCGGCTGTCCCTCCACTCCCTCCCGCGAGGCGCTGCACTTAACGGGCGGAAGAGCTACACCAAGAGCCTGGAGATTGCTTTTCGTTCTCGGCCTTATCTATAAATTTTTTATTTTTAAAAAAGATTAAAGTTTGGTGTCCTCTATAAATCCCAATAAGTAAAAATAGTTCATTCGCTACCAACAACATAAAAATCCGCAGACAAACCATTAATAGCATTTTTTGCATTAACCAATACAGCGTCTAATTGCTTTCGTATTTTAGTATCAAATCCATCATTATATGAATTTTTAGTTATATGGGGCTGGATTACTATAACCTTATACTTCGTTTGAGACTCTTTAATTGTATTCAACTCTAACAAAAAGTCCTCAGGATTCATTTCCTGATTATCAAACCAACACTTCTTCTTAGATAGACTACCTCGTCCCTTTAATTCTTCATATAGATTCTTTCTTCTAACATGACGCATATTCTTCACCGCTTGTGCAACAACAGTGTCAAAAACACCAACTGAAAGTTTTCTTTCTTTCCTATCTGAACCGGCTGCCTTCACATGAATCAAGCTAATATAATAAACATCATCCTTCTTTCTCATATGTATAAAATCTGCGATCTCTCCACTTCCATCGTCACAAAAGAACCATCCCTTTTGATTGTCACTGAAGCAACCATTTTTCTCCATCCATGCACTATTCCAATTAAGCCGAACCCAAGAAAATAACGAGTCATCTCTTCCTATCAGACTAAAATCAGGTCGTCTTGGATCGCTGCCAGGCTTTTCCTTAATTACACTATAGCGAGAGAAACCGTGCCAAATAAATCCATCAAAAACAACATCTCGATATTCATTTTCAAAGGCTAGGCCACCAATGATTGAATGACCAGACTCATACCAACATTTAATCAAGTGAGGATAATGAGAAAATAGCCTTTCAACCCTTCTGAACTTATTTTTATTTTTATTTTTAGATAACTCTGTTACAGAAATCTTTGTGAAACTTATTGAGTAGTCTTCTATTTCAGGATACGCAGTCAAGACCGCAACTTTATTACTACTTTCAAGAATATCAATAGATACAACACAGCCATTTAATATCGAACTTGGCGAGGTTGACGGAACAATAACAAACTCACTTTCAATATTTTCTATTAGCTCCCTATCTTGAACACACTCTTCAGGAATAAAATCTTTATCGATTAAAGAAAAATCATAATAACCTTGTAGATCTGTAATATCATCGATGGGATAAGCAAGTATACTTATCGGCTTTTTTCTTCTGGTCACACTCCGATTAAGCTTGTCCAATATTTCAACAACTTGGTTCTCAAAACTACTCCAACTACCACACTTACCTTTCCATATAACTGACTTAAAAGGATTTATACCTACAGATGTTTCATTCTCACTTTTAGTTCGAACGGCAGACATCATAAAGAATTGGTCAACGATTGGATCAAGTTTATCAGCAAGCTCTTCACCTCCAATTGTTTTGGATTTTGGCATGAACGGACTATTACCAGATACACTTTGCATCCAAAGAGTTCTAATATCCTCTTCATTAATAAATAGATCATTCAAAGTAGCAAGAGAAACTGGTCTTAGATTTGAGAAATAATTTGTCTTGATTAAAGCCTTTCTTAATTTCTCTTTTAATTCACCCTGAGAAAAATGAATGGCAACAAACGAACCATATTGAATAAAGATTGCAACGTGCTGCTCTAAATTACTATTTGGAGATAACTGCCACCAAGAAGGTTTCTTATCTAACTGATATGTATATAGACGAACCATCAATGATTCGACATCACCATTTGATTCATAATATTGCGAGTTTTCACTATAGTTACTTCCGTCTTTGAAATCATCTATCCAGTTCCAAAACTGAATAACTGTATCATCTAAAGCATAGCTTTTATTTTTAGTTTCACAGAGCAAGACAGACATATATGGAGATATTTGACTCAAAGAAATTATTTTATCATCTTGCATCTAATGAACCTTTTCAATTATAAGAAAACTGACAACTTCCATTTCTAAAATAAATATAAAAAGCAATACTCACATATATATTTCATCCGGCCACAAAAAATACCCGCCAAAGCGCTTACTCATGCGGAACTCACCACCCGCTTCTTTACCTTTTTCGGTGATGAAGTGCTTATCGCCTTTGAGTTCCAGGTAACCGGCGGTTATCAGTTTGTCGAGCATCTCGGCAGTTTTCAGGCCGTGTTTCTGGGCGAGCTTGGAGGTGGTGAGTTTGCTGTGTTGTTCTTCGTCTTCGCCCTCTTCGCTGGCTTCTTCGGCTTTGGGGGGCTCTTGGGCCACCACCTTTTCCAGAGACATGCGCACTTCATCGCTGATGCGGATAATGCGCTGGGCTTCTTCATAGGCGTCTTTGAACAGCTCGGCGTCGTCATCCCGCTCGATGAGGATGCCCATCTCGTTGTTGTTGATCTGGCTGAACTCGTAGAGGTTAAGGCTGGTAACGATGCACATCTGCTCGTTGAGGTAGCACTTGGCGTGAAGGTTCTTGCAGAAGCTGGTGCGCACAAAGTCGAGCTTGTTAAGCCAGCTGATCTCTTCTGGTTGCAGCTCCACCTTGCCATAGACAATGCGCACATCAATCTTGAGGCGGTTCTTGTCTTCCAACAGCTCTTTAATGCGGTCGTTGAGCTTGAGGTAGGGGCTAATGAGGATCAGGCGATCACGGGCGCCTTTGATCAGCTCTTCCAGAAAGTAATTGGTGGCACTGGTATTGAGAAACTTGGCCATAGCGTCTTCCACTGACTTGGCCCGGGGCGGGTGAGTACGGCAGCCTGTCCCTGGCACTTGTTCACTAGGCATTAAGGTGACAAGGCGAGAACTAAAATGCAAGAAAAATGCACGGAAACTGACCTGTCATCTTATACGGCTACCCGAACAGCCGAAAAGCCACAAAGCTATCGACGGAATATAGCTATCGCGCTAACATTTCAAAGCACCTAAAGTGCAGAAACAACCTTTCTTCTTGTTGGTAAATTAACATGCAACTAGTATTCAACTATTCATGGATGAATAGTGAGATATTTAAAGAAGACCTACTAATAAAGAACTATTATAACTTCATCAATCCCGACACCCAGATGCCGTTTAAAATGAGTAGAAGAAAAATTCAATATAAAAATACTTATCTGGCTGAGTAAATTATCATGGGTAAATTAGTTTTTTACGCCTCTGTGCTGCTCCTTACGGGGTGCCTTTACCAAGGTGAAGGCATTGCTGTTTTTGGCATAGAGAATAACACTCCTTATCCAGCTCACTATACCGTTACCTGGGATAACACTTCTACACTGTCACAAGGCAAACTTGGCCAGGGCGAACATATTGAATGGACATCGGGAATGCGGTCACATAGCCAGAGCGACTCAATGGTAAAATCGGTCTCTTCCGTACAGATAGACTTCCCAAATAGCTGCACAGTTACGCTTGGCCAAGGAGAGATTTACCAAAGCACAATCCAAAGCCAATACACGCTTTTGTTTTCAGAGGCGTTGAAAAAGTGCCAGTGAAAAATATCAAAGAGTTAAGTGACGACCGCCACTAAAAGATGTACTCGCACCAGTTCGTTATCAAGTTTGGGAAATAATGCCTACTCTCTATTCTGGCGACGGATGTATTGGTTAACCTCTTCCACTTCTTGATGACTACCTCTACCTAAGATCCGAGCAACACTGGGATCATCACAGTAATAGATATCTTGCATCCATGCGGTGTAATGGATCCGGTTTATCAACAAAGTCATAGAAGGGCAACGCGTATAACCTGCTTCTTCCGCTTTTGTTTCCCAGTATTGTGTTAGTGCCAAAGGCCCGAAGAACAAAGAGGCAAGAGAAACTAAACACACACCTACCATTATTTTATTAAAGAACTGTGCCACTTTGTGGTCTTCCAATCCCTTAATCTTGAAATAGGCACTAAACGGTACAAAAAATAATCCTGGTAAAAAAACTAAGACAGCTGAGAGACAATAGTCAACAGTGCTATCGATGACAATTAAAGATCCTTTTTCTGCTAGCAGTTTATTTATGAAGGCATTCTCGAAAAAAAGGTACCAGCCGCAAAAAGCCAGCAGTAAAAAAAATAAAGGCATTAGAAAAATGACTGCGAGTATAGTTTTAGTATTCTGATTCAACTTAATAAAAAACACCATCTGAAAACCCTAAGAACTCATCTATGTAAGATTAGTTTTCACAAATCCCAAAACTATCAAAGCCATGCTGGTTGTTAGCAATACATTCCCATTCCTCACTGGCTTTTTTATCAGCTGGCACGTTAAAACCCTGGCCCACAATACGCGCGAGCGTCAGCTGTGCGACTTTGTTGTTTTGCTCAGCGGCGCGCCTTAACCAATAGTAAGCTTGAAGATTATCTTGTTTAATGCCGTCATCACCATGCAGATAAAAAGTACCAAGCAAGTATTGCGATGTTTCCAACCCTGCGCTTGCACTCTCTGTAAGTAATTTAACACCTTTATCTGTATCCAATGGCACAGCCCCCGGTGCAGACTCTTGCAGGTAAATCAACGCCAGTAATTCTTTGCTTCTTGGCTCTTTGTCTTTTGATTCATTTAGTAGAATAAGAGCTTTTGATATATCTTTCTTAGTACCAGTCCCTTTTAACAATATTTCACCATATCGATATTGAGCTATCGGATAGTGAAGTTCTGATGATTTTTCTAGCAAACTTAAAAACTGGTTATATTCATCAGTGCCCGGTGTAACATTGTCTTGCATCCGGACAGCTTTTTCGAAAATAGCTTCTCCATTTTCAGGACCACTACTATCACTGCAAGCAGTGATAAAAATGCTTGCAACGATTATCGACATTATCAAATAGATATTTAACTTATTTTTGGCACTCATACTTAGAAATCCACTTTCAAATAAAGTAAAGCCGTACTATACATACCGCTGCTGTTAAGTTTATCTGAGTCTAGAATTGTGATTCCAACTTTCTCTTTCGATAATTGGGGATGACAATAGTTAATAACGAGATCATTTACTTTTTTACTGCGGAGAAGTAGTCATCAGGATCAAGCTTTTCTTCAAGATACGCACCTATTATTTTAGGGGCGCGGCCGTAATCAGTACTGATCCGTAAGTAGTCCAATCGAACAATAACTAAAGCCGATTTCATACCTTTGTCTGAATCCTTGATTTTCAGATCTAAACTTTCAACGAGGTCTCTTACTCCACGAAATAACGCTATTTCACTGCCTTCTTGAATAAGAAGACCTAACAAATACGCGCCTGACGCTCTGCCTATATTACGGCTATTTATCCCACTCACAGGCTGTATTGGTGCCATAGCCTTGGACACGCCCTGAGGATAAACTGGCTTTCCCTTCCAAGCAGCCCTCTCCGCACTGACAGCCATACCATGTGCGAAGCCACGATCTAATGACTCTAAAGCCGCCTGCTTTTTCTGCGCACCAACAGGCTTAGTTGCATTACTGCTTAATGGCCCAGCAAAGCGATTAGGATTTTTATTTAATAGTGTTGCTGGAAGCCCTTTATCCATCCCTTGATTTAAAACTTCACTGTCTATTTTTATGCAATACTTCTTTATTTGGTCAACAGGGAATAAATAATTAGAGAAATCTCTACTAAAAGGTATGATTTCTTTATCAGTCACTATAGAAATATTTTTAACACTGGACATTAGCATATCCTTATGCTTAGCTTCAGATAACTGTCATGATAAGTATCAAAATGAAAAAAATAAAGTTTCTCGCCTAACTTAGTAAAACCATGAACACTAATTTTCGCTTTACTGATGAAGTTAGAAGAGAACCTCTTCACATAAAACGACACCGACTCTGCTGTTGAAGCCTGCTCATTTTGAACCACTCTATAGGCCCACAGCGACTGGCTTACGGGAACCGCTACAACAGAGCTTCACTCATGAATGATTTTCAACCAAATGTCATGGAAACCTGCAGGGATTTATCCCATGGTTAGCGAGCACATTTAGGTGCAACACATTCAAGGAGTGAACCATGTCCAGCCAATTATCCCCTTCTTCGGCCAAGACAACCGCCGAAGTCTCTGTAAAATCTGCCGTTTTCGCCTCGCCGCCCATGGCCCTGTTTCAGGGCTACAACAGCGTGCTGGGCTCTGGCCTTTCCACAGCGGTAGAAGGCCAGTTCACCAACACCGGCGGGCAAAGTGAAGTGAGCTGCTCGGTCTGTATGACCACAGAGGAGTTGGCAAAATCGTTGTCTATCGATCAATCGCTCTCGGTGGGCTTTGGGCCGATGGGTAGCGTTGACCAGAAGCTCGAATTTATGTCGCAACTGAAGGTAACCACCCACAGCGTTTCGGTCACCGTCTACGCCAGCCATGAAATAGGTAGCGAGAGTATTACCGATGTAGCCTTCAAAAAAGGCATTGAGATCCCCACCAACGACCAGCAGGCCAATGAGTTTGTGCAGTATTACGGCGACTCTTTTGTTTCACGCCTGGCCAGCGGCGGCGAATACATGGCGGTTTACACCTTCTTTTCTGAGACCCGGGAAGAACAAACCTCCGTGGTAAGCAGCCTTAAAGCCAACGGGGTCTTTGATGGCGTGACCGTCGGCGGCAGCTTGCAGGTGGCCATGTCTAACTTCCTGAAAACCACCAATGTGAACTACTCCTTCCATCAGCGCATTACCGGGCATCGCAATCCGCAGTTGCCCAAGCCTGAAGAATTTATCGATTTTGCCGTGAAGTTCCCTTCTGTTCCGGTTGATGCGCCGGTGATCATCGGCATCTCGTCCAATGGCTATGAAAACGTACCGGGCGCTGGCAGCGGCTTTGCGAAAGTGCGTAAAAACCGGCTCTACTTTACCGGCTCCGGGATCCAGCAAGGCCTGACCGATAGCCTGGTGAAAATTACCGAAGCCAAAAACCAAATGAGCTGGCTGGCCGGCGTTTATGAGGTGTACGGGAATTTTAACGACGAGGCGCTCAAGGCCAATACCAAAACGGCTACCCATGATATCGACATCATCCAGACGCAGATGAGCGAGTACGCCACCGACCCCACCGCCGATTTTCAGCCGCCCACGCTGCCTTCACTGCAAAACGGCAGCCCGGAACTGAGCTTCGATGTGATGTATAGCCCGCAATGGGGTGGCAGCGGTGGTGGCCCCTTTGACGACGTAAACATCAACACCTACATCCGCAACAAGACCCGCATCAGCTCAATTGGCTTGCGAACCGGCGCCCGCACCGATCAGCTGCGCACCACTTATGCCAGCGACAACGCCAGCGATGAAACTAAAGTGCACGGTGGCAACGGCGGCGGTGACCAAGGCACCCTGCAATTACTGCCAGGGCAGTTTGTCACCAAGGTTTGGGGCCGCAGCGGTTCTAGGGTTGACCAACTTCATATCCAAATCACTGGCGGCAATCAAATCGGTGGTAGTGGCGGCGGTGGCGGCCCTTACGATTGGACACCTCCCGCTGGTGCTTTTGTGCTGGGGTTTGCCGGCAGGTCGGGAGCAGAGATAGATGCCATCAAAGTGAGCTACGCCAAGTTCAATCCGGCTAAATGGAATAAATAACTCATCATGCCGCCGGTTGTTTCAAGCCGGCGGCTTTTTGCATCTGGTACAACCAACTTGCAAAAAAGCTTTCAAATCCAACCAATTAAAACTGATATCCAAGCGGCCTTTCTTGCTGGAACCTAGCCACCTGCCAAACCTAACGCCGCGCCTTTGCGTATACCCTGCGCAAAAGGAGGTTCACTTTGCCAACCCTTATTCTCTTCTTTGACGGCTATTGCCCGCTTTGCGTTAACGAGGTGCGGCATTTGCGCCGCCTGGACAGGCGCGGCGCTTTGCGGTTTGAAGATATTCAGCACCCGGATTTTGCCAAGCACTGGCCGCAGATTGATAAAACCGAGGCCAGCCGCATTTTGTTGGGGCTGGATAATGGGACACTTATCAAAGGCCTGGATGTGACCCACAGGGCCTGGTCTTTGGTGGGGCGAGGTTGGTTGACGGCGCCGCTGCGCTGGCCATTGCTGCGCGGCCTGGCTGACCGGCTTTATCTGTGGTTTGCCGCCAATCGCTACCGAGTGTCGGGTTGGTTGCTGCCTGGCGCTGGCTGCACCGATGGCCGTTGCCAGCCGCCACGCCGCCCCGAGAAATAATGCCCTGCCGGTAAATGCAGGGCGCTTTTATCGAGCCCAACAGTCACCCAAGGCTCACCAGTGTGAGCCGCCAGAACCGCTCACAGTATCTCTTCATCACCCCACCACTATCTATTCATGGTCCACCAAGAATCAGACTTAAAAAATTGATATTTAAAGAAATAATTCGATAAAAATCTATTCAAGTATCTATTCACGAATCTCGTCACCCCCTACATTTGGCATGTCTATTCCTCTCAACTGCCTTGGAAGACGCCCTTGAGCGCATGGCATAGGGCGGCCAATCCACTCCCTAGCGACAGCTCACCAAAGCCCAGCTAATCAACTGCTTACAAAACGGCGCTACCGGTTAGCACTCGCTGCCGATAAGCTGGCGCTAAAACTGATTGTGAAGAGAAGCCAAGGATGAAGTGCCCTAAGTGCCAGGTTGAGGTGAAGCATTACTTTGCGGTGTTATCGGGCCCTGGCCGATTCCCCTGCCCCCACTGCGCCAGCACCGTGGCGCGGCGCGTCAATATGATTAAGGTACTGCTGATAGGCTTGCCGCTGTTGCTGGTCTATATCTTTTTGCTCAACCCACTGCTAAGCGCGGCGGGCATCGAGTTTCGCTACGCCACGCCTTTTATTGTGGCCTTTGCAAGCCTGGTCAGTGTTGAGCTAAAGCACTATTAGGTTCCTGGTAAGCAGCCAGTAAAGAGACCCGTCACCTCACAACACCGCCACCCTCGGTAAAGCGCGGCACGTTGCGGCCAGGGTGCTGAACAGGCAGCCGGTGAAAGCAGGCACGGGCCGCCACTTCTTTTAGCCCAGAAAATAATTCAGCAGCGCCAGCGCCACCGACACATTAATGGCGCCGCCAATGCGGGTGGCTATTTGCGCGAAGGGCATCAGCACCATGCGGTTGCCGGAACTTAAAATGGCCACATCACCAGTGCCGCCCTGGCCGCTTTGGCAGCACGAGACAATGGCCACGTCGATGGGGTACATGCCCATCTTGCGGCCTACCACAAAACCGGTGGCCACCAGCGACAGTACCGTCACCACAATGACCAGCAGGTTGGAGAGGGTGAAGGCCGCCATCAAGGATTGCCAAGGGGTAATGGCCACGCCGACGGCAAAGAGGATGGGGTAGGTGACGGCTTGTTGGAAGAAGCGATACACCATGCGCGAGCCTTCCAGCATTTTGGGCGACACCCCCTGGCACAGCTTGATAAGCACCGCGGCAAACAGCATGGCCACCGGCGCCGGCAGGCCAGTCCATTTCTGGGCCAGCATCCCTACCATATACAGCAAAATGGCCAGCAGCGCCCCGGCGGCGATGGTAGACACATCAAACACCGGGTTGCCCTGGTCGTTGAGGTTGGCTGCGGTGTCATGCCTATCGCCCGGCAGCAACCGGCCTTCGCCGGTCAGGTGCGGGTAGCGCTTGCCCAGTTGGTTCAGTACCCCGGCGGTGATAATGGCCACCAGGCTGCCCAGCATCACCATCGGCAGAATTTGGCCAAAGGCCACGCCCTGCTCCATGTGCAGCACTGTGGCATAACCGATGGAAAGCGGTATCGCCCCCTCCCCTACGCCGCCAGCCATGATGGGTAGCACGATAAAGAAAAAGGTGTGGAAAGGGTCCATGCCAAGGGCCAGCCCCGCCAGCATGCCCAGCGCCATGCCCACCACTTCGCCACAGGCCATGGGCACGAAGATCCGCAAAAAGCCTTGAATCAGCACGGTGCGATTCATGCTCATGATGCTGCCGACGATGATGCAGCAAATGTAGAGATACAGAATGTTGGTGGATTTGAAGTAGTGGGTAACCGAGCTCACCATGGCGTCGGGCAGCAACTGGTAAAAAACCAGCGCCGAGGGGATAAAAGTGGCGCAGATGGCCGCCGCCCCCAGTTTACCCAGCAGTGGCAGGCGCTTGCCGAACTCGCCGCAGGCAAAGCCGAAGAAGGCCAGTACCGCCGTCATTACCACCATGTTGCTGGGGAACTCGCCGTCCAGGCCATCGATGAGGATAAGCACCCCGGCCAGCACAAAGATGGGCAAGGGGATGATGCCGACTTTCCAGTTATCGAGAATATGCCACCACTTCTGGGCCCAGCCGTTGCCGGGCGCAGAAGCCTGCGTAGAACTGTTGGGAATGCTCACTGCGAAAGCTCCACTGCCGTAAAATTGACTATTTTTATAGGTTATCGGCAATCTAGAATTTAAATTCCCGGCCGACAATTCGACTAATAGCTAGTGGTATAAATCTATTTTTCGGCGATTAAAAGCCAATAAATTTAATGCACAAAATAAAGAAAATGCACTTAAATAAAATAAAAACATCCCATAAACAAAAGCCGCCACATTTAAAAACGTGGCGGCTTTTTTATATACCTGGTGACGTTAGCAGCCGATGATCATCCGGCTTTTATCGCCCAGCAGTGGTTTGAGCACGTTAATCAGCAGCACGGTACCGTAGAGTAGGAACAGAAACAGCAGCAGCGACAACCCAAGGCTGGCCAGCACGGTTTGGTGCTCGCCCAGGTAGCCGTGCTTGACCAGATAATAGTGGCCGTTGCCCCAGGCCAAGGCCAGCAGAGGGTGCAGGAAGAAAATGGCAAAACTGAGGTTGGCCAGCATGCAAAGGTGGTCCGATATTTTTTGCCAGGTCAGCCGCTCGCAAAGGCCGATAAGCACAATGCACAGCCCCATCTTCTGGATAAATTGCAGGTCTACCCCGCCGTATTTAAAGGGCGCCTTATGGTAATTACCCAGGTGTACCCAGACTTCGGATTGCAACCAGACGGTGGCCACCAACGCCAGCAGCGACAGCGCAAACAAGTAACGGTAATACTGGCGAAACCAGGGCAGGTATTGGGAATAAAGCATGCCCAGCAAATAAAAGGGGGTGAAATACACCAAGGACTGCAGCGGATCGACATTGCCCAGCGGCCGGTGCATAAAAATAGCGACCAGAGAAAACACCAGCAAGGTAGCGACCTGCGCCGATGTTTGCAGCCGAATGTAATGCATGTGCAGGGGCGAGCACAAAAAAGTGAGCATGATAAAGGGGATGTACCAGTGCGGGAAAAGCACATAGCCGTTTTTCACCTGCTCCCAGCCACGGCCTACAGCCACCTGCCAGGTGCTGCCGTCAATCAGCATTGACCCCGCCAGCCCCACCAGCAGCCCCACCAGAGACACGCATAAAAAGGGTAAAAAGACGTTTTGGGCCTTTTTCACCATGAAGTCTTTGTATTCAAAGCGCTTGTAAAAAATGCGGTGGAAAAAGAAGCCGGAAATAAACACAAAAACACCGGTGCCGCCGCGCACCAGGTTTTCCAACCACACCGGGAAACCGTGGTTGGAATTAACCACCGAGTGGCCCAGCAAAATCACCACAATGGCCAGACCCCGCAACAGATCGAACTCGATCAAACGGCCGCTTGGGGGTGCCGCCACTTTGGCAGCATTTTCAGAAGGAGGGGTGATCACAACAGCGCCATTCACAGTTGACACATCCAGGACCCACAGAAAAAAGAGGCTTAATACTACTCTTTAGCGCACTCGCCACCAGTGGTGCGCCAAGAATATTTTTAAATTTAGAGAGTCTTATCAGACGCACCGCCAAAAAACGCCGCGCCAGCCAGCCACCGTTAAGCAATACCTACAAAGATTTAACGATTTCAGCAGCTTGCAGCCTCTTATGGTGAAGGAGCAACTCCGTCCAGCAGCGCCTGATATTGCCCGCATACCCGGTTACGCTCCGCCACCTTGCTTTTGTCGGCCATGGCCTGGACCCGTAAGTCGCCACATTGGCGCTTCAGGGTTGCCACCTGGCCGGCGCCGTAATCGCTGATCTGCGCCACCACCGGCCGGTAACTGGCCGCCGCCTGGCAAAACATGTTTTTATGGCGCTGCTCTTCCACCTGCTGGCAGAGTTCGTCAAAAAGGGCTTTGGCGTTTTGGGTGCAGCGACTGTAATCGCTGGTGCGTTGCTGCTGGTCAAAACACACCGAACGGCTATCGACGCGCCAAAACAGGTGGTTAAAACGCACGGTTTCGCCCCGGTAGATTACGGCTTCACTGACCACGGTGCTGTTCATGCCGTTTTGTATATAGCGGGTCAGCCATTCGGCGGGCAATTGCAATACGGATGTTAATGCCAATAAGGCTAAAGTCATGGCGTTCCTCCTTGAACAATGAGCTGGGTCTGGCTAAACACCCAGGGAGCCACCCACAGCTTAAAATCATTTAATGGTTTAATTTCAAAGCTTTGCGCCACAAACAGGCAAGCAGGCCAGGCATTGTCAAATACCCGCTTACAAAGCTGCGGTTTACAGCCAGCAGCTGCTGATGTTTCATAACAGGCTCATTAATGAAGCGCAAATGTTAAGGGATGACCATGAAAAGCAAAATGCCTTGGGTGGTAGCCGCCATTGTGCTGGCTTACGCTGCCTACGTTGGCATGGTGCTGATCTTCTATCAGCCGTCGGTGGACAACATGAGCTGGGAAGACCGCCAGGCCTACAACCAGCGCAAATTAGCTGAGTTGCAGCTGGGCCTGAGTGCTGAGCATATCCACCAGTTGATGGGCAGCGCCGATTTCAGTGAAGCCAAGTTCAGCCAGGGCAAAGCCCTGACCATTCTGTTTTATCGCACCCACCAGACCAAATCCGATGGCATTACCACCAGGGATGAATGCACGCCGCTGCTGTTCAGCGACGACAAACTGATTGGCTGGGGCCAAGACACTTACCAGCAATACCTGACCGCCACCGTCGACCAACCCGCCGAGGCCGATGCCGGTCTAACCGCCAGCCACTAGCGGTTTTACTGAAAGAGCGGTTGGCCAGCGGCAGGTAACCGCCATGTGCTTCTCAAACAAACCTCCAAAACGGGCTATTAATTAGTCAACCAGGCCCCAGGACGGGGAAGGCCTTCCCCTTACCGAGCAATACCGCGCTGCGGTTTGCTAAGGGCCTGTCACAACGGAGGTGAATTGATGAACGCCTTATCCCTAAGCCCTCAAGGCCTTGACCTTCTCAAAAGCATCGAGACCCTGGCTCTCAAACCCTACGACGACCAAAGTGGTAACGTGATCCACCAATGGCTGCCTGGCGCCACCATCGGCTACGGGCATCTTATCAGCGAAGCGCAGTGGCCCCTTTACGCAGACGGCTTGAATGTGGCCGGCGCCGAGGCCCTTTTTAAAAGTGACCTGGCCCCCTTTGAACAAGCCGTAAACCGCCTGGTGACCCGCACCCTCACCCAGTACAAGTTCGATGCCTTGGTAATATTGATGTTTAACATCGGCATTGGCGCCTTTAGCAGCTCGTCGGTACTGAAATTGGTGAACGACCCCGCCACACCAACCCCTTATGCGGATTTAGAAGAAGCGTGGAAAGCCTGGGATAAATCCCAAGGCAAGTTCAACCAGGGCCTTGCCAACCGCCGCGCTGCCGAGTGGAACCTCTACAGCAAGGGCATTTACCAGCGCTGGTAAATGAGGCGAAAAGCCAGCGGCCCGGCACTGCGCCGGGCCACAGCTATTCAAACGAGAGGGGTTAGACGGAGAAGCGTTTGACCTGCCCTGCCAACTGGTTGGAATTACTCAGGGTTTGCTGCACCGACTGGCTGACCTTGCTGGAGATCTCTTTGATCCGCCCGGACATCTGCGCCAGTTCGCTGAGGTTTTCATTGATGGTCTCGGCTACCTTGCTTTGCTCTTCGACGGCGCTGGCGGTCTGGGCGCTAAGGTCATAGATGCGCTCCGAAGCCCCTTGCACCCGCTCCAGAGCCGCTTTGGCGGCTTCGGTATGCTCTACCGTCTCCCTGGCCATGGTGACATTGGCGGAAATGGCGCTGACCGCCTTGCCAACGCCGTTTTGCAGCTCGTTGATCATGGCCTGGATATCGGTGGTAGACGCCTGGGTGCGGCTGGCCAAGGTGCGCACTTCATCGGCCACCACAGCAAAACCCCGGCCCTGCTCGCCGGCCCGGGCCGCTTCAATGGCGGCATTGAGAGCCAAGAGATTGGTCTGCTCGGCAATGCCGACAATCACGTCCAGCACCGAGATAATGCGCTCGGAACTTGCCGACAGTGCATTGATCACCTCGGCGGCGTCGCTTATCTGCAGTGACAGTTCCTGCAGCTGGCTGGTGGAGTTGTCCAAAGACGCCATGCCGCTGCGGGTCATGCTGGCCAGTTGTTCCACTTCGGTTACGGTACTGGTGGCGTTTTGAGCCACTTCGCGGGTAGCGGCGCTCATCTGTTCGATGGCGGTAACGATAAGCTCCAAAGACTGGTTTTGCTTGTCGCTAAGGTCGGCGGATTGGTCGGCCCCTTTGCCGATATCGCCCATTTCGCTGCGGATACCGTCGCAACCGGCTTTAACCTGCATGATGAGCCCGGCCAGCTTGCCGACAAACTCGTCCACCTCGCGGCTCAGCTCACCGGTTTCGTCGCGGGCTTTGTTGTTGATACGCCGGCTAAGGTCGCCGTCCCCTGAGCTTATCTCCCGCACCCCACGGGTAACCTTGTTGATGGCCCTGGAAATGTTGCGCGGTGCCAGCCAGGCCAGGGAGATACTGCTCAGCAGCACCAGGCAAGCCAGTACCAGCACCACCTTTTTAAAGTTGTCGGCATAGGCGTTGCTTTGTGCCTTTTCATCGCTGGCAATGGCGGTTATCAGCTCTTCGGATTGGTCGTAAAGGCCGCGCAGGCGCGAAAAATGCTGGCTGTTGGCTCCGGCCAACAGCGCCGAGGCTTTTGCAGGGTCAGTGTCTTGCAGCGCCATCACCTCTTCGCTGCTTTGCTGCCAGGCACGGTAAAAGGCGTCAAAGTCTCCCAACAGCTGCTGCACCTCTGGCAGGCCGGCGGCCATCTGGCGAAAGCTGTCCATCCGCTCAAAAGCCTGGCGAGCATTGCTGCGGGCATCTTCGGCCAGGGCCGGGCTGGGAGATGGGTCATAGACCAGGTTGCTCAGTGCCAGACGCGACTGGTATAAATCCCGGTCCGCATTCTGGATAAGACTCACCCCAAGGCTGTAGCGCCCAACATTGTGCTGAAGGTAGGACACCAGCAGGTAGGTGCCCACAACCACAACCAAAAACACGGCACTCATTACCGAGAATGCCAGGGTGTACTTGCCTCTGATGGTGGTAAAAAGCCCCATGATGAAAGATCCTTTTTCCGTGATTGTATGGCAGGTGGTGCCGGTGGCAGGATAGGGGCCTTTTTCATGGGCCCTGATGGTTAAATAGACAATCCCATGTTTAATTCAAGGCGATATGCCAAATATGGCGCCCAAAGTGCGGATTTACGGCAGAGGAACGACAACAAGCCATGCTGAAATACCTGCAGGGGTATCCCGAATCTATTCAAGTTCAAGCCCAAGATCTCATCGATAACGACAAGCTCGGGCTCTACCTTGAGCGAAAATACCCCGAGCGCCACCAGGTGCAGAGCGACAAGGCCCTTTACCAACTGGCGCGGGAGCTAAAAGAGCAGTACATGCGTAACGCCCCGCCGCTGGCCTCGGCGCGCTTTGATGCCAAGCTAAGCCCGGTCAAACACACCCTGGGGCTGCACACCTACCAGGCCCAGGTGCAGGGCAGCAAGCTCAAAACCCGCAACAGCCTGACCATCGCCGCTCTGTTCAGAGAAGGGCCGCCACAGTTTTTAAGCATGATATTGGCCCACGAGTTGGCCCATTTTCAGGAAAAGGACCACAACAAGCGCTTCTACCAGCTGTGCTGCCATATCGAACCGGCTTATCACCAGTTGGAGCTGGACACCCGGCTGTGGTTAACCTGGCGCGACAGCCAAAAATAAAGCCCCGCATTGCGGGGCTTTTTTCAACCTTTCTTCAAAAGGTAATCAATCAGCTCGAAGTAGCGTTTGATCGCATCGCCCTCACCTTCCGCGGGCGCCAGCAACTTGTACTTACCGGCCACCACAACGGTAGGCACCGCAGTCAGGTTGATGCTTTGCTCTTCTTTGAGGGTGCGCTGCAGGTTGTTCATGGTTTCGAAGCTGGTCATGGCTTCGTTGAAACGCTTCTGGTCGATATTGTGGCTCTTCAAAAAGCCGTTGATATCGTTTTGGTCGGGCAGGCGCCGCTCTTTGGTCTCCAGGTTGTGGTAGAAGTCCATCAACGGGGCAAACAGCTTACCGTTACCGGTTTCATAGAGTGCGAAAAAGATATGGGCATCCAGCACCCAGCGCTTGGGGCCGATACCGGGCTTGCGCACGATCTCCACATTGGGATGGTCTTTCTCGTACTGGAGCATATAGGGGTTAAGGGCCTGACAGTGCGGGCAACCGAGCCACAGATACTCAATCAAAAACGGCTTATCGGTATCGGCGGTGATGGGGGTCTTCAGCACCTCATAATCGGTACCTTCCTTGAAGTCCCCCCCGGCAGCAAAGGCCTGGCTCATGGCGGTCAATACCAGCACCAAGCCGGCCATTAGCATCTGATGACGTTTCATAACAGCTTCCGATGACAAAAATCTTATGCTGCCCAATAGTGCCGGCAGATACCAGTTTTTGTTCGCCGGGGCTGCCAGGTCAGTCTTGGCGCCGCACCTGGCTGGCCAGCCGCTCCACCGCTTCTACCGCCCGCTGGGCGCCGCCGCGAATACCGAGGATCATGGCATCGGCCTGGCGGGCCAGCTCGGCGCCCTGGGTGGCGTTTTCCAGGCAACCTTCCATATCGACAATTGCGCCGTCGGTGCCGCGTTGAATTTGGGTGATCATCTGGGCAATTTGCGCCGTGGACTCGGAAGTGCGCTTGGCCAGCTTGCGCACTTCATCGGCCACCACCGCAAAGCCCCGGCCTTGCTCGCCGGCCCTGGCGGCCTCGATGGCGGCGTTGAGGGCTAAAAGGTTGGTCTGGGCGGCGATATCGCCGATGGTCTCGATGATGGAGGTTATCTGCCGAGACTGCTGGCCAAGCTCCCCCAAAGACTGGGACGATTGCCCAAGGCGGGCGGCGATGTGCTGCATCTGCGCGGCGGCCTCTTGGATGATGCCGGTGCCCTTTACCGCCATTTGCTCGGTTTCTACCGAGATATCAAAAGCCTGGGAGGCTTGTTCGGCTTCTTGCTGGTGGCGCCGTACCTGATTGGTGACATCGGAGGCAAACTTGACGACTCGGGTGACCTTACCTTTGTCGTCGACGATAGGGTTGTAGCTCGCTTCCAGCCACACCGCGTCGCCACGGGCGTTGCGCCGCTCAAACTGGCCGGAGATAAACTGGCCGCGCTTGAGTTTGTCCCAAAAGGCGCGGTATTCGGCGCTGCGGGCATAGCCCGGCTCGCAAAAGAGGCTGTGGTGCTGACCCTGAACCTGCTCCAGGCGATAGCCCATGGTGGCCAGGAAGTTGTCGTTGGCGTCGGTGACTCGCCCTTCGGTGTCAAAGGAAATAACCGCCATCGCCTTATGCAGGGCCGACAACTGGCTGCGGGCCACCTGGCCGCTACGAACCTTATCGGTGACATCAAAGGCCAGCTTGACGATGCGCTGCACCCGGCCGTTTTTATCCAGCAAGGGGTTATAGGAAGCTTCAAGCCACAAGCTTTCACCGGCCCGGTTGCGCCGCTCAAAGCGCCCGGCGGCAAACTCGCCCCGGGCCAGCTTGTCCCAAAATTGGCGGTATTCGGTGCTGGTGGCAAAGGCCGGCTGGCAGAACATGCGGTGGTGCTGGCCCTCTATTTCTTCCAGCCGGTAGCCCATCAGGTTCAGGAAGTTGTCGTTGGCCTGCAATACCCGCCCGTCAGGGGTAAAGCTGATCAGCGCCTGGGCGCGGCTCAGGGCGGTGATGATGGCCTCCTTGTCTGCCAGTGACCGCTCCATGGTCTCGACCTTTTCTTGCAGTAAACGTGAGCGACGGAGCAGCATGGCAGGGGCCCTCGAAGTTAAGGAGGCGGAATTGTAGAGAAAACAGGCGGGTTTACAGCTGGTTTTATTTTGTTCTGCGATCAACCTGGCATTTTGAAAACAGTCAATATTACATACGCCTTAAAGATGATTGAGCTCAATACGTCTGCCAGCGCAATAAGGATCATCGCCCTTGCCGCCACAGCGGCGGCTCCTCGCGTTGCGCCAGAGCCACCTGGTTGCGGCCGCCATGCTTGGCCATATACAGCGCTTTGTCGGTGCGGCTCAGCAGCCCGTCCAGCCCCTCACCGGGGAGCAAGGTAGCCGCGCCGATACTCACCGTCAGCTCAAGCTGGGGCGCCAACCGCTTGGCTACCGCCAGCCTCAGCGCCTCGGCATAATGCAGCAGCTCGTCCTCTGCCATGGCCGGCAGCAACACCGCAAACTCCTCGCCCCCCAGGCGTACCGGGTAACCGGGGGCGCTGCTTCTGCCGAGCAGTGCGCCAAGGTCACGCAGCACCGCATCGCCGGCGCTGTGGCCAAGGTTGTCGTTCACCGCCTTGAAATGGTCGAGATCCAGCATCAACAGCGATAGCCCCTCATCCTGCATCCGCTCAGCCTGCATCTGGAAGAAGCGGCGATTGCCGAGCTGGGTAAGGGGGTCAAAATGGGCCAATTGCTCCAGCTGCCCCTGCACCCGGACAAAATGCTCAAGCAACCGGAAAAAGCCCAGGGCGGTAATGGCCATGCCTACCACCCGCACCATGTCTTCGCCCCAGGTGGCCAGCCACAACGGCTGGCGGGTGATTTCGTCCATCACGTCCACACCGGCGCTCATCACCCACAGGCTAAAGCCCAGGGTCAGCAGCAAATAAATGGGTTTGGGCAGGTCCACCATCTGGGTAAAGACCAGGGTGACCAGGATGATAAGAAACACCAGCAGCTCGGCAATGCCGCTTGGCATCCACAATTGGCGAATGGGCAGATGGGCCAGCCACCACCAATGGGCCGCCGCCAGCAGCACCAGGCAGCAAAACAGCGAGGCCAGGTAGAGGCAGCGGCGCGGGGTCAGGGATTTTCGGGATAACAGCATTGCCAATTCCATAGCGGCAGATGCCTGCAAGCATTGTCCCGGCCGGGTTCTTATGCAAGTCGGGCGCTCTTTACTTTGCTATTGGCACAAAGCTGTATACTATCCGCGCGCCCCTTCGCCCCGCCAACCCAGGAACCGCCGTGAGCCATAACGATTTCTCCACCCTGCCTTTAAACGACGCCCTGGTGGCCAACCTGGTCGGCCTTGGCTACCAGTCCATGACCGCCATCCAGGCCCAGAGCCTGCCGCCCATTCTGGCCGGCAAGGACGTAATAGCCCAGGGCAAGACCGGCTCCGGCAAGACCGCCGCCTTTGGCCTCGGCCTTTTGCATCACCTGGACGTTAAGCAGTTTCGCATTCAAGCACTGGTGCTGTGCCCCACCCGCGAGCTGGCCGACCAAGTGGCCAGCGAGATCCGCAAACTGGCCCGCGCCATTCACAACATCAAGGTGCTGACCCTCTGCGGCGGCATGCCTTTTGGCCCGCAGGTCGGTTCCTTGGAGCACGGCGCCCATATTATTGTCGGCACCCCGGGCCGGGTGGACGACCATCTGCGCCGCGGCACCTTGCAGCTCAATCACCTGCGCACCCTGGTGCTGGACGAAGCCGACCGCATGCTGGACATGGGCTTTAGCGAGGTGATTGACGGCATCATCCAGCAGACCCCGGCCAGCCGCCAGACCCTGATGTTCAGCGCCACCTTCCCGGCCGAAATTGAAGCCATTGCCCGGCGGGTAATGCAAAACCCCGAGCGGGTGGAAGTTAAAGCCGGCCACACCCCGCTTAGCATCAGCCAGCAATTTTTCCTGGTGGCGGACGACACCCAGCGCCGCCAGGCGGTGCAGCTGCTTATTCAGCAATATCGCCCGGCCTCGGCGGTGGTGTTTTGCAACACCAAGCGCGAAACCCAGGACTTGGCCCAAGCCCTCAGTAGCCGCGGTTTTAGCGCCCTGGCCCTGCATGGCGACCTGGAACAAAAAGACCGCGACCAAGCCATGGTGCGCTTTGCCAATAAAAGCGCCACTGTGCTGGTAGCCACCGATGTGGCGGCCCGGGGCCTTGATGTGGAAGCGCTGGATCTGGTGATCAACTACCACCTGGCCTTCGAGCCTGAAGTGCACGTGCACCGGGTGGGCCGCACCGGCCGCGCCGGCAACCAGGGGGTGGCCTGTACCTTGTTCAGTGCCAAAGAGAGCCACCGGCTGATGGCCCTGGAAGAAAAGCTGGGCATCGAAGTGGCAGAATCGCCGCTGCCCGACGCCGAGCTGCTGCGCCAGCCGCCCTACAGCGCCGAGATGGTGACAGTGCAAATTGACGGCGGCAAACGCCAGAAACTGCGCCCCGGCGATATCGTTGGCGCCCTCACCCGCGACAAGGCCCTGGAGGGCGATCAGGTGGGCAAAATCCAGGTATTCGAAGACTGGGCCTTTGTGGCGGTGCCGCCGGCCAAGGCCCAGGTGGCGCTCAAGCAGCTTGGCCACAGCATCAAGGGCAAGCGCTTTCGGGCACGGCTTATTACCAGCTAAGGCTTTGTTAATACAAGGCCCCCATGCTGGGTTTCTGGCAGCCGTGCCAGACACCATTAACGGGTACGCCTTATGAATATCAACGCAACCAATAATGCCCAGGTTCAACAACTGGCCACGCAGCAAGCCCAAGCACAGGCGCCGGTGCAGCCACAGCAAAGCGCCGCGCCTGACAACGATGGCGACCAAGACGACGGCGTTATCACCAGCTCCCGCCCCCAGGGGCCGCTGGGTAACACCATCGATGTCGAAGCCTGATTGGCTTTAGCCACAAAAAAAGCGCCCTAAGGCGCTTTTTTTATTGGGGTTTCGGGCCGGAAGGCCGGCGCCGACGGCGCTTTTGCTGGCCTTCACCGGCCGGGCTTTGCTGACCCTGACGCTGGCCACGGTGCTGGCCCTGAGTCGGGGCGTCGCTCTTGGGCGAGCGCTGGCCGTCTTGATGGGCCTTGGGCTTTTTCGGCTTTTTGGGGCGCTGCGGCCGGGTATCGAGGCTGGTCTCGGGCAGCGGGTTTATCGGCTCGAATTGTGGCAACTTCTCGCGCGGCAGCACCTGCCCTATCAGCCGCTCAATGGCCTTGAGCTCTTTCGTCTCATCGCTGCACACCAGGGAAACCGCATGGCCGCTGGCCCCGGCCCGGCCGGTGCGGCCGATACGGTGCACGTAATCTTCGGCGACGTTGGGCAGGTCAAAGTTCACCACTTGGGGCAGTTGGTCGATGTCCAGACCCCGGGCGGCGATATCGGTAGCCACCAAGGCCCGCACGGCGCCAGCTTTAAAATCGGCCAGGGCTTTGGTACGGGCGCTCTGGCTCTTGTTGCCGTGGATGGCGGCAGCGGTGATCTGGGCGCTTTCCAATTGCTTGGCCAGGCGGTTGGCACCGTGCTTGGTGCGGGTAAACACCAGCACCTGCTGCCAGTTACCGTCTTTGATGAGCTTGCACAGCAACGAGGCTTTGCTGTTCTTGTCTACCGGATAAATGGCCTGCTCGACCCGCTCGGCGGTACTGTTGGGCGGGGTAACGGAGATCTCTACCGGGTTGTTCACCAACCCCTTGGCCAGGGCCCGGATCTCATCGGAGAAGGTGGCGGAGAACAGCAGGTTCTGACGTTTCGCCGGTAGCAAGGCCAGAATTTTTTTGATGTCGTGGATAAAGCCCATATCCAGCATGCGGTCGGCTTCGTCCAGCACCAGCACTTCAAGCTGCTTAAAGCGCACCGCGTTCTGCTGGTACAAATCCAACAGGCGGCCCGGAGTGGCCACCAGCACGTCGGCGCCGCGGCGCAGGCCCATCATCTGCGGGTTGATTTTAACGCCGCCAAATACTACCTGGCTGCGCAGCGGCAAGTTCTTACCGTAAGTTGCCACACTCTCGCCCACCTGGGCGGCCAGTTCCCGGGTGGGGGTCAGTACCAGGGCGCGTACCTGGTTGCCCTGCACCTTGTTGCCGCCAGCCAGCAGGTGCAGCAGCGGCAGGGTGAAACCGGCCGTCTTGCCGGTACCGGTTTGGGCCGCTGCCATCACGTCCTTGCCTTCAAGAACGGCAGGAATGGCCTGGGCCTGGATCGGGGAGGGGTGCTGATAGCCTTGCTCGGCTACCGCATCAAGAAGAGCCGGGTTCAATCCCAGATCAGCAAAAGTGAGGCTTTGGGTCATCAAACAGCCAGGACGATAAAAAGGATGGCGGATAGTAACACCAAGGGCACCAATAACCTAAATAACGGGTAGAAAAAAGGCAGCCTGAAGGCTGCCTTTTGCGCTGACCAAACCGGCTTACAATACAGCCAGGGCTGCTTCGTAGTTGGGCTCGTCGGCGATTTCGCCCACCAGTTCGGTGTGCAGCACCTTGTTGTTTTCGTCCAGCACCACCACAGCACGGGCAGCCAGGCCTGCCAGGGGGCCGTCAGCCAGCTCGACACCGTAGTCTTTGAGAAACTCAACGCCGCGCAGGGTAGACAGGCTCACCACACCTTCGATGCCTTCGGCGCCGCAGAAACGGGCTTGGGCGAAAGGCAGGTCGGCGCTGATGCACAGCACCACGGTGTTGGAAAGACTGGCGGCCTGTTCGTTGAACTTACGCACGGAAGTGGCGCAAGTGGGGGTGTCGACGCTTGGGAAGATGTTGAGGATCTTGCGTTTACCGGCGAAGGCTTCCAGGCCTTTGTCGGACAGGTCGCCCGCGACCAGCTTGAACGCCGGGGCGCTGGCACCCTTGGCGGGCAATTCGCCATTCACAGAAACCGGGTTGCCTTTAAGAGTAACGGTTGCCATAAAAACTCCTTGATTGATTCTGACCTTGTAAGGGGAACCAATGCCCCCTTGCTGCCGTGCCAGTCTGGGCCAGAGTGCTCCACTCCACAAGCCCCGAGACGTAAAAAACTTATCGCAATAATCGATTATCCGGTAACCGCGAAGCGGCTGTCGAGCCGCGAGTAGCCCATACCGGCGCCCTTATGCACCTTCAGCTGCACCGGGATGCGCTCCTTAAGGGCCTCAACGTGGCTGATAACGCCAATCATCTTGCCGTCGGCATTGAGGTTATCCAGGGCGTCCAGGGCCAGCTCCAGGGTGTCGGCGTCGAGGGTGCCAAAGCCCTCGTCAAGGAACAGCGAATCGATGGCGCTTTTTTGGCTGACCAAATCCGATAGCGCCAGGGCCAGTGCCAGGCTCACCAAAAAGCTTTCGCCGCCGGAAAGGGTGCGGGTGTCGCGGGCCACATCGGCCTGCCAGCTGTCCAGCACTTCCAAGTCCAGCTCGGCGCCGGCCTTGCGGCGCAGGCCATAGCGGCCGTGGAGCCGGTCGAGGCGCTGGTTGGCAAGATGCACCAAATGATCCAGGGTCAGGCCCTGGGCAAAGCGGCGGAACTTGGCGCCATCGGCCGAGCCAATCAAGCCATTGAGGTGCTGCTGGATATCGAGCTCGGCTTGTTGCGCTTGTAAGGTGGCAGCCAGCCCGCCCAGTTCCTGGCGGGCTTTGGCGTCACTTTTAAGGCGGGTGTCCAGGGCGCCGTCCTGGCTGGCGAGTTCTCGCAGCTGCTCGCGAAGCTTAAGCTCCTCGGCCTGCAAAGCCTCCAGGGTGGCGCCATCGGCTTTGTCTTTACCCAGTACCTGCAAGCGCGCTTTTAAATCCTGCACCCGGCTTTGGGCGGTGATAAGGGCGTCGTGCAGCCGCTGCTCCAGCTCCGTAAGGCGCTGCTGCTCGTCAAGGGGCAACAGGGCGTCGTGAAAGGCCGCTTCGTCCTTGAAGGGGCTTTCTTTAAGGCCTTGCTGCCACTGGCCCAGGGCCTCGCTCTGCTGGCTATCAAGCTCCTTGAGGCGATGGATAAGCGCCTGATGCTCGGCGGCCAGCATCTTTTGGCTATCAAGGAGCGCCGCATAGCGCGGCTCCAGCTCGCCAAGCTCTATATCGGCGGGAGGCGCATCCAAGGCTGGCCGCTCACCCAAGCGCTGGCGCCAGCGACCAAGGGCTTCGTCCAGACGCTCCTGGCGGGCGCCGTGCTGCTGCACTGCTTTATCCAGTTGCTGCTGGCGGGCCAGGGCTTCTTGATAGGCGCCGATGCGCTGCTCGCAGCTCTGTTGCCACTGGCCATCGGCCACCAGACCCTTGGCTTCAAGGCTGTTGGCAAAGCGCTGCTGGCTATCAGCAAGGGCCTTGCCTTCTTGCTCAAGCTGCCGGGCGCTGTCGTCCAGTTGGCGCTGCTGCTCCTCAACACTTTTCTGGGCAAAGATCAGCTGATCCTGGGCTTTGTCGGCGTCGAATTTGGCTTGTTGCCAGGCTTGCTGGGCGGCATCGGCGGCGCTGGCGGCGACCTTGATGGCGGCCATGGTGCCGTCCAGCTCTTCAAGGGTCTTGTTAAGGGCCGCCAGGCTTTGGCCGCCCAGTTGCTGCTGGCCTTCGGCAAGGCTCGCCGCCAGTTGCGCGCTTTCTTGTTGCCGCAGTTCTTGCCCCTTTTGGTGCTGCTCTATCTGCACTACCAGGCTGGCGCCATGGCTTTTCACTTCTTCGAGTTCGTCACTGAGCGCCTTTAAACGTGCAGCGGTGTCCGATTGGCTCAGGGCGCTGTAGTCGCTGATACCGGGGTGCTGGGCGCTGCCGCACAGCGGGCAGGGTTCGCCCGCTTGAAGGTGCTGGCGATAATGGGCCAGCTCGCCAATGAGTTTTTCCTGCTCGAGGAGCTTTTCCTTGTCTTTGACCTGCTCGCGCAGCACCTTGTAGCGCTCGCGCAGCTGCTCGCGCTGCTGGCTCAATGCCTGGATGCTGCGCTCGGTATCCGCCATGTTTTGGCGCAGTTGCTGCTGGCGCGCCTCGCCCTGCTGCTGGGCCTGGGCCAGCGGCAGCAGCCACTGCTGGGCCTGCCAGTGGCTTTGCCATTGATCAAGGCTGTGGCCGTCCAGGCGCTGGGCCAGGTGGTGCTGAGCTTGCTGGAGCTGCTGCTCGGCCTGCGTTGCCTGCTGCTGGGCCTCGCCAAGGCGCTGCTGCTGGCCAATAAGGGCCTGGCGGCCGGCGTCCACTTGCTGGGCCAGGTGCTGCTGGCGGGCTTGGCCTTGCTCAAAACGTTGCTGCTCAAGGCCAAGCTGCTGCTGCCATTGGCGCCAGCTGCCGAGCTCGGCGGCCAGGGCGCTGTCTTGCTGATGCTCGCCAAGCCAGGTTGCAAGGCGGCTAAGTTCTTGCTGGCAACTGGCCAATTCACTGGCAGCGGCGCCGAGCTGCTGGCGGGCCAGGCATTCGCCTTGCTGGGCCAGTTGCTGCTCTTGCTGGCCCATGTCTGCCAATGCGCGGCCAAGCTCTTGCTCGCGCTCGCGGCCGGCAGAGAGTTCCTGGCCCAACTGCTGCCAGTGGCGGTAAAGGGGCCGCAATGCCTCGGCGGGTTTGGCGGCTTTGAGTTTTTTAAGGGCCGGTTCGGCCTGTTGCCACTGCGTTTGAGCCACTTCCAGTTGCGCACTGGCCTGGGCCATCTCGGCGGTGGCGCCGTCCAGCTGTTTGCGCCAATCCAGTTGGGTGCTCACTTTACGCAGCTGCTCGTTAAGGCCCTGCTCCTGGGTGCGAAGGGCCGCCAAGGCCTCGCCCAGCTGCTGGCGCTCGTCATCAGTGAGCACCGCGATTTGCCCGGCGCGGGCTTCCAGCACCTTGACCTCTTCGGCCAGGGCGCGGGTGTCGTCGAACACTTTTTGGGAGAGCTGGCCGTAGATGTCGGTGCCGGTCAACTCCTCTAAAAGCTCGGCGCGCTTGTTGGCGTCGGCGTTCAAGAAGGCGGCAAAGCCACCCTGTGCCAGCAGCATGGACATGGTAAAACGGCCGAAATCGAGGCCGGTCAGCTGCTCGGTGAGCTTGAGCTTGTCGCTTATTTTGTCGGTAAGGATCTCGCCGTCGAGGCGGGCCAGCTCTACCTTGGGGGGCTGCAACTTGCCGTCAGGGTTGTCGCGGGCGCGGCGCTGCTGCCAAAAGGCCCGGTAGCCCTGGCCTTTGACCTCGAACTCCACCTCCGCTAGCGCTTCGCTGGTGTGGCGAGTCATCAGTTCGTTGCTGGACTGAGACACCGTCTTCATGCGCGGCGTCTCGTGGTAAAGGGCGAGACAAATGGCGTCCAGCAAGGTGGTTTTGCCGGCGCCGGTGGGGCCGGTGATGGCAAACAGGCCGTTGCTGGCAAAGGGCTCGGCGCTGAAATCGATTTTCCACTCCCCCTTGAGGGAGTTGAGGTTTTTAAGGCGCAGGCTGAGGATCTTCATTTGGCCTCCCTAAGGGCGGCCAGGGTGGCCTGGTAACGCTCGGTCAGTGCCAGGTTAAGCTCGCCGCTCAGGCCCTCGTTGGCCAGACGCCGGGCAAAGACTTCTTCGGGGTTAAGCTCATCGAGGGTTTCGCGGTGCTCTCGCACTATGCCCTGCTGCTGTTGGCGCTCGCGGCGAAGGCGCAGCAGATCCACCGGCAAGCCGTCCAGCTGCTCGGCCACCCGGGCTTGCAGGTCACTAAGATACTGCTGGCTAGAGAGCACCACTTCCAGCCACAGCCGCTCGCCATCGGCCAGGGTCTCAGTCAAGGGCTGCACCTGGGCCCGGATGCCTTCCAGCTCACAGCGTACGCTGGCCAGTTGCTGAAAACGGGGCACGGCGATGGGGGTAACAGAGCGCAGGGCGCCGTCCAGCTCCACCAGTAGCATTTCTTTTTGTTGACGCGCTTCGTCAAAGCTCAAGGGGATGGGCGAGCCGCTGTAGCGAATGTGCTCAAAGCCGCCCACCTTCTGGGGCCTGTGGATATGGCCAAGGGCAATGTAGTCGGCGGCCGGGAAGGCATTGGTGGGAAAAGCCTCCAGGCTGCCCACGTAAATCTCCCGTACCGACTCCGAGGCGCTGGCGCCGACCGTGGTGAGGTGGCCTGTCATCACCACCGGCAGGCCGCGGGCTTTGGCCTTGTCATAAAGCCCCTGGTAATGGGCCTGGATGGCCTGCTGCATGCCCAGCAATTTGGCCTGACCGTCTTGCCCCGCTTCGCTTTGCAGCAGTTCGCGAGGCCGCAAAAAAGGAATGGCGCAAAGGGTGGCCGCTGCCTCGCCGGTGGCGCCATGCAGGGTAAGCAGTTGGTTGGTAGCGTCCTCCCCCACCGAGGCCACCACCTGGGTGCCCAGCGCCCCCAGCAGCGCCTGGGATTCTTCCAGCACCGCCACCGAGTCGTGGTTACCCGCCAGAACAACGAGTTGACACCCTTGTTCCTTCATCCCCAGCACCAGGCTGTTATAAAGTTCTCTTGCATAACTGGGCGGGGTGCCGGTATCAAAGATATCGCCCGCAATAACAACCACATCCACCTGGTTGGCGGCAACGGTGTCGAGCAGCCATGCGATGAGGGCGCCATGCTCGGCCTGGCGGGTTTTACCCATAAAGTGCTGGCCCAAGTGCCAGTCGGAGGTGTGAAGGATCCGCATCGATTTAAGATTGCCTGAAGTTTGGTCGCTACTTTACTGGGGTTTCTCTGCCGTTGCAGCCGCCAAGGCTGCAACGCGGGTTGTAGGGCGCCCGGTTCGTCAGCAAACATCTCAATTTAAACAATACCTTATCACCACCCGCCGCTACAGTGTGGGCCTTTGATGTGTGAGAGAAGTGGATGCTCAAACAGCTGTTGTACCTCAATGACGAGCAAGGCGACCTGCCCATCAGCCCCTGGCGCATCAGCGTGCTGCGGATCCTGACCCTCTCGGGGCTGCTGTTGGTGCTCGGCATTGCCGTGCACAGTAGCTACAAGGCCTGGCAACTGGGGGCCTACCATGTGCTGTACATCGTGCTGGGCTTCTATGTGGTGCTGTTGGGCGCCGCCCTTTTTGCCCGGCGCCGTTACCGGCTGGGGCGTATGTTGCTGGCCCTATGCGTTGTCGGCGCCGGTGCCACCATGCAGTTTTTCATCAAGGATTTTGACGACGCCAAGCTTGGCGCCATTTTCCTTTACTCGCTGCCCATCGCCATGCTGATGCTGTGGGGCAAGAAGGCGGCGGTAGCTGCCATGGCCTTTAACCTGCTGCCCTTTGCCTATCTGGTGTATAACAAACCGCTGCTGCATTGGGACACCTTTAACATCGACCTGCCCAGCACCCCCATTTACCTCAATCTGCTGCTGTTTATTTTCTTTAACCTTTGCCTGCCCCTGGCCCTGATGCGGATGCTAAGCGCTTTGCAATGGACCCACGGCCGCCAGCAAGACCTTAACCGCCAACTGCAATTGTCGATGCTGCTGTATCGGGATCTGTTTGATAACGACAACCACCCGGCCCTTATCATCAACCACGGCCAAAAAGTGATGCGCCAGAACAAGGCCCTTGCCCGCTGGCTTAAAAAGCATCGCCTGAGCATTAACGCGCTACTGCCGGCACTGTCGTTGCCACCGGAGAACTGCAAACACCTGCCTCGACTGCTGCCCACTGGAAGTGGCCAGCAGCGCTTGGTGGAACTCACTAAAAGCCGCATGGCCAATCCGCAGTATCACCTGCTGCTGCTTGAAGACGTCACCGAAGCCTCGCAGCTGAAAATGCAGTTGGCCGACGAACGGGTACAAAACCGGCGCCTGCGCTGGCATGACACCAGCACCGGAATGCTCAACGAGCAGGGAGTTGAACATTGGCTGGCCCGAAAACCAAGGGCGGCGGTGGCCATCATGCAGCTGTGTAACGGCCCTGGCATCCGCTTCAAGTACGGCAAGCCGGTCAAAGATCAGGTGCTCAACAAGATTGCCGCCCACGTAAAGGCGCTGCTTCCCAAAGGGGCCATTGCCGGGCGCATCGGCCGTTGCACCTTGGTGTTTTGTCATCCAACGATGCGCAGGGATGCTTTGCAAGCCATGGTGCAGGGCATCGAGATGCAGCTAGGCAGCACGGTTCGCCTCGATGACGGCGCCCTTTGTGAAACCGAACGCCACTGGAAGATAGCCTCCCACCCTGGGTTGCTGCCGCCCGGGCATCACATCAGCAGCCTGGCAGTGCACCTGTATGGTCAGCTTCTTACCGCTGGTGACGTGACCTTGTTGGACACCAACGCCCTGCAACGCTTCGACTCCCAGCACCAGTTGGTGGAAGATCTGCGTACCGCCCTTGCCAGCCGCGACCAGCTCTACCTGGATTACCAACCTCAGTGCGATACCGAAGGCAACATCGTGGCCGCCGAAGCGCTGCTGCGCTGGCGCCACCCCAAGGAGGGCAACATCAGCCCGGCGGTCTTTATTCCCCTGGCCGAGCAAAGTGGCAATATCGGCCGCCTGACCCGCTGGGTGGTGACCCAAGCCTGCGCCCAGCTAAAAAGCTGGCAGCAACAAGGCATCAACCTGCGCCTGAGCGTCAACCTCTCGGTGCTGGATTTGATAGACGAGCGTTTCACCCACTGGCTTATCGAGCATTGCCGGGAGCAGCAAATTGATAACGCCATGCTGGAGCTGGAGATCACCGAGACCGCCCTGGCCGACCTTCGCCAGACCAGCCAATCGTTAAAGATACTGAGCCAGGCCGGCTTTCCCCTGGCCATTGACGACTTTGGTACCGGCCACTCGTCGCTAACCCGGCTGACCAACCTCGATGCCAACATCATCAAAATTGACCGCGATTTTCTGCGCGCGGTGCCGGGCCAGGCGCGCAGCGAACGCATGCTCAAAGCCATTCTCGAGCTATGCCGCTCCACCGGCGCGGAGCCCTTGGTAGAAGGGGTGGAAACCCGCCAGCAGTTGGATTGGCTATTAGCCCAAGGCTGCAAATTCTTCCAGGGGTTTTACCTTTACCGGCCCATGCCCCCCCGCACTTTGGCGCAACTATTAAAGGCCATCAGCACCGCCTGACACATAAAATTCATTAGAAGAAAAACAATTATTTCTGCCTTTCGGTTGATATTTGCACGAAAAAACGCTGAAATAGATAGGGCACTAACAATATTTAGGAGCCTTGTTTTGTATACCTTCAAAGTTCGCAACATCCTGGGTAACCACTGCGTGTCGCGCATTCAGCAAGCCATCATGACCGGTGATGCCGAAGCACAAGTGCGTATTGATCGCGATGAGAACCGTATTACCATCATCAGCAACCAAAGCCGCAACCAGTTGGCCCAAGCCCTGCGTGGTACCGGTTTTCCTGCTCTGCCCTGATGTGAGAGCTATGGTTAGCCTTCTATAGATCAAAAATCATTAGAAGCCTGATAATAGCTATTACCGACCGCCCTCCGGGGCGGTTTTTCATACCGACCGCTTGGCAAATAAACTTTAAAAAACAAAGCACTTGCCTTGGTGCCTAAAGTAACGACAATGCAGTTATAGGTTTGTAAACAACAAGGCGGAATAACGATGCATTCGCTGGTACCCAGTGACCTGTCCCTGCTGCTGGTCGAGCCCTCAGACACCCAACGCAAAGTGATACTGCGCCACCTGGCGGGTGAAGGCATCGAGACCGTCGATGAAGCCAGCAACCTGGCTCAGGCACTGACAAGCATTCGCGCCAACAAGCCAGATTTGGTGCTAAGCGCCCTGCACTTCACCGATGGCACGGCACTTGAACTGGTACGCACGATGCGCAGCGAAGCCGAGATCAAGGACACGCCTTTTGTGCTGGTGTCCAGCGAGCGCCGCCCCGACGAATTGGAAGCCTTCAAGCAGTGCGGAGTGGCGGCCATCCTGCCCAAGCCTTTTACCCATGCGCAGCTCGGGCTCGCCATTAACGCCACATTGGACCTGCTCTCTCCTCAAGAGTTGGAGCTGACCCACTTTGATACCCATTCACTGCGAGTATTGGTGGTAGACGACAGCCGCATGGCCCGGCGCCATATTCAGCGGGTGCTGGAAAACCTGGGTATCAGCCACATCACCGAAGCGGTGGACGGTGAAGACGCCATTGCCAAGCTGCAAAACCAGATGTTCGATTTGGTGGTCACCGACTACAACATGCCCAACGTTAACGGCCGTGAGCTGACCGAACACATTCGCCAGCATTCCGATCAGTCCCACCTGCCGGTGCTGATGGTAACCAGCGAAGCCAGCGGTGCTCACCTGGCCAACATTGCGCAGTCAGGGGTAGATGCCATCTGCGACAAACCCTTTGAACCTGCCGAAGTGCGAGCCATGCTCTACCGACTGTTGGAGCAGTAACACCCGTTGGCCTGGCCAACATTGCCCTCAAACTCGGGGGTCGATGCCATCTGCGACAAGCCTTTTGAACCTGCCGAAGTGCGAGCCATGCTCTACCGACTGTTGGAGCAGTAACACCCGTTGGCCTGGCCAACATTGCTCTCAAACTCCGGGGTCGATGCCATCTGCGACAAACCCTTTGAACCTGCCGAAGTGCGAACCATGCTCTACCGATTGTTGGAGCAGTAACACCCGTTGGCCTGGCCAACATTGCCCTCAAACTCCGGGGGCGATGCCATCTGCGACAAACCCTTTGAACCTGCCGACGTGCGAGCCATGCTCTACCGGTTATTGGAGCAGTAAAAGACAGACCGAAAAGCCCGCCCATTGGCGGGCTTTTCGGTTAGCGGCTAACGATAAGCATGGTGCCTATCACCGTCACCATGGCCCCCAGCCAGGCGCCTTTAGCCGGCGCCCTTTTTTGCACCAGCCACAAAAGCGGCAGAATAAGCACCGGGCTTACCGAGCTCAGCATCGCTACCAGCCCCACTTCGCCGTAGCGAAGGGCGTACAGGATGAGGGTCATGCCCACCCCCATGGACAAAAAGCCGTTGATGGCCACCTTGCCCAGCACCGCCCAATTGATGGGTAGCCTGGCTTTGGCGATGGCGGCGCCGCTCCAAAGCAGCAACAGATGCAGGCCAAGGGCGGTGCTCATGCGTACCGCCGAGGCCGACACCGCATCAATATCCCCGGCCATCACCGGTTTGACCATCAAGGTGGCGCTGGCTTGGCAAAGGGCAGAAAGCAGCCCAAGGGCCACCCCTACTGCCAGCTTGCCGTTGTCTTGCTCCCAGTGGTGGTTCTCCCCTTCGCGGCGGCCAAACAGCACCGCCCCCATAACGCCGCTGGCCACCAACATGCATCCCACCAGCGTCAGGCCCTTGAGGGTTTCTCCCAGCACCAGGTACCCCAGCAGCACCGAAAACAGCGAATGGCAGGCAAAAAGTACCACCGCCCGGCGCGGCCCCAGGCAATTCATGGCGGCAAAAAGGGCGGTGTCACCGATAAAAATTCCCACCAGCCCTGACAGCGCCATCACCTCAATACTGCCGCTATTAAGGCTCTGCCAGCCGCCACTTACCAGCGACACCGACCACAGCATCAAACTGACACAAGCCATGCGCCAGCGCGAAAAGGCAAAGGCCCCTAAGTGACGGGCGGCGGACGCAGAAAAGAGACTGGCAACAGCCCAGCAGCAGGCCGCCGCCAGGGCAAGGGATTCAAACAGCAAGGGGAGTGTCCACTAAAAGGTAAAGGCGCCAGTGTAGCCGAAAAGGCCCACGGCCAGGGTCAGTCCGTTGCTTGTTGCTGCTCAGATATTTGCCACAGCCGGTCTTGCTCGTCGAGTTTGGTGTCCTGCTGCTCGCGCTTTTGTTCAAGCTCGGTCTTGATACGCAGGTACCCGGCCTTGATGGCGCCGCAATCGGGGCCGGGTGGCAGGGCCATGGCGCGGCTGCGAAGGGCCTTTATCATGTCGATGACATGTTGGCGATGGCGGTATTCGTGGCGGTGGATGTGCTCGTAGAACGCCTCCCAGCGGGGTTTGAGCGCTTTGGGGGTGTCGAGCCAGCGGGGCAGGCTGATGGTGACTTTGAGCGTCACCTCCATGGCGCTTATCCAGCAGCGGCGCTGGTCGCTGGCAAAGGCCACTTTGTATGAGGCATTCCAGGCAGTTTGGGCCCAGGCCTTGTTGCCCTTGCCGGGGCGGCGGCGCACCACTTCAAGCAAAGCGTCCCAGCTGTCGGCCTTGATGGGGTAATAGGCAACCTGCTCATGGTAGTGAACATCGGGGTCTTGGAAGGGCGAGGCAGCCAGCAGCAATAACGACAGCATCACAGGGCCTTTGTTGAGAGCACGCCTTCACCTTAGCAGCAAAGAAAAAGGCCGCAAACGCGGCCTTGAGTCATTTGAGCTGGGCGGCATGGAAGCGAAGGTGCGCCTCCATGAAGCTGGCCACAAAAAAGTAGGAGTGGTCGTAACCGCTCTGGCGATGCACGGTCAGCTCGGAGCCGCTTTGCGCGGCGGCGGCTTCCAGGGCTTCTACCCGCAGCTGCTCCTCAAGGAAGTTATCCTTGAGGCCCACGTCTACCCGCACCGGCCAGGGCGCCTTGGCGTCAGCCAGCAGCAGCGAGGCGTCGTAAGACTCCCAGTCTGCCGGGTTATCCCCCAGATACGCACCAAAGGCCTTTTTGCCCCAGGGGCAATTGACCGGATTGCTGATGGGCGAAAACGCCGACACCGAGCCGTAAAAATCGCGGTTACGCAGGGCCAGCACCAGGGCGCCGTGGCCGCCCATGGAGTGGCCGCTGATGCCGCGCCGGCTGCCAAGGCCCAGGGCCTCGATAAGGGGCGGTAGTTCCTTGACGATGTAATCGTCCATCCGGTAGTGGCTGGCCCAAGGCGCCTGGGTGGCGTTGACATAAAAGCCGGCGCCTTTGCCCAGGTCATAGCCTTCATCGTCGGCCACCGCTTCGCCACGGGGGCTGGTATCCGGCGCCACGATGGCCAGGCCCAATTCGGCGGCCAGGCGCTGGGCGCCGGCTTTTTGCACGAAGTTCTCGTCGGTGCAGGTCAACCCCGACAGCCAATAGAGCACCGGGGTGTGGCTGCCAAAATCCGGCGGCAGGAAGACCGACACCGTCATCTCGCAGCCCAGCACCGCTGAGCCATGTTTATAGCGGCGCTGCTCGCCGCCAAAACACAGATGGCTTTCAATCAGTTCCATAACGGCTCCTTAGAACAGGATAACGGAGCGGATGCTCTTACCCTCGTGCATCAGGTCGAAGGCCTTGTTGATGTCTTCCAGGCCCATGGTGTGGGTCACGAAGTCATCCATGGGGATCTCGCCCTTGAGGTAACGCTCCACCAGGCCCGGCAGTTGGCTGCGCCCTTTTACGCCGCCAAAGGCGCTACCGCGCCAGACGCGGCCGGTCACCAGTTGGAAGGGGCGGGTGCGAATTTCCTGGCCGGCGCCAGCCACACCGATGATCACCGACTCGCCCCAGCCTTTGTGGCAGCACTCGAGGGCGGCGCGCATTACGTCAACATTACCAATACATTCAAAGGAATAGTCGACGCCGCCGTCGGTCAGATCGACGATCACCTGCTGGATGGGGTCGCTGTAGTCTTTGGGGTTGATGCAGTCGGTAGCCCCCAGTTTCTTGGCCATCTCGAACTTGTCGGGGTTCAAGTCGATACCGATGATGCGGCCAGCGCCGGCCATCTTGGCACCGATAATGGCGCTAAGGCCGATACCGCCCAGGCCGAAAATGGCCACGGTGGCACCCGGCTCTACCTTGGCGGTGTTAAGCACGGCGCCAATACCGGTGGTCACGCCACAGCCCAGCAGGCACACCTTGTCCAGCGGCGCTTCTTTGCTGATAACGGCCACGGAAATTTCCGGCAGCACGGTGTATTCGCTAAAGGTGCTGGTGCCCATGTAATGGAAGATGGGCTTGCCGTCCAGGCTGAAACGGCTGGTGCCGTCTGGCATCAGGCCCTGGCCCTGGGTGGCACGCACCGCCTGGCACAGGTTGGTTTTGCCAGACAGGCAGAACTTACACTTGCCGCATTCGGCGGTGTACAGCGGAATCACGTGGTCGCCCACTTTTACCGAGGTCACGCCGGGGCCGACCGCTTCGACGATACCGGCGCCTTCATGGCCGAGGATGGACGGGAAGATACCTTCCGGGTCGGCGCCGCTCAGGGTAAAGGCGTCGGTGTGGCAAACACCGGTGGCCACTAGCCGCACCAGCACTTCGCCTTCTTTGGGCGGCGCCACATTTACGGTTACCAGTTCCAGGGGCTTTCCGGCGGCAACCGCCAGCGCAGCACGGGATTTGATCATGGACAACTCCTTATTGGTTTGTGGCCATTGTATTGTGGTCTGGTGCTGAGATAATCACCTCAACTACAAAACAGATTTTCAGTATGGTAAAAATGAGCCGATTTGATGGCCTTGAAGCCCTGGTGGCGGTGGTAGAGCAGCAAAGCCTCTCTGGGGCAGCGCGGATGCTGGGGGTGTCGGTGGCCCATGTCAGCCGGCAGTTAAAGGCGCTGGAAAAGCGCCTGGGCAGCCAGCTTATCAAGCGCACCACCCGCCAGTTGATGGTAACCGACTCAGGAGAGCTTTATTACCAGCATGCCCGGGCGCTGCTGGACGGCCTTGAGCAAGCCGAAGACGCCGTCTCCACCCTAGAGGGGCACTTACAAGGCCGGCTTCGCATTACCGCCTCTACCGCCTTTGGCGAGCGCTATGTGGCGCCGGCGGTGATGAGCTTTCTGAGCCAATACCCGGAGCTGAAAATCGACCTCATCCTCAGTAACGCCAACCTGGATCTGGTGGCCGATGGTATAGACCTGGCCATTCGTCTGGGCAAGCTGGAAGACTCCAGCCACATTGCCCGCAAGTTGGCGCCGCGCCGGCTCTATATCTGTGCCAGCCCCGCTTATCTTGCCGCCCACGGCACGCCTCAAAGCCTTGATGAGTTGCACCAGCACAGCTGCCTGTTAGGCACCCTGGGTTACTGGCAGGGCCGAACCGGGCCTATTCAGCCCGACGCGCGGCTGCGCATCAACTCGGGGCAAGTGCTGCTGGAGGCGGCGCTAGACGGCCTGGGGCTGGTGCAACTGCCTGATTACTACGTGCTAGAGCACTTTAAAAACGGCACCTTAGTGGAGCTTTTACCGCAACTGAAACCGAGAGAAAGCGCGGTGTGGGCCCTGTACCCGGCGCGCCTGGCCCAAACCCCGAGGGTGGCGCGTTTTATCGCCCATCTTGAAGCGCACCTACAGGCGGTGCTGCCCGGTTAATCGGCCTCATCTTCGGCCTCGGCGAGCTGGTGAAAACGTAAATAAGCGTGCAGCAGCACCGTCATGCACACCGCCAGCAGCGCCAGGTCGAGATGAAAGAGGCCCTCATAATGCTCACGGGACACCGCCGGCAGTAGCGGTAAAAAAGCCATCAGCGCCAGGGCCGCCACCGACAGGTAAAAGCTGCCGATGGCAGGGTAGCTCAACATGCGCCGGCCAATCAGCGCCATCATCAAAACCGTGATGGACTCGGTCAGCAGCACCAGCGCCAGCCACAGATTGGCGATGCAGCCAAGCATCAGAACCAAGATAAGAAAGCGCAGCAGGCTATGGCAATTAAACTGCCAGGCCACCAAGCCCACCAGCAGCGGCATCGCCAGGTTTTCTCCCAGCTCCATCAACACCTGGTGCTTGAACCCCAGATCCAGCCAGCCGGCAAATCCCAATAAAGCGATGCAGGCGCTTAGGGCCAGCGCCGCCAGCAAAGCCAGGTACAAAGGCTTTATAACGCGGTGCAAAGGCGCGCCGCGCAAGGTGATAACGCAGCTCACCAAGGCGGCAATCAGCAGCAGTTCTGACAGTAAGGCGTAGAGTTTCATGAAGATTTTCAGCACTCAAGCGGCGCCTGTGGCCCTAGCTAAGGTGTAGCAATGCTGGCTGGGCGGCGCAAAAAGCTTGAGTCGACTCTGGCTGTTACCGGACAATGCCCGGCAACCATAACGATGACAAAAACAGGCCCAAGACGTAATGCGCCTTTTGATGCTGTTTGTGCTGCTGGCCCTTGCCAGCGGCCAGAGCCTGGCTGTAGAAAGTTTCAGCAAGGCCAAACGACTGGCAACCGAGCTGTACCAGTCCCACCCCGAAACCTTCTATTGCGGTTGCGACATCGACTGGCACGGCAAAAAAGGCGTGCCGGCGCTAGGCAGCTGCGGTTATCAGGTTCGCAAACAACCCAAACGCGCCAACCGCATCGAGTGGGAACACATCATGCCGGCCTGGGAATTTGGCCATCAGCTGCAATGCTGGCAAAAAGGGGGCCGCAAAGCCTGTAAAAAAGATAAGCGTTTCGAGCGCATGGAAGGGGACCTTCACAACCTGGCACCGGCTATCGGTGAAGTGAACGGCGACCGTTCCAACTATCGCTACGCCGCCCTTACCGGCAAACCCAACCAGTACGGCGCCTGCACCATGCTGGTGGACTTCAAGGGCGGCCGCGCCATGCCCCCGGAGCGGGCCCGAGGCAGCATCGCCCGCACCTATTTTTACATGGAAAAAGCCTACGGCATTCGCATCTCCCGCCAGCAGCGGCAGCTGTTCACGGCTTGGAACAACCTCTACCCTGTGAACAGCTGGGAGTGCCAGCGCAACCAGAAGATCAAAGCGGTGCAGGGTAACGACAACCCCTTTGTTACCCAGGCTTGCCTCAAACTCGCCCGCAAGGAGCAATAATGCGAAACCCGCGCATTTATGAACCCCAGCCCTTGAGCCAGGGCCAGACCCTGGCCTTGAGTGAAGACGGCGCCAACCATGTGGGCCGGGTGCTGCGCATGCAGCCGGGCCAGGTGCTGCGCCTTTTTAACGGTGACGGCAACGACTACCACGCCACCATTACCGAGGCTGGCAAAAAGCAGGTGCAGGTCACTATCACCGGCGCCGAGGCGCTGGCCAACGAATCGCCGCTGCGCATCCATTTGGGCCAAGTGATCTCCCGGGGCGATCGCATGGAGTTTGTCATTCAAAAGGCGGTAGAGCTGGGGGTAAGCGAAATTACTCCGCTCTTTTCCGAGCGCTGCGGCGTTAAGCTCCAGGGCGAGCGGCTGGACAAAAAGGTCGGCCAGTGGCAAAAGGTAGCCATCAGCGCCTGCGAGCAATGCGGCCGTGCCACCGTGCCGGTGATAAACGAGGTGGCCATGCTGAGCGACTGGGTGGCAGCGCCCTTTGACGGCCACAGCCTGACCTTGAGCCCCTACGCCAAAGGCGGCATCGCCAGTCTTGCCAAGGCTGGCGGCGCCCGGCTGCTCATCGGCCCCGAAGGCGGCTTTAGTGACGACGAAGTGGCCATAGCCCGCCAGGCCGGTTTTACCGACGTACTTTTAGGCCCCAGGGTTTTGCGCACCGAAACCGCAGCCCTGGCCGCCATCAGCGCCCTGCAACTGACCCTGGGCGATCTGGGATAAGGAGTAAAGATGAAGATCGGCATAGTGATGGACCCCATCGAGGCCATCAACACCAAAAAAGACACCACCTTTGCCATGGCGCTCGAAGCCCAGCGCCGCGGCCACAGCCTCTATTACATGCAGATGCAGGATTTAATGCTCGAAGACGGCGAGCCCCTGGCACGGATGACCGAATTTACCGTCAAGGACGATCCCAAAGATTACTACCGCCTGGACGAGCCCCAAACAGCCCCCCTCAAGGAGCTGGACATCATCCTGATGCGTAAAGATCCGCCCTTTGACACCGAATACATCTACGCCACCTACATCCTGGAGCGGGCCGAAGAGCAAGGGGTCAAGGTGGTCAACAAGCCCCAGAGCCTGCGCGACTGCAACGAAAAGCTCTTTACCGCCTGGTTCCCCCAGTTTACCCCCACCACTTTGGTGACCCGTTCGGCCAATAGGCTCAAGGCCTTCCACGCCGAGCACGGCGACGTAATTTTTAAACCCCTGGACGGCATGGGCGGCGCCTCGATTTTCCGCTTAAAGCCCGACGAAGCGAACCTTGGGGTGATCATCGAGACCCTCACCGAGCACGGCAGCCGTTACTGCATGGCGCAAAAATACCTGCCCGCCATCAAAGACGGCGACAAACGGGTGCTGGTGGTGGCCGGTAAGCCGGTAGAGCACGTGCTGGCCCGTATTCCCCAAGGCGGCGAAACCCGTGGCAACCTGGCCGCCGGTGGTCGCGGCGAAGTGCGCCCCATCTCGGATGCCGAGCGCCACATCGCCGAGACCTTAGGGCCAGAGCTGATGAAACGCGGCCTTTATTTTGTGGGCCTTGACGTGATTGGCGACAAGCTCACCGAAATCAACGTTACCTCCCCCACCTGCGTGCGGGAAATTGAGGCCGCTACCGGCATCAATATCTGTGCCCGGCTCTTTGAGGCCCTCGGGGCCTGACGCAAAAAAGGGCGCCTGCGGCGCCCTTTTTTATTGCCCAAACCAGCGGGCGATGGCGTCCTCGGCCGCCGCCACATCGGGGGGACTGCCAACAGGGCTTACCCAGGCAACGATGCCGTCAGGCCTTATCAGCATGGCGCCAAGGCCCAGATTGTCCTTGGCATGCAGCGCCAGGTAATCAAGCTCTGCCCTACCCCGGCAAAGGCCGGCCAAGTCTCGGTTATCCTCCAAAGCCACCAACAGGCCCTTAGCGCTTGCCAGGCGCGGGCCAAGGCGGCTGCCATCTGTTAGTTCCAGATCCGGGGCGCTGGCCCCCACCAGCGGGTGGCTGTCGCCCAGCTCATAGCGCAGGGTCAGGCCCCACAGCTTCCCCAGGAAATGGTTGGCGCCATCATCGGTTTGGATAAGGTCGCGAAGCAGCTGGGCCAGTGCCTCACCCTGAGGCCCCGGCGCCATGCAGGCTACCTGGGCGCGGGTCCAGTCCAGCACCCAACTGGCTACCGGGTGGCGCTCAGACTGGTAGCTGTCAAGGAGCTCCGCCGGCGCCCAGCCCTTGATAGTGGCCGCCAGCTTCCAGCCGAGGTTCAGGGCATCACCAATACCGGCGTTAAGGCCCTGGGCGCCAAGAGGCGAGTGGATATGGGCACTGTCACCAGCCAGCAGCACCCGGCCTTGGCGATACTGGGTCACCTGCTTGCACCTGTCGGTAAAGGTGGATGCCATCAGCATGCGCTTGACGGTGACATCGGTGCCGCTGACCCGGCGCAGCACCGCTTGAAAATGCGCCACCGTCACCTCCTGGCTGCGATCAAAGCAGCCGCCGTCGTACTCCATCAGCGCCAGATGGCCGGGGCTGGCCTGCACGTACATGCCATTGGCGGTGTACTGAAAACCCAGGGGCAGCTGCTCTGGGTCGGCCAATTCACAGTGCACCGTATAACCGGTGCAGTTGGCCTCGGTGCCGACAAATTCAAAACCGGCCAGCTTTCGCACCTGGCTGCGGCCACCGTCGCAGCCCACCAGCCAACGGCCTTGGTAAGGCTGGCCACCGGCTTGCACCACCACTTGGTCCGGGCCCTGCTCCAGGGCCGTCACCTCGGCGCCATACACCACAGTAACGCCGCGCTTGGCCGCCTGATGGTTAAGGGCAGTACAGATACGCTCCATGTCGGTTCTGGCGGGATAAAGCGCCGGCCCCGCCAAACGGTAGGGAAATCGCGCCAGCTCCAGTTGGCTGGCGTTCACCATGATGCCGGCAAAGTGGCCGCCAAACTGAAAAGGAACGGCCTTATCCGGGCGCTGGGGGCGCTGGTCGGCGTCGTCCACCAGCGCGTCCAATAGCCCGCGGCGGTAGAAGGCCTCCACCGAGTTGCTGTTGACCCCGCGCAGGCCAAGAGGCTTGCGTTTCCAGGGCATCTGGGCGCTGGGGTCTTTTTCCAGCACCAATACAGCGCAATTGGCCAGGGCCAGTTCGTGGGCCAGAAAAAGCCCCACCGGGCCAGCGCCGGCGATGATGACGTCAAAAAGCCTGTTCATGAATAAATCCTTGCAAGACCGGGCTTTAGCCCGGAAATAAAACGAAAAAGTGAGGTTCAGGCAGGGCCGAACCAGCGCACCAGCGCCGCCTCGGCAGCGGTCAAATCGACTTCGCCTTCGGCAAGCCAGGCCACCACCCCGTCCGGCCTTATCAGCAGCGCCTTGAGGCCAAGGGTGTCCTCGGCAGTGCCCGCCAGGTAATCGAGCCGGCCCTGCCAGGGGCGGCAAAAGACGCAAAGGGCTGGGTCATGGGTAAAGTCCAGCAGCAGGCCTTGGCCGCTATGGAGCCGCTGCCCCAGGCGACTGCCGCTCAACTGAAAGTCCGGGGCGCTGGCCCCCACCAGCGGGTGGCTGTCGCCCAGCTCATAGCGCTGAGTCAGGCCCCAGATCCGGCCGATAAAGTAATTCGCCCCGTCCTGGCTCTCGATAAGGTCCTTAAACAGGGCCCCCAGGGCGCGCCCTTGGGGTGATGGGGCCATAACTGCCGCTTGGGCCCGGCTCCAGGCCAGCACCTGGCTGGCGACCGGGCGCCGCTCCGCCTCATAGCTGTCCAGCAAACCGGGATTGGCCCAACCGTTGATGCAGGCTGCCAGCTTCCAGCCCAGGTTGATGGCATCGCCAAGGCCGGTATTGAGGCCCTGGCCTCCCATGGGAGAGTGAATATGGGCGCTGTCGCCGGCCAGCAGCACCCGCCCCTGGCAATAACGGCTGGCCAGCTTGGCGCGGTCGGTATGGCTGTGGGCCTGGTGCAGGGCCTTGATGGTGACATCAGTGCCGCTGACCCGGCGCAGCAGGGCCTGAGCATAGTCAAGGGTGATGGACCGGCTCCGGTCAAAACGGCCTTGGTCAAACTCGGTCACCATCACCAGCCCTTGCCCTGCCTTGGCGTAAAAGCCGGCCGGGGTGGTTTGAAAACCCGGCTTGAGCTGCTCAGGGTCTGCCAGCTCGCAAAGCAATTGGTAGCCGGTAAAGCTGGGCTCGGTGCCCTCAAAGGCGATACCCGCCAGTTTTCGCACATGGCTGCGCCCGCCGTCGCAGCCCACCAGCCATTGGCTTTCAAAAACCTCACTACCGGCCTGCACCCGAACTCCACCGTCATGCTGGGTGAGCCCCTGCACCTCGGCGCAATAGCGAATGCTGACCCCAAGGGCCAAGGCTCTTTCGGTCAGGGCCCGGTTGAGGGTGGCAAGGTCGGTGAGCGCCGTGCCAAAGGCCGGCCCTGCCGGCCGGTAGGGCCAGCGGGATGGAGCAAACCAGTCTGCGTTTATGGGCAGGCGAGCAAAGTGGCCAGCGGAGCGAAAGCCTTCATTGGGTTTGACGTGCGCCAGCGCCGCGCCGCTATCTACCAGCGCGGCGCCCAACAGGCCCCGGCGATACAGGGCCTCCAGAGAAGGCGTGTTCAGGCCCCTTAGCCCCAAGGGTTGGGCCTTGATGGGGTTGGTATCGGCAGGGTCTCTTTCCAACACCAGCACCGCCAGGCCAGCCAGGCCCAGCTCCGTTGCCAGGAACAGCCCCACGGGGCCGGCGCCGGCAATAATCACATCAAACTGGCTATGCAAGGTCTCTCCCAGGTTGGCCAAAAATAGAACGCCACAAACTTATAGTCACTTAAAAATTTGATCAAGTTAAATTTTAAAAGCATCATAGGCGGCACCATAGAGGGGAGTGACCGCCTTGGGACTGAGAGAACAGAAGAAAAAGCGCACCCGCAAAGCCATTTCCGACATGGCCACGCTGCTCTTTATCGAGCGCGGCTACCATCAGGTGACCACCGCCGAGATCGCCGAAAAGGCCGGGGTGTCGGTGCCGACCCTGTTTAATTACTTCCCCACCAAAGAAGCCATGGTGTTTGATGAAGACCGGGCCATTGAGGCGGGCCTCATCGACACTGTGGTCAAGCGCCGCCCCGGGCAAAGCATTGTGGAGGCGCTGATTGAAGCCGGCTTTAGCGGTATCGATGTAGACCATGCCGAGCACCAGCAACAGGTGGCGAGCTTTATGGCTCTGGTGGACAACACCCCTGAGCTCAGCCGCTACGCCAAGGACATGTGGCTGCGCCACGAAGCGTCGCTGGCCAGCGCCATCCTGGCATCAAGCCAAGCGCCCATCAGCCCTTTGCAGGCACAGGTGATTGCCCATTACATCCTCGATGTCTTCCAACGAGCCATTCGCACCCAGGACCCCAACGGCACCCTCAAGGCGCTGCTGACCTTGCTGGCCGATGGTTGGCGCGGTTAGCCAGGGAATGGTCACGCTTTACCCGCCAAGGCCCGCCTGCCCTTGAAAAGGCCTGCGCCCGCCCCAAGTTAGCTATTTACTGCCGGTCGTAAATGGCCATACTTGGGGAAAGCTCTGACAGGTGCTGCCGATGCGTAGTTTGCAAAATCACTTTCTGATTGCCACGCCTGCCATGCGTGACCCTTACTTTGCCCGCACTGTGACTTACCTTTGCGAGCACAATGACGAAGGGGCCATGGGGTTGGTGGTCAATCATCCGGTCAACATCACCGTGACCGACATGCTGCGCCAGCTCGAACTGGTGGAAGAAGACGAACCCGAAACCCTGAGCGGCCGCTATGTGTTCTCCGGTGGCCCGGTGAACCCCGAGCGGGGCTTTGTTATTCACACCCCCAAACGCGGCTACACCGCCAGTTTGTCCCTGGGTGAGGAGCTGATGGTCACCACCTCGGTGGACATTCTCTCAGCCCTTGGCGGCGAGCACGGCCCAGAGCGGTTTATGGTGACCCTCGGCTACGCCGGTTGGGAAGCCGGGCAGCTGGAAAAGGAGCTGGCCGACAACTCCTGGCTGCTGGTGCCTGCCGACGGCGATTTTGCCACCGAGCTGCTGTTCAATACCCCGCCCTCAAAACGCTGGCAAAAAGCCTGCGAACACCTGGGCTTTGATATCTGGCAACTGTCCAACGACGTAGGCCACGCCTGATGCCCAAAACCGTTATTGCCTTTGACCATGGTGCCAAGAGCATCGGTGTAGCCGTGGGCCAGGATGTCACCGGCTCGGCCCAGCCCCTGGCCGCCATCAAAGCGGTGGATGGCCAGCCCAATTGGGAGCTGGTGGAAAAAGTCCTCAAAGCCTGGCAGCCCAACTTGCTGGTAGTGGGCCTGCCGCTCAACATGGACGGCACCGAACAAAACACCACGGCGGCAGCCAAAAAATTTGCCGGGCGCCTTCATGGCCGTTTTGGCCTGGAAGTGGTAACGCAAGATGAGCGCCTAACCACGGCGGCGGCCAAGGAGTGGCTGTTTGAGAACGGCGGCTACAGCGCCTTGGAAAAAGGCAAAATCGACTCGGTGTCGGCCTGCCTTATTCTTGAATCCTGGTTTGAAAGCCAGTACTGACAGCGATAAAAAAGGCGCCCTGGGGCGCCTTTTTATCGGTCGATGGTGACGTTGTCCAGAGACGTGGTCTTGCCCGTTTCGTTCTGGCTGAGCTTAATCATCAGGCGCAGATCGTTGGGCGAGTCGGCATGGTGCAGGGCGTCGGCGTAGCTTATCTCGCCCTTGGCGTAGAGCTCGAACAGGCTGCGGTCGAAGGTCATCATGCCCAGCTCGCGGGAGCGCTCCATGCTGTCTTTCAAGAGGTGAATGTCGCCTTTGCGGATCTGCTCTGAAACCAGCGGCGAGTGCAGCAAAATCTCGGCCGCCACAATGCGGCCAGAGCCATCCCGTTTGGGCACCAGTTGCTGGGCGACAATGGCCTTGAGGTTAAGGCTCATGTCGAACAGGAACTGCTCGTGCTTTTCACGGGGCACCAGGTGCAGCACCCTTTCTAGCGCCTGGTTGGCGTTGTTGGCGTGCAGGGTGGCCATGCAGAGGTGGCCGGTTTCGGCAAAGGCGAGGGCAAACTCCATGGTCTCCTTGGTACGAATTTCCCCCAGCAAAATGACATCCGGCGCCTGACGCAGGCTGTTTTTCAGCGCCACCTCGAAAGACTCGCAATCGATGCCCACTTCCCGTTGGGTGATGATGGAGCGCTTGTGCTCGTGCACGAATTCGATGGGATCTTCGATGGTGACGATATGGCCGCGGCTATTCTCGTTGCGATAGCCCACCATGGCCGCCAGGGTGGTGGACTTACCGGTACCGGTGGCCCCCACCATCAGCACCAGGCCGCGCTTGGTCATCACGATGTCTTTGAGGATGGGCGGCAGATCCAGCTCCTCGATGGAAGGGATCTTGGTCTGGATGCGCCGCAGCACCATGCCGGCGGCATCGCGCTGGGTAAACACCGACACCCGAAACCGCCCTACCCCTTTGACGCTGATGGCAAAGTTGGCGTCCTTGTGGTCACGAAACTCATCGAGCTGGCGCTCGTTCATCACGCTTTCCACCAGGCTCTTGGCCTCGGCCATGGAGAGGCGCTGGTCGGCCACCGGGCGAATTTCGCCGTTGATCTTCAAGCAAGGCGGCAGGCCGGAGGTAATGAACAGATCCGAGGCCCCCATCTCGCCCATTCGTTGCAGCAGGCTTTTCATGTCCATGGCGCACTCCCCCTTTAGAAGGCGTTTTTATCCACCGCCTTGGCGCGGGCGTCGAGGCGGTTGATAAGGTTACGGTTCACCAGTTCTTTCATGCATTGGTCGAGGGTCTGCATGCCGTGGGTCATACCGGTTTGGATGGCCGAATACATCTGGGCCACCTTGTCTTCGCGGATAAGGTTACGAATGGCCGGGGTACCAATCATGATCTCGTGGGCCGCCACCCGGCCGCCGCCGGTTTTCTTCAACAGCGTTTGGGAGATAACCGCTTGCAACGATTCGGACAACATGGAGCGGACCATGGATTTTTCCGCAGCCGGGAATACGTCGATGATACGGTCGATGGTTTTGGCCGCCGAGCTGGTGTGCAGGGTGCCAAACACTAAGTGGCCGGTTTCGGCGGCGGTGAGCGCCAGGCGGATGGTTTCTAAGTCACGCATCTCGCCCACCAGTACCACATCGGGGTCTTCACGGAGCGCCGAGCGCAACGCGTTGGCAAAACTGTGGGTGTCGCGATGTACTTCCCGCTGGTTAACCAGGCACTTTTTGTTCTCGTGCACGAATTCGATGGGATCTTCGATGGTGAGAATGTGGTCGTGGCGGTTGTCGTTTACATAATCGATCATCGCCGCCAGGGTAGTGGATTTACCGGAGCCGGTGGGGCCGGTCACCAGCACCAGGCCACGGGGCTTGGTGACGATATCTTTAAAGATGGCTGGCGCCCCCAGGTCGTCCAGGGTCAGTACCTTGGACGGGATGGTCCGAAATACCGCCGCCGCGCCGCGATTCTGGTTGAAGGCGTTAACACGAAAACGCGCTACCCCGGGCACTTCGAAGGAGAAGTCCACTTCCAGGAACTCTTCGTATTCCTTGCGCTGCTTATCGTTCATGATGTCGTAGATAAGCGAGTGCACTTCTTTGTGCTCTAAGGCCGGCAGGTTGATGCGGCGCACATCGCCGTCAACCCGGATAAGGGGCGGAACGCCCGCAGAGATATGCAAGTCAGAGGCATTGTGCTTGACGCTGAATGCCAGGAGTTCGGTAATATCCATGTTCTTGTTATCACTCTTGAACTGCGGGCCAACATGACAACCATAGCAGAACGCTTGCATGACGCGGCAGCGCGCATCGCCAAGGCCGCAACGGTTTCAGGCCGGAACCCGGATGCCATTAGTCTGCTTGCGGTAAGCAAGCGAAAACCCCTCGAGGATGTCGTTGCCGCCCTGGCCGCAGGCCAGCTGGCGTTCGGTGAGAATTATGTGCAGGAAGGGGTGGAGAAGATCCAGGCCCTGTCTGCCGCCCATCCCGGCCATAAGGCGCAGTGGCATCTTATTGGCCCCCTCCAGTCCAATAAGACGGCGCTGGTGGCTGAGCACTTCGATTGGGTGCAAAGCCTGGACCGTGCCAAAATCGCCAAACGCCTCGACGAACAAAGACCGGCTCACCTTAAACCCATCCAAATTTGCATACAAGTGAACATCAGTGGTGAACAAAGTAAGTCTGGTGTTAGCCCCGATGAGGTCCTGGCCCTGGCCGCTGCCATCAGCGCCCTGCCTAAGCTTACCCTGCGCGGGCTGATGGCCATTGGCAGTGATGCCGGCCCAGACACCCAGCACCGCGAGTTTCACGCCATGAAAACCCTCTTTGACGAGCTTAAGGGCCGGTATCCTCAGGTAGACACTTTGTCTATGGGGATGAGCGGCGACCTGGAAATCGCTATCATGGAGGGCACCACTATGGTTCGCCTGGGTACCGCCCTGTTCGGTGCCCGTACCAACTGACAAGGTTGAACATGGAACACAAGCACATTGCATTTATCGGCGCGGGCAATATGGCCGGTGCCATCATGGGGGGCCTGGTGGCCTCCGGTTACCCCGCCAAGGCCATCACCGCCGCCAATCGCTCCGAGGGTAAGCTCGAGACCCTGGCCGATGAGCTGGGTATCAATACCACCACCGACAACCTCAAGGCGGCCGAAGCCGCCGACGTGGTGGTGCTGGGGGTCAAACCCAACATGATGGAAGGGGTGGTCAAACAGCTGGCGCACCTCAATGACGGCAAGAAGCTGTTTATCTCCATTGCCGCCGGGGTCACCCTGGCCCATTTTGAAGCCTGGTTTGGCAAAGCGGTCCCGATGATCCGCACCATGCCCAACACCCCGTCCCTGGTGGGCCTGGGCATGACCGGCCTGTACGCCTCAGACACCACCAACAAAGACGACAAAGCCATCAGCGATATGCTGATGCGGGCCGTGGGTAAAACTGCCTGGGTGAAAAACGAAATCGAACTGGACCACATCATCGCCGCTGCTGGCAGCGCCCCGGCCTACTTCTTCCTCTTTATGGAAGCCATGGAAGCCAAAGCCATGGAGCTGGGCTTTGACGCCGCCACCGCCCGCGAACTGGTGCAACAAACCGCCAGTGGCGCCGCGGAAATGGTGCGCCGCCGCGATATGCCCATCCGCGAGCTGCGCCGCCAGGTCACTTCCCCCGGCGGCACCACCGCCAAGGCCATTGAATCCTTCCAGGCCGCCGGCCTTGAGAAGATCGTTGCAGACGCCATGGACGCCGCCATCAGCCGCGCTGCAGAAATGGCCAAGGAGCTTTGATGAACGCCTTAGTATTTTTGTTCAAGACCCTGTTTGAGCTCTACATCATGGTGGTGTTGCTGCGGGTCTGGTTGCAGTGGGCCAAGGCGGATTTTTACAACCCCTTCAGCCAATTTGTGGTCAAGGCCACCCAGCCCATAGTGCGGCCGCTGCGCAAGGTCATTCCTTCCCTTGGCCCCATCGACACCGCTTCGGTGCTGTTTGCCCTGGTGCTGAGCGCCCTGGAAGTGGTGGTGCTGAACCTTCTCCTTGGTGGCGGCATCCCGCCGCTGCTGTCAATACTGTTTACCGGCGCTATTTTGTTGGTCTCCACCATTTTCCAACTGATCATCTACGTGATCTTCGCCGGCGTGATTTTAAGCTGGGTAGTACGTGGCTATCACCCGGTGGCGGCAGCACTGTTCCAGCTCACCGAGCCGCTGCTGCGCCCCATCCGCAGCATTTTGCCCAGCATGGGCGGCCTGGATCTTTCCCCCATGGTATTGCTGCTGGGCCTGTACTTTATTCGCATCTTGCTGACCGATCTCACCGGCATCGGTTTTTAATGAGCGCATTTGAATGGCAGGACCAAGATTTGGTCCTGCATCTTTATGTGCAGCCCAAAGCCAGCCGCGACAGCTTTGCCGGCCTGCACGGCGATGAGCTGAAACTGGCCATCACCGCCCCGCCGGTGGATGGCAAAGCCAATGAACACATCCGCAAATACCTCGCCAAACAGTGCCGCATCGCCAAAAGCCAGGTGCTGATTGAAAAGGGTGGGCTGGGGCGCCACAAGAAGGTGCGACTTTGCGGCCCGTTAACGCCGCCCCCCGACTGGGACTGGCTCACCGGCTAAACTGTGCCCAAGCCCACCACCGACTTGGCATCCCATGAATTACCGCCCGCTGCTGCTGTTATTGCTGAGTTTTTGCCTGCATGCCGAGCAAAAGCAGGACTTTGGCCCCTACAGCGTGCATTACCAGGCGCTGCCCACCACCTTTCTGACCCCGGTCATCGCCGGCCAATACCAAATCCGGCGTAGCCGCTATGAAGGGCTGGTTACCGTCACGGTACTTGATAGCCGCCACGGCAACAGGGCGATAAGGGCCGTGCTGGACGGCACCGCCACCAACAGGGTGGGCAACCAGAGACGGTTGTCTTTTCGGGAAGTGATTGAAGGGGACGCCATCTATTACCTGGCAACCCTGCCGGTCAGCCACCAGGAACATTTTGTCTTTGCCATTACCCTACGCCCTGCCGGTGGCCCGCCCCTGGCGCTACGTTTTGACCACCGTTTCTACACCGACTGATGTGCTACACTAGCGCCCCGAATTTTGGAGGTGCCATGAGTAAGATTGTCCTGGCTACCGGCAACGCCGGTAAGGTGCGCGAGCTGGACGCCATGTTGGCGCCGCTTAAATTGCACGTTGTCGCCCAGAGCGAATTCGATGTGCCGGAAGTAGCCGAAACCGGCACCACCTTCGTGGAAAACGCCATCATCAAAGCCCGCCATGCCGCCCGCATTACCGGCCTGCCGGCCATTGCCGACGATTCGGGCCTGGTGGTGGATGCCCTTGGCGGGGCGCCGGGGATTTACTCGGCCCGCTACAGCGGCGAAGGCGCTACCGACGCCAAGAACATCGACAAACTGCTGGCCGAGCTGCAAGACGTGCCGATGGATGCCCGCAGCGCCCGCTTTATCTGCTGCCTGGTGTACCTGCGCCACGCCGACGATCCCACCCCCATCATCTGCGAAGGGGCCTGGGAAGGGCGTATCGCCCGGGAAGCCTTTGGCGAAGGCGGCTTTGGTTACGATCCGGTGTTTTATGTACCGGCCCTGGCCAAAACCGCCGCCGAGCTCAGCAAGGAAGAGAAAAACGCCGTCAGCCACCGGGGCCAGGCCCTCAAGGCGCTGCTGGCCAAGCTGGGGGAATAAGGTGACGCTGCCGCCACTCTCGCTCTATATCCATATTCCCTGGTGCGTGGAAAAGTGCCCCTATTGCGACTTTAACTCCCACGCCATCAAGGGCGGCATTCCCGAAGCCGAGTACGTGGACGCCCTGCTGGCTGACTTAGAGGCCGATCTGCCCCTGGCCGGCGGCCGCACCTTAACAAGCATTTTCATTGGCGGCGGCACCCCCAGCGTGTTCTCGACCGAGGCCATAGCCCGGCTGCTGGCCGGGGTGAAAGCCCGCATTCCCTTTAGCGGCGATATCGAGATCACCTTCGAGGCCAACCCCGGCACCGTGGAAGCGGATAAATTCAAGGGCTTTGCCGAAGGCGGCGTCAACCGCCTGTCAATTGGCGTGCAAAGCCTACAGCAGGACAAACTCAACCTGCTGGGGCGCATTCATGGCCCGGGTGAAGCCCTGCGCGCCGCGGCTCTCGCCGCCGATTGCGGGGTGAGAAGCTTTAACCTCGACTTGATGCACGGTCTGCCCAATCAGCGCCAGCAAGATGCCCTGGACGACCTTCGCCAGGCCATTGCCTGCAACCCGGCGCACCTGTCCTGGTACCAGCTGACCATCGAGCCCAACACCCTTTTTGCCAGTAAGCCGCCGGTACTGCCCGACGACGACACCCTTTGGGCCATCCAAGAAGCTGGCCACGAGTTGCTGCTGGCGGCGGGGTATCGCCAATATGAGATCTCCGCCTACGCCAAGCCCGGCTTTGAGGCCCGCCATAACCTCAACTACTGGCGGTTTGGCGACTACCTCGGCATTGGCTGCGGCGCCCACGGCAAGCTCACGCAAGCAGACGGCCGCATCCTTCGCACCGTCAAGGTACGCCACCCCAAGGGCTACCTGGACCCAAGCCGCTCCTTTATGGACCAACTGCTGGCGGTAGAGGCAGACGAGCTGCCGTTCGAGTTCTTTATGAACCGGCTGCGGCTCTTTGAAGACGTGCCCAAGGCCGACTTTACCCATCGCACCGGCCTGCCGCTGGCCCTTGCCCAGCAGCAACTGGCCGATGCCTTTGCCAAAGGCCTGATGGTGGAAAATGCCAGCCACTGGCAGGTCACCGAACAGGGGCATCGCTACCTTAACCAGCTGCTTGCCTCATTTTTGTAACCTTTCATAACCAGCAGCCGACAAAAAAATCGCCATTGGGTTAACATTGCCGCTCTTTGAAGCCCTAGCCCTGGAGAACCCATGGTGTTTCGTTCCGGTATCCTGGCCGCCGTGCTGGCTGCGTCGCTATCCGCCTGCACCCAAATGCCCCATAACCACACTAAGGTGCCAGAATCCGAGCTAAGCCAGGCCCAGCTACACGAACGGGCCCAAGCCTTGTTCCAGGCCTACTTTGATGCCGAAGTAGCGGCCAGCCCCATGTGGCAGACCGAACTGGGTATGGACACCAACAAGGGCAAATGGGACGACATATCCGACCGCGCCGAAGAAGACAAAGTGGCCAGGGCCCAACTGATGCTGCAACGGCTTGACCAGTTGGACAGCAATCGCCTCTCCCCCCAGGACCAGCTCAGTTGGACCCTGTTGACCCAGCAGCTGCAAAGCACCATCGAAGGCTTCAAGTGGCGCCATTACGACTACCCGGTCAACCAGATGTATGGCTGGCACAGCGAGCCGGCGGCGTTTCTTATCAATAGCCAGCAGATAAACAGCAATGACGATGCCTGGGCCTATATTCGCAGGCTAAGGGCGATGCCGGATCTGTTCCGCCAACTGGAGAACAACCTCAGGGTACGGGCCGATGAGGGGATCATCGCGCCGGCCTTTGTGTTTGAGCACGTAAAAAGTGATATCGCCAATCTCACCCGTGGCTACCCCTTCGAGACCGGCCAGCCGGACAACCCGCTGATGGCCGATTTTCGGGCCAAGGTAGCCAAGGTTGCCGGGCTCAACCAATACCGCCTGAACGCCGAGGCCGCCGATGCCCTGCGCACCAAGGTTGGCCCGGCCTATCGCCGTTTGCTGAGCACCATCGACAAGCTGGAAAAGCGGGCCGACGATAACGATGGCGCCTGGAAATTCCCCCAGGGCGACGCCTTCTACCAGTGGCGCCTCAAGGAAATCACCACCACCGACCTCAGCGCCACACAAATTCACCAACTGGGGCTCGCGCAGGTCAAGCGTATCCAAAAGGAGATGCTGGCCATCAAGAACCAGGTGGGTTTTAAAGGAGACTTGCAGGCCTTCTTTGAATACATGCGTAGCAGCCCGCAGTTTTTCTACCCCAATACCGAGCAGGGCCGGGCCCGGTACCTAACAGAAGCCACCGCCCTGATTGACGACATGAAAGCCCGCCTGCCGAAGCTTTTCACCCTGATGCCCAAAGCCGAGCTGGATGTAAAAGCGGTGGAGCCGTTTCGGGAAAAATCCGCCGGCAAGGCCTTTTACCAAGGGCCGGCCCCCGACGGCTCCCGGCCCGGGCGCTATTACGTCAACCTCTACAACATGAAAGACATGCCGGTCTATCAAATGGCGGCCCTGGCCTACCATGAGGGCATTCCCGGCCACCACATGCAAATCGCCATCGCCCAAGAGCTCAAAGACATTCCCATGTTCCGCCGTTACGGCCACTACACCGCCTATATCGAGGGTTGGGGCCTCTACGCCGAAGAACTCCCCAAGGAGATTGGCCTTTACCAGGACCCTTACAGCGACTTTGGCCGCTTGGCCATGGAGCTGTGGCGCGCCTGCCGGCTGGTGGTGGATACCGGCATCCATGCCCAGCACTGGACGCGCCAGCAAGCCATTGATTATCTTCTGGCCAACACCCCCAACCCCAAGGGCGATGTGGTCAAGGCCACCGAGCGCTATATCGTGATGCCGGGCCAGGCTACCGCCTACATGGTGGGTAAACTCAAAATCATGGCGTTAAGGGAAGAAGCTCAAAAAGCCCTGGGCAAGGATTTTGATATTCGTGCCTTCCACGACCAGCTCCTCGCCAACGGCCCCTTGCCCCTCAATGTGCTGCAAAAGCAGACAGAGGCCTGGATTAAGGCACAAAGCAATTGATTTATCTTGGGAAAGCAATAAGCTCTAAATAGCTGTGCCGAATATTAGATCACCTTGGGCAGCCTACGAAGCCCCTGTTGTCACGAGCTGTGGAGATATAGGGTGGCTCACAATTAGGAACAGTTATTTAGGAAAGTCATTCGTGAAGCAAAATAGGAGTGAAAGTATGCCAGGCTCAGATCAAAATGGTGATGATCCAGACAAAAAGAAAGACAACTCCGGCAAGTAGTTAAGTGCTTTTTGGCATGAGCCTACATCCAGCAAGCGTTATTGAACTTTTCAATAATTGCTCAGTGTTGGTTATTGCTGCCGCTTGGTTAGTTTCCAAAGATGCCAAGCGGCTTGTTGTGCTGATACTTGCCAACTATGCAATCTGGTACGTCATGAGATTTACACTGACTCATTTCGATGGGAGTGTGTTTGTATATAATCTGGGAAACTCGTATTACCTGCTGCAAGCCGCCAGGGAAGTGGTCATTCTTGCCTTCCTGCTCGATGCCTGGATGCAAAACAAGGCTAGCGCCTTTTGGTGTAAAGCCTACCTCAGCGTGTTGGCCATCTCAGCATCCTGCAATGTGATTATGGCAGCAAATGCCAGTACCGAAGTAGGCCACGCCATAGTAGGCAAAGGTGGTTTTAGAGCCTTTCACTACTACGTAAATCAGGCCATACCCTTGGCTGAAATCCTTATCGCCTGGGGCAGCAGCAATAACGTTATCAGCCGTTTTTTCAAAAGATCCTCCACATCCCCCGTGGAAAACGCCCTTCCGAACGACTCTTCCGGCAAAGCTGATTGACCTTCGCGCCCTGACACCAGACACTAGCCGCTGCGTTTGATTTTGCGGTGTTTGGCTTTTGGAAGACTTCATCAACGGTGACTACCTCAATATTCTGGCTTGCAGTCTGATATTGCTGGCTTTGATAACGGCCAGAAAGGAGCGCCGCCTGCCCCTGGTTATCTTGAGCAACTATGCCGCCTACGGGGTGCTGGCTTGGTTGTCGGATGACTATGAGAACAACGTATTCCTGGGGGACCATGAATTCTACGGGCTTTGGTATCTTATCAACGCGCTGCGGGAAATCGTGATCCTGGCCTTTGTCTTTGAAGGGCTTTTAAAAGCCCAGCAAGGCCGCAAGCCCTACTGGGTGTATTTGGGGGTACTGCTGATCTCTATCTCCGCCAGCCTGCTGCTGGCGCTGTCCGACGTAACCGGCAAGGACTACCTGTGGAGCATCCACCTGCAGGCCATTTACTTGATCCCCTTTGCCGAGGTAGCCGTGTCCTGGTGGGGAAGCGACAATCTTTTCAACCGCCGTTACAGCACCCGGCGCCAACCGGTTCCCATCGAAAAAATCGCCACCAGCTATTAAAAAACGCCGCTTTAAGCGGCGTTTTCGTTATTGCTCGATAACCTCGACCCAGCCGTCGAACTGGGATTTAAAGGCGTTGTCCTGTTTGTCGATGGCCATCAGCTGGCCACACAGGGCATTGGCGTCAGACTTGATGGCGTCGCCCTTGGCGTCGGCCTCGGCTTCAATCTTCTTGGCCTTGCTTTCCAGGTTATCGGCCCAGGCCTGGATGTTTTCCTCAAAGCTGCCGTCGCCGCTGCTCATGGCCTGGCCCAACTGGCTGAACATGTTGCCCATGGACTTTTGCACCGCCCTTTCGATGCGCTTTTCAAAGTCCTTGCCGAGAAAATCGTCGTTGTCTTGGTCCCAGCTGCCGGCCCCGACATACCAGGTGCCGCCCTGCTCATGGAGCTTGCTGTCCAGCTTGACCCGCGCCTCGGCAAGGCCTGCTTCAACTTCATCGGCGGCGTCCGTACCCAGCACGTCTTTGAGTACCCCTGTCGTGACCTCTGCCGCTAAATCCAGGGCTTTTAGCCCCAGGCGAGCGGCGCTTTCGGCGCTGGTGCGAAGGTCGCGATTAAAGCCGTCCAGAGCCTGGCGCTGCTGGGCACTGAGGGACTGGGTTTTACCCCCTATCACCAAGGTGCCGTCCTGGTAACGCATCAGGGTTTTATCTTTGTCGGCAACGGTGAACCCGGATTTATCCAGACGCATGTCGTGGGGCAGGGTCATTTCGCATTTTTCATCCAGGTTCAAATTCATATTGGTTGCCTGGGCCAGCGGCGCCAGCAGCAGCAAAGAAAGGGCGGGGATCAGTGCTTTTTTCATCAGAAGCTCCTTGGCTGATTCTGACTGTGACCAATCAAACTACATGCCAACAGTAAAAACACTGATGAATCAAAAAGATATAAATTCAACTCACTGATCTGGCTGGTGATTTTCACCAGCTTTTGGCGAATTCGCCAAAGGGCGGGTTGGTAAGCTGGTGCCGTGAGAAGGGGACAGGCGAATGGCCTTCGATAGGGCCGCCAACGCCGTGTGAATGAGTTCAATAGCGCAAGGCGCGTAGCGAAGGAAGACAAGACAAGGCGAATTGCCCTGGGAAAGCGCAGTTTACTCTTGTGTAAATGAGCATTGACCAGGGCGATTCAACGCCGTCATGACGAGTGCAGTAGCGCCTTACTCGACGCGCTCGAACATCAGATCCCACACCCCATGCCCCAACCGCTCGCCGCGCGCTTCAAACTTGGTCTTGGGCCTGTGCTCGGGGCGCGGCACGTAGTCGTTGCTGGCGGACTGGTTTTGATAACCCGGCGCCGCGCTCATCACTTCCAGCATGTGCTCGGCGTAGTTTTCCCAGTCGGTGGCCATATGGAATACGCCGCCAATGGCGAGCTTTTTACGTAGGCTCTCGGCAAATTCGAGCTGCACGATGCGGCGCTTGTGGTGGCGCTTTTTGTGCCAAGGGTCGGGGAAAAAGAGCTGCATCCGCGCCAGGCTGGCGTCGGGAATGTTGTCGGCCAGCACCTCCACGGCGTCGTGCTCGAACACCCGCAGGTTGGTGACACCGGCTTCACTGGCCGCCATCAAGCAGGCGCCCACACCGGGCTTGTGCACCTCGATGCCGATAAAGTTGAGCTCGGGGGCAGCCTGGGCCATTTCCACCAGGCTTTTGCCCATACCAAAGCCGATTTCCAGCACCACCGGGTTACTGTTGCCAAAGACCTTGGCAAAATCCAGCAGCCCCATGCCGTGCTCAAGGCCCATGGTGGGCCAGCACTTTTCCAGGGCCTGGGCCTGGCCTTTGGTCAGGCGCCCTTCGCGGCGCACAAAGCTACGTATCTTACGCAGATAAGGCGTATTTTCGGCGTTTTGCTCGGACATCTGCGGCTCCTGTGTTTTGGGGCGGGCATTATCGCTACAATACCGGCCTATTTCCAGACAGAAGATTGCTCATGACCTTTGCTGAGCGGGTGGTCAACTGGTACCACCAACATGGCCGCAAAACCCTGCCCTGGCAGCAGCACAAGACCCCTTATAAGGTATGGGTCTCCGAGATCATGCTGCAACAAACCCAGGTTGCCACCGTTATCCCCTATTTTGAGCGCTTTATGGCGCGTTTTCCCGATGTGGTGGCCCTGGCCGATGCCCCTCAGGACGAAGTGCTGCACCATTGGACCGGCCTTGGCTATTACGCCAGGGCTCGTAACCTGCACAAGGCCGCCCAGCATATTCGCGACCAACATGGCGGCGTGTTCCCGGAGCGCATTGAAGAGGTAGAAGCCCTGCCTGGCGTTGGCCGCTCCACCGCCGGGGCTGTGCTGTCGCTGTCATTGGGGCAAGACCACGCCATTTTGGACGGTAACGTCAAAAGGGTGCTGGCCCGCCACCAGCGTGTAGAAGGTTGGCCCGGCAACAAGAAGGTGCACGATAAGCTGTGGGATATCACCGAAGCGCTCACCCCCAGCAAGGACGTCACCGCCTATAACCAGGCGATGATGGACTTGGGGGCCATGATCTGCACCCGTTCACGGCCCAAGTGCGAGCTGTGCCCGGTGGCCGAAGACTGCGGCGCCTTTATTGTCGGGCGCCAAAGCGACTACCCCGGTAAAAAGCCCAAGAAAACCCTGCCGGTGCGCAGTGCCACCTTCTTGCTGCTCAAAAAAGGCGGGGAAGTATTACTGCAACAACGGCCGCCATCGGGCCTGTGGGGCGGCCTTTACTGCCCGCCAGAGGTGCCACAAGCACAGATTGGCGATTGGTTGGACAGTCGCCAACTGGTGGCCAACCGCCAGCAGCAACTGGCGCTCTTTCGCCATACCTTCAGCCACTTCCACCTGGACATCACCCCCATAGTGCTGGATGTCGAACCTTTGCCCGGCATCATGGAAGCCGGGCAGGGGCTTTGGTATAACTTGGCCCAGCCACCGGCCGTGGGCCTGGCCGCCCCCACCAGCAAGCTTTTGACCCTATTGAAAAACGAGGACAGCCAATGAGCCGCACCGTATTTTGCGCCCATCTGAAACAAGACGCCGAGGGCTTGGATTTCCAACTCTACCCCGGGGAATTGGGCAAGCGCATTTTTGACAACATCTCCAAGGAAGCCTGGGCGGCCTGGCAGAAAAAACAAACCATGCTCATTAACGAAAAGAAACTGAACATGATGGACCCAGAGCACCGCAAGTTCCTGGAAGGGGCCATGACCGACTTTCTTTTCGAGGGTAAAGACCCGCAAATCGAGGGTTACACCCCACCCAAAGCCTGATTTTGCTCAGGCTTTGAGCAAACAGTCTGGAGGGCGCCGAAAAGCCCCTTCAGACTGGTTGACTTGCCTCTCGAAGATCTATTTAATTAGCGCCCGTTGCCTCGATAGCTCAGTTGGTAGAGCAGCGGATTGAAAATCCGCGTGTCGCTGGTTCGATTCCGGCTCGAGGCACCACGAATTGCAAGAAAGATAAGGTTATAGGCCTTGTCTCTGGTCAGAAAATTACGATAAATTGCTGACCTTCAAGCCAGTTTTGGTTGCCGGCTTAGCTCAGTTGGTAGAGCAACTGACTTGTAATCAGTAGGTCGCGGGTTCGACTCCTGCAGCCGGCACCACTTAAAATTTGCCTCGATAGCTCAGTTGGTAGAGCAGCGGATTGAAAATCCGCGTGTCGCTGGTTCGATTCCGGCTCGAGGCACCATTTTAGAAACCCAGCTTCTGCTGGGTTTTCTTTTTTGTCGTCATCGAACAAGTTCGATTGTCAGGCCCATCCCTGGACCTGACCCTTCGGGCCATCGCCAGCGATGTCCCAAAATGCTCCCGGCATTTTGGTCCGGCTCGAGGCACCATAAAAAGAAAAGCCCTGGTCGCAAGACCGGGGCTTTTTGTTATCCGCGCCACAGTGTCGCTGACCTCGGCGGCCCCATTCTATTCCGGCTCGAGGCACCATTTTAGAAACCCAGCTTCGGCTGGGTTTTCTTTTTAGGCCTCGCTCAGGCCTGCCCGACAAACCCCCTTACATTCAGCCTCTTGCTAAAGCCCTGCCCTTTGCGACAATCAGGCCATGTCAAAGGAAGGATGCTTGCATGTATCACAACCATGTTGTCGAGACCCTGCCTGAGGCTAGGCAACTGCCCTGGCAACAGGTCGCGCCGCACTACCCCGCCATGGAGGGTTACCGGATGCTGCTTATAGCGCTGGCCGTGCTGGTGGCGGCCGCCGCAGCGCCGCTGCTGGCAGGGGATAGCGCCATGGCGCTGCTCACCCTGCCGCTGGCGGTGTTGGTGGTGGTACTGGTGGGCTGGCACCGGGTGGAGCTTGCCAAGCGTTTTCGGTATGTGGTGCGTGAACAAGACATCCACAGCGCCGAAGGCATCTTCTGGCAAAAGCACACGGCCTTGAGTTACAGCCGCATCCAGCATATCGCCATCGAGCAGGGCCCTTGGGAGCGCCGCTTCGGGCTGGCCAGACTGCGGCTCTTTTCAGCTGGGTCGTCGTCGGCAGAGCTGGAGCTGCCGGGGCTTGAAGAGGCCCAGGCCCAGCAGCTGCGCCAGTGGCTGCTGGAGAGGATAGGCCCGCAATGACCCATTGGCAGCGGCTCTCTCCCTGGGGTGTGTTTTTCTTCCTGGTGATACAGCTTGGCGCCTGGGCCAGGGCAGTGCCAGCAGTATTTGCTGCCGGGGTTTATGGTGGTGGCGCCAATTGGAGCCGAGTCACCCTGGCAGTGCTCATCCTGGCGCCACTCGCCATGATGGGCAGCGCCCTGGTGAGCTGGTGGCGGTTTTTCTATTTGGTTAAACCTGGGCGCCTGGAGATACGCCAGGGGCTGCTGTTTACCAAACACCTTGAGATCCCGGCCCAGCGGGTGCAGAACATCGAGATAAGCCAGCCCTTTTACTACCGGCCCCTGGGGCTTTACAACCTGACCATTGAAACCGCCGGGGCCAGCGGCCAAGAGGCCAAACTGGCAGCCCTTACCGAGCAGCAGGCCGACGCCATCAAGGCCACCTTGCTGGGCGAAGCTCCAGCCCAGGCTCCCAGCCTTGATACGCCACCGCTATTAACCCGTAGCACCGGCGATTTACTGATTTACGGTTTTTGCCACAACCACCTAACCTGGCTCTTAGTCTTGCTGGCCCCCTTTTATGACAACCTTGGCAAATGGCTTGGCAACCTGCTGAGCGCCGAGGAGCTGCACCTTGGCTGGCGCCTTTACCTGCTGGGCTTTGTGATGCTGGCACTGATATTAACGGTGCTGTCCATGGCGGCGGCCTGGCTTATTTACGCGCCCTACCGCCTGGAACAGCAGGACCAGCGCCTGGTGCAAAGCGGCGGCATCATCACCCATCGGCAACTGGCCATGAAGCGGCGCCGCCTGCAGTGGCTGGTGGCCAGCCAAAGCCTGCTTGACCGGATCTTTGGCCGCTGGGTGTTGACCTTCTACCCAGTAAAAGACGGCAAAGCCGGTAAAGACCCAGGCAAAAGCCAAAAGCTGCTGGCCCCGGCCCTGCGCCCAGGGGAGTTGGCGCCGCTTTTAGCCCTGGGCGGCGCCAAGGCACTGCCCCAGGCGCCCTACAGCCGCCCCTCGCCTTTTTATCTTCGCCGCCTGCTGGTATGGAGCACCCTGCCGCTGCTGGCCGCCACCCTTTCCCTTTGGCATCAATTTGGCGCCCTGGCGGGCCTGCTGTGGCCCCTGGCATGGGCGGCCATCACCATGCATTGGCTGGGCTGCGGTTGGCAGGTCAACGGCAACCGGCTTTGGGTGCGCCGGGGGCTGGTTAATGTCCGGCAATATCTGTTGAAACCGGCCAAGGTGCAGCGGGTGACCCTCAGCCAAAGCCCGGGCCAACGCAGAAGACACCTGGCGAGCCTTAGCATCAGTACCGGCGCTGGTAATCTCAATTTGCCCTGGCTGGCGCTGGACGAGGCCTGTTACCTGCGTGACTGGCTGCTGGCCGAGGCGCAGCAGCAAGCCGATGATTGGCTCTAATCGCCGCCGGGCACCTCGATGATGGCCGGCACCACCCCAAGGTGAGCGCAAAACCGCTCAACATCACTTTTGGCCAGCACCCAGGTGCGGGTAGATACCAGCGGGTGGCATTGAAAGTCCCCGCCCTGCCAAAGCGCTTGGTCAATCCACAGCATCACTTGGCGTTCGCTGTCGTTGACAAGGGCCAGCAGTGACACGGCGCCAGGCTTTACTCTCAGGTATTTTTGCAGACGCTCGGCAGAGGCAAAGCCGAGGCGCGACAAACCGCTGGCCGCCGAGAGCGCTTTAAGATCCACCTTTTTGCTGGCCGGCACCAACAGCAGCACATGCCGGCGGCCATAGTTGTCTCGCAAGAAGAGGTTTTTGATGCGCTGCCCTGGCCGCTTTACGCCTAAGCGCTCTGCTGCCTGACTGTCGTTTAAAGGCGGGTGCTCAAAGGCCTGGTAGCGGATGCCAAGGGCGTTTAGCAGGTCGTTAGGCACACAGGCTCTCCGGCAAAAAGGCCAGCCTAACCGGCCTTGGTAGTCGGCTCAATCCTTATGGCGGCGAGTAAAGGCCTCCATCAGCTCCATGGGCAACGGGAAGATAATGGTGGAATTGTGCTCACCGGAGATCTCGGTGAGGGTTTGCAGGTAACGGAGCTGAATGGCCTGGGGCTGTTTGGACAGCACTTCAGCGGCCTCTTGCAATTTTTTCGACGCTTCCAGCTCGCCGCTGGCGTGGATAACCTTGGCCCTTCTTACCCGCTCAGCCTCGGCCTGGCGGGCAATGGCGCGGATCATCGACTCGTCCAGATCTACGTGTTTTATCTCCACATTGCTGACCTTGATACCCCAGGTGTCAGTGCTGGAATCGAGAATGCGCTGCAAGTGGCTGTTGATGGCCTCACGCTCAGCCAGCATTTCGTCAAGCTCGTGCTGCCCCAGCACCGAGCGCAGCGTGGTTTGGGCCAGTTGGCTGGTAGCTTCGAGGTAATTCTCGACATTGATAATGGCCTTTTGCGGGTCGACCACCCGAAAGTAAATCACTGCATTGACCTTGATGGAGACGTTGTCGCGGGAGATCACGTCCTGGGTGGGCACGTCCATGGTCAGGGTGCGAAGGTCGACTCTTACCACCTGCTGCACGAAGGGCACCACGATGATAAGCCCCGGGCCTTTGACCTTGTAAAAGCGCCCCAGCAGGAAGATGACGCCGCGCTGGTACTCGCGCAGCACCCTGAACATGCTCGATAGCAGCAGTACCAGAAAGATAAACAGAATAAGGGGGAACAGACTGGCGGGGATCATGGGGATACCTCCGGTTGGGCTTTGACGTCCAGCACCAGGCCGTGAACGCCGGTAATAACCACACTCTGCCCCCGGGCCAGGGGCTCTTCGCAACGCGCATTCCAGATCTCGCCCTGCACGCTGACGGTAAGCGCATCAGGGCGGTTATCCAGCACCAGGGCCGGGCAGCCCACAAGCTTACCAACCCCCGACACCACCGGCTGGCGGCGCTGGCGCACCAGCATCCTCGCCACCACCACCAAAAACAGTACCGAGGTCACACAACTGGCAGCCACCAGCGGCCAGGCCACCTGATAGGCCTGGTCGGGGCTTTCAAACAGCAACACCGAGCCAACCGAGAACGCCACCAGGCCGCCGGCTCCCAAAATGCCGAAACTGGGCATCATCGCCTCGGCGGTCAACAGCGCTATCCCCACCAGCAGCAGCGCCAGGCCGGCATAGCTGATGGGCAGCATCTGAAAGGCCAGCAGCGCCAGCATCAGACTGATAACGCCAATGGTGCCGGACACCCCAAAGCCGGGGCTGTAGAATTCGAGCAGCAGGCCGTAGATGCCAATCAGCATCAGGATGTAGGCGATGTTGGGGTCGGTGATGGCGATGATGAATTTCTGGCGCCAGTCCGGCGCCCGATTCACCGCCACAATGCCTTGGGTCGCAAGGGTCACGCTACCCGAGGCGGTGTCTACCCGGCGGCCGTCAAGCTTTGCCAAGAGCGCCGCTTCGTCCTTGGCGAGAATCTCTATCACTCCTTGATCCAGCGCTTGGCTGGCGGTCAGGGTGGCGGCGTCTTTAACCGCCGCCTCGGCCCACTCGGCGTTGCGCCCCCGCTGCTCGGCCAGGGCCCGGATATCGGCAATGGCGTCGTTCATCTGCTTGCGGGCCAGGGTCTTTTGGTTCTCGCTTGGCTCTTTTTGCTCGCCGCCGCTCCCCGCCAGCTGGATGGGGCTGGCTGCCCCCAGATGGGTGGCCGGAGCCATGGCGGCCACATGGCTGGCATAAAGCATGAAAGTGCCGGCCGACGCGGCCCTCGCCCCCTGGGGCGCCACGTAAATCACCACCGGCACAGCGCTTGCCAGGATGGCTTGGTTGATATCGTGAGTGGAAGAAGAAAGGCCGCCGGGGGTGTCGAGGGTTAATAGCAGCAGCACAGGCCTTGGGTTGGCGCTGGCAGCGTCTGTTATCTCGGTTTTAAGGTATTCAGCCACGCCGGGCCCGATGGCGCCTTTGACGCCGAGCTGCCAGTAAACCCCCTGGGCCAGGAGTGGGCAGCAGCACAACAGCAGGGCCCAAAGCAGCGCTTTTACCATGAGTGGTTGGCCGGTGGTGCAGTCTTTAAAGCTTAGGCCCTGTCGGCCAGCCCTGCCGCCCCCCCCTCGCCGGTGGTTGAGACTTGGGCGTCCTTGGTGTTAACTGTTAGCTTCCTTGACCCAAGCCTTCAACGCCTTGAAATCAGCCACTATTAACGACGTCGCCCGCCTTGCCGGGGTGTCCATCAAAACCGTGTCACGGGTGATTAACCGCGAGCCCAATGTGCGGGAAGAAACCACGGCCAAAGTCATGGCGGCGGTCCAGGAGCTCGATTACCAACCCAACCAGGCGGCGCGCAGCTTGGCCGGTTTTAAGTCGTTTAATATCGGCTACCTGTACGACAACCCCAACGCCTATTACGTTATCGACATGCAGCGCGGCTTGCTCACCGCCTGCCGCGAGCACGGTTATGAGCTGCTTATTCACCCTTGCGACGCCTTTACCGACAACATCGTCGAGGAAGTGTTGGCCACGGTGAAAAAAGCGCGGCTGGCCGGGGTGGTGCTGACCCCGCCGCTCTCGGAGATCCCGGCAGTGGTGCAGTGCCTTCAGGAAAAGCAGATCCCCTTTGTGCGGGTGCTGTCAGGCTCACAGGCACCAGACAACCTGAGCCCCTGCGTGATGGTGGATGACCGCGGCGCCGCCTTCGAGATAACCCACCACCTGCTGGCCATGGGCCACCGGCGACTGGCGTTTTTTTGCGGCGACACCGAGCACCACTCCACCGCCGAGCGCCAGGCCGGTTTTGAAGCGGCCCTTGCCAAACACCGGGTAGACGCCAGCCAGGCAACTATTCTGCCCGGCAGTTACGCCTTTGATTCGGGCGTCAAAAATGCCCGCCAGGTGCTGGCCCTTGCCGAGCGCCCCAGCGCAATCATTGCCGCCAACGACGAAATTGCGGCCGGCGCGCTCTTTGCCTGCCGCCTCGAAGGGGTGCGGGTGCCCGAGGACATGGCCATTGCCGGCTTTGAAGACTCGCCCTTTTCTCGCCAAACCTGGCCGCCGTTAACAACCGCCCAACAGCCTAACGCCGAGATCGCTCGCCAGGCCGCTACCCTGCTGCTGGCCGATATCCGCGGTGACAAACGCAATAACCAATTGATTTTCTCCCCAAAACTGCTCGAACGAGACTCCACTTCCGCCGCTCGTTGAGGCGCTCCTGTCAGCAAAGAGATGGGATCAATGTCATCTTTTTGCAAAAAAGCCTTTGCATGGATTTCACATCGTCGTTAGCGTGAAACTCGATTGACAGCGTTGTCATGCCAACGGGAATGACAACGCTGTCATACCCATAACAGAGCTCCAGCTGTAAGGAGCCAAATGCAGAAAACAAGACATCAGGATAAAACGTCATGGAAACTCGCAAACTGAGCTCGTGCGCTCTGGCCGTGAGGGTAGCTCTGGTACTGGGTGGGGCTTTGAGCCTGCCGGCCCTGGCCGCTGACCCCGCGCAGCAGCCCGCCGCTAAAGCAACTGCCAGCAAGGACACCAGCGACATCGAGCGCATTGAAGTCACCGGCATCCGTGCCAGCATGAAGGCCTCCGTCAACACCAAACGGTTTAGCAACTCGGTGGTGGATGCCATTACCTCTGAAGACATCGGCAAGTTCCCCGATAAAAACGTGGCCGAGTCACTGTCACGGATCACCGGCGTATCGGTGACCCGCGACTTCGGTGAAGGGGAAAAAATCGCGGTGCGCGGCACCGATCCGTCGCAAAACCGGACCCTGCTCAACGGCTCGGCGGTGGCTTCGGCAGACTGGTTTGTGCTGGACAACCCCTCCCGCGCCTTTAACTTCACCCTGCTGCCGTCCAACCTCATTTCCTCTCTTGAGGTGTACAAAAGCCCCCAAGCCGACATTCAGGAAGGCTCTTTGGGCGGTACCGTCTACCTCAAAACCTTCAAGCCGATGCAGCTCGATGCCAACACCCTCAAATTGAGCGCCGAAGAGCAGTATTCGGACAACTCGGAGAAGTGGGACCCGCAGCTGTCCGGGCTTTATTCTTGGAAGAACGACGACGAGACCTTCGGCTTTTTAATCTCCCTGACCCGCCAAGACCGCACCCTGGTGCGTGAGGGCCAAGAAGCGCTGGGTTTTGTCCATGATGATAATGGCACTGAAGAGGACCAAAGTGACGACTTCTGGCGCCCACGGGTGTTGGGTGATGCTTACTTCAACCAAAAGCGCGAGCGCAAAACCGGTTTTGCCGCCATCCAATGGCGCCCCGCCGAGCGCTGGGATTTGAACCTCAATATCCTCAACACCAAGCTCGATGCCAACAACACCAACCACAACCTCTACACCTTCCTGGACAAGAACTTTAATCAGGCTGATGCTCAATTCTCGGGCAACCATGTGGTCGCTGGCAGTGCCGATAACGCCATTTCTCAGCTTTATGTGATTGACCGTATCTCCTACTCCAAGAGCAAGGCCTACGACTTTGAAGGCAGCTATGATGCCGATGTCTTCAAGGTCACCATGAAGGCCGGCTTTACCGAGGCAGAAGGTGGCACCAGCCGAGACCGCCATTACCAGTTCTCAAGGGTCATGGACCATGTCACCTTCGACGGCCTAAACCACACCGACTATGTGGATGCTTCCAACACCGAAAGCCGCGACCAATTGCTGGCCCGCCCCTTCGACTGGATGCAAGAAGGCGCTCGCACCATGAAGGACGAAGAGCGCTACGGCGGCTTTGACTTCGAACTGCCGGTAAGCCACGGCATCTTCACCGACATCAAGGCCGGTGTTTATTATCGTGACCACGACAAGAGCCAGCGCCAGACCGGCACTCGCTTCCACTGGTATAAGGACGATCAGCTAAATGGTGCCTGGCCTGACGTGTTGCCAGGGCAAACCAACTGGGCTTCTGGTGTGCTGGGCCAATACAGCCTGAGCGACTTTATCGGCGGCGACTCCACGGCCAACTACCCGTTGCTCGACACCGGCAAAGCCGCCGCCATTGCTTACCCGGCCGCGGCTTTTGCCAGCCCCACCGCCACCTTCCTGTTCCTGGCCGATACCTGGAAAGTGAACGAGAAGATTTACTCGGCCTACACCAAAGGCAACTTCCAGGGGGAAGGGTTCCGGGGTGACGTAGGCGTGCGCTTTGTGAAAACCGAAGTCCGCTCCAGCGGCTATCTCTGGGACGGCGACTCCACCGCCGCAGCCATCAGCCTGCTGGACGGTTACAGCCTGCTGGCCGATGCTGTCGACCCCAGTGCAGATGGTGACTGGAACGTACGCCAAGCGACTGCCAAGCACAGCTATGACGACATCCTGCCCAACCTGAACCTGGTCTTTGACTTGACCGACGATACCTTGCTGCGCTTTAGCGCCGCCCGGGTGATGTCGCGTCCCGACTACGTGGATATTGCCTATCACGAGTCCCTGAACATTCCCACCCGTAGCGGCCAACGCGGCAACCCTAACCTCGACCCGACCCGCGCCAACCAATACGACATCGCCTACGAGTGGTACTTCAGCGATACCGGCATGCTGAGTGGCACCTTCTTTTATAAGGACATCGAGGGTTTGGTGAAATATGAGGATATTCAAACCGAAGCCTACGATGAGAAAGTCGGCAAAAATGTGGTAGTCAACGTCACCAAACCCATCAACGGCGCTGGCAGTGAAGTCAAAGGGGTGGAGCTGTCCTACCAGCAGGAGTTTGGTAACTTCGGTATTCTGGCCAACTACACCTATACCGATGCCAACGCCAAGGAAGAGCGCGACCCGGTGACCAGCCCCGGTTCCGGCCTGACTCTTGGTACCTCCAAGCACATGGCCAACCTGACCGGTTATTATGAGAACGACTGGCTCAGCGCCCGCCTGGCGTACAACTACCGTACCCATTATTACGACGGCATCAGTGAGTATGGCTCCGAGGTCTTTACCGACAACTATGGTCAGCTCGACGGCCGTATCGGCATCAAGGTGATGGAAAACCTGGAGCTGACTGCCGAAGCGGTCAACATCACCGATGAAGACATCGAGCAGTACCACATCGACAAATCCGCACCGTCCAAGAAGTACAGTAACGGCCGCCGCTTTTACGTGGGCCTGAACTACAGCTTCTAAATCAAGCCGGCCCGGGCTTGCCCGGGCCTCTTTAGCGAGTAGCCCGATGAAACTGACCGCATTACCCCTGCTCCTGGCGCCTTTTATGGCCAGCGCCCTTACCCAGCCACAACTGGACAAGATGGCCGCCGGTTTAGAGGTGCAATACCAAGTGCTGGCACAAAGTGGCGCCAAGGCCTGCGCCAAGGACCTGGGCGACGGCCACTGCTTTAAAGCGCGGCTGACCCTGACGCTGCCGTTTGACCAGCCCGACACCCACTGGCAGCTTTACTTGGGATTGGTTAACCCGGTGCAATCCTTTACCAGTGACAGCCTGGCCATTCGCCATCTCAATGGCGACCTGCACCAGATCACTCCCAAGGTCCCCTTTGAAAAGGGCCATCCCCTGCATATCGACTGGTACGCGAGTTTTTGGCAACTGAGCTATGGCGACAGCCTGCCCAACTTCTACCTGGCCGCCCCCGGGTTGAAACCGGCGCTGCTGGCCGCCACCCGCTCGGTGCCAGGCGCCGTGTTGCCTCATCAGGAGATGCCCTTTATCAAAGGCGAGCTGCCCCACAAACGCACCCTGGATGACGACACCCCGGTCGCAGACGCCAACTGGTATTACGGCCGCTACCCCGAGCCGGTGCCAGCCTCCGAAATCGCCTTGTTGCCAAACGCCGCCAAGGTGGTTGCCAAAGGCGGGCGTGTCAAAACCCATGGCTTTGCCCTTGATGCAAAGCTGGCGGCCCTGACCGGCTTGCCGGCAAGCCCTGATGGCCTTGCCGTTGCCACCCGCATTGAACCCGACCTTGGCAGCGAAGCCTATCAATTGAATATTGATAACAGCGGCGTGACCCTGGCAGCGGGCGATGAAGCGGGGCGCTTTTACGGCCTTGAAACCCTAAGCCAGCTCTTTGACGGCGCCAGCCTGCCGGTGGTGCATATCGAGGATGCGCCCCGCTACGGCTTTCGCGGTCTGCATCTCGACCTCGCCCGTAACTTTCTCGGTAAGGCCTTCGTGCTGCAACTGATAGAGGAAATGGCAGCCCTTAAACTCAACAAGCTGCACCTGCATCTCGCCGACGACGAAGGCTGGCGCCTGGCCATACCGGACCTGCCCGAGTTGACTGCCGTGGCCAGCAAGCGCTGCCACGACCTTAGCGAACGCCACTGCCTGCTGCCGATGTTGGGCGCAGGGCCAGTCAGCACCAGCCGTGACGGCTACCTGAGCGTGGCCGACTACCAGGACATCCTCAAAGCCGCCAAGGCTCGCCATATCGAGGTCATCCCGTCGCTGGACATGCCGGGGCACAGCCGCGCCGCCATCAAGGCCATGGAGGCCCGCTTCCAGGCAACCGGCGACAGCCAGTATCGGCTGGTGGAGCCGGCCGATAGCACCCGTTACCAGTCGGTGCAGTATTACAACGACAACACCCTCAACCCTTGCCTTGCCTCCACCTACGCCTTTACCGGCAAGGTGTTTAGCGCCCTTAAAGCCATTCACCAGCAAGCCGGTGTGCCGCTCAAGCGCTACCATATCGGCGCCGACGAGACCGCCGGCGCCTGGGCCGACTCCCCGGCCTGCCGGCAGCTGATAAAAGCGGGTAAGGTGGCCAATACCGGCCAGTTGCTGCCCTACTTTTTGGAAAAGGTAACAGCCCAGCTCGATAACCTGGGAATTGAAGCGGCGGCCTGGAGCGATGGCTTGGAAAAGGTGGCACGCGAGCACCTGCCGGCCCATGTGCAGGCCAATGTCTGGACCCCTCTTTACTGGGGCGGCGAAAAGGTGGCCCACCAGATGGCTAACGCCGGCTTTGACGTGGTGTACTCTTTCCCCGAGCTTACCTATTTTGATTTCCCAGCAGCGCCAGACCCACAGGAACCCGGTTACTACTGGGGCACCCGCTACCTCGATGCGGCCAAACTCTATGCCTTTATGCCTGATAAGCTGGCCGCCAATGCCAGCCAGTTCAAGGACCGCCAGCAGCATCCCTACCAGGCCGACCACTGGCCTTTGGAAAAGCCGCAAAACATCAAGGGCATCCAAGCCCAGCTCTGGAGCGAAACGGTGCGAAGCCCGGCCCAGGCCTGGTACCGGTTGCTGCCAAGGCTTGCCATCATGGCCGACAAAGCCTGGCACAAGGCGCCATGGGAGGCTTTGGAAGGTGACGCAAGGCAGCAAGGGGAAGCCGCAGGGTACGCCCAGCTATCGGCCACCATCTCCCGCCACTGGCTGGCCCGCTGGGACAAAAAAGCGCTGCCTTATCGCATCGGGCCGGTGGGGGCCGAAAAGAGAGGCAATACCTACAGGTTAAGGGCCACCCTGCCCGGTCTGACCATCCAGGTTAAACCCAAGGGGCAAGATAACTGGCAGAGCTGGCAACCGGGCATGGCGCTGAGCGCCCCCTTTGCCGCCAGGGCATTGACCAACACCGGCAGAGCGGGCCGGGCCATTTGGGTAAACCCGCAATGACCTTTTGATTAGCAACGCTTTTTAAGGGCCTGATGGCCCACAGAACACAGACCCCTTTTGGGACGCCATCGGCGAGTGGATGAGGTTTTAAATGACGTCTTTTGGCAACGAGCCACTATTTCTGGGTATCGACGGCGGCGGCAGCAAGTGCCGGGCCGTGCTGTACCGCAAGGACAGCGGCATTATCGGTGAGGGCCTGGCAGGCCCGGCCAACCCGGTACAGGGCCTGGAGCGGGCCCAGGATGCAGTATTGGCCTGCGCCAGCGCCGCCTTGAGCGACGCCGGCCTGTCTCAGTCGCAACTGGGCCATTTGATTGTTGGCGCGGGCCTGGCCGGGGTTAACGCTCCCCGCACCCGCGCCGCCATGCTGTCTTGGCAGCATCCCTTTGCCCAGTTCTATCTCACCACCGATCTGCACATTGCCAGCCTCGGCGCCCACGACGGCACTGATGGCGCGGTGATCATCACCGGCACCGGCTCCAGCGGTTTTTCCCAATGCGCCGGGCAGCAACGCTTTTTGGGCGGCCACGGCTTTCCCCTTGGCGACAAAGCCGGCGGCGCTTGGCTAGGGCTTGCTGCCGTGCAGGCAGCGCTGCTGGCCCTGGATAACCTCGGCCCCGCTACCTCCCTGAGCCAAGCGGTACTGGCCAAGACCCACAGCCAGGACAGCACCGCCCTGATGGACCAATTTTGCGGCCAACCCTCGGCTCCTTATGGCCAATTGGCGGCCCTGGTCTTTGATGAAGCCGCCAAAGGCGATGCCGTGGCCAAGGCCATTGTCGCCGACGGCGCCGGTTACCTGAGCAACATGGTGCTGCAACTGACCGAACTTGGCCCCATCAAGGTGGCCTTTATCGGTGGCCTGGGCGGCATCTGGCAGCCCTGGTTGTCGGACGCGGCCAAGGCCCGTATTACCCCGGCCCTGCAGGGCCCCGAAGTGGGCGCGGTGATCTACGCCCAGCAGCGTTACACAGGAGAGCACGCCCCATGACCACCCTGATGGCCGCCGAAGCGCGGGAAAGCGCCCAGCGCATTGCCGAACAACTGAGCCACAACCAGACCCTGGCCACCATGCTTGGCGAACGGATCCGCAAGCTCAAACCGCAGTTGGTGATGATGGTGGGCCGGGGGTCGTCTGACCATGCCGGGGTCTTTGCCAAGTACCTGATTGAAATAGAAACCGGCGTGCCGGTGGCGGCTTCGGCGCCGTCGGTAACCAGCGTTTACGGCCGCACCTTGCAGCTCGCGGGCGCCCTGGTACTGGTGATTTCCCAAAGCGGCCGCAGCCCCGACATCCTGGCCCAGGCCGAAGCGGCCAAAGCAGCCGGCGCCTTTGTGGTGGCCCTGGTTAACGACGAAAGCTCGCCCCTGGCGGAGCTGGCTGATGCAGTGCTGCCCCTCAAAGCCGGCCCGGAAAAGGCGGTGGCCGCCACCAAAAGCTATCTCACCACGCTGTCGGCCATCGCCCAATTGGTGGCAGCCTGGACCAAAAATAACGACCTGGAGGCGGCCCTTGCCAAGCTGCCTCAAGCCTTGGACAGGGTGTGCAAGGAGCCGGCGCAACTGCACAAAGACAGCCTGGCCGGTGTTGGCCACGGCATCGTGCTGGGCCGGGGGCTCGGCTACGCCATAAGCCGGGAAGTGGCACTCAAACTCAAGGAAGTGTGCGGCATTCAGGCCGAGGCCTTTTCCAGCGCCGAGTTCCTCCATGGCCCGGTGACCCTCGCCTCCAAACCGCTGACGGTGATCGATTTGCATATCGACGACGAGTCCGCCGCCAACCACAGCAGCCAGATAGCCGACGTGAAAAGCCGCGGCGCGCACATCCTGCCGATGCGGGTGTTGGCAAGCGACGTGCACCCACGCCTCGCTCCCCTTTGCCTGCTGCAACGCTTTTACCTGGATATCGCCGAGATTGCGGTGGCCATGGGTCTCAACCCCGACGCCCCAGCCGGCCTTAACAAAGTAACGAGGACCCTCTGATGGCCAGCCAGCACTATCTGGCCAGGCGGCTTTTTGACGGCTGGCATTGGCACGAGAACCGCACCATCAGCGTTGAAAATGGCGTTATCGCAGGGTTTTCCCTGGTAGACGACAGCGCCGCCACAGTGCTGGAGGGCACCCTGGTGCCCGGCTTTATCGATGTGCAGGTCAATGGCGGTGGCGGCGTGCTCTTTAACCAGACCCCGACCCTCGCCTGCCTGGACACCATGGTGGCGGCCCACGCCCGCTTTGGTACCACCGCCATGCTGCCCACCCTTATCACCGACGACATCCACAAGATGGCCCAGGCGGCAGACGCGGTGGCCGAAGCCCTTGCCCGCCAGCGCCCCGGCATCATCGGTATCCACTTTGAGGGCCCGCACCTTTCGCTGCCGAAAAAGGGCATCCACAAGGCCCAGCATATTCGCCGCCTAAGTGGCGCCGAAATGGCTCTTTATTGCCGCACCGACCTGGGAGTACGAGTGGTGACGGTGGCCCCGGAGAACCTGCACCCGGACGATATCCGCGCCCTGGTGGCTGCCGGGGTTAAGGTCTGCCTTGGCCATTCGGACGCCGATTTTGACCTGGTGCAGCAAGCCCTCGCCGCCGGCGCCAGCGGCTTTACCCACCTTTTTAACGCCATGTCGCAGCTGGGTTCGCGCCAGCCAGGCATGGTAGGGGCGGCCCTGACCGGCAATGGGGTGTGCGGCATCATCCTTGACGGCCACCACCTGCACCCGGCCTGCGCCCGCCTGGCCTACCTCGCCAAAGGCGCCCAGGGGCTGATGCTGGTCACCGACGCCATGGCCGCGGTGGGCAGCAGCGCCAGCGAATTTGCGTACTTCGACGACACCCTTTATCGCCAGGGTGACCGCCTCACCGACAAGGACGGTCGGCTGGCTGGCTCGGCGCTAGACATGGCAAGCGCCGTGCGTAACGCCATGGCCCAGATGCATATCGCCCAAGACCAGGCCCTGGCCATGGCCAGCCGCACCCCGGCGCAGTTTCTTGGCCTTGCCGACAGGGGCCTTCTAGAGCCCGGCAAGCAAGCCGACATGGTGCTCTTGGATGACCAAGGGCAAGTCAGCGCCAGTTGGATAGCCGGCAAGCAGGCCTGGCCCCAGCCCTGAGCCCGGATTTTTACGCAGCAGCACATCAAGGAAGCAACCGATGGAAACAACAATGAGTGCATCAGAACAACAACGCAGCAGCCTGATGCCGATGGCAATCATTGGCACTCTGTTTTTTATCTTCGGCTTTATCACCTGGCTTAACGGCGCGTTAATCCCTTTTTTGCAGATCGTCTGCGATCTGAGCAGTACCCAGTCGCTGTTTGTGGCCTTCTCCTTCTACATCGCCTACACGGTGATGGCCCTGCCCATGGCCTGGCTGCTGGAACGCACCGGCTATAAAAAGGGCATGAGCCTGGGACTGGCCTTTATCGCCATCGGCTGTCTGGGCTTTATTCCTGCCGCCCTGGAGCAGACCTTCGCCATCTTTTTACTGTCGCAGTTTGTGGTGGGCACGGGTTTGACCATATTGCAGACCGCCTCCAATCCCTACATTGTGCACATAGGCCCGCAGCAAAGTGCGGCGGCGCGGATCTCGGTGATGGGCCTGTTGAACAAAGGGGCCGGGGTGGCAGCGCCCTTGATCTTCACCGCCCTGGTGCTGGGGGATTTTGAAGGCATTACTGCCAAAACCGTGGCCGAGATGGCCCCGGCCGCCCGTATCGAACATATCCAGGCCCTGTCCCATGGCTTGATAGCGCCCTACCTGGGTATGGCCATTGCCCTGGCGGTGCTGGCGGTGGCGCTGAAGTTCTCGCCGCTGCCGGAACTGCAAATCGAATCGTCCCAGGAAGAGTTGAAAAACCAGGGCGGCAAAAGCTCGGTATTGCAGTTCCCGCAGCTGGTGCTGGGGGCCATTACCCTCTTTTTCTACGTGGGGGTAGAGGTGATCGCCGGCGACACCATCGGCCTGTTGGGCTCCAAGCTGGGGGTGGCCAATGCCACCTCCCTAACCTCCTTTACCATGGCCTTTATGGTGATGGGTTACCTGCTGGGCCTGGTGCTTATTCCAAGGCTGATAAGCCAGGCCAAGGCGCTGGCCATCTCGGCGGTACTGGGGCTGGTATTGGCGCTGTCGGTGGTGATGAGTGACCCTGGCCATCAGTGGGTGTCGGCGCTGGTGTGGGGCTGGCTTGGCTTGCCGCTGCTGCCCAATACCGTGGCCCTGGTGGCGCTGCTGGGTTTTGCCAACGCCCTGGTGTGGCCGGCGGTCTGGCCCTTGGCCCTGGAAGGCCTGGGGAAATTTACCGCCCGCGGCTCGGCGCTGCTGATCATGGGGATTGCTGGTGGCGCCGTGCTGCCGCTGCTGTACGGGGTGCTGTCGGACCTGATGAGTAACCAGCGCGCCTACCTACTGATGCTGCCCTGTTACCTGTTCATCTTTTACTTTGCGGTGGCGGGCCATAAAAAACGCCGCTGGTAACCACCTTGCCGCCATGGACCTTGTCGTTCTCTCTGTTAGCCCGGTGTTCCCGGGCTTTTTTTATGGCGTATGCGCGGCCATTCCAGCAGGCTGCCGTCCTGGCGGCGGATAAGCTCCTCTTCGCTCATGGGCGGCCCCAGCAGCAGGCCCTGACCCATGTCGCAGCCCATCAGTTGCAGCCATTGCAGCTGCTGGTCGGTTTCGATGCCCTCGGCCACCACCTTGCCTCCTAACTCATGCACCAGGGTAATAAGGCTTTTGACGATATGCTCGGTGGCGCCGTCCTTGCCCAGCTCCTGGGTAAAGCTCTTGTCCACCTTGACCACATCGAAGGGCAGTTTGTGCAGATAACTCAGTGACGAGTAACCAGTGCCGAAGTCGTCGATGGCGATGTCCACCCCCAGGCGCTTGAGGCTGTGCAGGGAGGTCAGTGCGTGTTGAAAGTGATCCACCAGGCTCGACTCGGTCACTTCCAGCTCCAACATGGCAGGGTTGATACTGTGGCGCTTGAGCGCCGCCTCCACAAAGGTGGGCAGGCTGGCGTCGAGAAACTGCCGGCAAGCCAGATTTACCGCCAGCCGGCATTCTTTGCCGTCCCGGGCACGGGCTCGGCTCAGCATCGACAAAGCCTCCTCGATAACCCAGTAGCCCAGCTCGATGATCCTGTCGGTATTTTCCAGCTGCGGAATAAAAGCCTGGGGCATCACCAGCCCCCGCAGCGGGTGGTGCCAGCGGATCAAGGCCTCAAAGCCAGCGGCGGTGCCATCGGCCAGCCAGTACTTGGGCTGCAGGTAGAGCTCAAACTGTTGCAGCTTGAGGGCTTGGTCCAAATCCCGCTCCAATTCCAGGCGGCTTTGCAGGCGGTTTTGCATGGCGTCGTTGAAAAAGCTTTGCGACAGTCCTTTTTCCTTGGCGTGGTGCAGCGCTAAGTCGGCCCGGCGCAGCAGTTCAGGGGCGCTCAGCACTTCGTCTTTGGCCAGCGCTACCCCCAGCACCGCCGCTATCTGGCAGTGCATGCCGGCTTTAATCACCGGCGGCTCCAGGTGCCAATGAAGCTGTTGAAGCAGCAGTTGCAGCCGCTCCTTTTCCCGATAACGCATCAGCACCACGAACTTGTCGCCACTAAAACGGCCCAGGCCATGACAGGCACCGGCCACCTCTTTGAGTCGATTGGCCACCTCTTTTAGCAGCAGATCGCCTTTGTCGTACCCGAGGCTGTCGTTGATGGCTTTGAACTGCTGGATATCCACAAATACCACCGCCAGGGTTTCGCCCTCGGCGTATTCCAGTAGCAGGGCGATTTTTTCTTCCAGGTAATGGCGGTTGGCAAGGCCGGTGAGCTCGTCAAAGCGCAGCCGGTATTCCAGTAGCTCCACCTGGCTTTGCAACTGGCTATTGATGTGTTGTAAATGGCCAGAGAGCTTGAAGGTGTCTTCCCCCAGTTGGTCCAGCTCGTCGCGAAACCAGTTTGCTTGCGGCGGCTGCACTTTTTGCGGCTCTTCTGCCAGCCAACCCAGTTGCTGGCGATGCAGCGCCAGGCGCTGCACCAGTTGCCATACCCACCAGGCCAACAGCACGCACACCACCAGCACCAGCGGGATCCCAAACCACAGCAGCAGTGCCCTTTGCTGCCGGTAACCGGCTTGGAGGGCGCGCACGTCTTTGGCTACCAACAGGCCCCCTACCGGCATATGTGCCAGCGGTTGCCACCACAGCAGCCATTGGCCCAGTTGGCGCTGGTCGTCAGTGGGCCTTTCCTGGCCAAGGGCCGAGAGCATGGGGGCAAAACCCGGGGTCGTGGCCGACTCGGCAATGCCCATGCCCCAAACCCGGTCGCCGCCGCCTGGGCGCAGCAGCAGTAGCTCCAGGCCCAGTTCCTGATGCAGTCCTTCCAACAACGGCGCCAGCGGCAACAACAGCCCAAGACGGGTGTCTTTATCCACACTTAAGGTCAGAAGCTGCATGCAGCGCTGGCGGCACACCAGGTGGCTACCATCCTGGCCTTGTGGCCACAGGGCGCTGTCCCCCAAGGCAACCAGCACCTCTTGATGCTGGCGCAGCACCAACCCTTGCCAATTGCGGCTGCGCTGCAAGGCCGGCCACTGCTGGGCCAGGATAGCGGCCAACACCACCGGATCGTTGCCGCTGCGCTCAACCCACCCTTCCAGCAGTAGGGCTGCCTCCTGGCGCCGGGCGGCCAGGCGGGCGCTCAATTGCGTGGCAAGGGTGCCTTCAACCTGCTGGCGATCGGCGTCAAGATAGGCTTGCTCGGCGCTGCGCTGCCACAACCAAAGACCCAGAAACAGCAGTACTGTTACCGGTACCATCACCAGCAGCAACTTGAGATAAAGACCGAGAAAAGGCCTGCGGATAGAGGCCACCGGGGCGGGGACAGGCCTGACACTTGGCACGGTGCTCATGCCTCCCTGGCATGGTGAAATCCGTTTTTGAGTATAGCCGGTGCTATACTGCGCGCCTTGCTTTCACGAGGCCCGTCATGCTTTCCAACATCAGCCAGTTATTGCTGCGCAATCAAGACCATTTTGCCCAGCACAGTCTCCTTGTCTGCCAGTCTCCCCGCGACAACCTGGCCCAGCAGTGGGAAGGTGGCCCCCTTTATACCCACCATACCGATTTTGTTGCCTGGCAGATGGCGGAGCGCGCCTTGGGAGAAAAAGCCCTGTTTGCCCCAGCGCCGACCGGCGTCGAGGTGGACCAAGCGCTGCTGGCCATGCCCAAAAGCAAGGACGAAGCGCGGATGCTGCTGGCAGCCCTAGCGGCCCTGCTGCCGGTGGGCGGTAAATTGCTGCTAGCCGGCGAGAACAAGTCCGGCATTAAATCGGCGGTGAAGTTGCTGGAGCCTTACGGCGAGCCGGTGAAAATCGACAGCGCTCGCCATTGCAGCCTATTTGAAGTGGAGCTGACCGAAAAGGCCCCGGCGTTTAACCTGGCCGACTGGCAACAGACCTTCGAGCTGACCGTTGCCGGCGAAAACCTCAAGGTGGTGAGCCTGCCAGGGGTGTTTAGCCACGGCGAGCTGGACAGCGCCACGGCGCTGCTGCTTGAAGCCCTGCCTCGGGTGAAAAGCGGCCGGTTACTGGATTTTGGCTGCGGCGCTGGCATCATCGGCAGCTATCTTGCTAAAAAAGCCCCCGACGCCCAAGTAGAAATGCTGGATGTTTCGGCGCTCGCCATCGCCGCCTCCGAGCTGACCCTCAAGGCCAACGGTATCGAGAACGCCAAGGTAACTGCCTCCAATGGCCTTAGCGCTCTTACCGGCCGTTTCCACCAAATCATCACCAACCCGCCCTTTCATACTGGGGTAGGCACCGACTACAGCGCCACCGAGCAGCTGCTGGCCGAGGCCCCCAAACGGCTGATACAAGGGGGCGATCTGGTGCTGGTGGCCAACCGCTTCTTGAAGTACGAGCCGCTGCTGGCGGCCGGCTTTAACAACAAGGTGGACACCCTGGCTCAAAGCAACAAATTCAAGGTGCTCTACTGCCGGGGTTCGGGCCGTTAAAAAGCCCTTGATCTTTTTGGGTGCATAGCTAGAATGCTCCTCCACAACGCAGATGTGGCGGAATTGGTAGACGCGCTAGCTTCAGGTGTTAGTGACCTCTGGTCGTGGGAGTTCAAGTCTCCCCATCTGCACCACCTTCGAAAAACCCGGCTTAGGCCGGGTTTTTTATTGCCTCAATGACCCATTGCTCAGCTTTCGCGCAAACGGGCGCCAGCCGTTAAAAAAACCGTTGACGGAGCAGTCTGGATGGGTAGAATGCCTCCCCGTGGAAAGCGAAGCTTCCCACCACAATTTGGTGTGCAGATGTGGCGGAATTGGTAGACGCGCTAGCTTCAGGTGTTAGTGACCTCTGGTCGTGGGAGTTCAAGTCTCCCCATCTGCACCAACAGATTTTAAGACCTCGAATCATTCGAGGTTTTTTTAGCCCGGAACAAGGCGTAAAACGGTTCGACAATTTGCAGATGTGGCGGAATTGGTAGACGCGCTAGCTTCAGGTGTTAGTGACCTCTGGTCGTGGGAGTTCAAGTCTCCCCATCTGCACCACCTTCGAAAAGGTCGGCTTTTTAGCCGGCCTTTTTTCGTCTAAGCTGGCGCCATGGAGCAGCTTGAATTCTTCGCCATCCCCTCCCCCTGTATCGGGGTCTGCCAGGCAGACAACCGTGGTTATTGCCTGGGCTGCCTGCGCTCGCGGGACGAGCGGTTCGGCTGGAACGCCATGAACGACGCCGAAAAACGCAAAGTCATCGAGCTGTGCCAGCAGCGCAAAAAAAGACGGGCCCTCAAGGCCCGCCTGCAACAAGACGACGATCTTTAAAGGTTCTCCTCCGCAAAGGACGCCAACCGGCTCCGCACTACCCCATCCAAATACACGTTGGCCGACCCAGGGAAATCCTTGAACCGTTCCACTATGTAAGTGAGGCCCGAGGTCACCGGGCTTAAGTAGTTGGAGTCAATCTGCGCCAGGTTGCCCGAGCAGATCATCTTGGTGCCCTCGCCACAGCGGGTGAGGATGGTTTTAAGCTGACTGGCGGTGAGATTCTGGCTCTCGTCAATCAGCACGATGGCGTTCTGGATAGAGCGCCCGCGCATGAAGTTCACCGATTTGAACTGGATATTGGCCTTGTCCATGATGTATTGCAGGCTGCCGGACGGGTGCGCGTCGGAGCCGTGCAGCACTTCCAGGGTGTCGGTAATAGCCGCCAGCCACGGCAGCATTTTCTCTTCCTCGGTGCCCGGCAAAAAGCCGATGCTCTCGGCTATCTCCGGGGTGTTACGGGTCACAATCACCTTGTCGTACTGGCCCCGCTCTATCACCATTTCCAGCGCCGCGGCCATGGCCAGCAGGGTTTTACCGGAGCCGGCCGGGCCGGTGAGCATCACCAAGTCCAAACTTGGGTCCATCAACGCATGCAGGGCCAAGCCCTGGTAGATGTTTTTGGGGGATATCCCCCAGGCGTGCTGGGCCATCAGCCGGTCATAGCCGAGATCCAGCAGTTTGACTTGCTTGTCGCCGTGCTCTTGCACCCGGCCGACAAACTCGTGGCTGTCGTCGAGGATGTATTCGTTGGTGTAGAGGTTCTCCAGCACCCCGGCAGCGATGGTCTGGATGGTGTCGCGGCCCTGAGTCTGGCTTTCAACTTTGCCCACTTTGTCCCACAACCGCCCTTCCACTTCCTGGTAGCCCTTGGCCAGGTAGCGGATGTCGTCCACCAGCTGATCGGTGCGGTAGTCTTCCACATGGCGAAGGCCGGCACCCTTGGCCTTGAGCCGCATGTTGATGTCTTTGGTCACCAGCACCACTTTGGTGGGGGCCTTTTCCTTTTGCAGGTGCAGGGCAGCGTTAATTATCTTGTTGTCCGCCTCCGACCCCGGCACATGGGCCAGTTCGCCTTTGATTTCGTGGTCGGGGTAGATGGAGATGTGGCCGCGGTTGCCTTCCAGGTCTTGGCTTGGCAAGGGCACACCGGCGGCGATTTCTTCGGGGCTGGTATTTTTAAAGACATCGTCCAGGGCCCGGATCGCGGCGCGGGCATCTCTGGAAATGTCGCTACGTCTGTCCTTGATGTTGTCCAGTTCTTCCAGAACCGTCATCGGGATCAGTACGTCATGTTCGTCAAAGGAGTAGATGGCGAGGGGTTCGTGCAGCAGGATGTTGGTATCAAGGATGTAGACTTTTCTTTCGTCTGGAGCCATAGCGCTCTCCCTAACTGAACGGCCAAAGAAGGTGCAATCTCACCTCAATGTCACTTTAACCATAGTTGGCGGCAAAAGGGGAGACCAAGATCAAGGCTTATCGCTTTTGCCTAGGCTTTAGGTCTTGGGTAACATACGCCGCCTTCTTCGCCTTCGGAGCTATTTGATGTCACTCGCCCTTGGCCAACGTTTTATTGCCGACGCTGAATCCGAGCTGGGTTTGGGTACCGTGGTTGCCATTGACAACCGCACCCTGACCGTCCTTTTCCCCGCCAGTGGCGAAACCCGCCTTTACAGTAAAACCGAGGCCCCCATCACTCGGGTCACCTTCCGCGAAGGTGATGCGGTTAAAAGCCACGAAGGCTGGACCCTGACCGTCGAGCAGATAGAAGAAGAAAAAGACCTGCTCACCTATATCGGTATCCGCCAAGACAACGGCGAGCAAACCGCCCTGCGCGAAACCTTTATCGACGGCACCATCCAGCTCAACAAACCCCAGGACCGCCTCTTTGCCGGCCAACTGGACCGCACCGACTGGTTTACCCTGCGCTACCAGACCCTGGAGCAGATGCACCAGTTGTCGCAGAGCCCACTGCGTGGCCTGATTGGCGCCCGCATGGACCTTATCCCCCACCAGCTTTATATCGCCGAGGAAGTGGGCAACCGCCAGGCGCCCCGGGTATTGCTGGCCGACGAAGTGGGCCTGGGTAAAACCGTGGAAGCAGGCATGATAATCCACCAGCAGCTGCGCGCCGGCTTTGCCGAGCGGGTGTTGTTGCTGCTGCCGGAAAACCTGATGCACCAGTGGCTGGTGGAAATGCGCCGCCGCTTTAACCTGCAGTTCGCCCTCTTTGACGAAAGCCGTCTCGAAGAAGCCGAGCACGACGCCGACAACCCCTTCGACACCGCCCAACTGGTGATGGTGAGTCTGGAGCTGATTGCCAAGCGCAAAACCCGTTTTGACCAGTTGCTGGAAGCGGACTGGGACATGCTGGTAGTGGACGAAGCCCATCACTTGGCCTGGGAAGAAGACAAACCCAGCCGCGAATACCAGGTGGTAGAAGCCCTGGCCGAATCCATTCCCTCGGTGCTGCTGCTCACCGCCACCCCGGACCAGCTTGGCCACCAGAGCCACTTTGCCCGGCTGCGCCTCTTGGACGGTGAGCGCTTCCACGACTATGAAGCCTTCTGCGAAGAAGAAGCCCAGTACAAGCCCCTGGCCCAGGTGGCCCAGAAGCTACTGGACAACCAACCTCTCGATACCGACGACAAAGCCAAGGTGGCCGCCTGGGGCGACGACCTACTGGCGCTCGCCGACGGCAGCGACAGCGACCGCAAAAAGCTGGTCTCGGCGCTGATTGACCGCCACGGCACCAGCCGGGTGCTGCTGCGTAACACCCGCGCCGCGGTGCAGGGTTTCCCCGGCCGTGAGCTGATCAGCGAGGCCCTGGCCCTGCCCGACGCCTACGCCACCGCCATCCGCGTCGGTAAGATGATGAGCGGCCGCAAAGCCGAGGCCGAGAAGCTCGAAGAGCAGCTCAACCCCGAGCTTATCTACCAGGCCTTTGAAGGCGACGAAGGCAACAGCTGGTGCCAGCACGACCCACGGGTGCAGTGGCTGGTTAAACACCTCAAGCACAACAACAACGAAAAAGTGGTGCTGATTGCCCACAGCCGCCGCCAGGTGCAGGCCATCAACGATTACCTGCGGGAAAAACACGGCATTCAAGCCGCCGTGTTCCACGAAGATTTGTCGATCATCGAGCGTGACCGCGCTGCGGTGTTCTTTGCAGACGAAGACGGCGCACAGATTCTGCTGTGCTCCGAGATTGGCTCTGAAGGGCGCAACTTCCAGTTTGCTCACCAATTGGTGCTGTTTGACCTGCCTCTGAACCCGGATTTGCTGGAGCAGCGCATCGGCCGCCTGGACCGTATTGGCCAGGAGCGGGTGGTGAAGATTTACGTGCCGCACCTGGCGGCCTCTGCCCAGCAAAAGCTGGTGGACTGGTATCACCAGGGCCTGAACGCCTTCGAATCCACCTGCCCGGTGGGCGGCGCCGTGTTCGAAGCCCAGCAGCAAGCCCTGACTGCAGCGCTGTTAAGCGAAGAAGCCGATGCCATGGGCGAGCTGATTAGCGAGGCCAGCGATCGTCGCCAGGCGCTGATGGCGGAAATGGAAGCCGGCCGCGACCGCCTGCTGGAGCTGGCCTCCCAAGGCGCTGGCCGGGGCGACAAGCTGGCCACCGACATCGCGGTATTGGATTACGATCCAAAACTCCCCATCTTCCTGACCCAGGTGCTGGACGTGTTCGGTGTCGACCAGGAAGACCTGGACGACTACACCCAGCTGCTGCGCCCCGGTGAGCGCATGCTGACCAGCCTGCCGGGCCTTGATGAAGAAGGGATACAAACCACCTTCGACCGCGAATATGCCCTGAGCCGCGACAACGTGCAGTTTTTGAGCTGGGATCACCCCTTGGTGCTGGAAGCCATGGATGCAGTGCTGACCGGCGACATGGGTAACGCCTCGGTGGCACTTTTGAAGAACAAGGCGCTGCCGGCCGGCACCACCTTTGTGGAGCTGGTGTTTACCACCCAGCATCAGGCGCCCAAAGAGTTGCAGCTGGACCGTTACCTGCCGCTGACGCCGCTGCGCATGCTGCTGGATAAAACCGGTAAGGATCTGGCGCCCAAGGTGCCCTTTGACAACTTCAACCGCCAGCTGACCCCCATCAAGCGCCACACCGCCTCCAAACTGGCGGTGGCCTCCCAGGAGCTTATTCATACCCTCATCCGCCAGGCTGAAGCGGAAGTGGCGCCACAGCTCGACACCCTGGTGGCCAAGGCCCAGGACGGCATTGCCCAGCATCTGGGTGGTGAGCTGGCACGGCTCAAGGCACTCAAAGCGGTGAACGACAGCATCCGTGATGACGAAATCACCGCCCTGGAGACCCGCCAGGCCAGCTTGCTCAAGCACATCGGCGATGCCGCCTTGCGCCTGGACATGGTGCGCCTTATCGTGGTGGTGAACGAGTAACCCAAAGGCCATTTATGAAGCGCTGTTTGCTCCTGCTGATACTCCTGCCCCTGGCAGCCAAGGCCGAGGAGCCGCAGCGCTTCATTCCAGTGGGTGAGCCCAAGGCCGAATTGGTGGCCAGCGGCACCCTGCCGCCGCCCCTGCCCAAGGCCCTGGCCGCCGATGGCCTGAGTGTCGAACTCTACTCCGCGCTACCCAAAGACAACTGGCAACCCAAGCCAGAGCAAGTGCTGCTGACCTCAAACGGCGCCTTGTTCAAAGCCTGCCAGGAAGGGCCCTACAAGGCCTGTATCTTCCTCAACGCCCAATACCGCCCAGACGCCATTGCCAAACCCACCTTGGACTTGGTCAACGCCCCGCGTTTGCCGCTGGAAGGAGATATGGCGCTTCGGCAAAAGCTGCTGCCGGCCCAACCGGACAGCCGCTTTTACGCCTTGGCGCTGCGGGAGAATACCCCGGGAGAGAGCCAGGAGCTTGCCACCATCATCAGTGGCTGGCTCGAGGCATTGAAGAAAAAAGGCCCCGGACTTAGCCCTTCTGCGCCTTGATTTGCTGGTAGGCGGCCTGGATGGCCTGGGTCCGCTCTTTGGCCAGTTCCATCATCTCCGGCGGCAGGCCCTTGGCCATCAGTTTATCGGGATGATGTTCGGCCATGGCCTTTTTGTAAGCACGGCGCACCGCCTGCATGTCGGCGTCCGGGCTCAAGCCCAGTAACTCGTAAGCCTGGTTGAGCTGAGCGTAACGGGATTGCTCCGGCGCTTGGGTGAATGCCTGGCCGGCCTTGGCCATGCGAATAAGGCTATCGAGCATCCGCTCCGGTAGCCCCAAGCATTTACGCACCCGCTCCAACACCCGGCGCTCTTCGGCCTGCAACTGGCCGTCGGCCAGGGCCAGGGCGACTTGGATCTCCATAAACAGCTGGATAAGGTCGCGCTGGCCGCCAAGGGCTTCACGCAGGGCCTGCACCGCCGCTTCAAGGGGATAACCGGCGGATTTTCCTTCGCGAAAGGCCTCTTGGGCGGCGCGGCGTTTCTCGCCACTCAGATGCAGCCTGTCCATCAGCGCGCTGGCGGCGGCAATGTCCTCTTCACGGACCCGGCCCTTGGCCTTGGCCAAATGCCCCATCACCGCAAAGCTGGTGTGAAAGTACAAGGTTTCGCGGCCTGCCTCGTCCAGGCGGTGCCAGTGTTTGCCAAAACCGGCGCCGTTAAAATCCCGCTTCAGAGCCTTGTCAAACCACCAGCCAACGATAAACCCAAGAATGGCGCCCGGCAGACGGGCAAAGGCAAGGCCAAGCAGCAAGCCGACGATACGTCCCCACATGATTACGCCTTGTCCTCCAGATAATGATTAAGCGCCTCAAGGCGCGCCGGGGTGCCCACATCCTGCCAGTAGCCACCGTAATGAAGGCCGCCTAGCCGCCCCTCATCAGCCCATTGGCGCAGCAGTGGCCCAAGGGCGCCGTACCCCTCGGCCAGGCCTGCAAAAAGCGCGGTATCCAACAGGGCGATACCGGCATAGGTGTAGTGGCGAGGTGCGTTGACCACCCACCCGTCGATGAGGCCAAAATCGCCATCGGGGTGCTGCGGCGGGTTATCCACCAGCAGCAGGGTTGGCGCCTTGGCGGCCATCAGCCGGGTCACATCGGCGTCGCAATAAACATCGCCATTGACCAGCAAAAAAGGCCCGCTGCCCAGCATTGGCAGCGCCCGGCGGATGCCGCCGGCGGTTTCCAGGGCCTCGCCCTCGTGGGAGTAATCAATGCACATGCCAAAGGCGCTGCCGTCTCCCAACGCCTTGGGGAGCTGCTCGCCAAGCCAGGCGGTGTTAATCGCCACCTCTTTGATGCCAGCAGCGGCCAGGCGCTCAAGGTGATGAACGATAAGCGGCTTTCCACCGGCCACCAGCAAGGGTTTTGGGGTGTGGTCAGTCAGGGGGCGCATCCGCTCGCCGCGGCCGGCGGCCAGGATCATTGCCTTCATGAGATTTGCTCCAATAGGCTGACCAGCGGGGCAAGCTCCGGGTAGTGGCGCGCCACTCGCAGCAGTTTTTGCCGGGTGGACTCGAGATCGCCAAGGTAGCCCGACTTTCCGTCCTGATAATGCAGACGGCAAAAGATACCGAGGATCTTGAGTTGACGTAGGATACCGGTGAGATCGAACCAGCGCCGAAAGAGCGCCGCATCGTCTGTATACTGCTGCTGGCCAAAGGCCTGGGCAATCAAACGCTCTTCTTCTTCAGTGCTGAGCGACACGTAGCTGTCGCGCACTAAAGACACCGCATCGTAGGTCAGCGGCAGGCGCTGGATGTCCTGAAAATCAATCACCGCCAGGGCGTCGCCAACTCGATGCAGGTTGCGGCCATGGTAGTCACGATGGGCCGGCACCAGGGGCTGGGCGAAAAAGTTGGCAAACAGGGACTGAAAAACCCCGTCCAGGCTGGCACAATCGACCTTTAAACCAAGATGCCTGCCCAGGTACCAATCCTGGAACAGGTCGCGCTTGCGCTGCACAAAGGGCTGGCCCGCTGCTGTTAAAGGCAGGTTAAGCTGCTGAAGTTTTGCGATAATACAGACAGCCCGGCCATACCAGAGCGGCCGCTCGGCCTCACTCAGGCCCGCCAGCTGCGTATCGCCAAGGTCCGGCAGCAGCATCCAGGTGTCTTGGGTGGCCAAGGGCTTTGGTACCAGAATGCCTTGTTCGTCCAGCGCCTTGGCCAGGCGCATAAAGGCGTCGCGCTGGGCCAGTTCATCGGCCTGGTAGGCCACAACGATGGCGGTGCCGCCGTCAAAGCTAAGCCGCCAGTAGCGGCGGCTGCCAGCGTCGCCAGTCAGGGCGACCAGGCTGGCATCTTTGCAGCCCAGTTGGCTGCAAGCCCATGATTTCAGGGCATCGACAGGAATATCTCGCATAGTGGCGGCCACTATAGCTCAATAGCCCGAGCGGGAAAATTGCATTATGATTCGCCTCTCGGATAAATCGGCCGAGAGGGCCAACAGAGCGAGAGCGACATGGGAAGGAGCGTGACTAAAGTCCGCCATTGGTTGCTGTTATCAGCTGTTGCTGCCAGTGTCAGCCAGGCCCTGGCAGCAGAACAAGAATTCGGCAAGACCTGCCAACCGCCCCCGCTTCCGGTAAAAAGCAGCGAGGGCCAGGACATCAAACCCCTGAATGAATCCGCGATCCAGGCCACCGCCAAAGAAACGGTGATCCAGGGCCAGGATTCTGCGCTCCTCAAGGGGAACGTCAAAATCAACCAGGGCGGCCGGGAGCTCAGCGCCGATGAAGCCCTGCTTGACCGCAAAAACAACCGCATCAAGGCCAAAGGCACCGTCAGTTTTAATGATGGCCGCTTGCATCTAAGCAGTGACTCTTTGGATGCCCACACCGACGAAAACCGGGCTGACCTCGAATCGGTTACTTATAAGCTGCTTGGCACCAATGCCCGCGGCAGCGCCAAGAAGCTGCATGTGTCTCAGGACGACGGCATGACCCTGGAAGGCGGTAACTTCACCACCTGCCCGGCGGACGACCCGGCCTGGGCCATCGATGCCAATGAGATCCATGTCGACCCGGATGAAGGCTGGGGCGAGGCCTGGGGCGCCAAATTCCGCCTCTACGATGTGCCGGTCTTTTATTTTCCTTACTTAAGCTTCCCGGTGTCTGGGGAGCGTAAAAGCGGCCTGCTCTACCCCACTTTCACCTCCAGTGACAAGCGGGGGTTGGAGTATGCCCAGCCCATTTACTGGAATATTGCCCCCAATCTCGACGCCACCATTACTCCCAGGTACATGTCTTACCGGGGCACCCAGCTCAATACCCAATTCCGCTACCTGGTGGGCGATGACGACCTCGGCCAGTTCAACATCGAATATCTGCCCAATGACCGTAAGTTCGCGGGTGCCGACGACACCCGCTATTTGTTCAACTGGCAGCACAGCGGCAAGGCCGACGAGCACTGGCGCTACAACGCCGATTACACCACCCTCAGCGACGATGCCTACTTTGTCGATATGGACTCGAAGATGGGCTCGTCTACCGACACCCAGATCACCCGCACTGGCAGCGTGGCTTATCTTTCTTACGGTTGGAACTTCCTGGCCGAGGTGAAAGATTTCGAGGTGCTGGGGGACTACCCCGAACCTTACAAGGTGGTGCCGCGCCTGGAATTGTCTCGGGATGACACCAACTTCTGGAACGGTCTGGATTTCAGCTTCTACTCGGAGTTGTCGTCTTTCGATAACAACGACAACACCCAGCCCACGGCCGAGCGTTTGCACCTGGAGCCCACTATCTCCTTCCCGCTCAACAGCCCGGCCGGTAACCTGACTACCGAGCTTAAGCTCTACCAGACTTTCTACGAGCAGCACGATCCGACCCGCCGTCTCAACGACAGCGTGTCTCGGACCTTGCCGCAGTTGCGGGTATACGGGCAGCTGAACTTCGAGCGACAATTGGAGCTGGCCGGGCGCAACTACCGCCAGACCCTGGAACCGCAGTTCCAGTACCTGTACATTCCCAAGGAAGACCAAAGCGACATCGGCCTGTACGACACCACCCTCTTAGGCGAGGACTACCACGCCCTGTTCCGCAACCGCCGCTATTCGGGTCTGGACCGGATAACCGATGCCAACCAGGTGACCCTGGGTGTTACCAGCCGCATCTTCGACCAGAAGAACCAGGAGCGGATGCGGGTGTCCATCGGCCAGATCTTCTACCTGCGCGATGCCACTGTGGGGCTTGAGAACGATGTGGGTCAGGTCACTAACTCCACCTCGGCCCTGGCCGGTGAAATTGACCTGCGGGTTGATAAGAACTGGAGCCTTTCCAGTAACATTCTTTACGACACCGACACCGGAAAAACCAACAAAGGGAACTTCCGGGTCGATTACAGGGTCAGTGATGACAAGCTGGTCCAGTTTACCCACCGTTATGTCCGTGACATTTCCGACGGGGTGAACATCGATCAGGCAGGCATCAGCGGTGCCTGGGCTGTGAATTCCAACTGGAAGGTGTTTGCCTCTCACTATGAAGACCTTAACTTGCACCGCGCTGAAGAAACCTATGGTGGTTTCGAGTATGAAGCCTGCTGTTTTGCCGTTAGGGTAACGGCCAGGCGCCACCTGAACACCATTTTGTCGAACAGCATCGAGTTTGCCGGTCAGCCTACCTATGAAAACAGCATCAGCTTTGAGTTTATTTTCAAAGGCTTGGGCGGGCATGGCACCAGCGGCGACCAACTATTAAGCAAAGGGCTTTTCAGCTATCGTGAGCCCTATAACCTGAGTTACTGATCCATGAGAATGACCCCGAAAATGCTCGCTGCCATGGTTGGTGGCGTAATGATGTTTAGCCAGGCACAGGCCCAGCCTGAAGTCCTGGACAAAGTAGCCGCCATCGTCGACCAAGGGGTGATCCTTGAGTCTGATGTCAACGACATGATGCGCGACATCAAGGCCAGTGCCCTCAAATCCGGGCAGCAGCTGCCCTCCGACCGGGTGCTGCACGTACAGGTGCTTGACCGCCTGATCACCGAAGAGCTGGAAATGCAGACCGCCAAACGTATCGGCCTGCAAATCTCCGACGCTCAGCTCGATCAAACCATCGGCAACATCGCTAAAGATCAAAAACTGAGCGTGGAGCAGCTGCGCCACAAAATCGACTCCGAAGGCGGTAACTTCGAGAGCTACCGCGAGCACGTACGTACCGAGCTGACCCTCGGCGAAGTGCGCCGCATCGTGGTCAGCCGCCGCATTCAGGTGAGCCCTCAGGAAATCGAGGCCATGGTCAAACAGCTCGACGAGCAAGGCGACCGCAATGTTGAGCTGCACCTGCGCCACATCCTGATTGACGTACCCCAGAACGCCAATGCCGCCCAATTGGCCGACGCCAAAGACCGAGCCGAGAAAGTATTGGCCCGCCTCAACAAAGGTGAAGACTTCGCCCAGTTGGCCATCGTGTCGTCTTCTGGCAACCACGCCCTGGAAGGGGGCGACCTTGGCTGGATGAACGCCAACGAAGTGCCCACCCTCTTTGCCGATGCCCTCAAAGACGCCAAAAAAGGCGAGATCATTGGGCCCATCCGCTCCGGCGCCGGTTTCCACATCATCAAAGTGGACGGTATCCGTGGCCAGCAAACCGTTGAACTGGAAGAAGTGCACGCGCGCCACATTCTGGTCAAACCCTCGGTTATCCTCAGCGACGACAAAGCCAAAGCCGAGCTGGAGCAATGGCGCAGCGAGGTATTGGCCGGTAAAGCCGACTTTGCCGAGCTGGCCAAGGAACATTCCGAAGACCCCGGCAGTGCCAGCCAGGGTGGCGATTTGGGCTGGGCCGATCCGAAGATTTACGACCCGACCTTTTCCAACACCATCGAGCACCTGAAGAAAGGCCAGATCTCCGAGCCCTTCCGCAGCTCCTTTGGCTGGCACATCGTGCAGCTGATTGACACCCGCACTACCGACGCCACCCAACAGGCCAAGAAAGAGAAGGCCTACCGGGTACTGTTCAACCGTAAGTTCAACGAAGAAGCCCTGGCATGGCTGCGCGAGATCCGTAGCCAGGCCTATATCGATATCCTGGACAAAGAAAAATGATCCAGCGTATCGCACTGACACCCGGCGAGCCGGCCGGCATCGGGCCAGATTTGGCGGTGATGCTGGCCCAGCAAGACTGGCCGGTTGAAGTGGTGGTCTGTGCCGATGCCGACCTGTTAAAAGCCCGGGCCAAGTGCCTGGGCTTACCGCTTCAATTACGCCCTTATGAACCCTGGGCGCCGGCCCTGCCCCAGCAAAAAGGCACCCTGACTCTGGCGCCTTTTGGGCTCAGGGAAGATGTTGTCCCCGGCGAGCTTAACGAGGCCAACGCCCACTACGTGTTGGAGACCCTCTCCTTTGCCGGTGAAGGCAACATGGATGGCCGGTTTGCCGCCGTGGTCACAGGCCCGGTGCACAAAGGCATCATCAACCGTGCCGGCATTGCCTTCTCCGGCCATACCGAGTTCTTTGCCCATCAGGCCAATGTCAGTGACGTGGTAATGTTGCTGGCCACCGAGGGCCTGCGGGTGGCCCTGGTGACCACCCATATCCCTCTGGCCTATGTGGCTAAAGCCATTACCCCGGAGCGCCTGACGAAAGTCATCGGTGTGCTGCACCAGGACTTGGTCAGTAAATTCGGCATCGAAAAACCCTGTATTTACGTGTGTGGCCTTAACCCCCACGCCGGCGAAGGCGGCCATCTGGGCCGCGAAGAAATCGATGTGATTGAGCCGACTCTGGAAGGGCTTAGAGAGCAAGGCATGAACCTGGTCGGCCCGTTACCGGCCGACACCCTGTTCCAACCCAAGTATCTGGATAATGCCGATGCGGTGCTGGCCATGTATCATGACCAGGGGCTGCCGGTACTCAAGCACAAAGGTTTCGGCAACTCCGTCAATATCACCCTGGGTCTCCCCTTTGTCCGCACCTCGGTCGACCATGGCACAGCCCTGGATCTGGCCGGCACCGGCAAGGTAGACGCAGGCAGCATGAAACTGGCCCTTTCCCAGGCCATCGCACTGGCAAACCGTTAATTAGATGACAGACAACGTCCATATGGGCCACAGGGCCCGCAAGCGCTTCGGCCAGAACTTCCTCAACGATCAGGATGTGATCGCCAATATCGTCCGGGCCATCAACCCGCGCCCTGACGACGTGCTGGTGGAAATCGGCCCCGGCCTTGGCGCCTTGACCGAGCCGGTACTGGAACAGGCCGGGCAACTGCAAGTGGTGGAGCTGGACCGCGACCTGGCGGCTCGCCTGCGTCAACGCGACGGCATTACCGTCAACGAAGCCGACGCCCTGAAATTCGACTTCGGCACCCTGCACCAAGAGGGCAAACCCTTCAAGGTGTTCGGCAACCTGCCCTACAACATCTCCACCCCGCTGCTGTTCCACCTCTTTACTTGGTCTGACTGCATCAACGAGATGCACTTCATGCTGCAAAAAGAAGTGGTAGAGCGGATGGCCGCCGGCCCCGGTACCAAACAGTACGGCCGCCTGTCGGTGATGACCCAGTATTTTTGCCAGGTGATCCCGGTGCTGCACGTCGGCCCACACGCCTTTACCCCACCCCCTAAGGTGGACTCCGCCGTGGTGCGTCTGGTGCCTTACAAAGACAAGCCGGTCAAGGTCAAAGATGAGCGCAAACTGAGCCAGGTGCTGACCGAAGCCTTCAACCAGCGCCGCAAGACGGTGCGCAATACCTTCAAGGCCCACTTCAGCACCGAACAGCTCGAAGCGCTGGGTGTGGATCCCGGTGCCCGCCCCGAAAACCTCAGCCTGGCCCAATATGCGGCCCTGGCCGATGCCTTGGCTGGTCGATCCTCGGAGGCCTGATGCTGCGTTTTCAGATCCACGTAGACACCCGGTATCTGGACGACCGCTCGCTGCCGGACGAAAACAAATACGTTTTTGCCTACACCATCACCATCCGTAACCTCGACACCCAGCCGGCCAAGCTCATCAACCGTTACTGGTTGATAACCGACGGTAACGGCAAAACCACCGAGGTATCCGGTGCCGGGGTGGTGGGCCAGCAGCCCACCATTCAACCAGGCAGCGAATATAGCTATACCTCAGGGGCGGTACTGGAAAGCCCGGTGGGCACCATGGAAGGCCACTATGAGATGGAAGTCCAGGGCGGCGGTAACTTTAAGACCCCGGTGCCCATTTTTCGCCTGGCGGTGCCCAAGGTCGTTAACTGATGCACTATGTGGTGGGTGACATTCAGGGCTGCTATCGCGAGCTGATGGCACTGCTGGAAAAGGTAGCGTTCAACCCCAGCTCTGACCGACTAATTGCCGTTGGCGACTTGGTGGCTCGCGGCCCCAACTCCCTGGATGTCTTGCGCTTTTTTATGCGTCACCCCGAGTCCTGCCAAACTGTGCTGGGCAACCACGATCTGAACCTGCTAGCCGTGCTCTGTGACCTTCGCAAAGCCAAGAAAAGCGATCTGCTGGATGAGGTACTGGCGAGCCCCGAACGCGGCGCCATCATCGACTACCTACGGCGCCAGCCCTTGGCGCTGTGGTTTAACGAGCTCAAGCTGTTGGTGACCCACGCTGGCTTGCCGCCCCTTTGGGACTGCCAGCGCACCCTGGCGGCCAGCAGCCTGGTAAGCCAGGCGCTGCAGGGCGACGACTGGCAACAGCTCCTGGCCGACATGTACGGCGACCAGCCAGACAGCTGGTCGCCGGAGCTTTGCGGCACGCCTTTGCTGCGCTACATCATCAACGGCCTGACCCGGATGCGCTTTTGCCGCCCTGACGGCAGTCTCGACCTCAAATGCAAGCTGGGCCCCGCCGAAGGCGCCAAGCAGGGGTTTGTGCCTTGGTTCGAGCTTCAGCCTCCTCTTCCCTTTACCCTGGCCTTTGGCCACTGGGCATCCTTGCAAGGGGCACTGCCCCGTTCCGACATCAAGGCATTGGATACCGGCTGCGTGTGGGGAGAATCCCTCACTTTGTGGTGCGCCGAGACCGATACCCTGCATCAGCAAATAGCAATTTCCTAAAGCATTTCAAATTTTTGCCGATACATATCTGTAACCTGCCTCAAACCATCTGTTAAGGATGAAAAACAGCCGTTACACTAGGCAGCTCGAATTTTTGGGCAAGCCTTTTGCATAGGTTATGTCGTCAAGTTTTTGTCAGAGGAAGCCCCGATGAACCTCACTGTTGCCAAGCGGATAGTCCTTGGCTTTGCCATCATTACGCTGTTGTTGTTCGGTAACGGCCTGAGTTCCTATCTCGGCTTTGATAAGGTCGAAAGCAATGTCCAGCGCGCCACGTCCCTTGCGGTGGGTGCCGTGGTCAGCGTCGGCCAGCTGCAGCAAAGCAGCTCTACCCTGAGCGAGCTGGGCCTCAAGGCCTATCACAGCGACAGCATCAACGAGATTGAGGGCTACCAGCAGACCGCCCAGTCCACCTCAGACGAGCTGAATAGGTCCCTGCGCAAATTCAAAGACCTCATTAAAAACGAGGCATCTTTGGTAGAAACCGCCAAAGTGGTTGAAGGCAGCTTCAGCGGCCTGCAGGGGGCTCAGGGACGGTTGTTTGACGCCAAGCTGACCAGCCTCAAACTGCGCGACCAGCTGAAAAAGATGCAATCGTCGGTGTCCGATACCGCCGATGACGCCAGCGCCGACATTCTCGATTTGACCGACGCCGGGGTACCGGACGTAGCCGCCAACACCACCAGCAAACTCGAGAACATGTTCCTGTCGCTGTCAACCAGCATCATCGAGTACAACAAGTCCACTACCCTGACCAAAGCCGATACCATCGCTGGTGAAATCAATTTTGCCTTGAGTGATATCGACTCCAACCTCGCTTTTGTGGCCCGCTCGGTCGGTGCCGACAACAAGTACATCAAGTCGCTTCAGGACAAAGCCAAGGCGCTGCGCGCCAAAGTAACCGATGCCGGCACCGGCATTATCGATCTGCAAAAATCCCGCCTGAAGGAAAACGAAAAAGCCGAAGGCGCGTTGACCGAAGAGCAGATCAACCTTGACGGCCTGCGCGGCGCCCTGAACAAGCTGCAAAATGCTTCCCAGGCCATTGCCGCCGACACCAAAGAAGCCATAGACCACTCCATTGCCACCGCCAACACCGCCACCTTTGTGGTGATGGCCATCTGCGTTATCGCGGCAGTGCTGATCAGTACCTACGTGGTGCGCTCCATTACTGCGCCGCTGGACAAGGTCAAAGAGATGCTGACCATCCTGGCCTCAGGCGATCTTAGCCGCCGCCTGGACGCCAGCGCCAAGGACGAGTTTGGCGAGCTAGCCCGCTCCACCAACAGCCTTACCGATTCGCTGCGAAACCTTATCGAGGGGATCTCCAGCGGCTCGACCCAACTGGCCGCCAGCGCCGAAGAAACCTCGGCCATCACCGCCCAGACCAAGGTGGCTATCCAGCAGCAAAAAGGCCAGGTTGATCAGGTAGCCACTGCCACCACTCAGATGTCAGCCAGTGCCGATCAGGTTACCCATGCTGCTTCCGATACCTTGTCTTCCGTGCTGCGGGCGGAAAAAGAAGCTGAGCGGGTACGCCAGCTGTCTGCCGACACCAAGAGCACCATCCAGATGCTGGCCGCCGAAGTGGAGTCCGCTTCTCAGGTGATCAACAAGCTACATCAGGACAGCGCCAATATTGGCTCTATCCTCGACGTCATTCGTGGTATTGCCGAACAGACCAACCTGCTGGCGCTGAACGCCGCTATTGAAGCGGCCCGTGCCGGCGAGCAAGGCCGCGGCTTTGCGGTGGTTGCCGATGAAGTCCGTACACTGGCGTCCCGTACTCAGCAGTCCACCCAAGAGATCCAGTCCATGATCGAGGCCCTCCAGCAGGGCGCCGAGCAGGCAGTAAGCGTTATGGACCAAGGCAAATTCCAGGCTGAGAGCTGTGTGTCTAAATCGGTGGAATCCGATGTGGCCCTGAGCCATATCACCGATGCGGTTCACGAAGCCCGCGACAAGAGCGAGCACATCGCCCAGGCCGCCAAGGAGCAAGGGATCGTGGCCCAGGAGATCAATGAGAAGCTCACCTCTATCGTCAATATCGCCGAAGAGACCGCCCAAGGCGCCGAGCAAACCGCTACTTCCAGTGAAGAAGTGGCCAGGCTCTCCGAGGAGCTGCGTAATTCGGTCAGGCGCTTTAGGATACAATAAGCCCCACCTTTACTGTGAAACGCGGCCCAAGGCCGCGTTTTTTATTGGAAAGCGCCATGAAAAGAACCCTGCTGTTACTGCTGTTGCTGCTCAGCGCCTGTACCCCGGCGCCACCGGGCCAGGAAGCCCTCAAAGAAGCGCTGCGGGCTCATCTGGGCGCACTGGGGCCAGATGCCTTTCTGGAGATAGAAAACGTCACCTTACTTGATAGCAAGCGCCTGGATGACAACCACATCCAGGTGGCTCTGGCTTATCAGGTGCGCTTTACCGAAAACTTTCCCGACGCTGCTCGCGCCCTCGCTACGGGGCAACCAGACATGTTCGCCCGCTTTGGTTCAAGCCTTGGGGCCATGGCACTGAAGATGGAGTTTGGGGTGTTTCGAAAAGGAGACCTTCTGGAGCGCCAGGACAGTCTGCAACTGGTGCGAAACGACAAAGGCCAGTGGTTGTTGGCCTCGCCGGCATAAAAAAACCCGCCTCGGTGGCGGGTTTTTCTTAAAACGCCTATCAGAGGCGTTCTTTGATTGCAGCCGCAGTGGCGCTACCACCAAAACCATTGGCATCAGCCCAGGCGATAACGGTTTTACCGTCAGCCTCGGGAGCACCCAGGGTAGAGCCAGGCAACTGCTTGGCGATGAATTCACCGGCACCGTCGGCACCGGAGCTCATGGCAAAACGCAGCAGGCTCAAGCCGTTGCACTTAACACCGTCATAGATGTTACGCAGGCGGATGCCGGAATCGGACAGCTTAGAGCGCAGGCGGTTTTTGTCATTAGATGCCACGTAGTCACAAATACTGGCAACCAACTGCGCCGCGTCGGCCTTGGCGGGGGTGGGCTGATAGGTAAACGCCAACAAAAGCGCTACAGCACCCATTTTAACTGATTTCAACACGTCAACCACTCCTAACAGGCAAGCAAAGAAAAGCCCGCAAATGCTAACAATCTAGGCACTGCCCCTCAATCAGAAATAGGTCAAATGCCTGGTAATAAACGTTCAAAAGTGACAAAGGTCAAATTGTACTGATTATGTATATCGGCCAAAAAGTGGCTCTCCTGAACTTTTTTCCAGCAATTTTCTGCCTCCCAGTCGGGAAAACGGGTATCACCCTCGATGTCAGCATCAATAAAAGTCAGATAGAGCCGCTGCGCCACCGCCAAAGCTTGGCGATAGATCTGGCCACCGCCGATAACCATCACCTCATCTGCATCAGCGGCGGCTGCCAGGGCAGCGCCCAGGCTACTCACCACCTCCACACCCTGTGGGCTGAAATCGGCCTGGCGGCTTATCACCAAGTTACGGCGCCCAGGCAGGGGCCGGCCGATGCTCTCAAAGGTCTTGCGGCCCATGATCACCGGTTTACCCAGAGTCACTGCTTTAAAATGTTTGAGGTCGGCGGGCAGGTGCCAGGGCATGTCGTTGTCACGCCCAATCACGCGGTTGTTGGCCATGGCGGCCACCAGGGAGAGGATCATGGTGTTGCGCTCTTAAGCAAAAAAGCGAGCTTAACAAAAAGCCGTGCTATTAAGCACGGCTTCAAGGTTAACGTTCGTAGATGACTTCTACGTCGTAGTCGTCGTCATCCCAGTCGTCATCGTCCAGATCGTCGTCATCGTCATGCTGAGCCTCGGCGATGGCCTTCTCGTGGTAGTCGTCCCACTTGAAGTCGACGTTGACCTTGTCTTCCGGTTTTTCTTCTTCCGGCGGCAGGCTGTCGATAAAGGTCATCAGCTCGCGGGCCAGCTGTTCGGTACCCTCGCTGAGCACGGCGCAGATCTTGAAATGCGGCCCGTGGTAATCCAGGGCGTCGATGATTTCTTCGATACGCTCTTCCAGTTCGTCGGCTTCCAGCAAGTCGGTTTTGTTAAACACCAACCAGCGGGTCTTGGCCGCTACCTTGGGTGAGTACTTGTCCAGCTCGTCGATGATAACCAGCGCGTTTTCCACCGGATCGGAGCCGTCAAAGGGATTCACGTCGATAACGTGCAGCAAAATGCGGCAGCGTTCGAGGTGGCGCAGGAACTGAAAACCAAGGCCAGCACCGTCGGCAGCACCTTCGATAAGGCCGGGGATGTCGGCAATGACAAAGCTCTTACCAGGGAAGGGGCTGACCACCCCCAGGTTCGGCACTAGGGTGGTAAAGGGGTAATCGGCGACCTTGGGCTTGGCTTTGGACACCGAGCGAATGAGGCTCGATTTACCGGCATTGGGCAGCCCCAGCAGGCCCACATCGGCCAGCAGCAGCAATTCCAGCATCAGGTTACGCACTTCGCCCTTGGTACCGAGAGTACGTTGGCGTGGCGCCCGGTTGACCGAAGATTTAAAGCGGGTGTTACCCAGACCGTGGAAGCCGCCTTTGGCCACCATCAAACGCTGGCCATGTTTGGTGACTTCACCCACCACTTCGCCGGTGTCGTTGTCGCTGGCACGGGTACCCACTGGCACCTTGAGGACCAAATCCTTGCCACCTTTACCGGTACAGTTGGCCGCGCCACCGTTCTCGCCGCGTTCGGCTTTATGGAAGCGCTCGAAACGATAGTCGATCAAGGTATTGAGGTTGTCATCAGCCTCGATGTATACGTCACCGCCATCACCGCCATCGCCACCGTCAGGGCCGCCGTTGGGAATAAATTTCTCACGACGAAAACCGACAACGCCATTGCCGCCGTCTCCCGCCTCAACGCGGATCACGGCTTCATCTACGAATTTCATTGCGACTTTTCTCCTGCAGAGGCTTAAGCATAGGACGGCTCCAATAAAAAACCCCGCGCTGGGCGGGGCTTTCAAGTACAGCGGTCAGCTTATTCAGTGATGATGCTGACGTACTTGCGGTTTTTAGGACCTTTCACTTCGAATTTCACTTTGCCTTCGGCAGTAGCGAACAGAGTGTGGTCTTTACCGATGCCCACGTTGGTGCCAGCGTGGAATTTGGTGCCGCGTTGACGAACGATGATGTTGCCTGCCAGGACAGACTCACCGCCGTAGCGCTTTACACCCAGGCGTTTGCTTTCGGAATCACGACCGTTACGGGTAGAACCGGCTGCTTTTTTGTGTGCCATGGTAAGGTCTCCTTATTAGGCGCTGATGCCAGTGATTTTAATTTCAGTGAACCACTGACGGTGGCCCATCTGCTTGCGGTGGTGCTTACGACGACGGAACTTGACGATTTTGACTTTCTCGCCACGGCCGTGAGCAACCACTTCGGCAACCACTTTGCCACCGTCAACGTAGGGAGCACCTACTTTGACGTCGTCGCCGTTGGCGACCATCAGCACCTTGTCGAATTCGACAGTGGCGCCAGCTTCCAGATCCAGCTTCTCCAGACGAATCACTTCGCCTTCAGCTACACGGTGTTGCTTGCCACCGCTTTGGATAACCGCGTACATGGTTTTTCTCCGTTATTCTTCGCATCGGCCTGCAAGCGGATGCGCTATAAACCTGACAATAGGGCGCGTATTCTAAAGAAAAGCGTCCGATACAGCAACCCGATCATCCGTAAAAAAGTAGAAAAATTGCTCAACAGATTGAACCCGAACTGACTATGTCATGCGTCCGGGCTTTTAGTGTAAGATCACCGCATCTGACACACAATATAAGGGCCTGGCGGCCATCGTCTTTTTATATGGATCTCGCCCAAATTCGCCAACTCTGCGCCACTGATATGGACTCGGTCAACGAGACCATTCAACAACAGCTCAGTTCTGACGTGGCCCTCATCAACCAGCTCGGCTTTTACATCATCAATGCCGGAGGCAAGCGCCTTCGCCCCATGCTGACCGTCCTGGCAGCCAGGGCCTTGGGCTACGATGGCGACAAGCACGTGCGCCTGGCCACGCTGGTTGAGTTCATTCACACCTCTACTCTCTTGCATGACGACGTGGTGGATGAGTCCACCCTGCGCCGTGGCCGGGAAACGGCCAACGCCCTTTTTGGCAACCAGGCTTCGGTGCTGGTCGGCGACTTCCTCTATACCCGCGCCTTCCAGTTGATGGTGGCACTGGATTCGATGAAGGTGATGCAGGTACTGGCCGACGCCACCAATGTCATCGCCGAAGGGGAAGTGATGCAGCTGATGAACTGCAACGACCCTGAGACCACCGAAGCGCGCTACATGAAGGTCATCTACTCCAAGACCGCCAAGCTCTTCGAGGCAGCCACCGGTCTCTCTGCCGTGATAAGCGGCCAGCCAGAGCTCGAAGACGCCATGAGCGACTACGGCAAGTACCTGGGGACCGCCTTCCAGCTGATTGACGACCTGCTCGATTACGAAGCGGACGCCGACGAACTGGGTAAAAACCTGGGGGATGACCTGGCCGAGGGTAAGCCCACCCTGCCGCTGCTCCATGCCATGCATAACGGTAACGCCGAAGAGTCCGCCATGATCCGCCAAGCCATTGAGCAAGGCGATGGCCGCGACAAACTCGAACTGGTGCAAGGCTGCATGCGCCGTCTGGGCTCCCTCGACTACACCTACCAGCGCGCCCTGGAAGAATCGGACAAGGCGATCAGCGCCCTGGCCGCCATTCCCGACAGCCCCTACAAGGAAGCGCTGATTGGCCTGGCCAAGGTGGCGGTAGAACGCAAAAGCTAAATAGCTGCTAGAGAAAAAAGGCCCTTCGGGGCCTTTTTTTGTGGTTTGACGGCATTAAAAAAGGGAGCCAATGGCTCCCTTTTTTTGAATTCGTGCGGCTTATTTGCCGGTAACGAATTCTTCACCCAGGGTGATGTCACCTTTAAGGGTAGCCAGAGCGCTATCCAGAGCGCCTTGCTCGAAAGCAGACAGCTCACCGTAGCCCAGCACTTCTTCTACACCGTTTTTGCCCAGACGAACCGGCTGAGCGAAGAAACGGGCGTGCTCGGAGCCGCCTTCTACATAGGCGCACTCAACTACGTTGGCTTCGCCTTGCAGACCACGGATCAGCGACAGGCCAAAACGGGCAGCCGCTTGGCCCATAGACAGGGTAGCGGAGCCGCCACCGGCCTTGGCTTCAACCACTTCGGTACCGGCGTTTTGAATACGCTTGGTCATGGCAGCGGTTTCGTCAGCAGACAGTTCCAGGCCTTCTACTTGAGACAGCAGCGGCAGGATGGTCACGCCGGAGTGGCCACCAATGACATTGATGTGCACGTCGGCAGGGTTTTTACCCAGTTTTTCACCGATAAAGGTCTCGGCGCGGATAACGTCCAGGGTAGTCACACCGAACAGGCGCTTGGCATCGTAAACGCCTTTGGCTTTGAGCACTTCGGCAGCGATGGCAACAGTGGTGTTAACCGGGTTGGTGATGATACCAACCAACGCTTTGGGGCAGTTGTCGGCAATGGCTTCTACCAGAGCGCGAACGATGCCAGCGTTAACGTTGAAAAGATCGGAGCGGTCCATGCCAGGCTTACGAGGTACGCCGGCGGGGATCAGAACGACATCGGCGCCAGTCAGGGCGTCGGCCAGTTTTTCCTGCCCAAAGCCTTCGACCTTAACGGCGGTCGGAATGTGGCTCAGATCAACGGCAACACCGGGAACAACCGGGGCTACGTCATACAGTGCCAGTTCGGAACCGGCGGGCAGTTGGGTCTTGAGCAGCAAAGACAGGGCCTGACCGATACCACCGGCGGCGCCAAGTACGGCTACTTTCATCGCATTATCTCCCTTGTGTCTGACCTGTTCAGGTGTGGGCAGCACCTTAGCTCAACAAGGGTTAAAAAACAATTATGCCAAGCCAGTGGTTACGGCGCCAAAGAGGTCTGGGGCGGTAAACGTCAGTGAACTTGCAGGTAATGGGAAAGAATGTGATCGAGGGATTTATCTTCGCGCAACTTGGCAAGGGCCTTGTTGATGGCATCGAGCAAGGCATCGCTGCGCTCGCCCCGCGAAAGAGCAATACCCATGCCCCTGCCGAAGTAGCGAAGATCGCGGATAGGGCTACCCATTAAACGTAAGTCTTTGTTTGCAGGGTCAGAAAGCCAGGCATTGGCCACAGCCGCATCAACAAAAATGGCCGAGATCCGCCCTGCCCTCAGCTCGTTCAAGGCGCCATTGAGGTCGTCATAACTGGTCAGCTGCCACTGGCGCTGGTCAATCAGGTATTGCTGATGGCTGGAGCCATTTTGCACCCCGATATACCCCGACTTGGCGTAACGATCTGTTGCGTCTTTCAGGGTCACATAGACGGCGCTGTTACGGTAGTAGGGGTCTGAAAAGCGGATGCTATTGTCGTAGCGGGAGGAGATATCCAGGGCGGCGATCACCGCGTCCAGTTCGCCGTCTTCCAGTTCGTCCAGAAGGCTGTCGAAGGGGTGCTCAATAATGATGCAGGGACGCTGCAGCAACTCACATACGGCATGAGCAACATCAATATCGATACCTACCAACTGGCTGGCATCGTCCCTGTATTCGAAGGGTGGATAGGTTGCCTCGGTACCGAATACCAGCGGTCTGCCGGCGCCGGAAACCTCATCGGCTGCGGCCAGGCCCCAGGTGCAACAGTACAACAGGCCAAGCCAAACCGCCTTGCGCATCACCTTAAACAACCGCTCCCTACCTCAATATTGCCACCAAGACTGACAGCGAACGCCCATGTATGCAAGCTGCCAAAGCAGGCATCCCATGCTACCATGTCGTTTGTGCATGATTATGCAGACAAGCCAATGACTCAAAGCAACCAAGAAGCGCTGGTCAAATCCTTTAAACAACTTCTCAAGGAAGAACGTTGCGGCTCTCAAAGCGAGATTGTCTCTGCTTTGCAGGCTCAGGGATTCGACAACATCAGCCAATCCAAAGTATCCCGCATGTTGACCAAATTCGGCGCGGTGCGTACCCGCAATGCCCGCCAGGAAATGGTCTATTGCCTGCCCGCCGAGTTGGGGGTTCCCACCGCCAGCAGCCAGCTGAAAAACCTGGTTGTCGATATCGACCACAACGAGTCGATGATCGTTATCCAGACCAGCCCCGGCTCGGCCCAGCTGATCGCCAGGCTGTTGGACTCGTTCACCAAGGCCGACGGCATCATGGGCACCATAGCGGGCGATGACACCATCATGGTGATCCCCACCCGTATCAGCCATATTCGGGATACCCTGAAAATGATCAACGACCTGTTCAGGTAACCCTGACAGGTCGTAAGAAAAGGGCGCTCAGGCGCCCTTTTTGCTTATTTACTGATCTTGAACTCGGGGTAGGCTTCCATACCGCATTCGGCCATGTCCACACCCTCGTACTCTTCCTCTTCGCTGACCCGCAGGCCAATGATTTTCTTGAGGACGAACCAGACGATAAAGGATGTAACGAATACCCACAGGAAGATGCTCGCCGCACCGATCAGCTGCACCTTGAAGGTGGCTTCGGCGTTGCTCAGCGGCACCGCCAGCACACCCCAAATGCCCACGGTACCGTGCACGGAGATGGCACCCACCGGGTCGTCGACGCGCAGCTTGTCCAGGCCGATAACGGAGAACACCACCAGCACACCACCAATCACACCGATAACGGTAGCCAGCAGCGGGCTCGGGGCCAGAGGCTCGGCAGTAATGGCAACCAGGCCAGCCAAGGCACCGTTGATGGCCATGGTCAGATCCGCTTTACCGAACAGCAGCTTGGCAGTGATAAGCGCGGCCAGAAGGCCACCGGCAGCGGCCATATTGGTGTTTACGAATACCTTGGCCACAGCGTTGGCTTCTTCGACGTTGGAGACTTTCAGCTCCGAGCCACCGTTAAAGCCGAACCAGCCCAGCCACAGGATAAACATACCCAGGGTGGCCAGCGGCAGGTTGGAACCGGGAATGGCGTTAATCTCGCCGTTCTTGCCGTATTTGCCTTTACGGGCACCCAGCAGCAGCACACCAGCCAGGGCGGCAGAAGCGCCGGTCAAGTGCACCACGCCGGAACCGGCGAAGTCGGCAAAGCCCATGGCATCGAGGAAGCCGCCGCCCCACTTCCAGAAACCTTCAATGGGGTAGATAAAGCCGGTCAGCACCACGGAAAAAGCCAGGAACACCCACAGCTTCATCCGTTCGGCCACGGCGCCGGATACCACCGACATGGCGGTAGCCACAAACACCACCTGGAAGAAGAAGTCGGCCATGTGGGAGTAAACCGGGGCATCGTCGCCGCCCTTGAGTACCAGCTCCGCACTGTGGTCGCCACCGATAAGGAAGCTGATACCAGGCCAGAAGCTGTTAACCGCTTCGCCCGGATACATGATGTTGTAACCGCAGATCATGTACATCACGCAGGCAACAGCAAACAGCACGGCGTTTTTGGTCAGGATCTCGGTGGTATTTTTGGCGCGCACCAGCCCCGCTTCGAGCATGGCGAAACCGGCTGCCATCCACATCACGAAAGCGCCCGATACCAACAGGTAAAAGGTGTCGAGCGCGTAGGCTATTTGTACTGATGGTTGATCCATTATCCTCTCCTAAAAATTATTCTCGTTTGGGGGACGAGCTTAGATGGCGTCTTCGTCACGCTCTTCTGTGCGGATACGAACCACGGTTTCCAGGTCTTGCACCCAGATCTTACCGTCGCCCACCTTGCCGGTTTGGGCCGCCTTGAGGATGGCATCAATCACCAGATCGACCTGACTGGCCGTCACTAGGATGTCCAACTGCACCTTAGGCAGGAAATCAATACGGTATTCGGCGCCCCGGTACAGCTCGGTATGGCCGCGTTGGCGGCCGAAGCCGCGCACTTCGCTCACGGTGAGACCATGAACCCCGGCTTCAGTCAGGGCTTCACGGACGTCATCGAGTTTGAAGGGCTTGATAATGGCGGTGACCTTTTTCATCGCCTTTCCTCCTTGTTGACTTTGCTGGACTACTTCAAAGCCCGTGCCAACAGGAAAAGCGATTCAAGATCAATTAATTAGGAAAAAACGTACGGTGAGGGAGGAAATTAACGCACCAGCAGGGAACGCTAATGCACTAAAGTGGTGCAACAAAATCCAACCAAGCCTGTAACAACAGCAAGCCATCTTCCAGGCCGCAATGGCTGCTGGCATCGGCGTCATCCAGGGCCAAGTCAGGGTCTAGGTCCACTTCGTTGTGGTCCAGGCGGTGATGCAGCACGCTCAGCTCGCCCTGCTCGACAACCAACGCCCACTCATGCCCCTCAAAACGCAGATCCCGGCCTTGCTGAAGGCGGGCGATAAGAGTGCTGATCTTGGCCTTGTCAGTGCCCAGCTCGTCTTCAATAAAGCGGCCCATGGCCTCGAAGCCGTATTCCATTTGAATTTGATGGCGGCCATCAAAAGGGTTGAGTCTGAACTGGTATTCCATGGCGGCTCCCCGAATAAAGGAGGCACATTGTATTAGGCGCTCTGGCAGGCGCCAAGGATAATGCCGCTGGCGGCGTCCATCAGTACCTGATGGGTTTGCTCGGCATGGTCGCGGATATGCAGCCGATAATGGTAGTCATCCTCTACCTGCAGCAATTCTGCCGCTTTGATGCGAGCACCAGGAAAAGCGGCCAGCAGGTTGTCGTGCAATTCATCGAAGGGTTTGATGGTGCCGCTTGCCATAACGTCGAGTACATCTTCCGGTTGCATCTCGCGGGCAAAGAGGCTGGCCGAGGCCAAAATAAAGAGGGCGGGTAAGCTTTTGTACAGCTTCATTCAATCTCCTTTTTCTTACTAACGGTGTGTATTCTATCGTATTTCCCTATAAAAGTCCCGCCCCGCTTCTGAAACGGCCCGTTTCCGTTAAGCAAACAGTGGCGCCTGGCCATAAAAAAGCCCCGCTTGAGCGGGGCTTTTTATCATCACCGGCGCTTAGACAGCGGCTTGGATGATCACTTCGTCAGCCTTCTTGGTGTATTGCGCCAATTGGTCGAAGTTCAGGTAGCGGTAAGTGTCGGCCGCGGTGGCGTCCAGCTCACGGGCATACTGCAGGTATTCGGCCGGCGTCGGCAGTTTACCCAGGATGGCGGCAACAGCAGCCAGCTCGGCAGAGGCCAGGAACACATTGGCCCCTTTACCCAGACGGTTCGGGAAGTTCCGGGTAGAGGTGGACACCACAGTAGTGTTATCGCCTACCCGGGCCTGGTTACCCATACACAGGGAGCAACCGGGGATCTCGATGCGGGCACCGGAGCGGCCGAAGATGCTGTAGTAGCCTTCTTCGGTCAGCTGGTCGCGGTCCATTTTGGTGGGCGGCGCGATCCACAGGCGAGTTTCCAGTTGGCCGCTGAAGTTGTTCAGCAGTTTACCGGCGGCACGGAAGTGGCCGATGTTGGTCATACAGGAACCGATGAACACCTCGTCGATGCTCTCACCGGCAACGGTAGACAACAGACGGGCATCGTCCGGGTCGTTCGGCGCGCAGAGGATAGGCTCTTTGATGTCGGCCAGATCGATTTCGATGATCTCGGCGTATTCGGCGTCGGCATCGGCTTCCATCAGCTCGGGGTTGGCGATCCACTCTTCCATGGCGGTGATGCGGCGCTCGATGGTGCGGCGGTCACCGTAACCTTCGCTGATCATCCACTTGAGCATGACGATGTTGGAGTTCAGGTACTCGATGATCGGCTCTTTATCCAGCTTGATGGTACAGCCGGCAGCAGAACGCTCGGCGGTGGCATCAGCCAGTTCGAAGGCTTGTTCAACCTTCAGGGTCGGCAGACCTTCGATCTCCAGTACGCGGCCGGAGAAGGCGTTTTTCTTGCCTTGCTTCTCAACGGTCAGCAGGCCCTTCTGGATGGCGGCGTAAGGGATGGCATGCACCAAGTCGCGCAGGGTGATGCCAGGCTGCATTTCGCCTTTGAAGCGCACCAGCACAGACTCAGGCATATCCAGGGGCATAACGCCGGTAGCCGCGGCAAAAGCCACCAGGCCGGAGCCGGCCGGGAAGGAAATGCCGATGGGGAAACGGGTGTGGGAGTCACCGCCGGTGCCGACGGTGTCGGGCAGCAGCATGCGGTTCAGCCAGGAGTGGATAACACCGTCACCGGGGCGCAGGGACACGCCGCCACGGTTCATGATGAAGTCGGGCAGAGTGTGGTGGGTCTCGACGTCAACCGGCTTGGGATAAGCAGCGGTGTGGCAGAAGGACTGCATGGTGAGATCGGCACTAAAGCCCAGGCAGGCCAGGTCTTTGAGTTCGTCACGGGTCATGGGACCGGTGGTGTCCTGGGAGCCAACGGTGGTCATCTTCGGCTCGCAGTACTGACCGGGGCGCACGCCCTTAACGCCACAGGCTTTACCGACCATTTTCTGGGCCAGGGTGTAACCCTTGTTGGACTCTTGCACGGCAGCAGCGCGGCGGAATTCGGTGGAGTGACCCAGACCCAGGGCTTCGCGGGCCTTGTCGGTCAGGCCACGGCCGATGATCAGCGGAATACGGCCGCCGGCGCGCACTTCGTCCAGCAACACGTCGGTTTTCAGTTCGAACTGGGCCAGCACTTCGCCGCTGTCGTGGCGAACGATTTTGCCTTCATAGGGCAGGATGTCGATGACATCGCCCATCTCCAGTTTGGAGACGTCCACTTCGATGGGCAGAGCGCCGGCATCTTCCATGGTGTTGAAGAAGATCGGGGCAATCTTGCCGCCCAGGCAGACACCGCCAGCGCGCTTGTTGGGCACGTTGGGGATGTCGTCGCCCATGAACCACAGCACGGAGTTGGTGGCGGATTTACGGGAAGAACCGGTACCCACAACGTCACCCACGTAGGCCAGCGGGAAGCCTTTTTCTTTGAGCTTGTCGATGGTGGTGATGGGGCCGATTTCGCCGTCTTTATCCGGGTCGATGCCGGGACGCGCCATTTTCAGCATGGCCAGGGCGTGCAGCGGGATGTCGGGGCGTGACCAGGCGTCCTGGGCAGGAGACAGGTCGTCGGTGTTGGTTTCGCCAGGTACCTTGAATACGGTAACGGTGATCTTCTCGGCAACGCCGTTGCGGGCTTTGAACCACTCGGCTTCGGCCCAGGACTCAACCACTTTCTTGGCAACTGCGTTGCCGGCTTTCATTTTCTCAACCACATCGTGGAAGGCGTCGAACATCAGCAGGGTGTGGGACAGGGCCTCACCGGCGATGGCAGCCAGGGCGCTGTCGTCCAACAGGGCGATCAGCGGCTCGATGTTGTAGCCGCCCTGCATGGTGCCCAGCAGTTGGGTGGCTTTTTCTTTGGAGACAATAGGAGACTGAGCCTGGCCCTGGGCCACGGCAGCCAGGAAACCGGCTTTAACATAGGCGGCTTCGTCAACGCCTGGGGGAATGCGGTTTTCCAGCAGGTCCAGCAGGAAGGCTTCTTCGCCAGCTGGGGGATTTTTCAGGAGATCAACCAGTTGCGCGGTTTGCTCGGCGGAAAGGGGCTTGGGTACAACGCCTTGAGCGGCGCGTTCTTCAACATGCTTACGATAGGCTTCTAGCACGACTCGATCCTCTTGTGTAGCAGGCCAGACGAGGCCTACCGGTTTGTCTTTCGGGCCAGGCCCGTGGAGGTGCGGCGATTATAGCGATTTTGTGACCAGAATTGAATTTGCGAAAAATAAAAAACGCTGCCATTTGGCAGCGTTTTTCCACAACAAACTGTTGTGATCACTTCAAGTTCTGTTGCATCAGATTGTAGATGCGCTGGTACTCGTCCAGCCAGCTGGAAGGCTGACGGAAGCCGTGGTGCTCCACCGGATAGGGCGCCACGCTGAAATGATTGGTCTTATGCAGCTCAATCAGATGCTGAACCATTCGTACCGAATCCTGGAAGAACACGTTGTCATCAAGGATGCCGGACATGATCAGCAGTTGGCTCTGAAGGTTCTTGGCAAAGTAAATGGGCGAGCTGCGGTGATAGGCAATGGGGTCATTGCCGGGCAGGTTGAGGATATTGGCGGTGTAGGGCGCATTGTAGTTGGCCCAATCCGCCACCGGGCGCAGCGCCGCACCGGCCTTAAACAAATCAGGCGCGGTATAGAGGCTCATAAAGGTCAAAAAGCCGCCATAGGAGCCGCCGTAGGTGCCTACCCGGCTCTTGTCCACGCCGTACTTGCTGGCCATGTAGTTGACGCCGTCCTTGAGATCCTGCACCTCGGGGGTACCCATCTGGCGATAGATGGCGGTACGCCAGTCGCGGCCGTAGCCCTCGGAGGCGCGGTAATCCATGTCCATCACCACATAGCCCTGGCTGGCCAGCATGCTGTTGAACATGAACTCGCGGAAGTAATCGCTCCAGCCCATGTCCACTTCTTGCAGGTAGCCGGCGCCGTGGTTAAACACTACCGCCGGGTAATGCTTGGCAGGGTCGAAGTTCTTGGGCAGGTAAATCTTGGCGTAGATAGGCTGCTGAGTGTGGCTGGAAGGAATGGCCACAATCTTGGGCGCTATCCAGGGGCTGTCCTCAAAGGCCTTGCTGACGGTGTGGGTCAGCTGCTTGGGGGTACCGCCGCTGGTATTGAGGCTGTAAAGCTCCGGCGGGCTCAGCACCTTGGAGTGGGTCAGCACCAGCTCCTTGTTGTCCGGGCTTAGCACGAAATCGGTCATGCCGTTGAGGTCGGTCAGCGCGGTCTGGGTGTCGCTGGCCAAATCCAGCTTATACACCTCGTAGATGCCGGGGTGCTTGACGTTACCCTTGAAGTAGATGCTTTGCTCATCTGCGCTCAGCACCGGGTCATGCACTTCCCAGGCGCCGTGAGTCAGCTGCTTGGCTTTGCCGCCCCAGGGTTTGAGGTAGAGGTGGCTGTAACCAGACTCTTCAGACTGATACCAGAGGCTGTCGTTTTTCAGCCAGCCAAAATCGTTGAACTGATAGTTGACCCAGGCATCGTCGTGCAAGTGGTGCTGGGTGGTAAGGCCGCCGGTTTTCAGGTCGGCTGTGACCAGCCAGCGGTCTTTGTTGTCTTCGGCTTCCAACATCAACGCCAGTTTGCCGTCGTCGCTCCACTGGATGGGCAGTTGGTGGCCGCTCCAGTCTTCAATCAGGTGCACGGCGCGGGGGCCCTTGAAGGGCTCGACCTGGTAACCGGCCTTGCGGTTTTCTTCACGCACCTTGGCCAGGGGATCTTTGTCGATGCCGGGCAGATCGCTAAGGGCCAAATCTTTTTTGGCACGGGTTTTGAGGTCGATAACGGTGAATACCTGCGGGTTCGGCTTCCACTCGGCCACCCGCTGGCGCACCTGGCGTACTTCAATTTCACCGCTGCGGCCCAGGTAGTTGGGCATGATGTCCTTGTCGGCGCGCTCCGGGGTGTCGTTCTCGGTCACCACCACCAATTTGCTGCCGTCCTTGGACAGGCTCAACTCCACCAGACGGCGGCCTTCACCCAGGTAAAAGGGCTCGGGGTTGGCGGTGGGGTCGGCGGCTTGCAGCTTGTCTTCTTCCGCCAGCTGCGCTTTGGGATCTTGGTAGTACTTCTTGTCTACCCATTGCAGCAGTTTCTTCTGCTCGGTCTCCAGGTAGCCTTTGGCTTCCTTGAGTTTTTCCGGCTGTTTTTTCAGCTCGACGCTGGCCAGCATCCGCACCAGGCCGGAGGCCGGGTCGACAGTGTAGATGGCATTGCCGCGCTGAAAAGCGATGCGCCCGTCACTCAAAAACTGGGGATCGCTGTCGCTGTCACTGGTGCCGGTCAGCTGGCGTACCTGGCCCTGTTGCTGCAGGTAAAGGTTGCCTTGGTAGCTGTAGGCGTGGCGACCGTTTTGCCAGACACCACCATCGACGTGCTGGTAGCGGTCCTGGTCGGCAACCTTTGCCACCTTGCCGGCTTTGACCGTCATCAGATCATAGAGCTCGCTGCTTTCACGCTGCTGCCAGAAATACACCTGGCCGTCGGCGCCAACAAAGGGCTGCTGAGGGCTGCGAGCGATCCACTGGGGGTCGCTCATGATCTGTTCCAGGGTCGGGTGGCCGCTGGCATCACGCATGGTGGCCGGCGTCTGTACCTGGTAATCGGGCTTGGCCGCCGCGGCGGGGGTCTGGGTGCTGCTTTGGGTCGTAGCGCAGGCGCTCAGCACCACGGATAGCGCCAGGGGGATCAGGGCTTTTTTCATTTTTTACTCCCGGGAATGACAAGCAAACAGCCTCCCGAAGGAGGCTGTTTAACTTCAGCTGAAGGTACTTTGTACCACTTCTGCTTACCAGATCTTCACACGTTTATCGGGTGCGATGTACATCTTGTCGCCTTCTTTGACGTCAAACGCCTGGTAGAAGGCCGGCAGGTTGGCCACGGTACCGTTGGCGCGGTACTGGCTTGGGCTGTGGGGGTCGGTATTGAGACGCTTGCGCAGCTCCGCTTCGCGGTAGTTGCGGCGCCACACCTGGGCCCAACCGATAAAGAAGCGTTGGTCGCCGGTGAAGCCGTCCATCACCGGGGCTTCTTTGCCGTCCAGGCTCATGTGATAAGCCTTGTAGGCCATGGTCAGGCCACCCAGGTCACCGATGTTTTCACCCAGGGTGAAGCTGCCGTTAACGTGGGCATCGGGGTACGGGTAGTAGCTGGAGTACTGCGCAGCCAGCTGGCCGGTACGCTCTTTGAACTGCTTGAGATCTTCGGTAGTCCACCAGTTGCGCAGGTTGCCGTCGCCGTCGAAGTTGGCGCCGGAGTCGTCGAAGCCGTGGCCGATTTCGTGGCCGATAACGGCACCGATACCACCGTAGTTAACGGCGTCGTCGGCGTTCATATCGAAGAACGGCGGCTGCAGGATGGCGGCCGGGAACACGATTTCGTTGGCAACCGGGTTGTAGTAGGCGTTAACGGTTTGCGGCGTCATGCCCCACTCGCTGCGGTCAACCGGCTTGCTGAGTTTATCCAGCATGTCTTTGTATTCAAAGGCAGCATAACGGCGGTAGTTGCCGATCAGCTCGTCAGCCTTAATTTCCAGACCGTTGTAGGACTTCCACTTGTCGGGGTAGCCGATTTTGGGCGTGAACTTGGACAGTTTGACCAAAGCGGCCTTTTTGGTGTCTTCGCTCATCCAGTCCAGGTGCTTGATGGAGTCGCCATAGGCGGCCAGGATGTTGTTGACCAGCTTCTCCATGCGCACTTTGGCTTCAGGCTTGAAGTTGCGAGCCACGTACTCCTTGCCCACCATCATGCCCAGTACGTTGTCGGTGGCGTCTACCGCTTGCTTCCAACGGGGGGATTGCTCTTCGGTACCGGACAGCAGTTTGCCGTGGAAATCGAAGTGGCGGTCGGCAATTTTCTTGGGCAGCAGGTTGCCGTAGTTGTCGACCAGATGGAAGGCCATGTAGGACTTCCAAGTATCAACCGGTACCTTGCCAAACAGCTTGCCGAAATCTTCAAAGTAGGAAGGCTGGCCAACGATGAGGTCATGGGCAGCATCCAGGCCGGAGGCCTCGGCATACTGGTCGAAGTAGAAGGTTTTCAAGGTTTTGGCCAGGGTAGCGGCCGCTTCCTTGTTGTAGGTGGCGTTCGGGTCGCGGTTTTTCACCTTGTCCCACTGGGCCTTGGCCAGTTGGGTTTCCAGGGCCAGTACCGCCTTGGCACGCTGCTCGGTGTTGTCAAAACCGGCGTTGGCCAGTTGATCAGACACGTACTGCACGTAGGCGTCACGGATCTTCTGGTACTTGTCGGATTTATCCAGGTAGTAGTCGCGGTTGGGCAGGCCCAGGCCGGATTGGTCGACGTACGCGGCGTTTTTCAACGAATCCTTGGCGTCGGCATAGACATAAAAGCCAAATGGCAGGGTTACGCCTTGCAGAGCCAGAACACCCATTTCCTTGGACACGCCGGCGTGGCTGTCGAGATCGCGAATGGTGTTCAGATCGCCCTGAATGGGGCTAAGGCCCAGCTGCTCAATCAGATCGGTATTCATGTAGGACTTGTAGAAGTCGCCGATCTTCTGGTCGTTGGAGTCTTTGGCCGCGTTGGTTTTGGCCGCCGCTTCCTCGATGATGGTTTTCAGCGCCTGCTGGCTGTCGTCGTACAGTTTGGAGAAGGCGCCGTAGTTGGACTTGTCGGCAGGGATGGGGGTGTTTTTCAGCCAGGTGCCGTCGACGTAGTGGTAGAAGTCATCCTTAGGGGAAATACTTTTGTCGAAGTTGGCCAGCTCAATGCCGGAACTCAGGGCTTTTTGTTCTTTTACGGCAGGTGCCGGGGTAGCTGCAGTGTCGGTGGTCTGCTGGGCACAGGCAACCAGGCCCATGCCGAGGGCCACGGCCAGGGCCAGATGGCTCAGTTTGGTCATGTTCTAGTCCTTGTTTATTTTATTGACAACGGGCCATGTTACAAAGTGAAGACAGGTCCGCAAAGCCTCTCTTCTTTAGCAAATGTTTCAGCCCGCTTGCCGCTTGTTCCAGTCCAATAGCCAACGCTTCAGGTCAGACAGCTCCATGGGCTTGGCGTAGTAATAACCCTGTACCCTATAACAGCCCAGGGCCAGGCACAGATCCAACTGCTCTTCGGTTTCCACCCCCTCGGCCACCACTTTAAGGCCAAGGTTGCGGGCCAAATCCACCACCGAGCGGACGATAGCGGCGTCAGCTTCGCTTTCGGTAAGGTCGCGCACAAAGGACTTATCGACCTTAAGCTCGTTCACCGCAAACTGTTTGAGATAGGCCAGGGAAGAATAGCCGGTACCGAAGTCGTCCACCGCCACCGACACCCCCAAGGCCCGCAGAGCCGAGAGGTGCTCGCGGGCAGTACCCACTTCGCGCATCAGGGTAGACTCGGTGATCTCCAGGCACAAAAGATGCGGGGCAAGACCGGTTTCAGCCAGCATCAGCCTTACCTGGTCAACAAAGTCGGGCTGGCGAAAATGCGCCGCCGAGATGTTGGTATTGAGGGTCAGCGGCTTTTTCAGGCTGGTGTTGAGCTGGCTTATCCCCTGCAGGGCTTTTCTCAGCACCTGCTCGTCTAGGGCGGCAATCAAACCGCAGCTTTCGGCTACCTTGATGAAGGTGTCGGGGTTGACCAGCCCTTCTCGGGGGTGATGCCAGCGCACCAAGGCTTCCACCGCTACCACCAACTCCCCTTCCAGCACGTCCACCTGGGGCTGGTAGACCACAAAGAACTCGTCCCGCTCCAGGGCCAGGCGCAGATCGGACTCGAGCTGGATAAGCCGCATCGCCTCGATGTTGCGGGCATGGCTGTAGAACTGCATGTTGTTCCGGCCTTCGTCCTTGGCGTGGTACATGGCCATGTCGGCATTACGCAGCAGCGCCTCGGGCTGGTTGCCGTCGTCGGGAAACAGGCTGACCCCAATGCTGGTGGACAGGAAGAACTGACGACCATAAATATTAAACGGCATGGCCAGGGCTTCGAGCAACGACTCGCAAAGCGGCACTATCTGCTCTGGGCCGCTGATGTCTTGGATGATCACCACGAATTCATCGCCGCCCAGGCGTGCCACCGTGTCCTTCTCCCCCACCACTTCTTGCAGGCGGCTGGCAGCCTCAATCAGCAGGCCGTCCCCTACCCTGTGGCCGTAGGTGTCGTTGACCATTTTGAAACGGTCCAGATCCATAAACAGCAATGCTAGGCTGGACTCGTTGCCCTGGGCTTTTTCCAAGGCCTGGGTCAGGCGCTTCATAAAAAGGCCCCGGTTAGGGAGGCCGGTCAGCACGTCGTAATTGGCCAGGCGCCGCAGCTCAAACTCGGCGGACTTACGCTCGGTCATATCGGAGAACACCACCACAAAGTGGCTACTGGAGGAGGCGCTGTCATCCATGTGGGAGATGTTGAGCCAAAGGGCACAAAGGCTGCCGTCACGGCGGCGCAGGCTGCACTCGCCGGTCCAAGCGCCTTTTGCCAGCACCGCCTGCCACAGATCGGTGTCTAAAAATTCCTCGGACAACAACACACCCAGATCCCGGTCTTGCAACTGGGCTCTGTCAAAGCCGGAGATACGTTCCACCGCCGGATTAACCGACAATATGGCCTTGTCGCTGCTGAGAATGAGCACCCCTTCGGCCGTGTTCTCAAAGGCCCTGGCGTAGAGGTTTATCTCCCCTTCCAATTGCTTACGCTCAGTCACATCCTGGTAGATACCGGAAACCCGCAGCGCCCGGCCACGGCTGTCGATATCCACCACCCGGCCAACAGCGTGGATCCAGCGCCAGTGCTCGCCCAGCTTGAGCCGATGCTCGACGTCATAACGCAGGCTCTTGCCTTCAAGGTGTTCTTGCCAAAGCTTAGTGATGTGCTCCCAGTCGTCGATGTGAATGGGCATTTTGTCGAAGGGCACCACTAGCACGCCGGTTTCGGTTTCCGGCCGGGAGACTGTAAAGGCGTCTGCCGCCGCATCCCAAGTCCAGGTATTGACGTTGGCTCCCAGCATCGCCAGGCGCAGCTGATGCTCGGACTCGGCCACCAGGTTATAGGCCTTTTGCAGGTGTAAACGCTGGCGCCGACGCTGCTGGCCAAAAGCCAGGGCCAGCAAGATAACCAGCGCCGCCAGCAGGGCAAAAAAGCCATAGCTGCGGTACCAGGGCGTGGCCACTTCCAGGGTTAGCACTTCCGGGTCGTCACGCCAGCGCCCTTGCTCGGCATGCCAGATGCTGAGCTGATGCACGCCGTATTCAAGATTACCCAGCACAATGGGGGACTCGGAGGTGAGGTCAATAGCCCGGCTTTGCCCCGAAACCTGGTAGCGAAAATGTGGCAAGCGCTTGGAGGCATAGTTTTGCGAGCCAAGCTGAATGCTGAGCAAGCTTAAATCTGCCGGTAATTGCAGGGTTTTGACGGTATTCCACAGCAAAGTGGAATTGCCAGCTACTGTGCTGGCTTCCATGTACACCACACCGCTACGGGCATCATTTTGCCGATGCTTGAGGCTGTCCTTGGCAAAGGCAGCCACGCCGGAGGCGCTGCCAACCCAGAGGGTGCCGTCGTCGGTGATAAAACCGCCGCCTTCATTAAGTTCATCGTCCGGCAAGCCATCTTCTTCAAAAAAGGCGTCCACCTGCTGAGGCTGGGTATCGAGTTTTACCCGGGCCACCATATTCTGCAGCCCCACGTAAAGTCGGTTGTTGTGATGCACCAAGAAGTACACCGCTTGATTTGGCAGTTCCCAAAGGGTGTTCATTTGGGTCCACTTAGGTGCGGCTTGCTGCCACTCGTAACGCCAAACACCTTCCTTGCCGAACCCCACCAACAAGGAACCGTCATCCATGGCGTCAAGGGCATTGACCCGCCGCCCCGGCAGGTCGTCCACCGGCTGCCACTGGCCGTCTTTTTCATATAACAAGCCAGCGGCACCACCGGCCCAAGTCCGAGTCCCTTGACGGGCAAAGACCTTAACCGAGTCCAGGGGTTTGCCTTCAGCATTGCGGTTCCAGCCCTGCACCTTGCCGTCTTGAACGCTGAGTAGGCTGTCGGCACCGCCGATCAATAAACGGTTGTTTTCGGCACTCATCCCCAGGCAGGCTTGACCGTCCCAAAGGGTGCCTTGCAACGGCGAGGAAAACTGCGCGCTGGCCGGGTCAAACAAAAAAGTGCCGCCCAGGCCACACACGGCTATCTGCCCCTGGTAACCAATCACGTCATAAAAGCCGTCATTGGCCCCCATATTCTGAGGGTGAAATAGCTGATGTTGTTGGTCGATGCGCTCAAGGCCAGCATCGGTAGCCAACCAGAGTACCCCGTCCGGTTGACGATAGATGCTCCAGACAATATCCGAAGCCAATGCCGGCTCGGTCCGGCGACTGTATTGCTCAACTGGCTTGGTGGCTTTGGGAATAAGGGCCAAGACCCCTTCGCCCAACGCACCAGCCCAGACCAGGCCGTTGTGGTCGACAAGGATATGGTCCAAGCCTTCAACAGCCGCCTGATTGTGAATAACGTCGGAGAAATCGACCCGTTGCTCGCCTTGCCCAGACCAACGCTGAATACCGTAACGGCCGGTGAGGTAATAACTGCCCTGGCCGTCTTCGGCTATCTTGCGCACAAAGCCACTGAGCTTAGGCTGCAACTGCCAGCCGTTATCTCCCAACGTAGCAGTGAACAGGCCTTTGTCAGAGCTAAGCCACAACTGCCCTTGGCGATCGACATAGAGCGACTTGGGAGTGCCATAACGGCTTTTGGCAAGAGAAATAGCGCTAGTTGTGCCGCTTTGCGGGTCAAACGCCACCAGTTGGCGCACCGACAGCAGGTAAATAAAGCGGTTGTCACTGGCTAAAGAGCGCCAGCGATCACGCAGGGTAAAGCGGGGTTCAAGATGAATATCCCCCTGCTGCAAATAGGCCAGTTTGTCTGAGCCCAGTTGCATCCATAGGCGCTGCTGGCTTCGAGTAAAGGCATTGATACCACCGGGGTTGAGGAGCGGCTCTTCCTTGATACGGGCAAGGGTAGTCAGGCCCGCCGTCTCGGACCAATGCACCAGGGCATTGCTGGTACCGATATAGAAGCCGTCTTGATCCCTTATCAGGCTGTTGACCACTTGGTCGACGCCATCGGGCATGGGGATCAGCAGCGCCTTGGTCTGGGTCAGCCGAAACAAGCCATCCGAGGTGCCAGCCCACATGTCGCCCTGAGCATCTTCCAGCAACCCATTAACCCAGGCGTTGGGTAACCCTTCCTGAGCCGTCCATTGGCGGATCAATACATCATTGGCCGCAGCGGCAGCAACGCTACCACTGCATACCAAGAGCAATCCGAACAGCCATCGCCACATATCAAGGCCTGTTGAGGGCAAAAACACGCCGAAAGTTTACCACCGATTGTTAATGTACAGCAGAGACCAGTTAACACTGTGGCGCCGCCAAGCTCACAAAAAGGACATCAAAAATCGGTGCCCAAAGACAGGTAAAAACTGGACTCGTCCTCCGAGTTTTGCCCATAGGCAAGGAACAGCGGCCCCAGGGGGCTGTCGACCCCGGCGTAAATGCTGCCGGCCTTGATGAGGGCGTTGCCACGGAAGCTGACATCTTGCTTTTGCTCCCAGACATTTCCCGCTTCCAGGGTCATGCCAAGGTAAACCGGGCTTTTGAAAAAGCCGAAGTTGTTCTCGAAGACCCGATAGCTGTAATCCACCGAGGCAAAGCGCAGGTACTTGCCCGACACCGCCAGCCGCCCAAAACCCGACAGGTTGCGAAAGCCCCCCAGCTCAAAGGTGGTAAGGGGCTGGGTTTTGTCGTTTAAATAAGAGCCGGTACGAAGGTCAAAAGCCAGCGCATGGTTGCCGCTGGAAAAGGCCGGGTGCCAGCGCACCAGATAATAAGAGTTGGTGCTGCTATCCCCCAGCACGCGGTCTTCGGTGCGGCGCAGCTCTACCCTCCAGCGCTGGCCATGGCGTGGAAAATTACGGCTGTCGAGGGTGTCGTGCTCCCAAAGAAGAAAAGGTCCATGCTGCTGAAAATGCAGGTTGTTGGCGCCCAGTAGCGGCTGTAAGTAAAGCCCCAAATCATCTTCGATACTGCCGTCCACATAGCGCCAACCCAGTTGCAGGCGCGACCAGCGGCTGAAGTTGCTGCCAAGGGCCGCCTTGTAGGTGGTGGTGGTACGGTCAAATTCCAGCAGGTAGTTGATGTCTCCGTTTGCCAAATATTCGCGCAGCGGCATGCGTTGGTATTCGATATTGCCTTGGGCAAAAAAGTGCTGCTCGGCGTCAAATGGCCAATAAAGCTCGGTCATGGCACGCTGGGACTGGCCAATTTCCAACTCGTTATGCCACTCGGCACCAAAGCGTGACAGTTTGGTGCGGGTATAGGACATGCCCAGTTGGTAATCAGAGGCGTCGGTGAAATTATCCTCCAGCGCCAGCTTGAAGTTTAAGTAACCCGGCCCCCAGGAACGCTCATGGGTGCGCACGTGCAGCACCCTTTTACCGGCCTCGCTCTGAAGCTCAAAATCAATGCGCTCAAACAGTTCGGTGGCATAAAGGCGATTGATGCCCTTTTCGATGCGCTGCTCGTCGTAGCGCTGGCCGGCCCCAACGCCGAGTTGCTCCAGCAGCCAGCGCGAATCCAGATCGCTGGCCCCTTCAATCACCACCGCGTCAATAACCGGGTTTTGTGGCCCTTGTTGCAGGTCTTGCCGCCATTGCTTATATGCCGTTGGCGTTAAGGCATAAACGGAGACGTTGTCCAAGGCACTGGCCGCCGCTTTTTCGCCTTGTTCCATGGCCTTGCCCACCCCTTGAAAATCGAGCATGGAAATAGCGTCAAGGTCGGGTTTTATCAGCAGATCCCGGCCGCTTAGCAGCGCTTTTTGCCGGTCCATGTTGTCGCGTACCAAGAACCGCGACAGCTGGTCGAGAATGGCCAGAGCGGAATTGAGTTCGCCCCGGCCATGGAAGGGGGAGTTCACATCCACGGCGATAACGATATCGGCGCCCATGGCCTTGGCCACATCGACGGGCATGTTGTTGACCACACCGCCGTCCACCAGCATCAAACCGTCAATTTCTACCGGCTGCACTATGCCGGGCACCGCCATCGACGCCTGCATGGCCTGAGCCAGATTGCCGCGCTCAAGCACCACCACCTCTTTGGTCTCGATATTGGTGGCCACGCAGCGAAAAGGAATGGGCAGTGAGTCAAAACTTGCCAGGTCCGGCATGCCGCCAAGGCTCTGGCGGATAAGCCCCATCATGCCCTGGCCCTGCAGGAATCCTTTGGGGACCTTTATTTGGCCATTGTCACTGAGCCCCAGATTGAGGCCCAGCTGAAAGCGGTCGCGTTGCTCTTTTTTACGAAGGCTCTGGGCACTACGGGGAGGATCTTCCTGGTAGCCTTGGTTCCAGTCGAGGTTTTGCATTATTGCCGCTATCTCATCAGCGCTTTTCCCCGACGCATAAAGACCCCCAACAAAAGCCCCCATGGAGGTACCGGTGATGATATCCACCGGGATATGCCGCTCTTCGAGCGCTTTGAGTACCCCCACATGGGCCGCGCCCCTGGCGCCGCCGCCCGCCAATACCAGGGCGATGCGCGGCCGCGTTACGGGCGGCTCAGGATCATCATCCGGCAGGTCTGCGGTGGCAAAAAGCGGCACTAAGGCGAGAAGGAAAAGCAGGCGCTGCATTAAAAAATCCTTTTATTACCAGCGCCTAAGATTAGCCCTCGCGATGTAAAGTGCCAAGTCGCGCCACATCGCTAAGCCCCTGCGTCAGCTCAACGGCCAGCGCATCCAGCCATTGATAACGCTGGCGATACTGGCTGCGCTTTTTGCTGGCCACTTCTTCCAAGGGTTTGCGGGGCAAGGACACCGGCAAGGCCCAAAGGTTGGCGTCTATCGCTTCACCGCCACACTCGGCCCACAGCGCGTCGTAATCGGTCTTGACCTTACTTTTACGCTGGTAGCGGCGGCTGGAAAAAATGTGCCCCTGATTGGACACCGCCTGGATAAAGCGGCAGTGCCAGGCCTCAGCCACCATGCCCAACAAGGCCAATGCAAGCACCTTGGGGCGCACACCAAAGCAGTGACGGGTCAAAGCACGAATGTCGTCTTCATTAAAGGGGCTGTCTTTGCCCGGCCCTTGCAAACAACCGATAAAGAGCCCGGTTTGGCCTTGCTCGTTTTGAGTCAACGAGAAGGTCACCGAATAAAAACGCTCACCGTCCATGCGCATGACCAGGGTCAGCTCCCCTTCCCGCTGGAACTGGGGAATGTACTCAAGGCGCACTTCCACGCATCGCCCATCGGCACCGTCAAAGCGGCACAAGGTCAGGCCCCGTTCCAGATACAGTGCCAAGGCGGGCCGCGACCACAGTTGCATCAACAGCCAATAATGACGGGCCAACATGGTGTGGCGCTGCTGGGGGCTGAACTTGGCCATCAGGTAGGGCTTGAAGATCTTCTCCACCGCCCGGGCATGGCGGTGCAGCACCAATTGCAGGCCTGGAGGGCTAAACAGCGCCAAGGTGCGCTGATACAAGGTGCTGTAAAAGAGACTGCGGCCCATGAACAGCAAACGTTTTTTAAGTTGGTGGGCTGAACGGCCAGGGTAGATCTGCGCCGCCATAGACTGGCGACTGGGGAAATAAGGTGTGTACGGCATCACTCACACTCGCACTTAACTACGATTTTATCGTAATTTTAATTCGCCATGGATTTACCTTAGCTAAACGAATACACCGCTGATCGGATGATCCCGAGCCGGGCCCATCTCAGGGGAGCACTCTTGGCCTTCTGCGGGTATAATGCCGGCCCGCAACCGTTTTCCATGGCTAAAAACTGCTGGAGATCCTATGAAAGTCGCTATCGTGATGGGCTCACGCTCTGATTGGGAAACCATGAGAGGCGCCTCAGAAATGCTGGACCGCCTGGGTGTGCCCCACCATGTTGAAGTGGTATCTGCCCACCGCACCCCGGAAAAACTGGTTGATTTCGCGAAAGGCGCCCAAGACAAAGGCTTTCATGTGATCATCGGTGGCGCCGGTGGCGCTGCCCACCTGCCGGGTATGATTGCCTCCATGACCCCGCTGCCGGTACTGGGCGTACCGGTGCAAAGCAAGGCCTTATCCGGCCTCGACAGCCTGCTTTCTATCGTACAGATGCCCAAAGGCATCGCCGTTGGCACCTTGGCCATCGGTACCGCAGGTGCCGCCAACGCCGGGCTCTTGGCCGCGCAGATCGTCGCCCTGCACGACGCCAAAGTGGCGGCGCACCTGGATGATTTTCGTAAAGAACAAACCGAGGCGGTGCTGGCCAATCCAGACCCGAGGAAACCGGCATGAAAGGCCTGGTGATCGGCGCCGGCCAGCTTGGCGCCATGATGGGGGAAGTAGCCTGGCGCCTGGGCATTGAGCTGTGGCGCTACTGCCCTGACACCCACCGCTATTTCTTCGGCACCGAGATGGACGCCCGTGGCGATACCGGCCCCGTGGATTTTGACTGGGTGACCGCCGAGCGCGAGCTGCTGCCGCAGACCCCCTTTCACGGTGTGCTGCTGAATCTTGCCACCTACCAGTTGGTGAGCGACCGCCTGCCTCAGAAAAAGCTCTACGACCAGTTGGGCTTGCCCACCGCCCCTTGGGGCGAACTCAAAACCGGTGAGTCTGCCGACGCCTTGCTGGCCAAGCTGGGGACTCGCCTGGTGGTCAAAGCCCGCCAGGGCGGCTACGACGGCAAGGGCCAGTGGCGGGTCAGCGAGCCGGGTTTTGTATCCGAGGCTGATTGCATCGGTGAAGCCATGATCCCCTTTAGTCGGGAAGTGTCTATCGTCGGCGTGCGGGGCGCGGATGGCCGCAAACTGTTCTACCCGGTGGTAGAAAACGTCCACCAGGACGGCATCCTGGTTGAGACCCTGGCCCCGGCCCCCGAGGCAGGCAAATGGCAAGCAGAGGCAGAGCGTATTCTCGGCACCTTGATGGACCACCTGCAATACGTGGGCGTGATGGCGGTTGAGCTCTTTGATTGTGGCGACAAGCTGCTTATCAACGAGATGGCGCCCCGGGTACACAACTCCGGCCACTGGAGCCAGGACGGTGCCAACGTCTGCCAGTTCGAGCTGCATCTGCGCGCCGTGGCCGGCCTGCCGCTTCCTGAAAAACTGAGCTGGGTTCCCACCCGCATGGATAACCTGATTGGGGTGGCGCTGGACTACCAGTGGCTGGCCGGCAACGGCAAGGTCCATTGGTACAACAAGGAACCGAGGCCGGGCCGTAAGGTCGGCCATATCAACACCTTGCTTTGATAGAACGGCTGAGCCTCTTTTAGGCGCAAAAAGCCCCGGCGCGGTTCACCTGCCGGGGCTTTTTGTTAAGGGCGTCCCGGCCAGCTATTAATGCCTAGGCCCAGCCAATAAAAAAGCCGCCCATCGGGCGGCTTTTTCGCATCAACAAGAGGCTTATTTTTTCTTCTTGGCCTTGGGGTTCGGCAGGTCGGTGATGGACCCTTCGTACACTTCGGCAGCCAGACCCACAGACTCGTGCAGAGTCGGGTGAGCGTGGATGGTCAGCGCGATGTCTTCGGCGTCGCAGCCCATCTCGATGGCCAGGCCAATTTCGCCCAGCAGTTCGCCGGCGTTGCTACCGATAGTAGCGCCGCCGATGATGCGGTGGGTGTTCTTGTCGAAAATCAGCTTGGTCATGCCGTCAGAGGTATCAGAGGCGATGGCACGGCCGCTGGCGGCCCAGGGGAAGTTGGACACTTCGTACTCGATGCCTTTCTCTTTGGCTTCTTTCTCGGTCAGGCCAACCCAGGCCAGTTCCGGATCGGTATAGGCGATGGACGGAATGACTTTCGGGTCAAAGTAGTGCTTGAGGCCGGAGGCCACTTCGGCCGCTACGTGACCTTCGTGCACGGCTTTGTGGGCCAGCATCGGCTGACCAACGATGTCGCCGATGGCGAAGATGTTGGACACGTTGGTGCGCATTTGCTTGTCGACCGCGATAAAGCCGCGCTCATCAACGTTGACGCCAGCTTTGTCGGCGTCAATCAGCTTGCCGTTGGGGGTACGGCCGATAGCCACCAGCACGGCGTCGTAACGTACCGGTTCAGCCGGGGCGTTCTTGCCTTCCATGGTGACGTAGATGCCGTCTTCTTTGGCTTCTACGGCAGTCACCTTGGTTTCCAGCATCAGGTTCATTTTTTTGCTGATGCGCTTGGTGAAGATCTTGATGACGTCTTTGTCGGCAGCCGGTACCAGCTGGTCGAACATTTCAACCACGTCGATTTCAGAGCCCAGTGCTTTGTAGACGGTGCCCATTTCCAGGCCGATGATACCGCCGCCCATCACCAGCATTTTCTTGGGGATGAAGCGCAGTTCGAGGGCGCCGGTGCTGTCCCAGATCCGCTCGTCCTGCGGAATGAACGGCAGGTTGATGGGACGGGAACCGGCAGCAATGATGGCCTGCTCGAAGTTGATGGTGGTCTTGCCGCCTTCACCTTCGACTTCCAGGGTGTTGGCACCGGTGAATTTACCGAAGCCCTGCACCACTTTGACCTTACGCATTTTGGCCATGCCAGCCAGGCCGCCGGTCAGTTGGCCCAGCACCTTGTTCTTGTGCTCACGCAGCTTGTCCAGATCCACCTCGGGCTTGCCGAAGGTGACACCGTGGCTTTCCATGGTGCCCGCTTCGTCAATAACCTTGGCAACGTGCAGCAGGGCTTTGGAAGGAATACAGCCCACATTCAGACAGACACCGCCCAGGGTGCTGTAACGCTCAACGATGACGGTGTCCAGACCGAGATCGGCAGCACGGAAGGCCGCGGAGTAACCCCCCGGACCAGAACCCAGCACAACGACTTGTGCTTTGATTTCGTTGCTCATTGTTTACCTCGTTATTCTTTGCGCGGTGCCACTCCTGTAGGGCATCGCAAGTGTAACGCTATAAAAACGAGGGGGCAAAGCCCCCTCGTTGTTTACAGAATGATTTGACGCAGATCGCCAAGCAGACCAGACAGAGTGGTAATGAAGCGCGCACCGTCGGCGCCATCGATCACCCTGTGGTCATAAGACATGGCCAGCGGCGTCATCAGGCGAGGTTCGAATTCCTTACCGTTCCACTTGGGTTTGAAGTCGGCTTTGGACACACCCAGGATGGCCACATCCGGCGCGTTGACGATAGGCGTGAACTGGGTTCCGCCGATACCGCCGAGGCTGGAGATGGTGAAGCTGGAGCCCTGCATGTCGGCCGCGGTCAGTTTACCGGCGCGGGCCTTGGCAGAGATCTCACCCAGCTCTTTGGCCAGGTCGTAGATGCCCTTCTTGTTGACATCACGGACCACAGGCACCACCAGGCCATTGGGGGTGTCGACAGCGATACCGATGTGGACGAATTTCTTCATCACCAGGGTTTCGCCGTCATCACCGATGGAGCAGTTGAACTTGGGATGCAGCTCCAGGGCCTTGGCCACCGCTTTCATGATGAAAATAAGCGGCGAGATCTTGAAGCTTTCTTTCTGCTTGGCCAACAGGTCGTTCTGGCTCTTGCGGAAGGCTTCCAGTTCGGTGGTGTCGGCTTCGTCAAACTGGGTAACGTGGGGAATTTGTACCCAGTTACGGTGCAGGTTGGGGCCGGAGATCTTCTGGATGCGGCTCATCTTGACCACTTCCACTTCCCCGAACTTGCTCCAATCAACCTTGGGCCAATCGATCACCGACACATTGCCGCCACCGCTGCTGGCAGAGCCGCTGGCCTTGGGCCGGGCCAGCTCCGCTTTCACGAAGTTCTGCACGTCTTCTTTGAGAATACGGCTCTTGCGACCGGTGCCCTTTACCAGGGTCAGGTCGACACCGAATTCACGGGCCAAGCGGCGCACCGACGGGCTGGCATGCACCAGGCCGGAGGGCTCTTTGGCACCGGCAGAAGGATGATGCGGTACCGGCGGCGGCTTGGCAGCCTGAGCCGGGGCAGCGCTGGGTGCAGCAGCGGCAGGGGCAGCAGCTGCAGGAGCCGCGGCCGGGGCTGCGCCCTGGGTTTCAACGCGGACAATCAAGCTGCCTTCGTTGATGGCGTCACCGGTTTTCACCAAGACTTCTTTGACCACGCCGGCAAAGGGCGCCGGGACTTCCATGGCGGCTTTGTCGCCTTCCACGGAAATCAGGCCTTGCTCGGCTTCGACGCTGTCGCCAACCGCCACCAGCACTTCAACGACCTGCACTTCACCGCCGGCATCCGGCAGGGCAACGTCTTTGACTTCCTTGGCAGCAGGGGCCGCCGCCGGAGCGGGGGCCGCAGTCTGCTCGGCAGCAGGTGCCGCACTGGCAGCTGGTGCCGCAGCGCCGGTTTCAATGATGGCGACCAGAGCGCCTTCAGAGATCTTGTCGCCGGTTTTCACCTTCACTTCGACAATCTTGCCAGCCAGCGGGCTGGGCACTTCCATGGCGGCTTTGTCGCCTTCCACAGAGGCCAGGCCCTGGTCTACTTCCACCACGTCGCCCACAGCAACCAGCACTTCCACCACTTCCACTTCACCGCCAGCATCGGGCAGGTGAATTTCCTGGCGCTCGGTGGCACCGGAGGCAGCCGCAGGGGCGGCGGCCGGAGCAGGCGCTTGCGCCTTGGGCGCTTCTTGGGCAGCAGGGGCGGCTTCTTCTTTGGCAGGCGCAGCAGCGGCTGCGCCTACTTCGATGGTGCCGATTTTGTCACCGGTAGAGACCTTGTCGCCTTCTTTGACGGTCAGGCTCTTGATGGTGCCGGCAAAAGGCGCCGGCACGTCCATGGCAGCCTTGTCCCCTTCAACGGAGATAAGACCTTGTTCTTCTTCAACGCTGTCGCCCACGCTCACCAGGAGCTCGGTGACGTCCACCGCGTCGCTGCCGATGTCGGGCACGATCAGATCACGAGTCTCTGCCATTGCTCTTTTCCTTATGCGTACAGCGGGTTGACTTTGTCGGCATCGATACCGAAGCGCTTGATGGCTTCTGCCACCACTTTCTTCTCGACCTTACCGGCTTTGGCCAGTTCGTACAGGGCAGCAACCACCACGTAGTGGGCGTTGACCTCGAAGTGGCGGCGCAGGTTATCGCGGCTGTCGGAGCGGCCGAAACCGTCGGTGCCCAGCACCCGATAAGGGGCGGGTACAAAACCGCGGATCTGGTCGGCGTACAGCTTGACGTAGTCAGTGGCGGCAACAACCGGCACGTCCTTGGTCAGCACCGAGGCCACAAAGGGCACCTGCTCTTCGGCATCGGGATGCAGCATGTTGTGGCGCTCGGCGGCCAGGCCGTCACGGGCCAGCTCGTTGAAGCTGGTAACGGAGAACACGTCGGCGTCGACACCGTAGTCATTGGCCAGAATTTGGGCCGCTTCGCGAACCTGCAGCAGGATGGTGCCGGAGCCCATCAGCTGGATTTGCGCCTTGCCGCTGCCTTTGACGGTTTCGAGCTTGTAGATACCCTTGCGGATACCTTCCTCGGCACCTTGTGGCATGGCCGGCTGGTGATAGTTCTCGTTCATCACCGTCAGGTAGTAGAAGACGTTTTCCTGGTCGTTACCGTACATGCGGCGGATACCGTCTTGCACGATCACTGCCACTTCGTAGCCGTAGGTCGGGTCGTAAGTTACGCAGTTGGGAATAACGCCAGCCTGGATATGGCTGTGGCCGTCTTCGTGCTGCAGGCCTTCACCGTTCAGGGTGGTACGGCCGGCGGTGCCGCCAATCAGGAAGCCACGGGCTTGCTGGTCGCCAGCGGCCCAGGCCATGTCGCCCACGCGCTGGAAGCCGAACATGGAGTAGTAGACGTAGAAGGGGATCATCGGCTCGCCATTGGTGCTGTAGCTGGTGGCAGCAGCAACCCAGTCGGACATGGCGCCCAGTTCGTTGATCCCTTCCTGCAGTACCTGGCCTTTTTTGTCTTCTTTGTAGAAGGCAACCTGGTCGGCGTCCTGGGGAGTGTATTTCTGGCCTTCGCGGCTGTAGATACCCACCTGGCGGAACAGGCCTTCCATACCGAAGGTACGGGCCTCGTCAGGGATGATAGGCACGACACGGCTACCGATTTGCTTGTCTTTGAGCAAGGCGGTCAGCACACGAACAAAGGCCATGGTGGTGGAGATCTCGCGATCGCCACTGCCCTTGGTCACGGACTCAAAGGCATCGAGGCTCGGCACATCCATCTCGCCGTTGAAACGCACCTGACGCTTGGGCATAAAGCCATGCAGCTTGGCGCGGCGTTCCTTGAGGTATTTGACCTCGTCGGATTCTTCGCCCGGATGGTAGTAAGGCATCTCGGCCAGCTTGTCGTCGCTGATCGGAATATTGAAACGGTCACGGAAGTACTTGATGGCTTCCACGTCCATTTTCTTAACCTGGTGGGCAATGTTTTTGCCTTCACCGGCGTCACCCATGCCGTAACCTTTAACGGTTTTGGCGAGGATAACGGTGGGGCGGCCCTTGGTGTTTACGGCGCGATGGTAAGCGGCGTACACCTTGTAGGGGTCGTGGCCACCACGGTTGAGGCGCCAGATGTCGTCGTCAGACATGTTGGCCACCATTTCTTTGGTCTCTTCGTATTTGCCAAAGAAATTGTCGCGGGTGTACTTGCCACCTTTGGCCTTGCAGTTCTGGTATTCGCCGTCGACGGTTTCTTCCATCAGCTGCAGCAGCTTGCCGGAGGTATCACGGGCCAGCAAAGGATCCCAGTAACGGCCCCAGATCACCTTCAGCACTTCCCAGCCGGCGCCACGGAAGGTGCCTTCGAGTTCCTGAATGATCTTGGAGTTACCGCGAACCGGGCCGTCCAGGCGCTGCAGGTTGCAGTTGATGATGAAGGTCAGGTTGTCCAGCTTCTCACGGGCGGCCATGCCGATGGCGCCCAGGGCTTCCGGCTCGTCACACTCGCCGTCACCCAGGAAGCAGTAAACCCGCTGCTCGGAGCAATCTTTGATGCCACGGTCGGTCAGGTATTTAAGGAAACGTGCCTGGTAAATGGCGGCGATGGGGCCCAGACCCATGGAAACGGTGGGGAACTGCCAGTAATCCGGCATCAGTTTCGGGTGCGGGTAAGACGGCAGACCCTTGCCTTCCACTTCTTGGCGGAAGTTGTCCAGTTGCTCTTCGGTCAGGCGCCCTTCCAGGAAGGAGCGGGAATAGATACCGGGAGAGATGTGGCCCTGGAAGTAAATCAGGTCGCCGCCGTCTTTGTCATTGGGCGCACGGAAGAAGTGGTTGAAACCCACATCGTACAAGGTGGCGCTGGAGGCGAAAGAGGAAATGTGGCCGCCCAGTTCCAGGTTTTTCTTGGAGCCGCGCAGCACCATGGCCAGGGCGTTCCAGCGGATGATGGAGCGGATACGGCGTTCCATGCCCTGGTCACCCGGCATTTCCGGTTCCTGGCCAGCAGGAATGGTGTTGACGTAAGCGGTGGTGGCTTCGAAAGGCAGATGCGCGCCATTACGACGAGCCTGATCGGTCAGGGATTCCAGCAGGTAATGGGCGCGTTCAGCACCTTCTTCATCCATGACTGCCTGGAGCGCGTCCAGCCATTCACGGGTTTCCTGCGGGTCCACGTCATGCATAACCTTCTCTGACATGGCTTATTCCTTATCTTGCTCTGATTGTGATTAGAAAGTCGTCTGCGCTTAAAAACATAGACTAGCTTTTGCTGCGCGACGGTTTGCTTTGTAGTCGCCGAAGAGAGCGCTGCAAACGGCTCTGCTCCCGGCGGATGTCCAACAGGGTTTCTTCCAGGTAAGCCAGGTGCTGCTCACAGGCAACCCGGGCATCCTGGGGTTTGCCGGAGACAATACACTCCAGCAAATGCTTGCGATGCTGCCCTACCCGCTCCGGAGCGCTGGAGCGCTGATACAGCATTTCCAGGTTCAGTTGCACGTTTTGAATAAGCAGCGGCTTCATGACGCGGAACAGGTGCAGGATCACCACATTGTGGCTGGCCTGGGCGACCAGTTCGTGAAATCGGGTAATGGCTTTGGCTTCCAAGGGTACGTCGTCGGTGGCGTGGGCCTTTTCCACGTCGACGTAAGCGGCGCTGATTTCGGCAAAGTCGGTATCGGTACCGCGCAGCGCCGCGTAATAGGCCGCCATGGCTTCCAGGGCGTAACGGAACTCCAACAGATCCAGTTGCCCTTCGGGGTGGTGGGTCAGCATGTCAAACAGCGGATTGGCCATCTCGCCGTAAATATCCTGGCTGACATAGGTACCGCCACCCTGGCGACGCAACAGCAGGCCTTTGACTTCCAGTTTCTGGATAGCCTCACGCACCGAAGGACGGGATACATCGAACTGCACCGCCAGTTCGCGCTCCGGCGGCAGCTTCTGCCCAGGCGCCAGGGTGCCCTCGAGGATCAAGGTCTCCAGTTGTTCCTGTATGACGTCCGCAATGCGCGGTTGTCTAATCCGTTGGTAACCAGCCATGGTGTAAATTGGTATTACCAATAGCGCAATAAGTGCCCACACCTTAGCAGATGGAAATAACCCTGTCCATTAGACCGCAGTCGAAGCCAGCTTGGCTGAGTTGTTCAGTAAAGATGCCGGCTTAAATTGGTCAGACCAAAAATCCCAACAAGATAAGGGCCGCCACCACGCACAGGAAAAACAGCAGGTTGCGCTTGGCCAGGGCCACCATGTTCAGCACTGGCTTGTCACTGCAAGGTTCGGAGCAATCCACCTCTTCGGCAGCCAGGGCAACCTGGCCGAGGTAGTCTTCGTTGTCATTAGGGTGCTTGAGCAGCCCTTCTAGCCAACGGGGCATGGCCCGGGAGTAATGGCCGACAAAGGCAAATCCCAGAGCGGTAAAGCGTACCGGCAGCCAGTCCACTAATTTGATCAGGCGGCGCGCCTCGGGTTGCTCCTGGTTATGCCAGTAACGCAACAAACCGTAAGCCAGCACGGCGCCGGTACCGGCCAGCACATAAAAGAACAGCACGGCGCAATAATGGCGATAGTTGGCCCACAGCAGCGCCATCAAGGTGCGCTCCCGGCCGCTATAGGTGGCGGAGGTCAGAGGCTGTTCGATGCCTTGAGAGTAAAGGTCGGCCGCTTGCAAGTCGCCCCGGGAAAAGGCGTTGAGCATTTGCCGGTATTGTTGGCGAAGCTGGGTGCTGTTGAGCGCCGCCCACAGCAGCAATACCGTTAACGGCCAAGAGAGTACCCAGGGCAGCAGGTACAAGGCGCAATCCACTGCTATCGTGGCCAGTACCAGCCCCACCAGCAGCAAAGGCCATGGCAGGGACGGCGCCCTAGCGGCAGCCGGTAGTTTTGCCAGCCAGGTATCGAGCTGCCAGGCAGCGGGTAGCATCAACACCCTGTCCAGGGCCAGGATCAGCAACAGGGTTATCAGCATCATGCCGTCAGCTCCATCAAACGGTAGTAAGTCAGCCAATCAAACAGCGGACCCGGATCGGTTTTTCTAATAGGGGCTATGGTTTCATGGCCGGTGACCCGGTGAGGTCCGATGTCGGTATGGGTAAACAGCCAAGCGCTAAGGCGTGCCAGGGCCTGATATTGAGCCAAGGTAAAAGGCAGATGGTCAGCCCCTTCAAGCTCCACACCGACGCTGCTGTCGTTAAGGCGCTCACGGCCGGCAAACTGCGAAAGGCCAGCATGCCAGGCGCGCTGGCTTATGGCCACCAGTTGCCAGAGTGTGCCGTCTCGCTCGATAAAAAAGTGCGCCGATACCCTCACCCCTTCTAGCCGCGCCAGCCAGGGGTGAGCGCGGCAATCAAGGCTACCGTCAAAAAACGCCGGCACCAGGCCTTGGCCAAAGTGCTGGGGCGGCAGGCTGATATTGTGGATCACCAGCAGATCAGGCCTGAGGTTATCGGGCCTGTCATCACAATGGGGGCTGGGGTGGCGCTTGGCGCCGGGGTACCAATCGGTCACGAACAGCGGCTCCGTAAGAGTGTTGAAGCCACTGTAGCACAAGGATTTAACCGTTTGAAAAACAGGCTTTATTCGTAGTCGTCAGACTCGGAGGGAGCATCTTCTTCGGCTGGAATGGCACGCTCGCCAGAGGCCCACTCGCCCAAATCAATCAACTGACAACGTTTGGAGCAGAAGGGGCGAAAAGGGCTTTGCTCTGACCACTCGACATCTTTATTACAAATAGGACAACTGACAACCAACACTTATCTCCTACTGCCAGCTGCAATGACATAGCGTCATGGGCACATCTTCTGCAACCGGCGTTGCTTCACCATCATTTCCCAGGCTCATCAGCCGCACCGTGTAGCGGCCTCGGTGCCCGGACACACTAGGGTAAAGATCCGCTGGCAGGTCGGCAAGGTGCAGCAACACCAGGTTTTCGCAACTGGCTTGGAAAAAGCCATTACGGGCCACCACCGGCTCGGGGCGCCCCCCTTCCCTGACCAATTTCAGTAATAAAGAAAGGCCCCTGGCAAAAGGCTCCACCTTGTCGAGCCAGGCGGCCACATCGGCCTGGCGCACCACAGCGCTGCGTTGCTGCCAGCAAGCCAGCTGCGGCAAATCGAAGGGGGCGTCACCGCCGGCTACGGTGAACCGGGCACGAAGGGCCATCAGCAGAGGGTCGTCCCGCCAGCCGGGCGGTAGGCGCTGCTGGGTCAGCAGCCATTGCCTGTGGGTTTGCAACTCACGGCCCAGCTCGTTGAGCTGCTGGGCATCCACGCCGGGCATCTGCTCCCAGCGCTGCAGTTGCTCGATAGCCCGTTCCAGATCCTTGATGAGTTCGGCCTTCACGTCCCCTCTGTCCATCACGTCCAGCAAGTCGAACAGGGCAGTGAAAAATGGCCAATCGGCATTGTCCGCCGACTTAAACAAGCGGCGAAGCAAATAGTCGAGCCTCAGGTAGGCGCGGAATTTTTCTGAGAGGGGAAATTCGAACTGACAGTCCATGGCCCAAGCGTTGTTGATTTGTCCGCCTCAATCATAGCCTTTTTTGCGCGGCCTCCGACAGGTAGCGGCGATGTAAAAGCTGAACCTGGGCTTTCACTTGCTCAACATCGCCGCTGTTGTCGACAATATGGTCGGCATATTTCAGCCGTTCATCGCGCGGCATTTGCCGGGCCATGATGGCGTCGGCATCGGCGCGGCTGTCCCTGGCCAGCACCCGGCTACGCTGCTGATGCTCATGGGCATCCACCACCAGCACCCGGTCGCACTGGCGGTAGAGGTCGTTTTCAATCAGCAGCGGCACTACCCAGAGCACATAAGGGCTTTGAGCGGCAGCCAACTGCTGCGCCATTTTGCTGCGAATGAGCGGATGAAGGAGATCGTTTACCCATTGGCGAGCCTGCTCGGCGCCGAAGATCCGGCTGCGAAGGGCTGCTCTGTCGAGGCTGCCGTCAGCACTCAGAATATCGGCACCAAAATGCGCCACAAGGGCGGTAAGGCCGGGAGTGCCGGGCTCTACCACTTGCCGGGCGACGATATCGGCGTCCACCAAGGCGATGCCCTGCTCGGCAAAAAGGTCGGCAACGGTGCTTTTGCCTGAGCCGATACCGCCGGTAAGCCCAACCACGAACATCAGCTCAAATACCCCAAATACCAGCGATTAATGGCAGGCCCCCACATCAGAGCCACCCAACCAGCTGCCGCCAAAAAGGGGCCAAAAGGCATGGGCTGGCTGCCTTTTTTGCTGCGAAGGGCGCCATAAATACCCCAAAACAGGCCAAAGACCGAAGACAGCAAAATGATTTGCGGCAGCATCCAGGGGCCAAGCCAGGCGCCGAGGGCTGCGAGCAGTTTGAAGTCGCCATAGCCCATGCCTTCCTTGCCGGTCAGCAACTTAAAGACCCAATACACTGACCAAAGCGACAAATAACCCAGGGCAGCGCCGATGATGGCTTGCTCTGGGCTCACCAGGCCCCCCAAAAGGCTCACCAACAACCCGCCCCACATCAGCGGCAGGGTCAGGTTGTCAGGCAGCAACATGGTGTCGGCATCAATAAAGGTGAGGGTGAGCAGTATCCAGGTGAAAAGCAGCGCCGCCAGCATCAACACCGTGGCTCCGAAATGCCAGGCAACAGCGGCCGACATCAGCCCGGCAACCAACTCTACCAACGGATAACGCGCCGCAATGCTCACCTTGCAGTGCCGGCAGCGGCCGCGGAGCAGCAGCCAGCTAAAGAGCGGGATATTGTCGTACCAAGCAACAGGGGAGTGGCACTTGGGGCAGTGGCTACGGGGGACCATCAGGTTGAACGGCTGGCTATCATGGCTGTGGTCAAGGCCAAGTAGCTCGCGGCTTTCTTTTTTCCAGCGCCGCTCCAGCATCACCGGCAGCCGGTAAATCACCACGTTAAGAAAGCTGCCAACCAGCAGCCCGAAGATAAAAACAAAGACCGCCAGCCATAACGGCTCGCGGCCTAACAGATCAATCAACTGCATCAGGGATCAGCCCACTACTTGTCCCAACTGGAATATAGGCAGGTACATTGCCACGACCAGGCCGCCGATAATAGGGCCAAGGACGATCATAATGGCAGGTTCCAAGAGACTCATCAGGCCATCTACGGCGTCGTCCACTTCCCGCTCATAAACCTGAGCGACTTTAGACATCATCTCGTCGATAGAGCCGGACTCTTCACCGATCAGCACCATCTGGATGATCATCTCTGGAAACACCTGGGTGGTACGCATCGCCACGTTCATCTGCATGCCGGTTTCTACCTCGCGGCGCACCTTGAGCACCGCGTCGCGGTAAAGCGCATTACCCGAGGCGCCGGCGCTGGAGGCCAGACCATCAATCAGCGGCACACCAGCAGCGAAAGTAGTCGCCAGGGTACGGGCAAAACGGGCCAAAGCGGCCTTGTGCAAAATAGAACCAACGATAGGCAAGCGCAGGATAAATCTATCGGTTTTATCCCTGACGCTTTGCGACTTTCGATGGGCACTTCTAAAGCTGAATCCAGCAATAATCAACACGCCAACAATGATGTACCAGGAACTTTGTAAAGCATGAGAGATGGAGATCCACAGCCGGGTAAAGGCGGGCAGCTCGGCACCAAAGGAGTGGAAGATGTCTTCAAATTGCGGCACCACAAAAATCAGCAGTATCGCTGTAACCACAATAGCCACAAAAACGATGGCTGAAGGATAGAACAGCGCCTTTTTGATCTTGGCCTTCAGTTCTTCCTGTTTCTCTTTGTAGGTGGCGATACGGTCGAACATGGTTTCCATGGCGCCAGAGTGCTCACCGGCAGCCACCAGGTCGCGATATAGCGAATCAAAAAGCGTGGGGTACTTGGCCAAGGCTTCAGAGAGCAAGGTTCCCCCTTGCACGTCGCCGGAGATCTTGACCATCATCTCCCGCACCGCGTCTTTCTTGTAACCCTTGGCAATGATATCCAGAGACTGCACCAGAGGGACACCGGAGGCGAGCATGGTGGCCAGCTGACGGGTCACCGCAGCAATATCGGCGGCTTCGACCTTTTGGCCAAAAGAGAACAGGGACTTGGGTTTGCGTTTAACTTCTTTGGGGGTAATACCTTGGGCCCGCAGCTGGGCTTTGATTTCGTTAATCCTGGCCCCGGTCATCTCCCCTTGGACTTTCTCTCCACGACGGTTAAGGCCCTTCCAGGAAAAAATCTCCAGCTTCTGGGTTTCTACTTTTCTTTTGGTTGCCGTTGCTATTGCCATGGCGATTCCTTAGTAGCTGGTAACCCGGTTGACTTCGGCCAGGGAGGTGACTCCCTGCCTGGCTTTTTCCAGCCCGGATTGGCGCAAGTTTTTTATCCCCTCTCGCTGAGCCTGGGCGGCAATATCCAGCGAGTTCCCACCTTCCATAATGATTTTAGCCAGTGCCTCTGTCATGGGCATGGTCTCGTACACCCCAACCCGGCCCTTGTAACCACCGGTGCATTCGCTGCACCCTACCGGCCGATATAAGGTAAAGCCTTCTTCTATTTGCCGTGGTGAAAAGCCTTGGCGCAATAGCTCGTCTTTGGGCAGGTGCTCGGGTTGCTTGCACACAGGGCATAGGCGTCGGCCGAGCCGCTGGGCAATAACCAAGGTGACGCTGGAGGCAATGTTATAAGGCGGCACCCCCATATTGACCAGACGGGTCAGGGTTTCCGATGCCGAGTTGGTGTGCAGGGTAGAAAGCACCAAGTGGCCGGTCTGGGCCGCTTTGATGGAGATCTCTGCTGTTTCCAGGTCACGGATCTCCCCCACCATGATGATATCCGGGTCTTGGCGCAAAAAGGCCCGTAGCGCCGAGGCAAAGGTCATACCGGCTTTGGTATGGATTTGCACCTGGTTAACACCAGGCAGGTTAATTTCCACCGGGTCTTCGGCCGTCGAGATATTGCGCTCTTCGGTATTAAGAATATGAAGGCCAGTATAAAGCGACACGGTTTTACCCGAGCCTGTCGGCCCGGTAACCAAAATCATGCCCTGGGGTTTATGTAGTGCTTCAAGATAAAGGCGTTTTTGCTCAGGCTCGTATCCCAGCATATCGATACCCAGCTGCGTGGAGCTGGAATCGAGGATACGCATTACGATTTTCTCGCCCCATAGGGTTGGCAGGGTTGAGACCCGAAAATCGATGGCCTTTTTACGGGAAAGGCGCAACTTGATGCGGCCATCCTGGGGAATGCGGCGCTCGGCAATATCCAGCTTGGACATCACCTTAATACGGGCTGCCAATCGGTTGGCCACCGACACCGGCGGCGCGGCTACTTCATGGAGGATACCGTCTATGCGAAACCGCACCCGGTAGCTTTTCTCGTAAGGCTCAAAGTGCAGGTCTGACGCGCCTTTACGAATGGCATCCATCAACAACTTGTTGATGTAGATAACAATAGGGGCGTCGTCTTCCTTGCCAGTACCGATATCCTGGTCCCGGTCGCTTTCGTCATCTACCGCAAGGTCGGCCAGCTCTGCATCGTTAACGTCGCCAATATCCAGGGCCGAGCCGGTCTTCTCCAGCAGTTTATCAATAGCCTTGGCCAGCTCATCGGCATTAACCAGCACCGGCTCGGTAGGCAGGCGCAAGTTAAAGCGAAAATCTTCCAACGCCGACTGGTTGCTGGGGTCGGCGGTAGCAATAAAGATACGGTTCTGGCGCTTGAAAAGCGGCAATACAGCATGCTTTTGAATAAGCTGCTCATTCAAAAGGGTGCTGGGAATGGTGTCGAGGTCAAACTTGGTGAGGTCGAAAATCGGCAGGCCAAACTGCTCAGACAAGAACTTGGCAAAAGCTTCGGCGCTAAGCTCGGATTTTTTTAAAACATCAAATAGCGGTATCAGCCCAGAATGGTTCTCTTTGAGAAGTTCTTCGACTGTGGATTGGGTAATTTTGCCTCGTCTAAGCAGAAGAGCGAGGGTGCCTTTGGCAACAGGAAGGAATCCGGACATTAACAGTACTGATCAATTTAAGGGGCTGAGATACTGATCTCGAACCCCTTGTGAGATGGTTATCAGCAAAGAGAAGTGTCGCTGCAAGTTCCAGACCAATCAACTTTACCGTTGTTGTAGGTACCACTTAGGGTATAGGTCTCACCATTCAAGCCATTGGTAGTTACTGCCTTAGCTTGGATAGTAATCGGAGAACCAGCAGTTGTTGTGACAGTGTCTACATACTTAGTACCGTTACCACTGGTGATATCAGCAGGAATGCCACTTGTACCTGCAGCGCAACTAGCTGTACCGCCTTGCGTCTGGGCACAAATTTCGACTGCAGTTTTCACTGCACCAGTGGCAGCAACAACCTCAGAGAACTTGGCTTTTTTGGTATAGGTCTGATAGGCAGGCAGGGCGATAGCAGCCAGGATACCTACGATCGCCACCACGATCATCAGTTCGATCAAGGTAAAACCTTGTTGTTTCTTCATGGTAAATCCCCTCTTTTACATCTGTAATTTGTCACAAGCCCGCAAGCTGGGCTGAATCCATTATTAACGCGAGCAGGTCAAAACGCCAAGACGCATGTCAAAAAAATGTTGCACATGCGTGGCCAAGAACGCCGCAATTTCGGCACTTTTGTACAGGGGTCAGTATATTAGCAGCCAGGGCATTAGAAAAATCTGTAAGCAACAAAATGCTAAAGAGTCTTAACAGATGATGACACCGCCCCACACCTGTTCCTTGCAAGCGGCTTTTGCCAGCGCCTGGCAAGGGGTAGAATGGCCGCCACCCTGCCCTATTGCGCTAAAGTTTTTAACATGACATTTGCTCAGGATATTGCTCGCCAGGTACAAGCTGCTCTGGCTGAAGACTTAGGGGGCGAGGTTGTCGCCTCTGGTGACATTACCGCCCTGTTGGTACCGGCCGATGAGCAAAAATCGGCCAGGGTGATCACCCGCGAGGACATGGTGTTTTGCGGCAAAGCCTGGGTGCTGGAGACCTTCAAGGCGCTGGGCGGCGCGGTCACCATTACCTTTGAGGTGGAAGACGGCCAACAAGTGAGCGCCGGCAGCACCCTCTTCACTTTGCAAGGCCCGGCAAGAGCGCTGTTGACCGGCGAGCGTACCGCCCTTAATTTTGTGCAGCTGCTCTCCGCTACCGCCACCACCACCCATTTTTATGCCCAGAAGCTGGCTGGCAGCCACACCCAGTTGCTGGATACCCGCAAAACCATACCAGGGCTGCGGCTGGCACAAAAATACGCGGTAAAATGCGGCGGCGGGCAAAACCACCGCATCGGCCTTTTTGATGCCTTCCTTATCAAGGAAAACCATATCCTGGCGGCAGGCTCCATCGCCAACGCCATTGCCCAGGCGCATCAGATTGCCCCCGGCAAACCGGTGGAAGTGGAAGTGGAAAGTCTGACCGAACTGGACGAGGCGCTGGCGGCTGGGGCCGATATCGTGATGCTGGATAACTTCAGCTTCGAGCAGATGGCGGCAGCCGTCGCCAAGCGCAACAGCGAGCGCCCTGCCACCAAGCTGGAAGTGTCGGGTAACGTTACCGACGAGGCGCTAAGCCAAATCGCCGCCACCGGGGTGGATTTTGTTTCCAGCGGCGCTCTCACCAAACACGTACAGGCCATCGACCTGTCGATGCGTTTTATCTAACGCGATTTAAGGGGCAGTAAAAAGGCGACCAATGGGCCGCCTTTTTTCATCGCAGGATAAGCACCGGCACCTGGCAGCTTTGCAGCATGGTGGTGGTGGTTGAGCCCAGCAGAAACTGGCGAATGCGGCTGTGGCCATAAGCCCCCATCACCAACAAGCCAATGCCGTGCTGCTGCTGATAGGCGCAAAGCGCCTTGTCTACCTCGCCTTGCAGGATTTGCCCCTGGCACTGGTGGCCGGTTGCCTGCAGCTGCGCGCTGGCCCAGGCCAACTGGCTGCGGTTTGGCTCGTTGTCCTCGGCCACCATCACCAGGTGGCAAGGCAAACCGGCAAAGATAGGGCTTTGGGCTATCACTTCCACCATTTTGCGGCCGGTTGCAGAGCCGTCAAAAGCAATGAGCACAGCATCAGGCGCTACGAATTGCTCAGCCACTAAAAGCACTGGCTGGTGCAGCGCCCGCACTATGGCTTCAACATGAGCGCCCAGCAGATGCTCGCCCTTATCCTTGCCGCCTTTCTTGCCCAGCACCCAAACCCGGGTTTGCGCTTCCAGCTCTTTGAGACTTTGCACCACTTCACCGTGGCGCTGGCGGCTTTGGGCGCCCTCAAAGCCTTGTTCGGCCAGGCGCTTAACCTGCGCTTCGAGCATCAAGGCGCCCTGCTCCATGGCGAGCTTTGAGCGCTGCTCGTCAAGCTTGGCCATTTCGGTTATCAGCGCTTCCTGGGCACCAAGGCCGATGGCACCGCTGAAATCGCCACTGTGCAGGCCGTGGTGATGGTCAAGCACATGCAGCAGGGTCAGTGGCGCATCGAGGCGGTTTGCCAGCCAGGCGCCGCAATCAGCAACGGTAGTGGCATGTTGGGCGCCGTCAATACAGGCCATGATAGTGTTGGTCATGCTATTCATCCTTAGTGCCCCATCAGCTGTTCTACATCCTCAGCTTTATCATGTACGCCGAATTTGTCTACCAAAGTGGCACTGGCCTGGTTAAGGCCCACCACTTCGACACTGGCGCCGTCGCGGCGCAGCTTGAGTACCACTTTGTCGAGGGCGCCAACGGCGGTTTGATCCCAAAAATGGGCGCGGCTGACATCGATACGCACCTTGGCTACCGCTTCTTTGAAGTCAAAACGGCCAACAAAGCGATTAGCGGAAGCAAAAAACACCTGCCCTGTCACTTGGTACTCGGTAACGCCGTCTTCGGTGCGTACCCCCACATGCAGCACTCTTGCCACCTTGTTGGCAAAGAACAGGGCCGACAACAACACCCCCAGCAGCACCCCAACAGACAAGTCGCGGGTGAGCACCACCGCCACCACGGTGGCGATCATCACGATATTGGTGGTAAGCGGGGTTTTACGCATATCGCGGATAGAACCCCAGCTGAAGGTACCGATGGAGACCATGATCATCACCGCCACCAGCGCCGCCATGGGGATCTGGGCCACCCATTTATTGAGAAACACCACCAGGATCAGCAAAAACACGCCGGCCACCAGGGTAGAGAGGCGGTTGCGGCCACCGGATTTCACGTTGATCACCGACTGGCCAATCATGGCGCAGCCCGCCATGCCGCCAAAAAAGCCCGCCACGATATTGGCGATGCCCTGGCCACGGCACTCCATGTTCTTGTTGGAGTCGGTATCGGTGAAATCGTCCACTATGGTGGCGGTCATCATCGATTCCAGCAGGCCAACCACCGCCAGGCCCAGGGAATAAGGCGCGATAATGGCAAGGGTGTCGAGATTAAAGGGGATGTCCGGCAGCATGAATACCGGCAGGCTGTCGGGCAGTTCACCCATGTCGCCCACGGTATGAATATCAAGGCCCAGGTACATCGACACGGCGGTGAGCACCAGAATGCACACCAGCGGCGATGGAATGGCCTTGGTGACATAAGGGAACAGATAGATGATGCCAAGGCCGGCGGCGGTCATCACATACACCGGCCAGGTAACGTGGGTAAGCTCCGGCAGCTGGGCCATGAAGATAAGAATGGCCAGCGCGTTGACAAAGCCGGTCACCACCGCCCGTGACACAAAACGCATCAGTTCCCCCAGGCGCAGCCAACCGGCAATGATTTGAAAGACGCCGGTCAGTAAGGTGGCCGCCAGCAGGTATTGCAGGCCGTGGTCTTTTACCAGATCGGTCATCAACAGCGCCATAGCGCCGGTGGCCGCCGAGATCATGGCCGGCCGGCCACCTAAAAAGGCAATGACGGTGGCGATACAAAAAGACGCGTACAGGCCGACTTTAGGATCGACACCGGCGATGATGGAAAAGGCAATGGCCTCGGGAATGAGGGCTAAAGCCACCACCGAGCCGGAAAGAATGTCTTTGACGGGTTGCGAGAACCACTGCTGGCGCCAGCTCATGAGCAAGCTTCCTCTACTAAAACGGGAAGCGCGGCATTGTACAGATTTTGTCAGGCGGCGCCCACCGCCGCATGCCCCATTGGCGCCTTAAGCGAGCTGCTGCGCCAGCCAGGCTTTCAGTTGCCCCGCCGGCAGGGCGCCGCTGATACGCCCCTTCTCTTGGCCGCCAACGAACAGGATAAGGGTAGGAATGGAGCGGATGGCAAAACTGCCGCTGGCAGCGGGCGCTTGCATGGTATCAACCTTGGCAAAGCTCACCTTGCCGGCCAGCTCACGGGCGGTATCGGCAAACACCGGCGCCATCATCTTGCAGGGGCCGCACCAGTCGGCCCAAAAATCCACCAGTAGCGGCAGGCCATGGCGGGCAATACTTTGGCGCAGGTTGCCGTCGTCCAGAGTCAACAGGCTGCCATCAAGCAAAGCGCCCTTGCAGGCGCCGCATTTGGGGCCGTCCTTTAGGCGCGTATCATCAATACGGTTAAGGCGCAGGCAATGGGGGCAGACCAGTTCCATCAAGGTTCTCCAGTGTTATTGCAGGGCTTTCACGGCCTCGACTATGGGGCCGTTAGCATCGGGGAACTCCAGGGTGTCTAGATCTTTGATGGCCACCCATTGCCCTTCCTGGCCTTCAAGGCCGCGGGGCTGGCCCACGAAACCTCGCACCAGCCATACGTCCAGTTTCACAGCTTTGTCGCCGTAGTCGTGCTCCACCAGCAGCAACGGCTCGGCAGCCACCACGTTAATGCCAATCTCTTCGCTAAGCTCCCGGTCCAGGGCGTGCAGCAGGGTCTCACCCTCCTCCACCTTGCCACCGGGGAACTCCCACTTGCCGCCTTGGTGCTGGTGGCCCAGGCGCTTGGTTACAAAAATCTCGCCACGGCCGTTTTCAATGACACCTACGGCAACATGTACCTGTTTTTTCATTACATTGTCCTTAAAACCAAAGTGGCCCCGAAGGGCCACTTTTCTATTACACCAGCTTGCCGTGGCATTGCTTGAATTTTTTACCCGAGCCGCAGGGGCAAGGGTCGTTACGCCCGACCTTGGGGCCGTCACGCAGCACGGTGCTTGGCTCGCCGCTTTCGTCGGCTTCCTCAGCCAGGGCGCCGCTTTCGGCGTGCTGGTACTGGTGCGGTACGGCTTCGGCGCGGCGGCGCTGCTCTTCAACCGCTTCCACGTCTTCTTCGGCCTGCACCCGTACCTTGCAAAGAATGCTCACCACGTCGTGCTTGAGGCTTTCCAACATCTCGGTGAACAGCTCAAAGGCTTCGCGCTTGTATTCCTGCTTGGGGTTTTTCTGGGCGTAGCCGCGCAGATGAATACCCTGGCGCAGGTGGTCCATGGCGGCCAGGTGTTCTTTCCAGAGGCCGTCCAGGGTTTGCAGCATCACCGCCTTTTCAAAGTGGCGGATCACTTCCGGGCCAACGGCTTCTTCCTTGGCCTGGTAGGTGGCTTCTACCGCTTCATGGATGCGCTGGGTCAGGCCTTCTTCATCCAGTTTGTCGTCTTCGTCCAGCCACTGTTGCAGCGGCAGAGCAACCAGGAAGTCGCCACGCAGGCGCTCTTCGAGGCCGGAAACATCCCACATTTCCTCGAGGGACTGGGGCGGAATGTAGCTGCTGATGGTCTTGTCGATAACATCGCTGCGAATGGCGTCGATGGTGTCTTTGATGGAGTCGCTGTCCATGATCTCGTTGCGCTGCTCGTAGATCACGCGGCGCTGGTCGTTGGCTACGTCATCGTATTCCAGCAATTGCTTACGAATATCGAAGTTACGGCCTTCCACCTTGCGCTGGGCGTTCTCGATAGCGCGGTTGACCCAGGGGTGCTCGATGGCTTCGCCATGTTGCATCCCCAGACGTTTCATCATGTTGGTGACCCGGTCAGAGGCGAAGATGCGCATCAGGGCATCTTCCATGGACAGGTAGAAACGGCTGGAGCCCGGATCGCCCTGACGGCCTGAGCGGCCACGGAGCTGGTTGTCGATACGGCGCGACTCGTGACGCTCGGTACCGATGATGTGCAGGCCGCCGGCGTCCAGCACTTCTTGGTGGCGCAGCTTCCATTGGGCCTTGATATCGTCAATCTGGGCCTGGGTCGGCTCTTCAAGCTTGTCAATTTCAGACTGCCAGTTACCGCCGAGGATGATGTCGGTACCACGGCCGGCCATGTTGGTGGCGATGGTCACAGCGCCCGGCTGGCCAGCCTGCGCAACGATATCGGCTTCCATGGCGTGGAACTTGGCGTTCAGCACCTGGTGGGCAATACCGTCTTTTTTCAGAAGGCGCGACAAAAGCTCAGACGATTCGATAGAAATGGTGCCCACCAAAGTGGGGCGGCCTTTCTCGCGCTGGCTCTTGATGTCGTTGATGATGGCTTCGTATTTCTCTTCGGCAGACAAATACACCTGGTCGGGCATATCGTCACGCACCATTGGCCTGTTGGTGGGGATAACCACGGTTTCCAGGCGGTAGATGTGGTTGAATTCGAAGGCTTCGGTGTCGGCGGTACCGGTCATGCCGGACAGCTTGTCGTAAAGACGGAAGTAGTTCTGGAAGGTGATGGAAGCCAGAGTCTGGTTTTCGTTCTGGATGTTCACCCCTTCCTTGGCTTCCATGGCCTGGTGCAGGCCTTCGGACCAGCGGCGCCCCGGCATGGTACGGCCGGTGTGCTCGTCAACGATGACAATCTCGCCGTCGGCCACGATGTAATCCACGTCTTTATGGAACAGGTGATGGGCGCGCAGGGCAGCGTTGACGTGGTGCAGCAGGCTAATGGAGCCAGCGCCGAACAGGCTGTCTTCTTCGGCCAGCAGGCCCTTTTCTTTGAGGATATCTTCGATGTGCACCTGGCCGTGTTCGGTCAGATACAGCTGCTTGGCTTTTTCGTCGATGGTGAAGTCGCCGTCACCCATCTCGCCTTCTTTGTCTTCCTCGGCTTGGCGCTCAAGCTGCGGCACGATGGCGTTGATTTGGCGATACAGCTCGGAAGAGTCTTCGGCAGGGCCGGAGATAATAAGCGGAGTACGGGCCTCATCGATGAGGATGGAGTCCACCTCATCCACCACCGCAAAATACAGCTTGCGCTGTACCCGCTCGGCCGGACTGAACGCCATGTTGTCACGCAGGTAGTCAAAGCCGAATTCGTTGTTGGTGCCGTAAAGAATGTCCGCTTCATACGCGGTCTTCTTCTCCATGGCGCCAAGGCCGGGCACGTTGACACCGACGGTCAGGCCCAGAAATTCAAACAGCGGGGCGTTGGTGGCGGCGTCACGCTTGGCCAGGTAATCGTTGACGGTCACCACGTGCACGGGGCCTGCCAGGGCATTGAGATAAGCTGGCAGGGTCGCGGTCAGGGTCTTACCTTCACCGGTGCGCATCTCGGCAATCTTGCCGCTGTGCAGCACCATGCCGCCAATCATCTGTACGTCGAAGTGACGCATGCCAAACACCCGCTTGGAGGCTTCGCGCACGGTGGCAAAGGCTTCGGGCAGGATATCGTCCAGGGTGTCGCCCTTTTCCAGGCGACCGCGGAATTCTGCGGTTTTGGCGCCAAGGGCGGCGTCGTCCAGGGCCTCGAATTGAGGCTCAAGGGCATTGATTTGGGCCACGATCTTGCTGAGGCGTTTGATAGTGCGATCGTTGCGACTACCGATAATTTTGGTGAGCAGTTGTGTGAACATAATCCTGTCTTTTCTTGTACGTGGCCCGGTTAGGGTGCCGGCTATTATTCCTCAAAGCCCGTCCGGGCGATACACAAAATGCGCAGGGCAAAAAACGCGCAAGTGCCTCAATTTTCTGAGGCTGCCCAGAGCAAGCCGCATCCAGCCGGGGCACGCAGGGGAGCCATAACAAGGTCGCACCCAATGAACATGCTTATCTGCTCATATGGTGACAACAACCGGGACTTTCAAGGTGCATTGCGAAACCCTGGGGCACGGCGCCATTGCCGTCAGCACCCCCAGGCACCGATAATGAAGATCAACGTCCAGGCGAAGGCCTTAGTTATGTCCGACCACCCAAGCTCTCTTGAAAACCTGCTAAACCAGAGTCTGTCTGGTCTTGCCGAGCTGTCGAGAAAGGCATCTAAGCTCAGTGCACTGCAGCAAAGCTATCAGCAGCAGGTACCGGCTCACCTGGCCAATCACAGCCGGGTAGCCAACCTGCGCCAAGGTGTGCTGGTGATCGAAGTTGCCAGTGCAGCCTGGCTGAGCCAGCTGCGCATGCAAAGGTCTGCCTTATTAAGCCAGATGCGGCAAATTGACCCAAGCCTAACCAGCCTTGATCTGCGGATCAACCCAGGACTGGTGAAAGCTGTGGTAAATCCGCAGGTTCAAAGACCCAACAAACGGGAGATCAGTTCCCGCACCGCCGAACAATTGCGGGCATTGGCGGAAACCACAGACGGGAAATTGAGTGAGAGCCTGAAAAAACTGGCGGCGCTCAGTGAGCGCCGCCAGAACAACAAATAAAGACTGGAATCATCAGGCCAGGCTGAGGCCCGGCGACAGGTAGGAGATGGGAGAGGCGTCACCTTCGTCTTCGAAGGTCACCATGTCCCATGCCTGTTGATGGGCCAGGATCTCCCGCACCATCATGTTGTTAAGGGCGTGACCGGACTTATAGGAACGGAACTCGCCAATGATGGAATGGCCCGCCAGGTACAAATCCCCTACCGCATCCAGCAGCTTGTGCTTGACGAATTCGTCTTCGTAGCGCAGGCCTTCGGAGTTGAGAATTTTGTACTCGTCCAGTACCACGGCGTTTTCCATGGAGCCGCCCAATGCCAGGTTGTTGGCACGCAGGGTCTCGATGTCTTTCATAAAGCCGAAGGTACGGGCACGGCTGACTTCCTTGACGAAAGAGGTGCTGGAAAAATCCATCACCAGGCGCTGGTTGCGCCCTTCCATCGCCGGATGGTTGAAGTCGATGGCTACATCCATCTTGAATCCCTGATAGGGACGGAACTCGGCCCACTTGTCGCCCATTTCTACCCGGATCACGTCCTTGATACGGATAAATTTCTTGGCGGCATTCTGCTCCTCCACACCGGCAGATTGCAGGAGGAACACGAAAGGACTGGAGCTACCGTCCATGATCGGGATCTCAGGGGCATCGATTTCCACATAGAGGTTATCGATACCCAGTCCCGCCAGGGCGGCGCACAGATGCTCGATGGTCGCTACCTTGACGCCCTCTTCACCGTGCAAACAGGTGCAGAGCATGGTGTCTTGAACCAAACGGCCGTCGGCCGGGATCTCCACCACCGGGTCAAGGTCGACACGACGGAAGACGATACCCGTATTGACCGGCGCAGGCCGCAGGCATAGCGATACTTTATTACCGCTATGCAAGCCAACACCGATGGCGCGAATCGCGCTTTTCAAGGTACGTTGCCGAATCATCTGTGGCTAACCTCGCAAAGTCGGGCAGTCCCCCAAAGGGCCTACCTGGGTCAAAAGGGCCAATAATATATCACTATAACGCCCAAGTTATCAAAAACGGAACACCTAAAGCCCGGTAAACCATGCAAAAAGTATGGAATTTACCCTGGTTTTACAAACGCTTGGTGTCAGCGTCTTAATCAGCCTGGCGACGCAGGAAGGCCGGGATATCCAGATAATCCAGATCCGCCTGGCTCTTGCGCTTGGGCTGGGCTACTGCCGGCTCCTCGGCCTTGCGCAGCTCCGGTTGGGGCGCTACGGCAGGCTGGGCAGCAGGCATGCGGCCATGGGTACCGTCGCCACTGGGCTGCTGGTAAGTCGGGCGCGGCGGCTCAACCTGGGTTTTCTGCACCAGGGTGATCTCCGGCTTGCGCTCGCTGCCACCGATACCGGTCGCCACCACGGTAACCCGGATATCGTTTTCCATCTCGGGGTCGATGGTGGTACCCACCACCACAGTGGCGTGCTCGGAAGCAAAGCCCTGGACGGCGTTACCGACAGTCTCGAACTCTTCGATGGTCAGGTTCATGCCGGCAGTGATGTTAACCAGGATGCCGCGGGCACCGGCCAGGTCGACGTCTTCCAGAAGCGGGCTGGAAATGGCCAGCTCGGCCGCTTCCTGGGCACGGTCTTCGCCGCTGGCGATGCCACTGCCCATCATGGCTTTACCCATTTCGCTCATTACGGTGCGCACGTCGGCGAAGTCGACGTTGATCATGCCGGGGTGAGTAATGAGTTCGGCAATGCCTTTTACGGCGCCCAGCAGCACGTCGTTGGCGGATTTAAACGCCGCCAGCAGGCTAGTGGACTTGCCCAGCACTTTGAGCAGCTTCTCGTTGGGGATGGTGATCAACGAGTCAACGTGCTGCTCAAGCTGGTTAATACCCTCTTGGGCATAAGCCATGCGCTTTTTGCCTTCGAAGGGGAACGGCTTGGTGACCACGGCCACGGTCAGGATACCCAGCTCCTTGGCCACTTCTGCCACCACAGGGGCAGCGCCGGTACCAGTGCCGCCACCCATGCCAGCGGCGATAAAGACCATGTCGGCCCCTTCCAGCACTTCGCGGATCTGCTCGCGGTCTTCTTCAGCGCTCTGGCGGCCAACCTGGGGGTTGGCACCGGCACCCAGACCCTTGGTCACGTTGGCACCCAGTTGGATGGTGACGTGGGCGTTGGAGTTTTTCAGCGCCTGAGCGTCAGTGTTGGCGGCGATGAACTCGACGCCTTCTATGGTTTGTTCGACCATGTGCTGTACGGCGTTACCGCCGCCACCGCCCACGCCTATGACTTTAATTACGGCCTCGTCACTATGGCCATCGACAAATTCAAACATGATTCAGTCTCCAGTCTTCTGCCTGTATGTCCTTAAAAATGTCCCTTGAACCAGCTTTGCAGCTTGCTCCAAAGGCTACTGACCCCTTCCCCGACGGAAATCCGCTCCACCCGGCGCCCGGCACTGTCATCCTTGCCGTAGTGCAACAGGCCCATGGCGGTGGCGAAACGGGGATCGGCCACGTAGTCGTTTAGCCCTTTGACCGGCAGCGGCACACCGAGCCGCACCGGCATCTGGAAGATCTCTTCAGCGAACTGAATGGCGCCTTCCATCTGGGCCGTACCACCGGTCAACACGATACCGGCGGCAATTTGTTCTTCCAGGCCGCTCTTTCTGAGTTCTTCCTGAACCAGCTCAAAGAGCTCCTGATAACGGGGTTCCACCACTTCCGCCAGGGTATGGCGGCTCATGGTGCGTGAAGGCCGGCCACCCACGGACGGCACTTCGATATTCTCTTCTTTGCTCACCAAGTTTTTGATGGCGCAGGCATACCGGGTTTTGATCTCCTCGGCATGGCTAAGGGGGGTGCGGAAAATCTTGGCGATATCCGAGGTCACCTGGTTACCGGCCGCCGGAATGACGGCGGTGTGGCGAATGGCGCCGTTGGTGTAGACCGCCATGTCCATGGTGCCGGCGCCCATGTCCACTACGCACACCCCCAGTTCTTTTTCGTCGTCGGTGAGCACCGCGTAGCTCGACGCCAACGCCGAGAAGATCAATTGGTCAGCGCGCAGGTCGCAGCGCTCGACGCACTTGATGATGTTGCGGGCCATGTCGTTGGCGCAGGTCACCAGATGCACGCTGGAGGTCAGCCGTACACCGCTCATGCCGATAGGGCTCTTGATGCCCTCTTGGTAGTCGATGCCAAATTCCTGGGGCAGCACATGGAGAATGCGGCGCCCTTCGGGGATCTGCACCGACTTGGCGGTGTGAATAACGGCGTCCACGTCGTCCTGGGATACTTCGGCGTCGTTGATGGGCACCATGCCCGACTCGTTCTGGCAACGCACATGGCGGCCGGAAATCGCCAGGTAAACGGCGCTGACCTGGCAGTCGGCCATGACTTCGGCTTCGTCAACGGCGCGCTGCACCGATTGGGCCACGGAATCGAGATCGTTGACGCCACCCTTGTCCATGCCGCGAGAAGCGTGGTTGCCCACCCCCAGCACGTTGATGTCGCCGTCGGGCAATACTTCCCCAACCACGGCCACTATCTTGGAGGTGCCGATGTCGAGCCCAACGATGAGTTTTCTGTCCAGTGACTTGGTCATGGCGTCTCTTTCTTTTCCTCTTCCTTCCAGCCCACGGCAAAGCCGATGTCGTACCGCATGTCCAGGTAGGCTGGCTGCTTGTCGCTTCCCTGCAAGTAGGGGAAGCAATCGATAAAGCGTTGCACCCTTCGAAGGGTGTCTTCTCGGCCCAAGATGATCTTCAAACCACCCTTGAGCTGTAATTCCCAGCTGTTGCGGTCTGAAAGCCAGGCCGCCGTCAGCTGATAACCGTTGCCGCCGAGCAGGGTTTCCAGGCCCTTAAAGCCTTCCAGCTCGTCGACGCTGTTGCCGTCCTCGCCGTACAGCCGAGGCAGGCCGTTTTCTTTGTCTGTGGGCGCAGCGTTAAACACCTGGCCTTGGTCGTTCAGCAGGCCTCTGTCGTTCCACACCGCCACCGGCTTTTGCTCCACCAGGTACACCTGCAGCTTGCGAGGCCAGGCCTTGCGCACCGCCGCCTGATACACCCAGGGCATGGCTTCGAGACGCTTCTGTACATCGTTGACATCAACGGTAAAGAAGCTGCCCAGGGGCCGGGCCTTGAGCACCGCTCTGATGTCGTCGGCCGGGATGTGGGGGTGCGCCCCTTTCACCTCGATCTCCACGACCGGCAGCTGCCCCTCGTCTTTCATGGTTCCCCACAGGGCAAAACCGGCCCAGGTGAAACCCGCCATTACCAGGGCGAAAAACACCACCCCCAGCCAAAACCCCCAACCTCGCACCACCGGCCCTCGTTACCGGGCCGATGCCAGGATGCGGCACACCAGGGTAGAAAAATCCATACCGGTGGCCTTGGCTGCCTTGGGTACCAGGCTCTTTTCGGTCATGCCCGGCACTGTGTTCACTTCCAGCAATTGAAAATGGCCATGCTCGTCGAGCATGGCGTCCACCCGCCCCCAGCCCTCAGCGCCCACGGCGTGGAAGGCTTTCATGGACAAAACCTTAAGCGCATCCTCCTGCTCGGCCGGCAGGCCACAGGGGATGAGGTACTGGGTGGTGTTGGACTGGTATTTGGCTTGGTAGTCGTAAAAGCCATTGGGCGTTTTCATCTGAATAACCGGCAACGGCTGGTTATCGAGAATGCCCACGGTGAATTCGGGACCGTTGATCCAGCGCTCGACCAATACCACGTCGTCCAGCGCAACAGCCTCTGCGACAGCGTCCTTCAACTCGGCTACGGTGCTGGCTTTTTTCATGCCAAGACTGGAGCCTTCCCGAGACGGCTTGACCATCACCGGGCCGGTCATAATATCAGCGGCCAGGGTGTCATCCAACAGGCCTTTTTCAAGGATCCAAAAGTCGGCGGTAGGCAGCCCCAGGCTTTGCCAGATCTGCTTGGTGCGCACCTTGTCCATGGCCAGGGCCGAGCCCAGCACCCGGCTGCCGGTGTAGGGGATACCCAGCCATTCCAGGGCCCCTTGCACTGTGCCGTCTTCGCCGCCACGGCCATGCAGGGCGATAAAGACCTTGTCGAAACCTTCGCGGTGCAAATCTTCCAACGGGCGCTCGGCCGGGTCGAAAGCATGGGCGTCGATGCCGCCAGCAATCAAACCGCGCAGCACCGCTTCGCCGGACAACAACGAGATGGGGCGCTCGGCGGAGTTGCCGCCCAGCAGTACGGCGACCTTGCTCATGGCTGCACCTCCAGGCCAGCTTGGGCCAGGCCTCGGGCCAGGGAGCCGACGTTGCCGGCGCCTTGGGTTATCACCAAATCCCCTTCGTTCATCAGCTCATACAGGGCCTTGGGTACGTCGTCGAGGCTGGACACAAACACCGGTTCGAGCTGCGAGCGAGAGCGGATGGTGCGGCACAAGGAGCGGCTGTCGGCACCAGTGATAGGGGTTTCCCCGGCGCTGTAGACATCCAGCATCACCAGCACATCGACTTGGCTCAGCACTTCGGCAAAGTCTTCGTACAAGTCGCGGGTGCGGGTATAGCGGTGCGGCTGGAACACCATCACCAGGCGCTTGTCGGGCCAACCGGCACGGGCGGCCTTGATGGTGACATCCACTTCCGAAGGGTGGTGGCCGTAATCGTCCACCAGCATCACCTTGCCCTTGCTGGTCACAAACTCGCCGTAATGCTGGAAGCGCCGGCCGATACCCTGGAATTTCGCGAGGGCGGCCTGGATGGCGGCGTCGCTGATGCCAAGATCGGTAGCGATGGCAATGGCGGCCAGGGCGTTTTGGGCATTGTGGCGCCCAGGCAGGTTGAGGGTAACCTGCAGCGGCGCGTGGCCCTTGCGTTCGGCCACAAAGCGGCTTTGGTTGGCGCTTTGGGAAAAGTCGTGGCCACGCACATCGGCGTCGTCACTGAAACCGTAAGTGAGGTATTGGCGGCCAAGCTCAGGGGCGGCCAGATCCCGCACCACCGGGTCGTCGATACACAGCACCGCCAGGCCGTAGAACGGCAGGTTGTGCAGGAAGTCGACAAAGGTGGCCTTGAGCTTTTCAAAGTCGCCACCGTAGGTGTCCATGTGGTCTGGCTCGATGTTGGTCACTACAGACATCAAAGGCTGCAGGTGCAAAAACGAGGCGTCGGATTCGTCCGCTTCCGCCACCAGGTAGGAGCCGGTGCCCAGTTTGGCATTGGTGCCGTGGGAGTTGAGCAGGCCGCCAATCACGAAGGTCGGGTCCAGGCCGCCTTCAAACAGCAGGCTGGACACCAGACTGGTGGTGGTGGTTTTGCCGTGGGTACCGGCCACGGCAATGCCCTGGCGAAAACGCATCAGCTCGGCCAGCATTTCGGCGCGGCGCACCACCGGGATACGCCGGGCTCGGGCTTCCAGCACTTCCGGGTTGTCGCCCTTGATGGCGGTTGACACCACCACCACCGAGGCGCCGTCCACGTTACTGGCCTGATGCTGGGTCCAGATGGTGGCGCCCAAGCTCGCCAGACGCTCGGTCACGGCGTTGCGGCTCAAGTCTGAGCCGGTGATTTGATACCCTTCGCCCAGCAGGACTTCGGCGATCCCCCCCATGCCGGCACCACCGATGCCGACAAAGTGGATCCGCTCAACGCGGCGCATAGGGCCAGTTCTGGTCATAATCTGTCACTCTTTTCAAGGCCGGCCAGTTGCCGGCACACCGAAGCCACAGCTTCGGTTGCATCAGGTTTTGCCTGGCGGTGGGCAGCGGTGCCCATCTCCAGCAGTTGTTCCGGGTCGTGGTGCCATTCCTTGAGCAAGGAGCCAATGCGCTCGGCGTTGAACTCGCTTTGTGGCAATAAGATGGCGCCATGGTGTTCAGTCAGAAAACGGGCGTTCTGGGTCTGGTGGTCGTCCACCGCGCTTGGCAGCGGCACCAGAATGGACGGCAGGCCGACGGCGGCCAGCTCCGAGACCGTCAGCGCGCCGGCCCGGCACACCATCACATCGGCCCAGCCATAGGCAGAGGCCATGTCGTCAACAAAATCGGCCACCTGGGCCTCAAAGCCCAGTTGCTCATAGCGGGCCTGCACCTCGCTGCTGCGGCCCTTGCCGGTCTGGTGGAAGACATCCAACGGCACTCCGGCCTTGGCAAAGGCTTCGGGCAACACCTCGTTAAAGACCTGCGCCCCCAGGCTGCCGCCAATCACCAACACCCGCATCGGCCCTTGGTGGGCTTCACGCTTGATATGAAAGAGCCGCTCGCGAATGGGGTTCCCCACCACCTCGGCTCCGGCAAAGGCGCCGGGGAAAGCCTGCATTACTTTGCTGGCCACCTTGGCCAGATACCGGTTGGTAACACCGCTCACCGCGTTTTGTTCATGGAGCACCAGCGGAATGCCGCGCAGCTTGGCGGCAATGCCGCCGGGGCCGGAGGCAAAGCCGCCCATGCCCAGCACCACATCGGGCTGTAAACGGCCGAACAGCCGCCAGGCGTCAAACACCGCCTTGACCAGCTTGAAGGGGGTGACCAACAGCCGCTTCAGGCCGTTGCCCCGCACCCCTTGGATATTCACGAAATGCAGCGGAATGTCGTACTTGGGCACGATATCCGCTTCCATCCGGGTGGGGGTGCCCAGCCAGTCAATCAACCAGCCTTCCTTTTGCAGGTGCTGGGCAACCGCCAGGGCCGGGAAGATATGGCCGCCGGTACCGCCGGCCATCACCATCAAACGTTTCATGAGCGGCCTCCCCTGGCGTGGGTTTGGGCCAGCCGGCTTTCGTGGTCGATACGCACCAGCACCATCAGCGCGATGGTCATGATCCAAAGGCTGGAGCCGCCATAGGAAATAAGCGGCATGGTCAGTCCCTTGGTGGGGAAGGCGCCAGCCGCCACCCCGAGGTTAACGGCGGTTTGAAAGGCCACCCAGATGGCAATCGAATACGCGAAAAAGCCCTCGAAGAAGCGCTCGTTGGCCATGGCGTGGCGGCCAATCTTAAGGGCCCGCAGCACTATCCAGAAAATCACCGCCATCACCGCCAGCACCGCCACAAAGCCCAGCTCCTCGGCGACGATGGCCATGATGAAGTCGGTATGGGCTTCGGGCAGGTATTCCATCTTGAGGATGGAATTGCCCAGGCCCTGGCCGGTGAGGCCGCCGCGGCCAAAGGCCATCAGCGACTGGGTCAATTGGTAACCGGTGCCGAAGGGGTCGGCCCAGGGGTCGAGGAAGCCGGTGACCCGCTTCATCCGGTAGGGCTCGGTAATAACCAGCAGCACCAGCGCCGCCACCCCCATGACGATCATGGCGATAAACTGCCAGACCCGGGCGCCGGCCAAAAACAACAGGCCCAAGGTGGTGACCAACATCACCACCACGGTGCCAAGGTCGGGCTGGGCCAGCAGCATCAGCGCCATCAGGAAGAACACGCCCAGCGGTTTAACAAAACCGACAAAGTTCTCCCGCACTTCCTGGTGGCGGCGTACCAGATAGCCGGAGAGGTAGGCAAAGAGGAACAGCTTGGCTGGCTCTGCCGCCTGCACGTTGATGGGGCCAAGGCGGAACCAGCGGGTGGCGCCGTTGACGTTGTGGCCCACCACCAGCACCGCCAGCAGCAGGAACAAGGCCGCCAGCAGCAGGTAGCCGTTAAAACGGGCCCACACCGCAATCGGGGTCTGCAAGGTAATGATGGCAAGCACAACCGCCCCCACCACGAAGGTGCTTTCCTTGTAGATGATGTAGAACGGGTCGCCGGTGAGGCGGTTAGCTTCGGGCATGGACGCCGAGGCAATCATCACCCAACCGAAGGCCAGCAAGCCGAGGATCACCGCGATCAGGGGACGATCGTAGAGGGCAGTATCGGCCTCTTTGGTGAAGAAACGCTCACGCAGGCTGGCAAGGGCGATCATAAGGCCTCCACCAGTTCGCGAAAGCGCGCGCCCCGCGCTTCGAAGTTGGTAAATTGGTCGAGGCTGGCGCAGGCCGGCGACAACAACACCAGATCGCCGGGCTTGGCGAGGCTCGCAGCCAGCGGCAGGGCCTCATCCAGGGTTTCAACCCGGTGCGCGCCGGCTTTGAGGGCGGCAACCTTGTCACCGTCTTGGCCAAAGCAGATAAGGGCGCTCACCTTGCCCATCCTCGCCGCGAGGGGGCTGAGATCGGCGCCTTTGGCGTCGCCACCGGCCAGCAGGATGATGTTGCCGTCGATATCGGCAAAGCCGTCCAGGGCCGCTTCGAGGGAGCCAAGGTTGGTGGCTTTGGAGTCGTTGACGAACAGCACCCCGTCCTTCTCGGCCACCACTTCGCAGCGATGGGGCAGGCCCCGAAAACTCTTCAGGCTTTTGATCATGGCGCCAAGGGGAATGCCGGCCGCTTCGCCAAGAGCCAGGGCCGCCAGGGCGTTCATATGGTTGTGGCGGCCGATGATGCGCACCTCGGCGGTGGCCATCAGCGGCTCTTCGCCGCGCATCAGCATGCCACCGGCCAGGTGATAAAGCCCCTGGCTGCCAAAGCTCACCCCGCCCTGGGGCGGTGTGGTGGCGGCATCGTCGCTGTTGTAAATGCAGTGGCTGGCGCCCTGGTAGATGCGCTGCTTGGCGGCGCCATACTCGGCCATGGTGCGGTAGCGGTCGAGGTGGTCTGGGCTGAGGTTAAGAATGGTAGCGGCCACCGGCTTGAGGCTGGTGGTGGTTTCCAGCTGGAAGCTCGAGAGCTCCAGCACATAAAGCCTGGCGTCCACCGGCAGCGCCAGCACCGGCACGCCGATGTTGCCGCCCACCGCCACCCGCATACCGGCCTTGCTGGCCATGTCGCCGACCAGGCTGGTGACGGTGCTCTTGCCGTTGGAGCCGGTAATGGCCACCACCGGCGCTTTACAGTTGCGGGCAAAAAGCTCTACATCGCCGATGATCTCAAGGCCGCTTTTCACCAGCGCCGGGTGGTCTTTGGCAATACCGGGGCTTACCACCAGATACAGGCACTGAGCCAGCTCCAGCGGGTCCAGCGGCCCCAGGTGCACTTCCACTTCGTCGGGCAGCTCGGCCAAAATTGGCGGCGCCGGGCGGGTGTCAAAGGCGCGCACGGCAACGCCGCGCTCCATCAACCAGTTGATGGTAGCCAGACCGCTGATGCCAAGACCGACGACGCCAATCATTACCGCACCTTCAAGGTTGCAAGGCCGATGAGGACCAGAATGAGGGAGATTATCCAGAAGCGGACAATCACTCTCGGCTCAGGCCAGCCTTTGAGTTCGTAGTGGTGGTGGATGGGCGCCATGCGAAAGATCCGCCGGCCCCGCAGCTTGTAAGAGCCCACCTGCAAAATCACCGACAACGTCTCCATCACGAACACGCCGCCCATGATCACCAGCAAAATTTCCTGGCGCACCAGCACCGCGATGATGCCAAGGGTGCCGCCCAGCGCCAAAGAGCCCACATCGCCCATGAACACCTGGGCCGGGTAGGTGTTGAACCACAAAAAGCCAAGGCCCGCGCCCACCAGGGCGGTGCAGAGGATCACCAGCTCCGAGGCGTGGCGCACATAGGGAATGTGCAGGTACTCGGCGAATTTCACGTTGCCGGTGAGGTAGGCAATGAGCGCAAAGGCCGCCGCCACCATCACGGTAGGCATGATAGCCAGGCCATCGAGGCCGTCGGTAAGGTTGACCGCGTTGGAGGTGCCTACCATCACGAAGTAGGTCAGGATGATGTAAAAGAGCCCCAGCTGCGGCATCACATCCTTAAGGAAGGGCAGCACCAGTTGGGTTTCTTCGGGTTTGGCCTGCCAGTACAGGAACACTGCCACACCGATGGCCACCACCGATTGCCAGAAGTACTTCCAGCGGGCGATAAGGCCTTTAGGGTCCTTGCGCACCACCTTGCGGTAATCGTCCACAAAGCCGATGGCGCCGTAGGACAGCAGCACAAACAGCACCACCCACACGTAGGGGTTGGCGAGGTTTGCCCACAGCAGCCCGGATACCGACACCGACAGCAAAATCATCAGGCCGCCCATGGTGGGGGTACCGGATTTGGACAGGTGGCTTTGCGGGCCGTCGTCACGCACGGTTTGGCCCACTTGCAGCCGCACCAGCGCTTTGATCATCCGGGGGCCTATGTAGACCGACAGAATAAGTGCCGTCAGGGCGCTTAAAATGGCCCTGAAGGTCAGGTAAGAGAAAACGTTGAACCCGTTGATGTACTGGGTCAGGTACTCGGCCAGCCAGACTAGCATGCGGCCCCCTGTGGGGCAGCCAGTGGGCTTGCCGCAATCAATTGCACTACCAATTCCATACGCGAGCTACGCGCTCCCTTCACCAGAATGCTGACCTCGGCCGATTCGTCGGCCAATGCCAGAACGAGGCTGTTTACCAGCCCTTCTTTGTTATCAAAATGCCGGGCACCGAGACCGAAGGCGTCGGTGGCGGCCTGGCTGAGCACACCCAGGGTAAAGAGATTGTCCACCCCGGCGGCCTTGGCATAACGGCCAAGCTCGGCGTGGTAGTAACCGGCCTTTTCCCCCAGTTCGCCCAGATCCCCCAGCACCAGCACCCGGCGGCCGTCAAAGCCCACCAGGGTGTTGATGGCTGCTTTGACGGCGCCCACCGAGGCGTTGTAGGTGTCGTCAATCAACCGGCCACGCTGGCCGAGGGACTTGAAGATAAGGCGACCCGGTACCGGCTGGACCTGAGCCAGACCATCAGCAATCACCTCAAGCTCCACTCCCAGCGCCAAAGCACAGGCGGCGGCGGCCATGGCATTGGCCACGTTGTGGCGGCCAGGCAGCGGCATGGTAACGCTCAGGCGCTTTGGCCCCACACCAAGGGTGAAGCGGCTGCCGGCCTCAAGCTGGTCTTGAATGTCGGTGGCGGTAATGTCGGCGCCCTCGGCATAACCGAAGGTCAGCACTTTTTGGTCTTTGAGCTGAGCCAGCCATTGGGGGGCAAAATCATCGTCGAGGTTCACCACCGCCGTGCCGCCAGCCTTGATGCCGCCGTAAATCTCGCCCTTGGCCCGGGCAATGCCTTCGAGGGTGCCAAAACCGGCCAGGTGGGTCGGCGCCACGTTGTTGATCAGGGCTACGTCTGGCTCCACCAGGGAGACGGTGTAGGCAATTTCGCCCTGGTGATTGGCGCCCAGCTCGAAGACGCCATAGTCTTCGTCGCCGCGAAGGCGCAGCAGGGTCAGGGGCACACCGATGTCGTTGTTGAAATTGCCCTGGGTCGCCAGCACCCGGCCTTTATGAGCCAGGATGGCGGCCAGCATTTCCTTGACGGTGGTTTTACCGCAAGAGCCGGTCAGCGCTGCCGACAGCGGCGCCACCCTGGCTTTGAGGTAATGGCCCAGTTGGCCAAGGGCCAGGCGGGTGTCTTTGACCAGCAGCTGCGGCTGGTCGCTCTCGACCTGGCGGCTTACCAGCAATGCCGCCGCCTTGCTGGCGTTGGCGATAAAATCATGGGCATCAAAACGTTCGCCGATAAGGGCCACAAACAGCTCGCCGCCCTGCAACTGGCGGGTATCGGTACTAACCGCCTCAACGCTGATATCCTCGCCAAGCAATTGGGCATCAATGGCCTTGGCAATGTCGGATAACGTCATTTTCAGCATGAAGGCTCCTCGTCCAGCGCCCGCTGGACCTCTTCAATGTCGCTAAAGTGCAGGCGCTCGCCGTTGATCTCCTGGTAATCCTCATGGCCTTTGCCGGCGATGAGCACCACATCCAGGGGCGAGGCCTGAAAGATGGCATGGCGAATGGCTTCCCGACGGTCAGCCACCACCTGCATGGCGTCACCATAAGAGTTGCCTGCCAACATCTGCTGAATAATGTCCATTACCTTTTCACTGCGGGGGTTATCCGCGGTGATAACGCCAATATCGGCGCATTTTTCTACCGCTTGGGTCATCAAGGGGCGTTTGCCGGGGTCGCGGTCGCCGCCGCAACCAAAGACGCACCAGAGCTTGCCCTTGGTGTGGGGGCGAAGGGCGGTAAGCGCCGCTTCCAATGCATCGGGGGTGTGGGCGTAATCCACTACCACCTGCGGCCGGCCAGCCCGCTCGAAGGCCTGCATCCTGCCCAGCACCGGTTGAACACTGGTGGCGGCTGCGCACAGGGCTTTTAGGTCAAAGCCCAGGGCCAGGCCGCCGGCAATGGCGGCCAGCAAATTGGAGAGGTTGAAGATCCCCAGCAGCGGCGAGGCCAGCTCCGCTTCACCAAAGCTGCCTTTGACCTTGGCCCTGACGCCGCCAAGGTGCGGACGCACGTCGGTGACAAAGAGCACCTGGCTGGCCATGGCCGGGTCGATGGGCTCAAGGCTATAAGCGATGGTGTGCTGGCGGCCCTTGCGCTCGCGAAGCCAAGACTCGCCGATGGGGTCGTCGGCGTTGATCACCGAGGCGGTTAAAGTCGGCCAGTCAAACAGCTGAGCCTTGGCGGCGGCATAAGCCCCTAGCGTGCCGTGATAATCGAGATGGTCACGGCTCAAATTGGTAAAGATGGCCACTTTATAAGGCACAGCACTGACCCGCCCCTGGCTCAAGGCGTGGCTAGACACCTCCATGGCCGCCAGCTCGCAGCCACTGGCTTTGAGCCCGGCCAAGGTGCGGGCCACAGCGATGGCATCGGGGGTGGTGTTAAGGGCCGGAACCAGCTCGCCAAAACGTCCGGCGCCCAAGGTGCCAACAATACCGGCGTTGCTGCCCAGTTTGTCGCAAAGCTGCGCCAAGAGTTGGGAGGTGGTGGTTTTGCCGTTGGTGCCGGTAATGCCCACCGGCACGATTTGCGGCTCGCCGTAAAAGCGCCAAGCCAGGGCCGACAGGCTGCGCCTCAAGGCCGGGAAGGACACCACCGGCACGGCGCCGCGCATCTCGACGGCAAAATCGTCCGCCTCTTGCAGCACGGCGCTGGCGCCCTGCTCTAAGGCGTCGTCGATAAAGTGGCGGCCATCGACCTTATGGCCGGGAATGGCCACAAACAGGGTGCCGGCGCGCACCGCGCGTGAATCTAAGCACAGGGTGTCGACGGCGGCGTCAACAGGGGTATCGAACCAGGGCGCCAACAGGGCTTTTAGCTGCCAGTTAACCACGAGGCACCTCCTTGTCTACGGCTGCCACGCGCATATCGGGAGTGATGGCGTCGGGCATGACATTGAGCAGCGACAGGGCACCGCCCATCACCGCCGAAAACACCGGCGCGGCCACGTCGCCGCCGTAATACTGGTCGCCCTGGGGCTCGTTGATCATCACCACCACCGCCAGGCGCGGGTGGCTGGCCGGGGCAACGCCGGCAAAACTGGCCACATACTCGTTGCCGTAACCACCAGCCACCGCCTTACGGGCGGTACCGGTTTTACCGGCCACCTTGTAACCGGGCACTTGCGCTTTGGTAGCGGTGCCGCCGGGCTCCACCACCGACTCGAGCATGTGCAGCACGGCGCGGGCATTCTGGGGTTTCACTATTTGCTCGGGCGGCAGGTGCGGCAGGCCCTTGATGATGGTCAGCGGGTTACGCAGGCCGTAATTGCCCAAGGTGGCGTAAGCCCGGGCCAACTGGGCCGGGGTAACACTGATGGAGTAACCAAAGGCGAGGGTCGCCAGCTCAAACTCGGACCAACGGGGCCGGTCGTACTGGAAGAGACCGCTGGACTCGCCCACCAAATCGATACCGGTTTGCGAGCCGAAGCCAAATTTGGTGTAGGTACCCAGCAACTGCTCTTTGGAAATAGACAGCGCCAGCTTGGCGATGCCCATGTTTGAGGATTTTTGCAAGATGGTGTCGAGGCTTATTACCCCGAGGTTGCTGTGGTCCTGCACTCGCCGGCCCCCCAGGCGCATCCAGCCGGGGTTGGTGTCTACCTTGTCGTTGGGTTTGACGATACCGGCTTCCAGCGCCGCCATCATCGCTATGGGTTTGGCGGTAGAGCCCGGCTCAAAGACATCGGTGATGGACCTGTTACGCAGCTGGTAGGGTTTGACGTTGCTGCGGTTGTTAGGGTTGTAGGACGGCGCGTTAGCCATGGCCAGCACCTCGCCGGTGGCCACGTCAACCACCACCACCGAGCCGCTGGTGGCGTCGAAATAGTTAACCGCCTTTTTCAGCTCACGATAAGCCAGCGACTGAATACGCTGGTCTATGGTCAGCTGAATATTCTGGGGCTTCTCCGCCACCTGCAAGGTGCCGAGGGATTCCACCACCCGGCCCAGGCCGTCTTTACGCACCTTGCGCTTGCCGGGCTGGCCGGTCAGCAGATCGTCATAGGTGCGCTCGATACCCTCGAGGCCGTGGTCGTCGATATTGGTAAAGCCGATGATGTGAGCGTCCACTTCCCCGGTGGGGTAGTAACGCTTGGACTCGCGCTTAAGGCCGATGCCGGGGATCTTCAGCTCTTTAACGTAATGGGCCATGGCCGGGGTTACCTGGCGCTGCAGGTAGACAAAGCGGCGTTGGGGGTCGGAGCTTATCTTATCCATCAGCTCGGTGGCGTTGCTGCCCAGCACTTCGGCCAGGGCCTGCCAGCGGCGTTTGTCCTGCAGGCCGCCCTTTTCCAGCACTACCTTGGGGTCGGCGTAGATGGCGTCCACCGGCACCGACACCGCCAGCTCTTCGCCGTTACGGTCGGTGATAAGGCCACGAGGCACCTGGGTGGAGGTCACCCGCAGGGAGCGCATGTCACCCTGCTGGCGCAGGCGGTCCGGGGAGATCACCTGGATATAGGCAGCACGCACCACCAACGCCGCAAAAACGGCGCCCATCAGGCCGATGGCAAACAAGTGGCGCCAGTTAATGACGCCAGGCTTGATGCGGTTGCGAGCGTGTCTGCTCATTTGAGTTCAATCACCTTCTCGTCTTCGCGGGAAACCCGCTTCATGTTCAGGTCTTTTCGGGCAATGCGGTCAATACGGCTGTCTTCGCCGAGGGTGCCTTCTTCCAGGTTGAGGTGGCGCCACTCCACGTCGAGGTTCTCGCGTTCCACCATCAGCTTTTCCTTATTGGCCGTCAGCAGGCGGTTGCTCTGGGCCAGATAAACCACGGCAAAAGCCGAACCTATGACCAACAAAAAGAGCAAAAGCAGCCACTTGGACTGCCATAGTTCAGCGCCGATGATCCCAGCCAGCCGGGGCTGCCGCTCAGCCATAACTGGCCTCGGTACGCTCGGCTATGCGCAGCACCGAGCTGCGTGCCCTGGGGTTATGCTCGGTCTCGGCCTCGCTTGGGAAGACCGGCTTGCCAAGGGCCTTGAGCTTCATATGGTGCTTGAGCTGATCCTGGGTAACCGGCAGGCCGGGGGGCAGCTCCGGGCCTTTCTCCTGGGCGCGGATAAACTGTTTGACCAACCGGTCTTCGAGGCTGTGAAAGCTGATCACCGCCAGCCGGCCTTTAGGCGCCAGCACCTTGATGGCGCCGTCCAGGGCTTGTTTGACCTCATCCAGCTCGCTGTTGATGTAAATGCGAATGGCCTGGAAAGAGCGAGTGGCCGGGTGCTTGTGCTTTTCCTTGACCGGGGCGGCCTTGGCGATAAGGTCGGCCAGCTCGCTGGTGCGGCTAAGGGGCGCCACAGCACGGCGCTCGACGATGGCGCGGGCGATGCGCTTGGCAAAGCGCTCCTCACCGAAGGTTTTGAGCACAAAGGCAATGTCGTCGGCGCCAGCGCGGTTAAGCCAATCGGCAGCGCTTTCACCGGAGCTGGGGTCCATGCGCATGTCCAGCGGGCCGTCACGCATAAAGCTGAAACCGCGCTCGGCATCGTCCAGCTGTGGTGACGACACCCCTAAATCCAGCAAAAGACCATCGACCTTGCCGCTCAGGCCCAACTCGTCCAGGTAAGAGGCCAGCCCGGAGAAGGGCCCCTGCACTATGGCAAAGCGCGGGTCAGTAATGGTTTTAGCCTCGGCGATGGCGGCAGGGTCGCGATCGATAGACACCAGGCGACCATTGGCCCCCAGTTTTGCCAAAATAGCGCGCGAGTGGCCGCCACGGCCAAAGGTACCGTCCACGTACAGGCCGTCCGGCTTGATGGCCAGAGCCTCGATACTTTCGTTTAGCAGTACGCTGACGTGTTCGGTCACAGAGAAAAATCCTTCAAGGCGTCAGTCAGTTCCAACTCCTGGCTTACCGTCTCCATGTCGACGGCGATTTGGGTTTGCCAGGCGATATCCGACCAGATTTCAAATTTATTGAACTGCCCAACCAGCATGATTTTGCCTTCAAGGCCGGCATGGTTGCGCAATGGCCCGGTGAGCAACACCCGGCCCTGGTTATCCAGTTCCAATTCGGTAGCGTGGCCCAGCAACATCCGCTGGATACGACGCTCGGCAGGCTTCATGGAAGAAAGGCGGCTGAGTTTGCGCTCAATCACTTCCCATTCGGCCAGGGGATAGAGCAAGAGGCAGGGTTGGTGGATATCGATGGTGCAAACCAGCTGGCCATCACAGTCAGCAATAAGCTGATCGCGATACCGCTTGGGTATCGCGAGCCGCCCCTTGCTGTCTAGGCTGACTTCGCTTGCGCCACGAAACATCGTTCTTATTCCCTTGGGTTAGCAAATTAACCACAAATTCCCACAAATCCCCACGATGCCAAGTCTAGGGGGTCCCGTTCAACCTTGTCAAGGAAGCTAAAAGCCAGTTGTGACGCGGCCTGCAGCCAAATGAAAACAGCCCCCATGGCAGGGATTTAAAGGGCTGGAAAGGAATACTCTACCTGCCTGAAAAGACAGGGGAAAATGAACAAATCTCCAACATGGTGGCAAAAAGTGGGGGCGAACCACGAAGCCGAAGCACAGCTTCGGCGCTGGTTCGCGCGAGCCCCCAGGATGGGCGAGCCGGGCAGACCGCCAAGGATGGCAATCACACCAAGACCAATGGCACCCCCTTTAAACGACCCCATAAGCGGCCTTGGGGCGGCTGAGCGCCGGTACACAGGATGTACCGGCCGGGTGCCTCGCCAGGGATGGCTTCCAACCGATGGTTAAAGCCGATGACGCCCCAACAGGCAGCAGCGAAGTAAAGAAGACGCGCCTCAATGCTCAAACCCGAAAACCGAGCACGGCTTCACTCACCGCACCAAAACAAAAAAGCCGCCAAAATGGCGGCTTTTTTGCTCAAGAATCAAGTCCGCAGAGCCAGCCTGTAAGCCGGGTTCTGTCTTGAACGGTCATTCGTCTAGGCCAGCAATCGCTCACTGGCTCAAGCAACCTACCCGCCCCCTGCGCGGGCCACACTTAACGGGGGCCTATTTGGTCTTGCTCCGGGTGGAGTTTACCGTGCCACGAACTGTTGCCAGACGCGCGGTGCGCTCTTACCGCACCCTTTCACCCTTACCTGTGCACCGCTTTAACACGGGCCATCGGCGGTCTACTCTCTGCTGCACTTGTCGTCGGCTTGCGCCGCCCAGGCGTTACCTGGCACCCTGCCCTATGGAGCCCGGACTTTCCTCCCCCCACGATGTGGGCGGCAACCGTCCGGCCGACTCTGCGGACGCGCAGTATACCTGCACCGGGCTCAGCCCTCCAGCCCCAGGTTGTAAAGGGCATTCTTCTTTAGCTCAAATGCCTCGGCCACCAAGCTGGCCGCTTTCTTACGGGGCAGCTCTTCGGCCAGGGCCAAAAAAAGTTTTACCGCCGCCTTGGGCAGCTCTTCTTGCTTGGGCGCAGGCGCCACCATCAGTACCATTTCACCTTTTTGGCGGTTGCTGTCTTCGTTGAGCCAGGCCTGCAGCTCGGCAACGGGCGCGCCATGAATGGTTTCAAAGGTTTTAGTCAGCTCTTTGGCCAATACCACCTGGCGCTCGGGGCCGAACACCGTTTCCATGTCAGCCAGGGTATCGAGGATGCGCCGCGGCGCCTCATAAAACACCAGGGTGCGGGGCTCGTCGCTAAGGGCTTCGAGCTGGGTGAGCCGCGCGCTTTGTTTGGCCGGCAGAAAACCTTCAAAGGCAAACCGGTCGGTAGGCAGGCCTGAGGCCGACAACGCAGCAATAGCGGCGCAGGGGCCGGGCAGCGGTACCACCTTGATGCCCGCTGCCCGGCAAAGGCTTACCAGGGTATATCCCGGGTCGGAGATAAGGGGCGTACCGGCGTCAGACACCAGAGCAATGTCGCTGCCCGCTTCCAGTTTGCCAAGAATAAAGGCCGCTTTTTGCTTTTCGTTGTGGTCGTGCAGCGACTGGCTGGGAGTGCGAATGGAAAAGTGATGCAGCAACTGGCCGGTGTGGCGGGTATCTTCAGCGCAAATCAATGAAACATCAGCCAAAACGTTCAGTGCACGTTGGCTGATATCCCCCAGATTACCCAAGGGGGTCGGAACGATATACAAGGTGCCTTTGGCTTCATTCATGGGAGTGGGCCCTCTGTTTGTGTCGCTATGGCCCCTCGCATACACTAGGCACAGTTTCAGCGAGGACTTGACGGTAAATGACCAGGATTCTATCACGGAGCGCAGGACTGCTGTGTCTGGCGTTGCTCATGACCAGCTGCGCCACCACGTCGCAGCAGGATAATTGGACACAACGCCTGACCGGCCCGGTTTACCTCAAGGCCAGCGATTATCTCGACAAGGCCCGCCAGGCCGATGGCGATGCCAAACTGCTGTGGCAACTGCAAGCTGGCCGCGCCTACGCCCAAGCCTCCGATTGGGCCCGCACCGAGGATGTGCTAAAAGCCCTGCGTGGCCGTTTGGCCTCTCCTGAAGGCCAGGCCGCCTACCAATTGCTGGCCGCCGAGTCAGCCATGGCTCAGGAAAGCTACGATCAGGCCGGTGCCTTGCTAAAAGCGCCCCTGCCCGGGGATTTTGAAATTCAAAGGCTGCGTCTGTCCTCCAAGCTCGCCGAGCTGACCGGCGACACCACCGCCCAGCTCCAGGCCCTGGCCAAACTGGCCGCCACCACCAACGACACAGTGCTCAAAGCCCGTAGCGCCGACCGTATCTGGACATTGCTGCCCCAAGCCGACACCAACAAGCTGGGCGCCGACTGGGCACCCTGGCTGACCCTTCAAGAATTGGCCCGCGACAAACGCGGCCCGGCCCTTAAAAGCGCACTGGATGACTGGCGCCAGCTCTACGCCGGCTCCCTGCCCGCCCAGTACCTGCCAAAATCCATCGAGCAGTTGACCCAGGTCACCGATTACCAGCCCACCAAGGTGGCGCTGCTGCTGCCCCTGACCGGCAACTTTGCCGCCCAGGGCCAGGCCATTCGTGACGGCTTTGTCTCGGCCTGGGTAGAGAGCGGCCAAAGCGCCCAGTTGGTGGTGATTGACAGCGCCCAAAATGCCGTGGCCGCCTGGCAACAAGCCCAGGCCCAGGGCGCCGATATGCTGGTGGGCCCACTGCTGCGCCCACAGGTTGAAGCGTTGCAACAATCCGGCACCGTTAAAGTGCCCTGGCTGGCGCTAAACCGGGTGTATCGCCCCGGCTTTGCCGACGATTACTATTTTGCCCTCGCCCCCGAAGACGAAGCGGCCCAGGCCGCCGAAGAAGCGGTGGCCAGAAACGCCCGCCACCCGATGCTGCTGGGGCTCGACACCAGCACCAACAGCCGCCAGGCTCAGGCCTTTATCGACCGCTGGCGCCAGTACGGCCATAACGAGCCGGTGGACATGCGGCTGTTCTCCAATCGCCAGCAGCTGGAAGCCGGGATCCGCGACATGCTGCAAATAGACGACTCCAAAGCCCGCATTCGCCAGGTGGAGTCGGTACTGGGCCGCAGTGTGGTGGCCGAAGCCCGCTCCCGCCGCGACGTGGACTTCCTTTATCTTTTGGGTGACCGCGAAGAAGTAGGCCTGATGAAGGCTTTTATCGATGTCACCATCAGCCCCTTTGCCGACCCCATCGCCGCCTATACCTCTTCACGGGGCCACCCCGACCTGGAGAGCCCGGCCGGCCTTCGCGATTTTAATGGTCTGAGCTTTACTGAGATGCCCTACTTCGTGGCCCAGCAGGGCCCGGCCCTTGCCATGCGCGAGCTTCTCGGGCAACTGCGCCCGCAGTGGCCTTCGGCCTTGGAACGGCTGTTTGCCATGGGCTATGATGCCGCCCGGCTGCTGCCGCGCATGGCGGTGCTGCGGGTTGCAGGCACTGAGCCGGTGCAAGGCATTTCCGGCAGCATCGGTATCGACAGCAATGGCGTGATTTACCGCCGCCTCAAGTGGGTCAACATTAAAAACGGCACCACCCAGGTACAGGATCATGTTATTCCGCCTCTTCCCGAGCAAGACAGCCAAGGGCAGACATTTTGAGCAGGACGCCGAACGCTGGCTGATAAAACAAGGTCTTAGCGCCGTCGCCCGTAACGTGCGTTACCGCGGCGGCGAGCTGGATTTAGTGATGCGCGACGGCCCGCTCTGGGTGTTCGTGGAAGTAAAATACCGACAACAACAAGGGTTTGGCGGGGCGCACCATGCCATCAGCCAAGCCCAGCAACAGCGTCTTTGGCAAAGCGCCCGGCGCTACCTGGCACAGCAAGGCCTCAATGAATGGGACTGCCAGTGCCGATTTGACGTAATGATTTATCAAGGCAACCAGGCCCCGCTATGGATCAAAGGGGCCTTTGACGCCTAGCGGAGTCGTAATGCTGGACAGGATCAAAGACAGCTTCACCGAAAGCATCCAAACCAAAATCGTGGCCAGCGAGGCCTTACCCGAGGCCCTGGCGCAAGGTGCCATGATGCTGGTCAACTGCCTGTTGGCAGGCAACAAGATCCTCGCCTGCGGTAACGGCGGCAGCGCCCTGCAGGCCCAGCACTTCGTTAACCTGCTTATTCATCGCTTCGAAACCGAACGCCCCAGCCTGCCGGCTTTGGCCCTGGGCGCCGGCGCCGGCATGCTCACCGCCATCAGCAACGATGACAGTTTCGGTGAGGTGTTCAGCAAAGAAGTACGCGCCCTCGGCCAACCGGGGGATGTGCTGCTGGTCATCTCTACGTCAGGCAATTCCCGTAATCTCATAAAGACCATGGAAGCGGCCTTGTCCCGCGACATGACCATTCTCGCCCTGACCGGTATGGACGGCGGCGAGATGGCTGGACTGCTGGGACCAGGTGACGTGGAAGTGCGGGTACCCGGCTACCGCCCGGCCCGTACTCACGAGGTGCATCTGCTGGTGCTGCATGCCCTCTGTGACGCTATCGACTCCACCCTTTTTAGCCAGGAAGACTGAGCATGAAACCGACATTCGCAATCGCCAGCCTGATGGCCACCGTTCTGCTGCTGCAAGGCTGCGCCGCCGTCGTGGTGGCCGGCGCCGCCGGCACGGCTTCCGTTGCCAACGACAGACGCACCGTTGGCGCCTATATCGATGACGAGAGCATCGAGCTGAAGATAAGCGGCATCATCAGCACCGACGAAGAGCTTCGCAACCAGACCCACGTTAGCGCCGTGTCCATCAACGGCGACGTGCTGCTGGTTGGCCAAGTGCCAGGGGAAGCCATGCGCTCGCGCCTTATCGACGAAGTGCAGAAGATCCCCGGAGTACGTAAGGTCAATAACCAACTACGGTTGATGACCCCAACCCGCCTCTCCACCCGCACCCACGACACTTGGCTGACCTCGGTGGTCAAAGGCAAGCTAATTGCCTCCGACGTTGACGCCTCGGCCATCAAGGTGATCACCGAGAACTCCGAAGTGTTCCTGATGGGCCTCGTCAGCCACCAGGAAGGCGACACCGCCGCCGGTGTGGCCAGCAACGTCTCCGGGGTGACCCGGGTGGTCAAGGTGTTCCAATACCGCTAACGCGAACACCCCATAAAAAAACCGGCCCAAGGGCCGGTTTTTTATTTCACCACTTTCAAGAACGGGGCCTTGCGGCCCGGCTTGGGTGGCTCGGGGTCGTCCTCCGGGCCACTTTCTTCCAGGGCGATTTTGCCTTCACGAAGGGCTTCGTAATAAGGCTCGTCCTCAAAGACGGTGCCGGCACCGTTTTCACGGGCATAGATGGCCACCAACGCGGCCATGGGCGCAACGATGCGGCGCGGCACGCCACCAAAGCGGGCGCTGAACACCACATCGTCCTTGCCCAGGTTCAGGTTGCCGACGGCGCTGGGGCCGATGTTCAGCACGATCTGGCCATCACGGACATGCTCCTGGGGCACTTCCACACCGTCCTGGGTGGCATCTACCACCAGGTGCGGGGTGAGATCGTTTTCCAGCAACCACTCATAAAAGGCCCGCAGCAGGTGGGGCCGGTGAGGAGTCAGCAGGCGCTCAGGCGCCATGGCTGTATTCCCGCTCGGCGTCGGACAGGGACGCCTGGAAGGATTCACGCTCGAAAATACGCGCCATATAGGTGCGGATCTCTTTAGCGCCACGGCCACTGAGCTCGATACCCAGGTGGTTGAGGCGCCACAGTAGCGGGGCCAGTACGCAATCGACCAGGCCGAACTCTTCACTCAGGAAGTAAGGGGTGTCGGCAAAGAGCGGCGCCAGGGCCAGCAGGCCTTCGCGCAGTTCCTGGCGGGCTTCTGCGACCTTTTCACCTTTTTCGATACGGTCAGCCAGCACATACCAGTCACGCTGAATGCGGTACATGGTTTGGCGGGCGTTGCCACGCATCACAGGATAAACAGGCATCAGCGGCGGATGCGGGAAACGCTCGTCCAGATACTCGTTGATGATGTCGGCACGGTACAGGGTGACTTCACGGTCAACCAGTGTCGGCACGCTCACGTAGGGATTGAGCTCGACCAGATCTTCGGGTGGGTTGCTCAGGTCCACTTCAACGATGTCGTAAGTTACGCCTTTCTCGGCCAGTACGATACGGACCTGGTGGCTGTACATGTCAGAACCGCCACCGAAAAGAGTCATCACAGAGCGTTTGTTGGCTGCCAAAGCCATCTTAAGCCTCCAGAAAAAAACGCAAAAACAACAATGGAGGCCCCGGCCCCCATTGCTGTGGGAAAGTCCTTAGTGGACGTCACGCCAATACTCTTTCTTCAAGAGGTACGCGAGCACGAAGAAGATGGCCAGGAACACCAACACCTTCCAGCCGAGCTGTTCGGCCTGAGGTCGCATCGGTTCCCCGGTGTAAACGAGGAAGTTCACCAGGTCCAACACGGCCTTGTCGTACGCTTCTTCGCTCAATTCACCGGTACCGTCGGCCTTGATGCCGACGTATACCTGCTTTTCTTCACCGTCCACCAGACGGGTTTCGTAGGTCTTGCGTGGCACACCCTGCAAGGGTTGCAGGACATGTGGCATACCTACATCTTTGAACACCTCGTTGTTGACCCCAAAGGGACGGCTCTCGTCCTCATAGAAGGAGCGCAGGTAGGTGTAGATCCAATCTGCACCGCGCACCCGGGCTTCCAGGGTCAAATCGGGGGGTATTTTACCAAACCAGGCCGCCGCTTGCTCGACTGGCATCGCATTGCGTATATGATCGCCGATCTTGGCCCCGGTGAAAACGAGATTTTTCTCCATGAGGTCGTGGGGAATGCCTAAGTCGTCGGCGGTGCGCAGGTAACGCTGATACTGCATCTGGTGGCACCCCAGGCAGTAATTCATGTAAAGCCTTGCGCCCCGTTGCAAGGACGCCTTATCGCTCAAATCATACCTGGCCTTGTCTAAATGAACGCTGTGGCCGTCGGCGGCATGGCAGAGGCCTGGCAGGGTCCAGGCCAGTATCAGCAGCAATGTCCTTATCATGATGTGACCCTCTCGGGTACCGCCTTGGTTCGCTCGCTGCCGCTGTACAGCAGCAGCGCCAGGAAATAACCGAAGTACATCAGGCCGCACAGGCGGGCAAGGTAGGTGTAGAGGTCCGTTGCTGGCTGGGTGCCCAAGAACAGCAAGATACAGAAGGCCAGGGCGAACTGGCCCAGGTTCAATTTGTGCAGGGTGCTGCGGTAACGCACCGAGCGCACCTTGCAGCGGTCAAGCCAGGGCAACAAGAACAGGCAGGCAATGGCGCTGAACATGGCCAGCACCCCGAAGAGCTTGCTTGGGACAGCCCGCAAGATGGCGTAGAAAGGCGCGAAATACCACACCGGCGCGATGTGCTCGGGGGTTTGCAGCGGGTCAGCCGGCTGAAAGTTGGGAGGCTCTAGGAAGAAACCGCCCCCTTCAGGCATGAAGAACACCACGTAGGCAAAGATAAACAGGAACACTGCCACTCCCATCAGATCCTTGACGGTGTAGTAAGGATGAAAAGGGATGGCGTCCTTGGGCCAGCCGTTCTCGTCCTTGTGCTTTTTAATCTCGATGCCGTCAGGGTTGTTGGAACCCACTTCATGGAGGGCAACGATGTGCAGGAACACCAGCACCACCAGCACCAGCGGCAGAGCGATGACATGCAGCGCAAAAAAGCGGTTCAAGGTGGCGCCGCTCACCACGTAGTCGCCACGCAGCCACAGGGTGATGTCGTCTCCGACAAAGGGGATGGCCCCGAACAGCGAGATGATCACCTGGGCACCCCAGTAGGACATCTGCCCCCAGGGCAGTAGGTAGCCCATAAAAGCTTCGGCCATCAGCACCAGGAAAATGAGCATGCCAAACAGCCAGACCAGCTCCCGCGGCTTTTGGTAAGAGCCGTACAAGAGCCCCCGGAACATATGCAGGTAAATGACGATAAAAAAGGCCGAGGCACCGGTGGAGTGCATGTATTGCAGCAGCCAGCCGTAATCTACATCGCGGCGAATGTATTCCAGAGAGGCAAAGGCGCCTTCGGCGCTGGGGTTGTAATGCATGGTCAGCCAGATGCCGGTCAGCAACTGATTGACCAGTACCAGCAGGGCCAAAGAGCCGAAGAAGTACCAGATGTTGAAGTTTTTCGGTGCGGGATACCTGCCGACGTGTTTGTCCCAGGTCTTACTCAGGGGGATGCGTTCATCAAACCAGGCCAGTAGTCGGTTCATGCCTCGGCCTCCCCTTGGTTGAGCCCCACCAGGATGGTGCTGTCGTCCACATAATAATGAGGGGGCACCACCAGGTTCAGCGGCGCCGGGACGTTTTTAAAGACCCGCCCTGCCATGTCGTATTTGGAGCCGTGGCAGGGGCAGAAGAAGCCGTAATCGACGCCGGGCGCATGTTCAGCAAAATTGCCTTTGAGGTAGGTTGGCGAGCAACCAAGATGGGTGCAGATCCCCACCGTGACCAGCACTTGCGGCTTGATGGAGCGGTTGATGTTCTTGGCGTAACCGGGTTGCTGAGGCTCAATAGAGTCAGGGTCTTGCAGCTCGTCGTTAAGGCTTGGCAACTGCGCCAGCACCACGTCGCTGCGCTTGACCACCCAGACCGGCTTGCCGCGCCACTTCACCAACAGCAGCTGCCCGGTCTCGAGCTTGCCGATATCCACCGTGACCGGCGCCCCGGCGATGCGGGCTTTGGCACTGGGATTCCACGATGCCACGAAAGGGACGGCGGTAAACCCGGCCCCGACAGCACCCACCACAGCCGTGGTCCATGTCAGGAACCGCCGACGCCCTGTATCAACAGGCGCATTGCTCATCCATTCTTCTCCCCGTTCTGGAACCGGCCGCATTTGTTGTCATGGCTGCGGCTTATCTTGGCTCACAGATCCCCTGGCAGAAGCTACAGCATTTCTTGGCTCGGGCGACCTGGAAAAACGTTCAAGGTGCCCCAAAGCATAAAAAGAACCCCTAGAAAAAACAAGGACAAGGGTCGCAAGCTACTGGCGGCTGGGCATAAAAAAGCCCGGCATAAGCCGGGCTTTTGCATCTTGCCGATGAGGCCAGATTAACGCTTGGAGAACTGAGGACGACGGCGTGCTTTACGCAGACCGACTTTCTTACGTTCAACCTGACGAGCGTCACGGGTCACGAAGCCGGCTTTACGCAGGTTCGGACGCAGGGACTCATCGTACTCCATCAGAGCGCGGGTGATACCGTGGCGGATGGCGCCAGCTTGACCGGAGATACCACCGCCAGAAACGGTGATGTACAGGTCCAGCTTCTCGGACATCTCAACCAGCTCCAGCGGCTGACGAACTACCATGCGGGCAGTTTCGCGGCCGAAGTACTCTTCCAGAGTGCGCTTGTTGATGGTGATGGTGCCAGTGCCTTGCTTGATGAAGACACGAGCAGTGGAGCTTTTGCGACGGCCAGTGCCGTAGTATTGATTGTCTGCCATTTCTTCAATTCCGTATTAGATGTCGAGGACCTGAGGCTGTTGTGCAGTGTGCTTGTGTTCAGCACCGGCATAAACCTTCAGCTTACGGAACATGGCGCGACCAAGGGGACCACGCGGAAGCATGCCTTTAACAGCAGCTTCAATGATCATTTCCGGCTTCTTGGCTTGCAGCTTTTCGAAGCTGATGGACTTCAGACCACCCGGAAAACCGGAGTGAGCGTGATACATCTTGTCCTTAGATTTGGCACCAGTCACAACCACTTTCTCAGCGTTGATAACAACGATGTAATCACCGGTGTCAACGTGAGGAGTGTATTCAGGCTTGTGCTTGCCGCGCAGACGCGTGGCGATTTCAGTGGCGATGCGGCCCAAGGTTTTGCCTTCGGCGTCAACCACGTACCAGTCACGTTTTACGGTTTCTGGCTTAGCTACGAAAGTTTTCATCAAATCAACCCAAAATCGAATTGTTACATACCCGTGCGGGCTTTGTTGCCCGCACAATGTGCAAAAACCGGCCATGGTATCCCTTCGAATACTGGCTGGTGACATATGCGCTGCCCCTGTTGGGCAGGTTGTAACGTGGGGCTGCGCGGATTATACGCATGTCGCCCCACAAGGTCACGCCCAATTTTCGCCCATTTTTACGGTTTATGTGGCCGGGCGAGGTATTCCTTAGATTGCATTTCCTGCAGGCGAGACAGGCAACGCTGGAATTCAAAGGTCAGCCGTTCACCGGCGTAGAGGCTGAACATGTCTACTTCCGCCAGGATGATGAGCTTGACGCCGCGCTCGTAGAACTCGTCCACCATGGCGATAAAGCGCCGCGCCACGTCTTCCTGGTTGGCACTCATCTGAAACACGTCGCTCACCAGCACCGAGTGAAAAAGACGTGCCAGTTCCATGTAATCGGCCTGGCTGCGGGGACCATCACACAGAGCTTTGAAATCAATCAGCAACACCCCTTCAGCCTCAGCTAGCACGCAGATGGCCCGTCCTTCAATGGTGAGCTCGCGGGTTTGTTCATGGGGCTCGGTGGCCAGTTGCTTGAAATACTCACGAAGTTGGCTTCGGCCGGCATCGTCAGCTGGGTAATGGAACAGCCTGGCTTGCTCCAGGGTGCGAAGGCGGTAGTCGATACCAGAGTCGACGTTGACCACTTCGCAGTTTTCCTTGATGTGGGCAATGGCGGGCAAAAAGCGCGCCCGCTGCAGGCCGTTACGGTACAGCTCATCGGGCACGATATTGGAGGTGGCCACCAGCACGATCCCGCGCTTAAACAGGGCATCAAACAAGGTGCCCAGCAACATGGCGTCGGTGATATCGGAGACAAAAAACTCGTCAAAACAGATGATGTCGGTTTCGCCGGCGATCTTATCGGCCACCTTTTCTAACGGGTCGCTGACGCCCTTAAAGAGTTTTAGCTCCTGATGAACCCGGTGCATAAAGCGGTGAAAGTGCGCCCGCATCTTGCGTTCAGTGGGCAGGCATTCAAAAAAGGTATCCACCAAGTAGGTTTTACCGCGGCCCACCCCACCCCAGAAATACAGGCCTTTCACCGCCGCCTTGGCGCTAGCACTGCTCAATTTCTGGAAAAACTTTTTCAACCCTTTGGCCTGATCTTTGTCCCGGGCGCAGAAATCGTCATACAGGCGCTGCAGGTGCCGCACGGCATTTTCCTGCGCCTTGTCATGCATGAATTCAGGGCGGGCCAAATCCGCCTGATAGCGCTGCCAGGGAGTCATCGGATCAGGGTCTCATCAGGGTAAATTGAAGGCGGGCATGGTACCACGGACCCCAGCGAGCAGGTATATTGATCGCCAACAACATAAGGACAGGAGTGGCAGCGTCCATGATCATTAGTATCGCAATTGGTTTGGTTGTAGGCATCGTGATTGGCTTGATTATTGGCAGGCTGCGCGGCACTACCCCGGTAGGCGAAGACAAACTGCGCCAGCAACTGGAGCAAGCCCAGCTCGAACTGGAGCAGTACAAGGAAGAAGTGAAGGATTACTTCGAGGAAAGTGCCGAGATGATGAAACAGCTGGCCAAGGACTACGATCGCCTGGCCCGCCATGTCAGCAGTGGCGCCAGCAATCTGCTGAGCCTGGATGCCGACGTGATCTCCCTCAAATACACCGACGAAGAAGACGCCGATACCGCTCAAACTGAGCTTTTTGCCGAGCCGCCACGGGACTACTCCCATGAGCGCCATGGCCTCATCAAAAAATAATTCTGGAACTTTTTAACATTTCCCCGGGTCAGTGATTGAGCCAAGACTGAAACAGCCTTTGTATTTTTAGGAGATTCAGCACCAATGAAGTCACTCTCAATCCTTGTATCTGCTGCACTGCTGGGTTCAGCAAGCCTTGTCAGTCTTCCTGCCAGCGCCGCGCTGCCCAGCAGCGTCGCTGGAGAGGAAATGCCCAGCCTGGCTCCCATGCTGGAAAAGGTGACCCCTGCCGTGGTCAGCATCAACGTTGCCGGTACCCATATTTCCCGGCAGCGTATTCCCGATGCCTTCCGCTTTTTCTTCGGGCCCAATGCACCGCAGGAACAGACCCGCGAGCAGCCCTTTGAAGGGCTGGGCTCAGGGGTCATCATCGATGCCAAAAAAGGCTATGTGGTTACCAACAACCACGTCGTCGATGAGGCAGACAAGATTGAAGTTACCCTGACCGACGGGCGTACCTTCAAGGCCAAGAAGATTGGTGTCGACAAAGATGTAGACATCGCGCTGCTGCAAATCGATGCCAAGAACCTGACCCAAATCCAACTGGCCGACTCTGACAACCTGCGGGTGGGCGACTTCGCCGTTGCCATCGGGAACCCCCTGGGTCTGGGTCAAACCGTGACCTCCGGTATTGTCTCGGCCCTTGGTCGCAGCGACCTACAAGTGGAGAAGCTGGAAAACTTCATCCAGACCGACGCCGCCATCAACCGCGGTAACTCCGGTGGCGCCCTGGTTAACCTCAAAGGCCAGCTGATCGGTATCAACACCGCCATCATTGGCCCCAACGGCGGCAACATCGGCATCGGCTTTGCCATTCCGGTGAACATGATGAAAAACCTGGTCAACCAGATCATTGACCACGGTGAAGTTCGCCGCGGCTACCTGGGTATCATGGGTGGCGAGCTGACTAGCGAGCTGGCACAGGCCATGGGTTACCACTCCGGCCAGGGTGCCTTTGTGTCTCAGGTGCTGGAGAAATCCGCAGCCGATAAAGCTGGTATCAAAGCCGGTGACATCGTCACCAGCCTCAACGGCAAACCGGTTAAAAGCTTCGGTGAACTGCGCGCCAAGGTCGGAACCCTGGGCCAAGGCACCAAGATCACCCTGGGCATTATTCGCGACGGTAAAGAGAAAACCGTTACCGTAACTCTGCAGGGTCAAAGCGAAGCCAAGGAAACCACTGGTGAAGCGCTGATGCCACGTCTGGAAGGCGCTGATTTTGAAAACAGCAGCGACGGCGTCAAAGTCAGCAAGGTGGCAGACCGCTCGCCGGCAGCCTATACCGGTCTGCAAGAAGGCGACATCATCGTTGGCGTGAACCGCCAGCAGGTGAAAACCGTTAAGGACCTTAAAAAGATTGTTGAGGACAACAAAGATGGCGTGCTGGCGATCAATATCGTCCGCGGCCATTCCACACTGTTCTTGGTGATCCGCTGATAACCGCGTATAGCAGTGTAAAGGGGCCCGAGGGCCCCTTTTTGCTGTCTTTGAAAACCTGTTATGCTCAACCCTTTATTAACCACCTTCAAGGCAGCGGCAATGGCACGCCTTTTCAAAGATTTGGCTAGAGCCATCGTCCTGGGCCTGGTGTTGGCCTCAGTGGTACTGACCTTTTTCCCGCAGCTGCGAAAAGGCACAGAAGAAAACCAGAGCCTGTTCCGCAAGGAAGACAACTTCCCTCCGATACTGTCCTTCTCCACAGCCGTGCGCCGCGCCGCGCCAGCGGTGGTTAATATCTATTCGGTCAGTAACGTTGGCACCAACCTCGATGAGCAACGCGGCACCGTCAAAGGCTTGGGCTCGGGGGTGATCATGAGCCCCAAGGGCTACATCCTCACCAACGTGCACGTTATTGATAACGCAGACCAAATCGTGGTGGCCCTGCAGGACGGGCGCATCTCCTATGCCGAGTTGGTGGGCACAGATCCGTTGACCGACCTTGCCGTATTGCAGGTCGATTTGGACAACCTGCCGGTCATTCCCCAAGACACCCACAACCAGGCCCAGGTGGGCGACGTGGTGCTGGCTATCGGCAACCCCTACAACATCGGCCAGACCATCACCCAGGGTATTATCTCCGCCACCGGCCGCTCCGGCATGAGCTCCACCGGCTACCAGGACTTTTTGCAAACCGATGCCGCCATCAATGCCGGTAACTCTGGCGGCGCCTTGGTCAACAGCAACGGCGTGTTGGTGGGCATCAACACCGCCCTGTTCCACCTCTCTCAACGTATGGACGTCCCCGGTATCAGCTTTGCCATTCCCTATACCTTGGCGGCTAAGATAATGAAGGAGCTGGTGGAAAGCGGCCGGGTGATCCGCGGCTATTTTGGCGTTGTTTATCAGCAACCGAGAGTGCCCATCATGTCCCAGCCGCCACTGATCACTGCCGTCGATAAAGATTCGCCAGCCGATAAAGGCGGCATTCGTGCCGGCGACCTGATTGTCGGCATCAACGGCAAACCGGTTCGCAACGGCCTGGAAGCCAAAGACGTGGTGGCAGAAACCAAACCCGGCACCGAGATTGAAGTGACCGTGATGCGCCAACAAAAGCAGCTTAAGCTCAAGGTTACCGTTGGCGAGCGCCCTCCCGAGCCATCCTACTAAGGCAATAAAAAACCACCTCGCGTGAGGTGGTTTTAGGCACAAAAAAGGCACCTCGCGGTGCCTTTTGTTATTTGACGCGGCGGATATTGGCGCCCAGCATCGAGAACTTGTCTTCGATACATTCGTAGCCACGGTCAATGTGGTAAATGCGGTCCACCAAGGTTTCGCCCCCGGCCACCAGGCCGGCGATCACCAAGCTGGCAGAAGCGCGCAGATCCGTTGCCATGACCTCGGCGCCAGACAGGGTCTCTACGCCCCGCACCAGGGCGTTATTGCCGTCCAGGCTGATATCGGCGCCCATGCGGCTCAGTTCCGGCACATGCATAAAGCGGTTTTCAAAGATGGTTTCTTTAATCCGCGCGGCGCCCTGAGCCACGGCGTTAAGCACCGTAAACTGGGCCTGCATATCGGTGGGGAACGCCGGGTAAGGCGCGGTGGTTACATCCACAGCCTTGGGGCGGCGGCCCTGCATGTCGAGCTTGATCCAGTCCTCACCGGTTTCAACAACGGCGCCGGCTTCCTCCAATTTGACCAACACCGCTTCCAGAAGCGAAGGGTCGGTATGGGTACAGGTGACGCTGCCACGGGTCACGGCGGCAGCCACCAAGAAGGTACCGGTTTCGATACGGTCCGGCTGGACCCGGTAATTAACGCCGCTCAGGCGCTCGACGCCGTCAATCACCAGTTTGGAAGTACCCACGCCCTGGATCTTGGCGCCCATGGCGATAAGGCAGTTGGCCAAGTCCACCACTTCCGGTTCGCGGGCCGCGTTCTCAATCACGGTCCGCCCATCTGCCAGGGTAGCGGCCATCAGCAGGTTTTCGGTGCCGGTCACCGACACCGTATCCATCAGGATATGAGCGCCCTTGAGGCGGCCACCGGGCACGTCGGCCTTGATGTAACCGTGCTCCACGACGATGTCGGCGCCCATCAGCTCCAGGCCGTGGATGTGCAAGTTGACTGGGCGCGCGCCGATGGCGCAGCCGCCGGGCAGCGACACCTGCCCCTTGCCATGCTTGGCCACCAATGGCCCCAGGGCCAGGATGGAGGCGCGCATGGTGCGCACCAGCTCATAAGGCGCCACATGCTCGTTTACCGAGCGCGGATCCACCTCAACGGTCATGTTGTCACCCAAGGTGATATCGGCCCCCAGGCGCCCCAGCAGAGCGATGGTGGTGGTGACGTCGTTGAGATGAGGAATATTGGTCAGGGTGACGATATCGTCGGCCAGCAGGGTAGAGAACAGAATCGGCAAAGCCGCGTTCTTGGCGCCACTGATGGCAACGTTACCGGACAGCGCCTGGCCGCCGGTAATAAGCAGTTTATCCATGGGTAGCTTCTTACTGGCCCAGCATGAGCAGCTTTTTGTCGCGTGCCCAGTCGGCTGGTGTGTAGGTTTTAATGGAAACAGCGTGAACCACGTTGCTGGCGATAGCCTCGGTCAGGGGCCCGTAAACCAGCTGTTGGCGCTTCACCGGCCGCAAGCCTTCAAAGCAACTGCCTACGGCGATGATGTTGAAATGACTGCCTTCGCTTTTGACGATCACTTCGTCAAGGGACAGGCTGTCACGGAGTAATTGTTCGATCTCTTGATTGGTCATGCTTGCTCAATAGGCAGTATGGCGTCCAGATCGCCCAATTCTGCCAGCTTTTTGAGCCTTTCAGAAGCCCCACGGACCTGGGCAGCAGGATAACGTTCAGTTAGGGCCAGCAAAATGGCCAGCCCGGCGGTATCAACTTTATCCAGCGCTTCAACGCTAATGGTCTTAAGGCCGTCCCAGCTGCCCCGGCGCTTCCAAAGCGCCGGCACCGTGTTGCGATCCAAGGTGCCGGCCAGGGTCAGTACCGGCTGTTGCCATTGGATATCCAGGCTCATGCTGCCTTGTTCTCTTTCTTGGTCGTAATGTCGAGGCTGGACTTTTCCTTGAGTTCATCGGTCACGTAATCGATGCCCTTTTGGCGGATAAGCCCTTCCAGCTCGGCTTGTTTGGAGGCCAACAGGCTGATGCCTTCCGCCACCATGTCATAAACACCCCATTCGCCGGTTTTGTTGTTAAAACGCACTTTGAAGGTGATGTTGATATCGGGGCGGCCCGGTGCATAGATGCGGGCTTTCACCGAGGCGATTTTAGAGCTGTGGCTGTCGCCACCGTCACGCAAAAACTCTACCTGCTGGTTGTCGTACTGGGTAAAGGCCTGGGCGTAAGTCGTCACCAGATAGTTTTTGAACGCCGACACGAAACGGTCACGTTGATCCGAAGAGGTCTTGGGCAGGTTACGGCCAATCACCTTGTAAGAGGCATAGCGGTAATCCACGTAGGGCAGCAGATCTTCGCGAACAATATCCTTGAGCATGTTCGGGTTCTTTTGGATCTGCGCCTGTTGGGCCTTGAAATGGTTAAAGGCGATGGTCGCAGCCTGCTCGACCATGTTGTAGGGGTCCGTGCGGTCCACCTCCTGTGCCTGGGCAACGTTGGTAAGGCCCAGTATTACCACGGCTGCGGCAATGAAACGTTTAAACATGGAGGTCTCCTTAATCTTCATGGGACTTGCCAAACAGGAACTGGCCAATCAGTTCTTCAAGCACCAGGGCAGACTTGGTGTCTTCGATATAATCGCCGTTCTTCATCATCTCGACGCTGTCGTCCTTAAACCCAGGATGCAAGCCAATGTATTGCTCCCCCAATAAACCGGAGGTGAGAATGGCAGCAGAACTGGTTTCGGGAAATTTGTCGGTATATTCGCTGTCGATGGCCATGGTCACTACCGGAGTGAAGTCGGAAGCATCCAGCTTGATACCCTCGACCCGCCCCACCACAACGCCACCGACCTTGACCGGCGAGCGCGGCTTGAGGCCGCCGACGTTATCAAACTTGGCATACAGAGTGTAAGTCTTGCCGTTACCGGCCACGCCGCCATTGGCGACTTTCAGGGCCAGCACCAGCACGGCAGCGATGCCCAGCAGGATAAAAAAGCCAACCAACAATTCAATTTTGCGATTGTTCTGCATAATTAGTTTCCAAACATCAATGCCGTCAAAATAAAGTCCAGCCCCAGCACCGCCAGCGATGAGTGCACCACGGTTTGGGTGGTGGCCTTGCTGATCCCTTCCGAGTTGGGGGTCGCGTCATAACCGTTGAACACGGCGATCCAAGTCACCACCAGGGCAAACACCAGACTCTTGATAAAGCCGTTGAGGATGTCGTCAGAGATATCCACCGCCGACTGCATCACCGACCAATAGGTGCCGGCGTCTAGCCCCAGCCAGTTGACCCCGACAATCTTGCCGCCCCAGATACCGACGGTGCAGAAGATCGCCGAAAGTAGCGGCATGGCGATAACCCCGGCCCAGAACCGCGGCGCTATCACCCGTTTAAGCGGGTCAACGGCCATCATTTCCAGGCTGGAGAGCTGTTCGGTTGCCTTCATCAGGCCAATTTCGGCAGTCAGCGCCGAACCGGCTCGGCCGGCAAATAGCAGCGCGGTTACCACCGGGCCCAGCTCCCGCAAAATACTCAGCGCCACCATGGGCCCAAGGGAGGCTTCGGCGCCGTAATCCACCAGGATGGTGTAGCCCTGCAGGCCAAGCACCATACCGATAAAAAGACCGGAAACAATGATAATGAGCAGGGATTGCACCCCCACCACGTAAAGCTGTTTGACCAACAGGCCAAGGCTTTTCAGCCGTGGCCAGCAGGCCACGGCCGAGAGGATCATCAGCAGGGCGCGGCCCATGCCGGAGGTAAACGCCAGCCCGATACGGCCCAGGTTGGCAATGGCATCAAACATCGACAGCCTCTCCTTTCAAATCCTGCTGATAGTCAGGCGCCGGATAATGAAAACGCACCGGGCCGTCTGGCTCGCCGCGCAGAAATTGTTTGAGCTGGGGCGAATCGCTTTGGCGAAGCTGCTCGGGGGTGCCCTGGCCAATCACCTTGCGGTCTGCCACCACGTAGACGTAATCGGCGATGGACAACACCTCGTCCACATCGTGGGACACCACCACCGAGGTCAGCCCCAGGGCGTCATTGAGGCGGCGGATAAGGTTGACGATAACCCCCATGGAGATAGGGTCTTGGCCAGCAAAGGGCTCGTCGTACATGATCATGTCCGGGTCCAGAGCGATGGCCCGGGCCAGCGCGGCGCGGCGCGCCATACCGCCGGAAAGCTCCCCTGGCATCAAGCTGTGAGCACCGCGCAGCCCCACCGCTTCGAGCTTCATCAGCACCACTTTGCGGATCAGCGATTCGGGCAGCTCGGTGTGCTCGCGCAGCGGAAACGCAACGTTGTCGAACACCGTCATGTCGGTAAAAAGGGCGCCGCTCTGAAACAGCATGCTCATGCGTTTACGCAGATGAAACAGCTGGTTACGTGACAGGCTATGCACGTTCTGGCTATCAAAGAGGATTTGCCCCTGGTCAGGGCGCAGTTGCCCACCAATCAGGCGCAGCAAAGTGGTTTTACCGATACCGCTGGGCCCCATGATGGCCGTGACCTTGCCTACCGGAATGGTCAGGCTGATATCGTCGTAGATGACCCTGTCACCACGACGAAAGGTCATGTTTTTGATGTCCACAAGGGGGCGGTTGACGCTCATCAATGATGTCCTGAAATCCGTAGCGTGGGCATTTTAACAAGGGGTGAGGACGGCAAAGCAATGCCAATAAATGCAACAAAACGTTCTAAAAGAATAATGAGCAACAACTGAATTGCCAGTGAACCTCCCGTGGAATAAGGGCTGGAGGCCATTTCCACAGCACTGAATGCACGTTCATTTTTTTGTTGTGCCCTTAATCATGATGCCATTTGTTTGTCACAATCCGTCTTGGTGGGTTGCTTTTATCGCTATCGGCGGCCGCCTTTTTTATAATCGCGCCACCCAGCATCAAGGAGTGCCCCTGTGAAACCCGATTTTTCCCGCTTTGGCCGCCATGTTCTCGAAATCGAAAAAGAGGCGATCGAAGGGCTCTACCAGCACTTGGGCGACGACTTTGATCGGGCCTGCCAGCAATTATTCGACTGCAAAGGCAAGGTAATAGTGACAGGAATGGGGAAATCCGGTCACATCGGCAAAAAAATGGCCGCCACCCTGGCATCCACCGGCACCCCGGCCTTTTTTGTTCACCCAGGTGAAGCCTCCCATGGCGATCTGGGCATGATCACCGAGCAAGACGTGGTGGTGGCGCTATCCAATTCCGGGGAAACCCAAGAGGTCACCACCTTGCTGCCGGTACTTAAACGTATGGGTGTGCCGCTGATTGCCATGACCGGCAAACCCGGCTCCACCCTGGCGCGCCTGGCGGATGTGCACCTGAACGTGGCGGTAGCAAAGGAAGCCTGCCCCCTGAACCTGGCTCCTACCGCCTCAACTACCGCCGCTCTGGCCATGGGCGACGCAGTCGCGGTGGCGCTGCTTAACGCTCGTGGCTTTACCGCCGATGATTTCGCCCTGTCCCACCCTGGCGGTAGCCTGGGGAAACGCCTGCTGCTGCGCATAGAAGATGTGATGCACAGCGGCGACGAGGTGCCGATGGTTACCGAAGACTATCTGCTCAAGGACGCCTTGCTGGAGATGACCCAAAAGGGCCTGGGCATGACTGCCGTGGTGGACAAAGATGGCAAGTTGGCCGGGCTCTTTACCGACGGCGACCTGCGCCGGGTGCTGGATGCCGGCAAGGACGTGCGCACCGCCGTTATCAGCGAGGTGATGACCCGCGGCGGCATTACCGTCAACCCGCAGATGCTGGCCGCCGAGGCGCTGCACCTGATGGAAGAGCGTAAAATCAACGGCCTCTTTGTGGTGGACGGGAACCACAAGCCGGTAGGCGCACTCAATACTCAAGATCTCATGCGCGCAGGGGTACTCTGACCGATGCACAATACGCTTTACGGGCCTGTTGCCCCCGAAATCTGGGCCAGATTTGCGGCCGTCAAACTGCTGGTCTGCGATATTGACGGTGTTTTTTCCGACGGCCGCATCTACATGGGCAACAATGGAGAGGAGCTGAAAACCTTTCATACCCGTGACGGCTTCGGGATCAAGGCCCTACGTAGCGCCGGTATCGAAGTGGCGGTTATTACCGGCCGCAATAGCCGCATCGTCGAGAACAGGTTCAAGGCCCTTGGCGTACCGCACATCTACCAAGGGCAGGAGGATAAACGCATCGCCTTTAATGAGCTGCTGCAACAGCTGGCTTTAACCCCTGCCGAAGTCGCCTATATCGGTGACGACATTCCCGATTTGGCCCTTATCGAAGCCTGCGGCCTGGGCGTTGCCGTGGCCGATGCCCACCCCTTGGTGGCCGAAGCGGCAAATTATGTCACCCGCATCAAGGGTGGCGAAGGCGCGGTCCGCGAGCTTTGCGACCTGCTGCTGCAAAGCCAAGGCCACAGCTTGACGCCCAAGGGGGCCAGCCTGTGAGCCGCGCCTTTGTGTTTATCCTGCTGCTGTTTGCCGCCACCCTGGCGCTGGTGTTCTGGCCCGACGGCAAAGTGGAACAGACCACAGATAATCAAGCACTTAGAGCCGACCAGCCCGACGGCATCGCCGAAGATCTGCAGGTGCGCCAGTTTAATGAGAAGGGCCAGCTCAGCATGCAGGTCAACGCTCAATCCATGGCCCACTACGGCCTTCGCCAGGAGACCTGGCTGACCGAGCCGAAGTTCGAACTTTACGACCAGGACAAGCGCAGTCCCTGGCGGATCACCGCCGATAAGGCAAAAGTGACCGCTCAGCGGCTGGTTGACCTGCAAAACAATGTTATTATCCAGAGCATTATCAAAGATGCGCCGATAACGCGGGTAGATACGGATAATCTGGAACTGGATCTTGATTCCAAAACCATGAATACCGATGCCCCGGTGGTCATTGTCGGACCGGGATACACAACCAAAGGTGTGGGTCTGGATGCCATGCTGGACGGGCAGCAAGTCCGCCTCAAAAGTCAGGTTAGTACCGAATATGAACAGCTCAAAGATCATCAGTAGCGTCCTGCTCGCCCTGCTTCTGCCGTTGCAGGCCATGGCCTCGGACGGCGATTTCGGTGAGAAAATCGCCATTAGTTCCAGTAAGAACTATGCCGACGGCCTGAAGAAAATCATCGTCTATGAGCACGATGTAAAGATCACCCAAGGCTCCCTGACCATCACAGCCGATCGCTTAGAGGTAAATGCCTCCGGGCCTGAGCGTATCTTTACCGCCACCGGCAACCCGGTCACTTTCCGCCAGAAGCTCAACGATGGCACTTGGGTCAAGGCTCAGGCTAAAGAGATCCGCTACTACGACAACAAGCGGCTAGTGGTGATGACCGGCGCTGCGCAAATCGAGCAGAACGGCAGCCTGGCCAAGGGCGACACCATCAAGTACGACCTGGCCAACCAACGCCTGATGGCCACCGCCGACGATGAGCAAGGCCGAGTCACCACCATTTTCGAGCCCAGTAAAAACGCTGCGACGAACAACGAGCCCGATGCTATCCCGGCAATCCCCACCGAGCCTGAGCAGCAAGAAGACCCCAGCGAGCACAATAATGCCCAGGAGGGTCATTAATGGCGGTACTGAAGGCCGAGCACCTGGCCAAGAGTTATAAACGCCGCCAGGTGGTCAAGGACGTCAGCCTGACCGTCAACACCGGCCAAATCGTTGGCCTGTTGGGCCCCAACGGCGCCGGCAAGACCACCACCTTCTACATGGTGGTGGGCTTGGTACTGGCCGATAAGGGCCGCATCACCATAGACCAGCGCGACCTCTCCCTCGAGCCCATGCACGTTAGGGCTCGCGCCGGTATCGGCTACCTGCCCCAGGAAGCCAGTATCTTCAGAAAGCTCAGCGTGCACGACAACATCATGGCGGTGCTGGAGCGGCGCCAAGATCTCAACAAGATTGGCCGCGAAGACGCCCTGGAAGCACTGCTGGACGAGTTCCACATCAGCCACCTGCGCGACAGCCTGGGTGCCAGCCTCTCCGGTGGCGAGCGGCGCCGGGTGGAAATCGCCCGCGCCCTGGCGGCCGACCCGGCCTTTATCCTACTGGACGAGCCCTTTGCCGGGGTGGACCCCATTTCCGTTATCGACATCAAAAAGATCATCGAACACCTACGCGACCGCGGTCTTGGAGTGCTTATCACCGACCACAACGTGCGGGAAACCTTGTCGGTTTGTGAACATGCCTATATCGTCAGCCATGGAGAGCTGATCGCCAGTGGCTCACCCAAGGAGGTCCTGGCCAACAAGCAGGTCCGGGACGTCTATCTGGGCGAACAGTTCCAACTATAGTGACTACAGAGGTGGCGCCAGGTACGTCACCCGGAGGAATATCGCACCCGTGTTGAAGCCGAGCCTGCAATTACGCATAGGACAGCAACTGACCATGACGCCGCAGTTGCAACAGGCCATCCGCCTGCTGCAATTGTCGTCTTTGGAACTCCAGCAGGAAATTCAGGCCGCTCTGGATGCCAACCCTTTGCTCGAAGAAGGCCTCGATGACGATTTCGACGAGGCCCCCGGCCAATCGGCCGACGAACCGGCCGAAGAGCACGAGGCCGCCAGCCAAGACGATTTTGACGAGCCCCAGGGCGAGCCTGATACCTCTGATGTCATGGAAGAGCGCAAGCTCGACGAAGAGCTGCCTATGGACGCCAGTTGGGACGAGGTGTATTCCGCCAGCACCGGCGCCAGCAGCGGCGCGGTCAGCGTCGATGACGACAGCCTCTACCAGGGTGAAACCGTCGACGATATCCAGCAGCACCTGCTGTGGCAGATGCGTCTCACCCCTTTTAGCGATACCGACCAGGCCATTGCCGTTGCCATCATCGATGCCATCGACCCTGACGGTTACCTGCGCCAAAGCTGCGAGGAGATCCTTGAGAGCCTTGCCATCGAGGATTTGGAGTTGGACGAAGTGCAAGCGGTGCTAAAACGCATCCAGCATTTCGACCCTATCGGTGTTGCCGCCCGCGATCTCAAAGAATGCCTGCTTATCCAACTGGCCCAATTTGCCGCTCAGACCCCCTGGCTGACCGAGGCGCGTATTCTTATCACCGAACATATCGACTTGCTCGGCAACCGCGATTACCGCACCCTGATGCGGGTCACCAAGCTCAAGGAAGACGAACTGCGCGAAGCGCTGCGCCTTATCCAGGGATTGAACCCAAGGCCAGGCTCGGTGGTCTCAAGTGAAGAGCCCCAGTATGTGATCCCGGATCTGTCGGTGAACAAAAAAAGCGGCCGTTGGGTGGTAGAACTCAATCCCGACGCCATGCCGAGGGTGAAGATAAACCAGCAGTACGCGGCCATGAGCCGCCATGCCCGCAACCCGTCGGACAGCCAGTTTATTCGCTCCCACCTCCAGGAAGCCAAATGGTTCCTGAAGAGCCTGGAGTCACGGAACGAGACCCTGTTGAAAGTGGCCCGCTGCATAGTACAGTTTCAACAAGGGTTCTTTGAATATGGCGAGGAGTACATGAAACCCATGGTACTCAACGACATCGCCGAAGCCGTGGATATGCACGAGTCCACCATATCCCGGGTCACCACCCAGAAGTACTTGCACACGCCAAGAGGGATTTTCGAGCTCAAGTATTTCTTCTCCAGCCACGTCGCCACAGACGATGGCGGGGAATGTTCTTCCACCGCGATCCGCGCTTTTATCAAGAAGCTGGTTGCAGAGGAAAGCACCGTGAAGCCATTGAGCGACAGCAAAATGGTGGAGCTGTTGGCCGAGCAGGGCATACAGGTTGCCAGGCGCACCATCGCCAAATACCGCGAAGCGCTGAACATACCGCCCTCGAATCAACGCAAAAGCCTGTTATAGGGCTGGCATATAAGGATGAGACTATGCAAATCAATCTCACTGGCCACCATATCGAGATCACCGAACCGCTGCGCAACTATGTCTCCGACAAGTTCGCCAAGCTGGAGAGGCACTTTGACCACATCAGCAATGTCCATGTGGTGCTGAATGTGGAGAAAATTCGGCAGATAGCCGAAGCCAAATTACACGTCAGTGGTGGCGAGGTTCACGCCTCCAGCGAGCATGAAAACATGTATGCCGCCATTGATGGCTTGATCGACAAGCTCGATCGGCAGATCATTAAGCACAAAGAAAAGCTCAACCAACACTAAATGGATCTGAATAATCTGCTTCGCCCGGACGCCGTGGTCACCCTGGCTCCGGGCTTGTCTAAAAAAAGGGTACTGGAAGTGATTGGCGAAATCGCTGCTCGCCAGTGCCCCCAGATCAACGCCCATGCGGCCTTTGATGCCATGTTGGCCCGGGAACGCTTGGGCTCAACCGGCATTGGCAATGGTATTGCCCTGCCCCATGGCCGCATGCAGGACACCGACACCGTGGTAGCAGTGGTGGCCAGGCTCAGCCAGCCCATCGACTTTGACGCCATCGACAACCAGCCGGTCGACCTGCTGTTTGCGCTGTTGGTGCCGAGCGACCAGTGCCAAGCCCACCTGTCTACCCTGGCCGCCATCGCCAAGAGGCTCTCCGACAAGGACACCCTCAAACGGCTGCGCACCGCCAGCGACGACAGCGAGGTTTACCACATCCTTACCGGCACCGACGGCGCGGCCGCATGAACCTGGTTATCGTCAGCGGCACCTCGGGTGCAGGCAAGTCCGTTGCCCTCAAGGTACTTGAAGACCTGGGCTATTACTGCGTCGACAACCTGCCGCTGAACCTGCTGCCGGCCTTGCTGGAAACATTGAAAGAAGATGTGCGCAAGGTGGCGGTGAGCATTGATATCCGCAACCTGCCCGAGGCCGAAGAGGCACTGGCCCAGGAGCTGGACTGGCTACCGGACAACATCAACCGCACCGTGCTCTATCTCGATGCCGACCAGCAGGTGCTGCTGCGCCGCTTCTCCGAGACCCGCCGCCTGCATCCGTTGTCTCGCCACCAAAACCGCAGCCTGGAAGATGCCCTGGAGCTGGAACGCCGCCGCCTGATGCCGCTGGCAGACATTGCCGACCTTCGCATCGACACCTCGGATATTTCCATCCACCAGTTGGCCGACTTGGTGCGCGAGCGCATTTTGGGTAAAAAAGAAGGCCCCTTGATGCTGGTGTTCGAGTCCTTCGGCTTCAAACACGGCCTGCCCAAGGATGCCGACTACGTCTTTGACGTGCGCTTTTTACCCAATCCCCATTGGATCCCCGAGCTCAAGCCCCTGACCGGCAAAGACCAACCGGTGAAGGACTTCTTTGCCAGCGAAGTGGAAGTGGCGCGGGTGGTGATGCAGCTCGACAACCTCCTCGAAAGCTGGCTGCCGCAGCTGGAGCGCAACAACCGCGCTTATGTCACTGTGGCGGTGGGCTGCACCGGCGGCCAGCACCGCTCGGTGTTTATCGCCGAGCAGCTGGCGGAGCGCTTTGAAAGCCGGGGCCGGGACGTACAGCGCAAGCACCGGGACATGAAAGGCTGATGAGCCGCTTAAGCCGCACCCTTATCCTTAAAAACAAGCTGGGGCTTCATGCCCGAGCTGCCACCCAGCTGGTCAAACTCAGCCAGCAATTTGATGCCAGCATCCTCTTGGAAGCCAAGGGCCGCGAAGCCAACGCCGACTCAGTGCTGGGCCTGCTGCTGCTGGAAGGCCACCAGGGCCAACCGGTGACCCTGCACTGTGAAGGCCCCGATGCCGAGGCCGCCCTCAATGCCGCCAGCGCCCTTATCGACGCCGGTTTCGATGAAGAGCAATAACAGCTAAGCACTTCATTCTCATAAATAATTCACTTCAACTGAGTTACACTGTTTAGCAAGTCCCGCCTGGCAGATGGAACCCTATGGCCGAAGATAAGTCCCCGCCCGCCTTTGAACAGATCAGTACCCTGCTGGCCAGGGGAAAGTTCGTGCGCGCCCGGGAACTGCTTCACGCCATGGACCCGGCCGACGTCGCCCACCTTTTGGAATCCAGCCCCTCCAAGGCCCGTTTGTCGCTGTGGCAGCTGGTAGACCCGGATCAGGAAGGGGACATCCTCGACGAGCTGTCTGAAGACGTGCAGCGCGGCATCCTCAAATTGATGGATGCCGACAAGGTGGCTGCCGCCACCGAGGGCATGGAAACCGACGATCTGGCCTACGTGCTGCGCGGCCTGCCCGACGAGGTGTACCGCAAGGTACTTAAGGCCATGGACGCCCAAGACCGCTCCCGCTTAGAGCAGGTGCTGTCCTACGCCGACGACACCGCCGGCGCTATCATGAACACCGACACCATCACCCTGCGCCCAGATGTCACAGTCGACGTGGTGATGCGTTACCTGCGCCGCAAAGGCGAGCTGCCCAAGGGCACCGACAGCCTTTATGTGGTGAACAAGGCCGACAAACTGGTGGGCGAAGTGCCGCTGTCGGTGCTGGTTACCGCCAGCCCCACCGACAAGGTCAAAGAAGTGATGGACCACGAGCCGGAGCCGGTGCATTACAACATGCCCGAGACCGAGGTGGCCCAGCTCTTTGCCCGTTACGACTGGTACTCGGCGCCGGTGGTGGACGACGAAGGCCATCTTTTGGGCCGGATCACCGTCGATGACGTGGTAGACATCATCCGCGAAGACGCCAGCCACTCGATGATGAGCATGGCCGGTCTCGATGACGAAGAAGACACCTTCGCGCCGGTGCTCAAATCCACCCAAAAGCGCACCATCTGGCTGGGTATCAACCTGCTCACCGCCCTGGCAGCGGCGGCGGTATCCAACCTCTTTGAAGACACCCTGGCCAAGCTCGCCACCCTGGCGGTGCTGATGACCATAGTGCCGTCCATGGGTGGCATTGCTGGTTCGCAAACCCTGACTCTGGTTATTCGCGGCATGGCCCTTGGCCATATCGGCACCCAGAACTCGCGGTTCCTGTTTACCAAGGAAATGGCCATCGGGCTTTTGAACGGCCTTATTTGGGCAGGCCTTATCGCCCTTATTGTCGGGCTGTGGAAGCAGGATTGGGAGCTGTCGGGGATCATCGCCTTTGCCATGGGCATCAACCTCATTGCCGCCGCCGCAGCCGGGGTTACGGTGCCGCTGGTGATGAAGAAATTCAGTATCGACCCGGCCCTTGCCGGTGGCGTGGTGCTGACCACCGTCACCGATGTGGTGGGGCTCTTTGCCTTTCTGGGCTCGGCGACCCTGCTGATGACATAAAAAAGCCCGGCAATCGCCGGGCTTTTTTAATCGCCTGCCACCGTCATCCGGTCAATCAGCACCGAGCCGGTGTAAATGCCGCCCCGGCGCTCGGTGTCCGAACCGATGGCCTGCATCCCCATGAACATGTCCTTGAGGTTGCCGGCGATGGTGATTTCGGAGACGGGATACTGAATTTCGCCGTTCTCCACCCAAAAGCCACCGGCGCCACGGGAATAATCGCCGGTCACCATGTTGATGCCCTGGCCCATAAGCTCGGTGACGATAAGGCCGCGGCCCAAGCGTTTGACCATGGCGTCAAAATCGTCGCCGTTGCCTTTCACATACCAGTTGTGAATACCGCCGGCGTGGCCGGTGGTCTGCATGCCCAGACGCCGGCCCGAGTAGCTGGTCAGCAGGTAGGTCTGCAAGACCCCACTTTCGATGATGTTGCGCTTGACGGTGCGCACCCCTTCGCTGTCAAAGGGGGTGGAAGCGAGCGCCCCTTTGACGTGGGGATCTTCCAAAATTTCAACAAAATCAGGCAGGACTTGGTTGCCAAGGCTATCTAGCAAGAAGCTTGAGCGCCGGTACAAGCTGCCGCCGCTGATGGCAGACACCAAATGCCCCCACAGGCCGGTTGCTACATCGGCCTGGAACAATACTGGCACCTGCATGGTGCCAAGCTTCTTGGCGCCAAGGCGCGCCAGGGTGTTTTTGGCGGCGTTGCGGCCCACTTGGGCGGCGTCGTCCAGCTCGCCCAGGCGGCGAGCGATGGCGTAGTCGTAATCGCGCTCCATCTGCTCGCCTTCTTTGGCGATCACCACGCAAGAGAGACTATGGCGGCTAGACGGGTAGCTGCCAATCATGCCGTGGGTGTTGCCGTAGACCTTAAAGCCGGCGTGACTGGCAAAGCTGGCGCCATCGGAATTGACGATACGCGGGTCGCTGTCCAGGGCCGCTCTTTCGCAGCGCTGGGCCAGGGCAATGGCCTGTTCGGGGTCGATGTCTTGTGGGTGGTAGAGGTCGAGGTCGGGGTAGTCAAAGGCCAGGGTGTCGGCATCGGCCATGCCGTTGGCGTCGTCCTCGGAGGTGAGCTTGGCGATACGGTCGGCCGCTTCCACTGCTTCACGGATGGCCTCCACCCGCAAGTCGGAGGTAGAGGCAGAGCCTTTGGCCTTGCCGCGGTATACCGTGACCCCCAGCGCGCCGTCCTTGTTGAACTCGATGTTCTCCACTTCCCCAAGACGGGTAGAGACACTGAGCCCGGCTTGGCGGCTGATGGCCATTTCGGCGCCGCTGACGCCGATTTTCCTGGCATGTTCCAGGCCCTGGGCCACCAGGGCTTCGACCGCTTTCATATCCTGGATAATGTTGCTCACCGCAACCTCTACTGTTATCGGCTAATGCTGCCGAGCATAACACAGACAGGTAGCTACGGAGGCGCCGTGCAAACTGCTATCATAGGGGAAATTTGCCAATGCGCTTTATTCATGCAACCCAAAGACGACGACGAAGAAATCATTTACATCAGCAAGTCCGAGCTCAAACGCGAAGCCAACGAGGCCGCGGATCTGGGCAAGGAGCTGATGGAGCTCGCCCCCGCCCAACTGGACAAAATCCCCCTGGACGATGACCTGCGCGCCGCCATCACCCTGGCCAACAAAATACGCAACAAGCACGAAGGCTTTCGCCGCCAGCGCCAGTTTGTGGCCAAGCTGGTGCGCCAAGCCGACCCGGAGCCTATTATCGAGGCTCTGAATAAAATCAAGAACCTGCACGCCCAGGAGACGGTAAAGCTGCATCTGGCCGAGCAATGGCGCGAGCGCTTCATGAGCCAGGGTAACGACGCGGTACAGGCTTTTATCGACCAGTACCCTGGGATAGACATCCAGCGTCTTCGCCAGACGCTACGGCTGGCATTAAAAGAAAAGGCCGCCAACAAGCCGCCCAAGTACTACCGTGAGCTGTTCCAGATAGTCAAAGAACAAATCACCGACCAATAAGCCCCGCCAGCGGGGCTTTTTTATGGGGCCAGGTTGGCAATCTCGATGAGGTTCTGGTCTGGGTCGCGGATATAAACCGAGAGAATGGGGCCGGTGGCGCCGGTGCGGGGCACCGGGCCTTCTGCAATGGCAACGCCCTTGGCATTAAGCTCGGCCACCACCTCAGCAATCGAAGTGGTGGCGATAAAACACAGATCGCCGGCACCGGCAGTAGGGTTAAGGGCCTTGGGCTCGAACTCGCGGCCCACCTGGTGCAGGTTTATCTTCTGGTTGCCAAAAGCCAGCGCCTTTCGCCCCTGGCCAAAGGTCACCACCTCAAAGCCGAGAATGTCCTGATAAAAGGCGCAGCTGGCGTCGATGTCGGCCACGGTCAGTACTAGGTGGTCAAGATGGTCTATGTTCATGGCGTTGTCCTTACCATGTTGTGTCAATGGCGCCGCCATTTCGCCGCAAGGGCGGCGCGCTGGCAAGGCGATACTCTGTTACGCCGCCCCTGCTGTGCCTGCGGGGCGCAGTAAGATATAACAACAGGTTACCAAGACAGCCCCCCAAGCGGGGCCTTTTATCGGCCGCTTTCCAAGGAGGCAGTATGCGAAAAGCCGTTTTTTTATGGGCCAGTTTGGCCCTTGCCGCGCCGCTGGCCCAGGCCTGCAACCAAAACGTGGCGCCCGGCCAATCCATCCAGGCCGCCATTGATGCCCTGCCTAAGGACAACTCCCCCCAGACCCTGTGCTTACAAGCCGGCACCTACAACATCGACGGCCTGCTGCACATCGACCGCAGCAATATCACCCTGAGTGGCGCCGGCGACGCCAGCCATATATTGATGCGCGATGACGTAGAGCAGCCGGTACTGGTGATTGGTGACTACCAGCACCCCGAGCCCCAGGCCGCCATCCGCAATGTGGTGATTGAGAACCTCAAGCTGACCGGCAACCACAGCGCCAAGGAATTCATGCCGGCCCTGCCCTATTTGAGCAACAGCGTGGTGATTGTGCGCCGCGGCGAGCAAATCGTGTTTCGAAACCTCACCCTGGACCGCTGCCGCAGCGCCTGTTTGCTGACCGAGCGCCAAAGTAGCAATGTGCGCATCGAGCAAAACCGCATCACCGGCGCGATGTGGGACGGGGTATCCTTTAACAGCACTCGCTTTGTGGTGATGCGCGGCAATAGTGTCAGCCACAACGTGGCCGCCGCCATCACCGCCGAAAACTTAGAAGACAGCTACATCAGCAACAACCAACTAGTGGATAACGGCTCCCACGGCGCCTACCTGTCCAACTCCTATCGCAATGTCTTTGAAGACAACACCATCAACAACAACAAGCAGGCCGGCATTTACCTGACCTGTGCCATCCGCACCCGCAGCCCACTGATCTGCTGGGACAACTCCATGAGCGCGGACAACACCTTCAAAGACAACACCCTAAACGACAATACCTTCGGCTACGCCGTGGGGGTGGACAGCGCCGCCAATTGCGCCAAACCGGGCTTTAAAATCAACGTCTGGAAGGACAACCACAGCAACGGCCCCAACCAGCAATACCCGGCCCTTTTTGGCCGCTGCACCACCGCCGACCCAGAAAGTTAACCCCATGAAAAAGCCCGGCATCAGCCGGGCTTTTTTACAGCAGTTCTCTTATCGGCCTTTTTAATGAGCGCCGCAGCGCCCAAAGGCAACAAAAGGCCAGTACCGCCAGCAGTAGCACCAAGGTCAGCGCTACCACGTCCAGGCTGGCAAGGTCGGCGTTAAGGCTCAGGGCCAAACGGTCATTGAGGCGCCACACCAGGGCCGCCACTACCACAAAGGCCGCCATCGCTACCGCCAGCAATTCCAGGCTTAGCAGCCCCAGCAAATGGTGGAACCGGGCACCTACCGCCAACATCACCCCAAACTTGCGTTTACGCATCCGAAGCTGCGCTTCAAGCTGGTTATAGAGGCTTGAAATGCTCAGCAGGCTGACCAGCCCTCCTAGCACCATGGCCAGCAGCACCATGTTGTCCATAGCGACGTTGAGTTTGGCCAGCGCCTCTTTGACGCTGCCGGTGGGGGTCAGGGTCCACAGCTCACCGTTATCCTGGTTAAAGCGCTTGAGCTGCTGCACCAAAGCCGGCTCAACCTCCCGCTGCACGATAAAGCTCAGCGCGTCGGCCTTGTCGAGGTTATCGAGCAAGCCGTAGATCATCGGCTGGTGTTTATTGAGCACACCCAAATGCGGCAAGTCATCGATGATGCCATCAACATGAATCGCCTGGTTTTTCTCAAAACCCAGGGTGTCGCCCTTTTCCATGAAAAGGGTCTTGCCGATGCTGCTTTCATCCAAGGGCAAGCCCAGGATCTGCGCCGCCGAGGCGTTCAGCACCACGCCCTGACGATTAGGCTCGCCACCGGCCAGCATCTTGGCCTTGATAACGGAAAAGAAACTGCCCGACACCGCCAGGGTGTTGATGTTGGGGCTGTCCTTTTTAAAATCCGCTGCCGCGACGGCGGTTTTGGACGGAAAACTGATGGGCGACACAAAGCCGCCTTTGGTGATGGCAACGTCACCGCGCTCGGCCATCACCAGCAGCGACGGCACATTCAAGGGGTGAGCGGCATCGTTGCCGTCACTGGCGTCAAGCTTAAAGGTATCGAGCCCCACCCCGAACTGCTCTTGCTGGTGTACTTGCCACTGGGTATGGAGCATGGCAAAGGCCAGCAGCAGAGACAGTCCGGCAAAGCACAGCTGCGCCCCCAGGTTAAGGCGGCTCAGCTGGCGCTGGGCCGGGCTGGCATCCTGACTTTTACTGCGGCTGAACTGGCTTTTTCGCAATAGGGCCAGCAACGGCAGGCTGGTACTGATGGCAACGGCCGTGGCCGCCACCAAGGTGGCGACCACCAGCGCCAGCACCGTGGCACCAAAGCTCACCGGCAGCGGCCACAGTGCATGGGCATTGCTATAAAGCGCCAGGCCCGCCGCCGCTAGCCAGCCCAGCAGCAAGGCTGGCACCAACAGCGGCAACTGCTCTAAAAACACTTGCCGAGCCAGTTGCTGGGCGTTGGCGCCCACCGCAATGCGGGTAGCAAACTCCCCTTGGCGCCGCAAAAACTGGTTAATGCCGTGGCTTAACAGGTTCAGCACGTTGATAAGGCCGAACATCAGGCTCAGTACCAGGATCACCCACCACTGCTTGCGCATCTGGCTTTGCTCGCCAGGAGCAAAGTTCACCCCAGGCAGCACGTATTTCTTCATGTTGTCGAGGTTGGAGGAGAAGCTGACGTCTCCTTCCTGCTTTTGCGCGTCTTCATCATTAAGAAGACGCTGCAAATCGGCCGGCTCAAACCCGCTCTTTACCACCGCCACCCCGTAGTAGAACGGCACCTTGGCAACCAGCTGCTTTTTAATCAGAGCGATTTGCTCAGCCGGTAAGGTTGGAGGCAACCCTATCTCGAAAAACGCGGCCAGGTTATTGGCCGACACCCAGACCGCGCCACCGATTTTTTTATCGGCGGCGATGGCATCGGGAATGTAACCGGCAATGTGCAGCCCCTTGCCCGACGCTTTAGCGATAAGGGTTTTGCCCAGCAGGCTACCCTGCCCCCACTGGCGCTCAAAGGCGCGGCTGACATAAGCCTGGTTATCAAAGTCTGCCGCTTTTACGTCAATGCCTTGGATGCCAAGGGTGCTAAAGAAATCGGCGTCAACAAAGCCGATATCTTCTTTAAAACTCTTATCGTCGATGCGAAAAGCGCCGGGAGTCTGCCCGACTTTGACCATGTTGAGGATCCCCGGCGCCTTGGCTGCCTGGTCCAGCACTTCGCTGCCGACCCCCAGCAGGGTGTCCTTGGGGCTCTGAAGGCCGATGGTCACATACTGCGAACTGGTATTGGTCACCCACTGGGGCACGGCACTAAACAGTGACGGTGCGGTGGCCAGGTTGATACTGAGCAGCATGGCAAAAAGAGTAAAACCCACTAAGAGCAGCAGGTACTGGGCAAGGTGGGCTTTCCACTGGCGAAAGCCATAAGCGATTGCAAAAAACATGGCCGCTCCCTCAGTGCTCGGTGACTAATTCGCCGTCCTGAATGTGCAGGACCCGGGCGCATTTGTCCGCCAGCTTCTGGGAGTGGGTGACCAACAGAATGGTAACGCCTTCGCCGTTAAGCTGCTCGAAGAGGTTGAAGATGGCTTCTTCCGAGGCCGAGTCCAGGTTGCCGGTAGGCTCGTCGGCCAGCAGGATATCGGGTTTGGTGACCAGAGCCCTGGCAATGGCCACCCGTTGCTGCTGGCCACCGGAGAGCTGCTCGGGGTAGCTGTCGATTTTATCGCGTAGGCCAACCTGCTCAAGCACCTGTTGAGCCAGCACACGGTATTGGGATTTGGCCACCGCCTTGTTGTAACGCAGCGGCAGCACGATGTTCTCCATCACCGTCATGTCGTTGACCAAGTTGAAGTTTTGAAACACCCAACCGATGTTGCGGTTACGAAGGGCGGCCTTTTGAAAGGCAGAGAGCTGCCGGATCGGCTGGCCACAGAGGTGGTAGTCGCCATCGCTGGCTTCATCAAGCAGCCCCAAAATAGAAAGTAAGGTCGATTTACCACAGCCGGACTTACCGGTAATGGCCACAAACTCCCCTTCGTTGATGGCAAACGACAGCCCCTTGAGGGCTTGCACCGGCACCTTGTCGGCGTTGAATACCTTGCTAAGTCCCTTTACCGCCAGTAATGCTTCACTCATCTTTTGTCCTTAAGGTTGCCAGTCTTTGGGGTTGTTCATGACGACCTTGTCACCCACTGCAAACCCCTTGCTCACACTCAAAAAATCTCGCGATGCCCGGTTTACCGGCACTCTCGCCAATACCCACTCTCCCGAGGGCTTTTGTTTGTAGATGGCCAGCTCGTCGCCGTCCCGGTAATAAGGCGGGCGCGGCACCAGCAACTGGTCCTGCATCTTGTAAGTGGTAATAGTGCCGCGCACGTCCATATCGGAGCGGGCGCCCCCGGGCAGCGGCTCGTCAAAGCGCACATCCACCTGCACCTGGCCATTGCTGGCATTGGGGGCGACCCTAGTGACCAGAGCACTCACCTGGCTGCCATTGATATTGATAAGGGCGCTGTCGCCGGCCTTGACCTTGGCGGCGTCGCTGGTGCTGACCTGTAACTGGGCGATAAGGCTGTCCGGGTCGGCCACGATGCCAAGGCTGGTGCCCTGCTCTATCCAGGTGCCCAGCTCCACATTGGTGGCCAGGCTCTGAATACGGCCGTTAAGGCCAGGGCGAATAGCAAGGTAGGATTCGTTGAGTTTGGCGTTATCCAGCGCCTGCTGGGCCGATTGAGCCTTGATAGCGGCAGAGGCCAGCTTGGCCTGCTCGGCGGAAGCGGCAGCATCGAGGCGCTTTTTGGCCAGCTTCTCGGCCAGCACGGCTTTGTCGTAGGTGGCCTGGTATTGCATCAACTCCAGCTTGGAGATGATGTTGAGCTTGGCCAGTTTTTCCCTGGCCGTCAGCTGGGCCAACTGCGCCTTGGCATCGGACTGGTTAATCACATAGGTGTTTTGCAGCTCGAGGTGATTGTCGGCAATTTCCGCCTTGGTTTGTTGCAAGGCCGCCTCAGCATCTTTGAGGCTCAGTTCGGCTTTGCGCACTTCTTGATTGAGCTGCGGATTGGTAAGCACGACGATGACATCGTCTTTTTTGACCGGCTCACCGGCCAGCTTGATGATCTGGGTGACGGTGCCGGACACCTTGCTGACCACACTGCGGCGCACATCGGATTTTAACGTGCCATAAGCCGGGACTTGTTCGACAAAGTCCCCCCGCACCACGGTTTTAAAAACCAGGGCATTGTTTTTTTCGTGGAAGATGGCTCCGAAAGACGAGCGCAGGGATACAACAACGACAGCCAGCACCAACACGGCACCGATACCGCCAAGCAAAGTCCATTTTCTAAGAGAGGGGGCATCCTTGGGTATTTCCATTACACTTCATAACCCACTGTTATTACTAAAATTCACGTTAATACCTATACATTTTCATTACAAGGCGCCGTTTTTTGAAACACCTCGCATCCTCTGGATAATGCCTTGCCGCCGGGGCTGATAAATAGCTGTCCCTTTCAACAGCGGTCAATGGATGGGGTGGTGCACCTGTCAGTGATGGGCGCCATGCAGGCCGCATTCTTCATAGCGGTTCGGTCAGGTCGTTGAACAAGACATCAAAAAGAAAAAGCCCGGCATCAGCCGGGCTTTTTCGTTGAGAGGGCCTATTACTCGGTGCCGCCGACGGTGATGCCGTCGATCTTCAGGGTCGGTTGGCCAACCCCTACCGGCACCGACTGGCCGTCCTTGCCGCAGACGCCGACGCCGGGGTCGAGTTTGGCGTCGTTACCTATCATGGAGATCTTCTGCATCACGTCCGGACCCATGCCAATCAGGGTAGCGCCGCGGATGGGTCGGGTGACCTTGCCGTTCTCAATCAGATACGCCTCGGAGGCGGAGAACACGAATTTGCCGGAGGTGATATCCACCTGGCCGCCACCGAAGTTGGGGGCGTAGATGCCCTTCTCTACCGAGGCGATGATCTCCCCCGGCTCATGCTGGCCGCCCAGCATGTAGGTGTTGGTCATGCGCGGCATCGGCAGGTGGGCAAAGGACTCACGGCGGCCGTTGCCGGTGGGGGCAACCCCCATCAGGCGGGCGTTGTGCTTGTCTTGCATGTAGCCCTTGAGGATGCCGTCCTCGATAAGGATGTTTTCCTGGGTCGGGGTGCCTTCGTCGTCGATGGTCAAAGAGCCGCGGCGGTCCTTGATGGCGCCGTTGTCCACCACAGTCACGCCCTTGGCCGCCACCTGCTGGCCGATTCGGCCACTAAAGGCGGAGCTGCCCTTGCGGTTAAAGTCCCCTTCCAGGCCGTGGCCAACCGCTTCGTGCAACAATACGCCGGGCCAGCCGTTACCCAGCACCACCGTCATTTGGCCGGCTGGCGCCGGGGTAGCGTCGAGGTTGGTGAGCGCCATGCGCACCGCTTCGCGGGCATAACCCAGGGCGCGTTTTTCGCCGCCGTCGTTTTGCAGGAAGTAGTCGTAACCGAAGCGGCCACCGCCGCCACTGCCGCCCCGTTCGCGGCGGCCGTCTTTTTCCACCAGCACCGACACGTTAAAACGCACCAGCGGGCGGATATCGGCGGCCAGGGTGCCGTCAGAACCTGCCACCAGAATTTCTTCATAAACCCCGGCCATGGACACGATCACCTGAGTAACATGGCTGTCGAGCTTGCGGGCGAACAGATCCACTTCCCGCAGCAGCGCCAGCTTGTCCAACTGGCTGATGCTGTCCAGCGGGTTAAAGGCGCCGTACAGGCCCTTGGCCTGCACCGGGGTGGCAATCTTGATTTGCTGGTTGCCGCCACTGGCGGCAATGGAGCGGGCGGCGGTAGCGGCGTCTTTCAACGAGCCCAGCTCGATATCCTCGGCGTAGGCAAAACCGGTTTTCTCGCCGCTGATGGCCCGCACCCCGACACCGCGCTCGATGTTAAAGCTGCCGTCTTTGACGATGCCGTCTTCCAGCACCCAGGACTCATGGGCCGAGCCTTGGAAGTACAAGTCGGCATAATCCACCTGATGCTGGTGAATAAGCCCCAGGGTTTGTTCAAGGCGGGCCTGGTCGAGGCCAGCCGGCTCCAGCAGGCTGCCGGCAACAGTAGAGAAAAGGCTCATCACGACTCCTTGGGCGCTACGATGGCAAAGCGGCGATGCGTATCCAGTGGCATCCGCTCCCGTACCGCCTCGGTTAATTTGTGGTCAAGGCTGGCACTGATGCTGCCTTCCCCGAGTCCCAGCTCTTCCAATACCTGGCCCCAGGGGTCGACGATCATCGAGTGACCCCAGGTCTCGCGGCCATTGGCATGGACGCCGCCCTGGTTGGCGGCCACCAAGTAGCACTGGCCTTCAATGGCGCGGGCCCGACACAGCACTTCCCAGTGGGCTTCGCCGGTGCGGGCGGTAAAGGCGGCCGGCAGCACCAGTACATTCACTTGCTGCTGGCGATACCAGGCAAAGAGCTCGGCAAAGCGCACATCATAACAGACCGCCACCCCAACCCGGCCAAAGGGGGTGTCGATAACGGCAGGACCGGGGCCGCCAACAGTGGTGGCTGATTCTAAATAGGTGCCGGTGGCGTCGGCCACCTGCACGTCAAACATGTGCATCTTGTCGTAACGGGCCCGCACCTGGCCTTGGTCGTCAATCACCAGGCAGGCGGCGCCGAAGCGCTCCGGGTTACCACTGAGGATGGGGAAGGTACCGGTCACCATCCACACCCCGTATTTTTTACACAATGCCTTGAGGGCATCTTGGATGGGGCCGCTGCCAAAGGTCTCGGCTACTCCCAGTTGCTCCCGGTCCTTGCCGCCGAAATAGGCAAAGCATTCTGGCAACACCACCAGCCGGGTGGTGCGGGCCAGGTCGGCCAGCTGGCGCTCAACCATGGCCAGGTTGTCGGCGACATTGGGCACAGACACCATCTGCAGGGCGGTAACAATACTCATGAACGGGGCTCCTGGGGAGGATTGGGATTGCTGTTGACGAGGGTAGCAGGCTTTTCGCCGCTGCCGGCAGCGGCACTGCCTGCCGCCGGCGGCTGACCGCCTTCGGGCTCGCCATTGTTGCCATCGTCCGGGGGCTTGGGCAAGGGCACTGAGCCTTTGGAGCGGGACACCTCTTCGAGATGGGGGTTGTCGATAGTGCCAGTCAGGTTAAAGCGGATTTCGGTGACCACGTCGATCACCGGGCCAAAAATCTTGGTCAGGGCATACACCGCCACCCCGGTTACCGGGGTGACCGCAAAGGCGGCCAGCACCGGCAGATTGCCGGTGACATTGGGCTTGAAGCTGATGTCGTAGGCAAGATTGCGGTTAACCAGATCGGTCCAGCCGGTGGCGTTCATGTCCCCTACTACGCCGTCCATCTTGATCTGGTTGGAGCGCAGCACGCCTTTTTTGAGCTCGCCGGAGGCGGTGATGTTGTCAAAATAGAGGCCCTTGTCAAAAAGGTCCCGAAAATCCAGGGCCAGCTTTCGGCGCAGCGAGTCAAAGCTGAACACGGTGAGCAGCCGGGCGCCTTTGTCAGACACATCGGCCACGTAGCCCTGGCCCAGCTTGGCACTGACCTTGCCATCGACATTACCCAGCTCAAAATCCTGGGGGCCGCCCGGCCAGCTCATCTGCACCTCGCCTTTGGCCGGAGCGTCGCGCAGGCTTGATGCCATGCCCATGCTGTCGAGGTACTTGCCGATGTCGTCCACATCCAGTTGCAGATCCAAGTCGGTGTAGTTGCCCTTGGCCAGCCAAGTGCCGGAGCCGGAAATACTGCCGCCCGCGCTTTGCTGCTTAATCACGGGCAGCAGCAGGTCGTCGCCCTGGCCGCGCCCTTCTGCCGTCAGCTCGCCCAGTTTCACCCCTTGGATGGTGCAGCTGGTGCAATGGAACTTAAAGGGCGGAATGTCGGCGGGGCTGAGGCTGCTTGGCGCCTTTCGCTCTTGCCCGGCTTCCGGGGCAAGGGAGGCCAAGTCGACCCGGTCGAGGTTAATCAGCAGCGGGTCTATGCCCCAGCGGCTTGGCAGCCACAACGAGCCGTCCAGTTCCTTGCTGTTGATGCTGAGCTTCCAGGCATCGGTTTGGCGCTTAGCAAGGGCCGAGACGCTGTTCAGGGTATGGCCAAAACTCAGCACCTTCTGGGCGTTGAGCTGCACCTGGGTCAGCGGCGGCAGCAGGCCCTCGCCTTCACCGCCTTGGATGCGGGTCAGCACCTTCATCCAATCCTGCTGGTCGATAGCCGAAACCCCAACCCCAATGCGGCCCTGGCCGGGCGCCGGGTCCGGCAGCGGCGCGTAGCCCACCCCCAGTTCCCAGTTTTGCACCTTGCCGCGGGCAAAGAGGCTGCGGGCAATGGCCCTTTTACCCAGCGCCAGGTTGATCACCACACCGCTGTCGCCGCCGCTGGCATTGACCGTCAACGGCCAGGCCTCGTCGGCGGCCTTGTTGGCCGGGAAGGGATAAGGGCTGGCAATGCCTTTAAGATCGCTCTTGGCATTGATTTTCAAGTCAAAATCATTGGCTTTTATCAGCAAGTCCAGGCGCCCGGCCCAGCTGCTTTGGCCGGTCAGTTGCCACCAGGGTGCGGCAACTTTGGTGGTGTCAAAGCGGCCACCCAGATCCAGCCCCACCTTGTAGCCAAGCTTGTCGTCGCCCCCCTTGAGGGTGAGGCTCAGCGGCTGCTCATAAAGCTTGGCCTGCAGGCCGGTGGCGGCAATCTTGTCGTTGTCAAAACTGAGCTGGCCCTTGACGCCGGTGAGATTGAAGGCGTCCAGCACCCGCACTGTGTTGTCGGCAAAGTTCACCTGGCCCTTGGCTTCTACCTGCTCGGCGTCATCGAGGGGAATGGCGAGGCTCAGGTTGCCGGCCAGGGCACCACTGACCTCAAGCTTTCCAAGGGCGGCGCCCACCGAGTCGGCCAGCGGCGAGGCGTTCATCAAGGCCGCCACATCGGGGCCCTGGGTGTGGGTGTCGGCGTGGATGCCAAGCAGCGGCTGATGGCCGAGGTTGGGGATGTCGGCACTGAGATTGGTTACCGGCACCGCCAACAGCTGGCCCTTGTCGGCATAGATGTTCATGGCGGCATCGTTAAAACGGGCCGTGATATCGGGGCTATGGAGGGCCGGCCAGTGGCTGTCGAACAGCAAGTCGAGGTCGTGGATGCGGGCTTCGGCCAGGAAGGTGCCGCTGTTGTCGCCATAGGGGAAGTGGCCAAAGGCACCTTGCCACAGCACCACACCCTGGGCCTTGCCGCCTTTAAGGGCGCCATTTAAGTAGTCGGCCACCTGATGGGGCATGGCGGTGAGCGGCAGGTAATCCCCCACCTTGGCCACGTTAAGCTTGCTGACCTCGGCGGCCAGGGCCATGCCGGGCTCGGCCCCCAAATCCACTTTGCCCCGGGCAGTGACCGCCAGGTCTTCGGTGCCCAGCGCCAGGGCGCCGGTGCGAAGCTGCCAGCCGCCCTCATCTTTAAGGAGCCACAGGTCGCCCTTTAACTCACTCAAGGCAAAGGGCGCACGAAAATGCGGGCCAGGGTCAATCTCGACCTGACTGTCGTTAAAACGGGCCAGGCCCTTGTCACCCGCCCAGGACAGCTTGAGTTTGAGGTCTTTCACCCCAGGCAGCTCGTCCTTGGCGTCCCAGTTTAAATCGACACTGGCATCGCCGGAGAGCACGTAATCTTGGTTAGCCGCCAGATAGAGGTCACGGATATTGCCATTGGGCCTGGCCACCGCCAGCCAGTGCTTGAGCGGCGGCGGCAGGCCGCGCCAGAGGTTCAGCAGCGGCGTCAGCGGCGCCAGGTTCAGCTGCCGGGCGTAAAGGAGATGGTCGTGGCCCTGCTGGCGAAACTGCATGGGGCCTAAATCCCAGGGTTTGCCGTCGGTGCTGACATCAGCCTGGCGGCTGTCCAGTTGCCAGCCGCCCTGGGTGGCGTTGAAGGTCAGCACCCAGCTATCGACTTTGATGTCGTGGCGGTCAAAGCGCAGGCTGCTGTCGCGCAGCAGCATCTGGCCACCCACCACCCGGCCTTTTTCGAAATCCAGCCACAGCCGGGAGTTGACGGTGCCCCGCTGCACGGTGAGGTAATCGCCAAGGAAGGTGTTGACCCAAGGGTCCAGGTGCAGGTCCTGGGCGTCCACAAAAAGGCGCGCGTCGAGATCTTCGAGCCGCGACTCAAGGCCGTAAAGGTCGAGGATAAAGCGCACCTGCTGCTCGCCGTATTCGCGGATGCTGGCATAGCCCACCGCCTGGTGGCGATAACGCCCCCCGAACCACGACACCTTGCTTATCTCGACAGTCCTCGGGCCATAGCGCGACGGCAGTTCCAGTTGCGAGTGGGTGAGGCTGGCCTGGGTCAGTTGCTTGAGAAACAGCGCTTCAAGCTGGTGGCGGTTGATGGCGCTCTGGCTGGCATCATCATTCTTGGGCCAGCGCTTGAGTTTGAGGTTCAGGCCGTCGGCGTTCAAAAACGCCAGTTTTGGCTCCATGGTAAAGAGGCTTGCCCAAAAGCGCAGCCCCACCGACAGGGTCTTCACCTTGAGGTCGAGGTCGCCGCTGTCGTCGGTCAGGGTCAGGTCATTGAAGGTAAAGCTGGGGCCCAGGCCCTGCCAGTCGCCTTTGGCTTCGCCAATGGCCAGATGCAGGCCCATGCGGCTGTTGGCTTGTTCCACCAGCCAGGGGCGCACGTCGTCCAGGCGGTGCACCAGCAGCCGGGCGCCGGATACAAGCAGGGCCGCCACCAGCAACAATATTGCCAGCAACAACCACAACTTGCGGGCCAGCCAGCCCAACACCGCCTGCACTGCGGCCACTACATCATCACCACGTCGAACTGATCCTGGTTATACAACGGCTCGCCCTGGATTTTCACCTGCTTGCCCATAAAGACTTCCAGCTCGGCCAGGGCGTGGGATTCGTCGTCGGTGAGGGCTTCGGCCACCTGGGGCGAGGCATAGACCACGAACTTGTCGGCATCATAAGCCCGGTGCACCCGCAGGATCTCCCGAAGGATCTCGAAACAGACCGTCTCCACCGTCTTCACCCGGCCACGGCCATGGCAGGCCGGGCACTCGCCGCAGAGGATGTGCTCGAGGCTCTCGCGGGTGCGTTTGCGGGTCATCTCCACCAAGCCCAGGGCCGAAAAACCGTTGACCGAGGTCTTGGCGCGGTCTTTGAGCAGGGCGTGCTCCAGGCTTTGCAGCACCCGGCGGCGGTGGTCTTCATCGAGCATGTCGATAAAGTCGATGATGATGATGCCGCCGAGATTACGCAGCCGCAGCTGGCGGGCGATGGCCTGGGTTGCCTCAACGTTGGTGTTGAAGATGGTCTCTTCCAGGTTGCGCCGGCCCACAAAGGCACCGGTGTTGATGTCGATGGTGGTCATGGCCTCGGTCTGGTCGATGATGAGGTAGCCACCGGATTTGAGCTCTACCTTGCGGTCCAGCGCCCGCTGCACTTCGTTTTCCACATCGAACAAATCGAAGATGGGCCGCTCCCCAGAGTAATACTCCAAAACTTTGCAAAGTTCGGGGACAAATTCCTCGCAGAAGGTCATCAGGCTCTCGAAGGTGAGCTTGGAGTCGACCCGGATGCGGTCCAAATCGGTACCGACAAAGTCGCGCAAAATGCGGTGGGCCAGGCTCAGCTCTTCATAGAGCATGCTGCGGGTGGTGTGGCGGGCGCGGCGCTCCTCGATTTTCTTCCAGAGGCGGCGCAAAAAGGCGGCGTCTTCTTTAAATTCCCGCTCCCCTACCCCTTCGGCGGCGGTGCGGACGATAAAGCCGCCAGCGCCCTCACAAAACGGCTCCACCAGATCTTTAAGGCGGGCCCGCTCTTCTTCGTTCTCGATGCGCTGGGACACCCCCACATGGGTGGCGCCAGGCATAAACACCAGATAGCGGGACGGCAAGGTGATGTCGGTGGTAAGGCGCGCCCCTTTGGTGCCAAGGGGGTCTTTGACCACCTGCACCACGATGTCCTGGCCCTCGTGTACCAGCCGGGCGATATCGCCGGTCTGAAAGGGGCGCAGGTCTTCTTCGTCCAGGCCGCTGCCGGGAGGGATGATGTCGGAGGCGTGCAGGAAGGCGGCTTTATCCAGGCCAATGTCCACAAAGGCGGCCTGCATGCCCGGCAATACCCGGCTAACCCGGCCCTTGTAGATGTTGCCCACCAGGCCGCGTTTGGCCGCCCGTTCGATATGCAGTTCCTGCAAAATGCCCGTTTCCACCAGGGCCACCCGGGTTTCGGAGGGCGTAGTGTTGATCAGCAGCTCGGCACTCATTTGGTCTCCTTGCCCAGAAACTGGTTGAGCAGTCGCTCTGTCTCCATTAGCGGTAAGCCTACCACGGCAAAATAACTGCCAGACAAATGGCTGACAAAACGCCCACCCCGGCCTTGGATGCCATAACCACCGGCCTTGTCGGCCGGCTCGCCGCTTTGCCAGTAGGCGGCGATTTCTGGGTCGCTAAGGGGCTTGAAGGTCACGGCGCTGGTCACCACGTGGGAGAGGGTGCGGCGGCCGTCAGAAAAGGCGATGGCGGTGTGGATAAAATGGCTGCGCCCCGACATGGCCCGCATCATGCGCGCCGCGTCTTGCTCGTCTACAGGCTTGACCAGCAATTGTCCGTCCAGTTCCCCAACCGTGTCGGAGCCCAGTACCGGCAAAAGCTGAGGCGCCAGCGCCGCGCCGGCTTCGGCCTTGGCCCGGGCCAGCCGTTCCACCAGCGCCAGGGGCGACTCGCCGGGCATCGCCGACTCATCCACATCCACCGCCAGCACCTCGAAGGGCAGATCCAGCAAAGCCAGCAGCTGGCGCCGCCGCGGCGACGACGAGGCCAGGTAAAGCGCCGGGGCCGCCATGGTCAGCGGATCCTGAAGCGGCGACGCAGACGGCGCAGCAGCGGGAACAACCAGAACCACATGGCGGCGCTGGTCAGGGCCGGCCAGAAGTAGCGGCCGGTGATCACCACGTCGTTGGTGAGGTGCTCAACCCAGAACACCAGCAGCAGCTTGGCTGCCACCAGAATCACCACCACCCCGGCCTGTTGCCAGACCGGAAAATTGCGCACCCGCTGAAAGTTCATGGTGGCCACGTAGGTCACCAGGGTCAGGGCCAGAGCATGTACTCCAAGGGTGGAGCCGAGCATGATGTCGATCATCATGCCGCACAGCCAGGCGATACCCACGCTCACCCGGTGGGGCAGCGCCAGGGTCCAGTAAAAAATCACCAGCAGCACCCAGTCGGGGCGAAAGGCGTCGATACCCAGCGGCAGCGGCAAGATGGCCATCACCATGGCCACCAGCAACGACAAGGCAATCACCAGACTGCTCATGGCTGGTCTCCCTCAGGCTTGGCGGCATCGGCAACCGGAGCGCTTGGCGGCGCCGCAACCGGCGCCGGCTCTGCCTGGCCGGGCCAAATCAGCAGCAGGTAGCGAATGCGGTCAAGCTGGGCCAGGGGCTGGGCCAGCACCCGGGCAAAGGGTTTGCCTTCGTCCGAGAACACCGAGGTGACCTTGGCCACCGGGTAGCCTTCGGGGAAGCGGCCGCCAAGGCCGGAAGAGAGCAGCAAGTCGCCCACTTTGATGTCGGAGCGGTGCGGCACATGGCTCAGGCTCAGCTCGTCCAACTGGCCGGTACCGGCGGCGATGGCGCGAATACCGTTGCGGGCTACCCGCACCGGCACCGCGTGGGTGGCGTCGGTAATGAGCAGCACCCGGGCCGAGCTGGGCCCGACACTCACCACCTGGCCAATCAGGCCCTGGGCGTCCAAGACCGGCTGGCCTTCATAGACGCCGTCGCTGCGGCCACGGTTGATCATGATCTGCAGGCTGAAGGGGTCCGAGTCCACCGTCATTACCTCGGCCACCAGTTTGCGGGCGTCGGTGCGGGGCTGGGAGCCAAGCAAGGAGCGCAACTGGTTGTTCTCCTGCTCCAAAAAAGCCAGATGCTGCAGGCGCTCGGAGGTTTCCAGCAATTGTTCCTTGAGGGCGGCGTTTTCTTCCTTGAGGTGGCTGCGGCTGGTGAGCTCTTCAGAGCCCCAGCGCAGCAGCCGCGACGGGCCGTCCGCCAGGTACTGAACGGGGGTCACCAGCGAATTCAAGTAGAAACGGGCCGCATCGAAACGATGTTGCCAGTGGTCGAGAAAAATAATCACAAAGGACACCACCACCAACAGCAGCAACCGCCACTGCAGCGAAGGGCCTCTCGAAAAAATTGGCTTCATAAGCAAGAAGGGGCGCCCTTAGGCGCCCTGGTTCATTATTCTTCGCTGAAGATATCGCCGCCGTGGAGATCGATCATCTCCAAGGCCTTACCGCCACCGCGGGCCACACAGGTGAGCGGGTCGTCCGCGACCACCACCGGAATGCCGGTTTCTTCCATCAGTAGGCGATCCAAGTCTTTCAACAGTGCGCCACCGCCGGTGAGCACCATGCCGCGCTCGGAAATGTCAGAGGCCAGCTCCGGCGGGCACTGCTCCAGCGCCACCATCACCGCGCTGACAATGCCGGTCAGCGGCTCTTGCAGGGCTTCGAGGATCTCGTTGGTGTTGAGGGTAAAGCTGCGCGGTACCCCTTCGGCCAAGTTGCGGCCACGCACTTCGATTTCCACCATTTCGTCGCCCGGATAGGCCGCGCCAATCTCGTGCTTGATGCGCTCGGCGGTAGCTTCACCAATCAGCGAGCCGTAGTTGCGGCGCACGTAGTTGATGATGGCTTCGTCGAAACGGTCACCACCGATACGCACGGAAGAGCTGTACACCACGCCATTCAGGGAGATAACCGCCACTTCGGTGGTACCGCCACCGATGTCTACCACCATGGAGCCGGTGGCTTCGCTGACCGGCAGGCCGGCGCCGATGGCGGCAGCCATGGGCTCTTCAATCAAAAAGACTTCGCGGGCACCGGCGCTCATGGCCGATTCGCGGATGGCGCGGCGTTCCACCTGGGTGGCCCCTACCGGCACACAGACCAGCACCCGAGGGCTGGGCTTTAAGAAATTGTTCTCGTGCACCTGTTTGATGAAGTGCTGCAGCATCTTCTCGGTGACGTAGAAATCGGCGATCACGCCGTCTTTCATGGGGCGAATAGCCTTGATGTTACCCGGTGTACGGCCCAGCATTTGCTTGGCGGCATGACCCACTGCGGCAACAGACTTGGGGCCACCGGCGCGCTCCTGGCGAATGGCGACCACGGAGGGCTCGTTGAGGACAATGCCTTTGTCACGAACGTAAATCAGAGTGTTGGCGGTACCGAGATCGATGGAAAGATCGTTGGAAAAGAGACCACGGAGTTTTTTGAACATGAGGAAGGCCGATCCTGTCTTTGCGCAAACGGATGCTTTGTTAATCGGCTAACTTTACCAACCGCCTTGTTTATCCACAAGCAAGGCGGCGCCACCGTCAGCCGGTGATTCAGTTTTATTTGTTTTATTCAGATATCCAGGGGTTACTGCCTGTTATTCAGGCGGATTATTGCCCCAGATCTCCTGCCAGTAAATTTGCCGGTCATTACCATGGAAACGACCAAAATAGGCCGTTGCCTGAGGATTGCCGTTGCTGCTGCCATCCCAGGTGAATTTAAGCCAATCGGCAACCGCCGCTTCAATGCTGACCTGGCCGGCACTGCCGGGGGCGCTAAGCGCCAGCATCCCATAGGGACTGGTGCCCGCAGCTAAAGTTCCATTGCCGCCCATGGCGCTGGTCCCAAGGCCATGGGTGCCGGTGGGAAAACCCAGGTCGCCAAACGCGGTGGCGGTGCAGCTATCGTCGCTGTTGGCCACAAAATAGTTGCCGTTCCAGTACTGGGTGTGCAGCGAAATGGGCAGGTTTTCGTTCTCGGGACCACTAGCATCGTCCAGAACCGCCCGGCCATAACGCAGGGAGGCAATAGTACCCCACAGCGTGCCGCCGGTCAGGGCCATGTTTTGTGACGCCATTCGTGTTTGTCGGCCCCCGATGCGGTTAGCGGCGCTTTCCCCGTCGTTAAAGACCGCTCCCACCTGCACATCAGTAAAGGGGCCTTCGGGGGCGTTGCGGGCAAACCGGATGTCACTGTTGCTGAAATTGGCGGCCTGGCCCTGGTTCCAAAGGGGCGCCGGGCCGTTATCCACCAGCCTTGCCGATTGGTCGGCACTGGCAAACTCGCTCACATACCCCAGGCGACCCAAGGCAAAGGCGCCGCTGTAGTTGTAAGTGCGCTGGCCCTGCACGTTTTGGGCGGTCAAGGTGCCACTTAAGGTGAAAGGCTGGCCGATATAGGTGTAGGGATTGGCCGCGGCGCAGCTGCCGGTCAGCACCTGGCTGCTGAGCAGCACGGTGGCCGGTACAAACTTGCCGATGGGCTGGCTGCGAGAGCTGTTGATGCTGGTGCCAAAATAGCTGGGCGGCGCCGCGCTAAAAGAAAACACCCCCACTTCGCTGACCGACTGGCTGACCTCGGCCAGGGCAGAGGTTGCCAGGCCATGGTCGTAACTGCTGGTGCCGACAGTGCCGCTATGGCCGCCCGCAGGGGCCAAAAGCACCGCCCCGAGGTTGATGCCGCTTTGGCGATAACTGGGGGTATTGATGGGGTTGGCGCAGTAATAGCCGCCCTCGCCGGTGGCGCTGTCCCAGGCTTTGGCAATGAGTTGCAGCGGGAAGGATTCACCGGCGTAGCGGTACAGGTGGCAGCTGGCGTCGCTGGCGCTGCACTCCCCGGCGCTGCTTTGGCTTTGGATGCAAAAGCCCACCGGGCGGCTGACAAAACTGTCTGAGCCGCTCATCACCAGGCCGTTTTCCTCCGTGGTGCCGGTGTAGCGGGCGTTAAGCTGCATGCGCCCGGCGTCTTGGTAATTCACATTGAGGGTGGCTTCGCCCTGGCTGTTAAAGGTGAGCTGCTGGCTGGTGGCCTCGCTTTGCTGGGTACCGATAGCCACGCCATTGACCGACACCGCCCTGAATACCTGTTTGTCGGCCCGGATCGGGTCTTCATAGTTGGACCACAGCGCCAGGGTCTTGGTGGTGCTGGCAAAGGCTGGCACGCAGCGCTGGCTGGTGTCGCTTTTCTTCACCGCCTTAAGCACCGCGCTGGCGCCCTGGTTGGCGATAAAATCCGGCACATCAAACACAAAGCCGCTGTCGGCAAAGGTCAAAGTGCAGTTGCTACTGGGAGCGCCGCCGTCGATGGAGCACAAGGTCTGGCTAAAGGCCTCGGTGGCTGGGGTGGAGGACGGCACGTCCAGGGTCAGGGAAGCGGCCGTGCCCTGATGCAGGCTGACAGTGGTGCTGCCACCGCGAAAGACCACCGGGTTGGCTGGCCAGCCACTAGCAGGGCTTAAGGTGGCGCTGACTTCATCGGTGTAAAGCTGGCTGCAATCGGCGTTGAGGCAAGCCTTGATGGTGACATCATGGCCAGTGCAGGTCAGGGCATTAGCGCTGTAGTCGAGCTCGAAATGATGAATTTGCTGGCCCAAGTCGCCAAGCTGCGCGGCGCAGACCTGCAAGTTATCTATTTCGTGATAGTTGGAGTTGGCCCCGGTGGAGCCGGTAAAAGACAGGAAGAAATTTTGCGGCAAATTGCTCTGGGTCAACTGGCCCAAGGCATTGTAGTTGTCGATAAGGGTGACAAAACCGTTGCCGTTATCCCGCTCCACCTTGACCACGGCGCTGCTGGGGCCGCTGCTGGAATCGAGGGTAACCCGGTAGCGATGCCCCGGCGCCGCCACGTTGGAAGAACGGGCGTCGATGGCCGGGCTCAGGTTGGCGCTGGTGCCAATCAGGTAGCGATAGCCACTGGTGCCGCTGCCGGAGCCGCGCAGCGCCACGGCGTTGGTGCGATAACCGGGGCCCCCTTCACGGCCCTCTGAAGCAGCCGAATAGTTGCCAAACTCATCCAGTCCCACCCCCAGCCAGCCACCGGCAAAGCCGTTAATGCCGGTTTTCTGGGCATAGCCCAGGGAGCCGCCGTAAGCGCCGGCCCTGGGGGTAACGCTGGCGTCGGAGAAGATAGCAGCCATGCCGTCGGCGCCGCTGCCGCTGTTTGGCGACCAGCCGTAATAGTCGAACTGCACTATCACCAGGTTGTCGCTGGCCGGCAGTATTTTCCGTAACGACAACGCAGTAGCTTCTTCCGGCTGGTCTTGGGTCAGGCGCAGCCGGCCGCCTACGATAGAGGGCGAGAAACTGCCTCTTGAGGAAGAAACGGTCCAATCGTCCCCCAGACTGGCACGATCAAAGTCGTCACTAAAGCACTGCAAAGCCTGGCTGCACAGGGTGCGCTCAGTCATCAGCGCCGCCACTTGGTTGTTGGTCAGGGCGCCATCGTATATCCGCAACTCATCCAAAGCCCCGTCAAAGAAGCGGTCGGTCAGGCCCTGGTCCTGGCCCAATTGCAGGGGGGCATTGTTGGTCATCAGGGTTTCGTTGTAGCTGCTGGACACATCTTCCCGGCCATTGATGAAAATACTCTGGCGGCCAGGGGTGTATCTGACGGTGACATGGGTCCAGCGGTTAAGTGGCACCACTGTCTGGCTGGTTAAGGTGCGCTCGTTACCACTGCTGCTTTGCCACCACCAATAGAGGGTGCCATTGGGCAGGATATGGAATTCATAGTTGGTGTCTTTGGACAAGATGCTCATCATCTGCCCGCTGCTGTAGCGCTTGGGATTGACCCAAATGCCGATGGTCAGATGCTGGCTCAGATCCAACAAGGGATTGTCAGCCAATTGCAGATACTGCTGCTGGCTGCTGTCGAACACCCCGTAACGGCAGGTACCCATGCCGTCAACCGTGGCCAGCGCAGGATCACTGCCCTGGGTGGTGGCACCGTTAAAAGCGGTACCGTTAAGGTGGTTGGCGGAACCGTCTATCACCTCACCGCTGTTGCCGCTGTAGGCAGACTCGTTCAGGTGCCAGCTCAGCACCGGTGGCGTAGGATTACAGGCATTGGCCGGGGTGGAGTTGGGCAGGCAGGTGCCATAAACGCTGCTGCTGTTGTTAACGTTGATGGTGGAATAGGCTGGCGCCGTCAAATCCCCATACACAATGGTATTGCCGTTAAGGGACACGGCACCCGAGTTGGTGCTGATGGTAACGCTGCTACCGGCAGAACCCAGAGTGCTATCTGTTACGTCCATACTGCTGGCACCACTGAAACTGCCGCCAGTCATGTTAACGCCGCTCAAGGTGACGGTGTTATTGGAGGTCATGACAAAGTCGCCACTCAACGTTCCCCCGGTAAGGTTCATGCCGGAGCGGGCCGTGGCACCGCTTTGCAACGTGGTGTTCTGGGTGGTGAGGGTACAGCAGCTGGTGGTAACGGCCCCCGAGATGGTGCCGCCGGTCAAGCTGATGCTGCCATTACTGGCGGTCAGGCTGCTCTGCACATAAGCGTTGTTGGTGGTAATGCCGTTATGAGCACTGACGCTGCCGGTAACGGTGCTGTTGGTCAGAGTCACCGTGCTGTTGGTGGTAATGCCGCCGGTGACGGTAGTGCCGGTAAGGCTGATGGCGCCGCTGGAGCTGCTGACATTACCGTAGATACGGGTGGTGGCACTGCTGGTGATGGCGCCGTAAGTCGATTGCAGGCTAATACCGTAATAGCTGCTGCCGATGGTGTTGTTGGTCAGACTGAAGCCACCACGAGCAATCAGGGTGCTGTTGCTGTTGGTGGTGATCAGGTCACCACTGGCCAAAGTCACCTTGCCGGTGCAGGTGTAGGTAGTGCCGCTACTGCTCCAGTTGCCGGAACAGGGGATAGAACGATAGGAGTTGCCAGTCAAACTATAAGTGGTGGCCAAAGCGCTACCGGGCAAGGCGCAAAGCAGCAATAGGCCCAGCAATAACATCCTTTTCATTGGCTTACCTCCACAGACAAGGTGCGGCTGGTGGTCAGGCGCCCGCCCTGGCAACTGGCGCGGCTGGTGACCCTGGCCACAGCCGGCATATCGTCTGAGCTGGGCACATACTGGCATTGCACCTCGGCCTGGCAGCCCGCCAGCCCTCCTGCGTTGAAGTGTTGCGAAAAACCCGTAAAACAACCAGCCAAGCCACTGTTATTCATAGGGTAGAGCTTTACCAAGCCCCCTTGCAGGCCGCTTTCGGCGGCCAGATAAGCGCGGGTGCCCCACACCTCATAGACCACGGTACCGGACTGGCGCGCCAGCATCGCCGCCAGCCCCGCCACCAGCAGGCTCATCACCACGATAATAAACACCGCCATCATCAGGGCACTGCCCTGCTGGCGCTTAGCGTCAGGGCACATTGGGCTGATGAACCTCGAGGTTGAAAAAGAGATCGTCCTGGCTGAGCGCTTCAAAGCGCAGCAGGATATGCACCACGGCATTGCGGGTCAGCGTAGCGCTGTCATAACGAAACAGCGGCTCGCCGCCATCGGCCAATTGCTCGGCGATGAGCTGGCCACCGGCAAGGCCGGCCCCCGGCGTCGGCTGGGTGGCACTCAGCCCGTAGAATTGATAGCGATAAAGGCCACTGCCCTGGCGGCAAAAACTCACCGGCGTGGCCCCCAGGTAAAGGCGATGGCTGGGGGAGTCCTTGGCGTAACGGCTAGCCTCGGAAAGGGTCAGCAGGTAGAACCCCTGGTTGTCGTAAGCCGAGCCGGTCAGCTGCTGGCTGCGCCGGTCAGTGTCGCTGGCGGCGTAGAGCTGGCCGGGCTGGGTGGGGTTGATGATGGCCCAAAGCTGGTTGCCAAAAAAATCGCTGTTCCAGCTGATGCTGTCGCCACTGGCCGGGGTTGAGCCGTCCGGCGGTAACCAGCGGGCCTTGATGGTACTGGCGCTCTCTGGCGCTAGTGGCGCCTGCAAATAACGCATGGCCACCACGATAGGCACAAATTCCAGGCAATTGCCGCCGCTCGATACCCGCACCGAGTTGGGCACGGCGTTACGTAGCTCGCGGGTGAGGCGCTCTACCGCAAAGCGGCCCTGGCTCAGGGTTTGGGCGCGCCCGGCAGTGTCGGTATAAAGCTGGGTGCCAAAGCGCAGGTAGCCATAACCGCCAAGGCCGATCACCCCCAGCAGTACGATCACCGCGATCAGCTCTATCAGGGTAAAGCCCCGGCTCATCACCAGTTCCCCCGGTAAGCGCTAAAGACAATATCGTTGCCTTCCGGGGTGGTCACCGCCACATTGATGCGTTTGGCCTGGCGGTTATCAAGGCCAAGGGCGGCGCCGTCATACACCACAGTGACCTGCACCCGGTACTGGTTGTAAATATCGGCAAGGGAAGGGTCGAGGTTATCCACCACCTGGGCGCCACTAAGAGACAAGCCGTTAAAGTCGTCGACATCGTTGTAGTCGTGCCAGCTCGGCTCGCTATCGGGCCCTAAGGTGCTTGAGCAGGCCGGCACTGGCGGTGTGCCGGTGTCGTCACAGCGGCGCCCCGAGAGCGGGCTTTGCTGGTCAAAACGCCGGGCCAGAATGCTGTTTAACAGGCTTTGGCCAAGCTCGGCGGCCCGCACCTGATGCCAAGGGTCGGTGCTGCGCACCGCCAGCGGCAACAAACTGGCGCTGATAAGGGTAATGGCGATGCCCAGCACCACCATGCCCACCACCAGTTCGAGCAAAGTTACTCCGGCTTGCTGGCGCCTTAGCATGGGTGGATATACCCCTGGCTTTCGATGCACAGCGCCGTGCTTTGCGCTGATTGCACCTCAAGGCGGCAGCCGTTGTTGCAACGGCTGGCCTGGCCCATGGCGTTGAAAACCAGTGTTGCCGGCAAAGCCATGGCGCTGGCGCCGTTGGTTAAGGCCAACGAGGCGCTGCCTGCGCCAACGGTGAGGTCGTCCTCGGCGCTGAGCGCGCAATTGGCGTCAGCCACCCGCACGCTGTGGCTGGCGACAAGCAGGCTGTGGCAACTGCTGGAATCGGTGCGCTGCATGGCTTGCATCTGCACCTGGCGGGCCAGCGCCAGGATCTGGTCCCGGGTCACGACATCGTCGACCCCAGACCTGTCAAAAAAGCGGCTGCCTATGGCAACCGAGAGAATGCCCAGCACAATAATGACCGTGACCAGCTCCACCAGGGTGAAGCCGGTCATGGGCCGGGTTATGCCGGGGCTTGCTTGCATTAGTTGGCAGCGCAGTCGCGGCTGATAGTCGGGGAACCGTTGGACGCCGCCGGAGCTTGATAACTGACGGTACAAGTACTGTCTTCGTTGTAGGTAAAGGTGTAAGCCGCGCCGCTCACAGCAGGAGTCCAAGGCGAATCAATTTCGACGGCCTTGGCAATACCGTCGGCAGAAGCTGCAGGGTAGCCGTACACCAGAGCCACGGTGTCGTTACCGTTCACAGTGACGGTTTGTGAACTGTCGCCGGTATTGGTTTTGGAGGCGATCAGCGCCTTGGCATACACCAGTTGGCTGGCGCCTTTGAGGGAAGCCTCAACGCCGTGCGCAGCCGCTTCCTTGGCATCATCCTGCAAGTTGATGAACTTGGGTACGGCGGTGACGGCCAGGATCCCCAGGATGATGATCACCACCACCAGTTCGATAAGGGTAAAGCCCTGTTGTCGGTTCATAACGTATTACTCCATTTGCTTGTTGCGTATTGAGGCCTAATTGTTGTTGTACGTCATCACCTTGCCGGTGAGAGGCTGGTAGGTGAAGCTGTTGCCCACGCCGGCGGTGTTGTAGTCACCGGCCGCCGGAAGCGAACTCTTGTTGAGGGTAGCGATAAGGTAGTAGACGCAGGTATCGCCGCCGCTGCCGCTTTGCAGCCGCACCAGATAGCGGTTGCTGCCGATGTTGCTGTCGCTGGTGGTGGCCCGTGGCGGGCTTTGCAGTATGGCGTCCAGCACCGCCAGGCAGGCGTCGCTGCTCATGCCGCTGGCATAGGCGCCGGCCAGCCCGACCGGATAGCCGTTGGTGCCATCCACATAGATGGTCTCGTTATCCAGCGTTACCGAAGCGCCGGCCCCGTTGGCCGCGCCCTTGGGGCGCCCTTCCACTTCCCATTCGGCCCGCACCAGACCCACAGCACTGGCAAAGCCGCCGGCCACGCCTTCGACGGTGGCGTCTTGGGCATCATCGGTGACATCCAAAAAGCGCGGCAGCGCTACCGCCGCCAGCAGCCCTAGGATCACAATCACGATCACCAGCTCGATAAGTGAGAAACCCTGTTGCCCTTTCACTGCCCTTCTCCTTGTTTGAATGCTTCAACCCGGCCGCTATGGGGCCAGTAGTCAAAGCCCTCTTCCTCAACTGCAAAGCGGCAAAAATCGCCCTGCCAGCTTATCTGTACCTCGTCGCCGCCAAGGCTTGGCGGCAAACCAAAATCCTGCCAGAGCCCATCGCAAGGGGGCGCTGGCCAGCCATCTTCATTGATGGCAATGCTATGGCCCTGCCAGGTCACCGCCTGGCCCTTTTGTGCCATGGCCAGCACCCTGACTTGGTCCAGCTCCTTGATAAAGCTTTGCTGCGCCTGGCCCATCCAAGGGCCGGCCAGGGCTTTGTCATCGGGGCTTAGGCTCAGCAAAGTGGCCACCAGTAGCAATACAACTACCAGCACCGCCAGCAGCCTTAATCGCCGCTGGTAGATAACCGCCGTTACCACCCTCAGCTCTGGCCCTTGTAGGCGCGCATCAGGTCCCACATCGGCAGGAATACCCCCAGCGCCAGCAGCAGCACCAGAGCGGCCACAAACACAATCAAAATGGGCTCGATACGGGCCGTGAGGTTGGCCAGATCATAATCCACCTCCCGCTCGTAAAAACCGGCGGTTTCCAGCAGCATCTCGTCGATGTTACCGGTCTCTTCCCCCACTGCGAACATCTGCAGGATAAGGGGCGAGAACAACTGGCTCTGGCCGCCGCTTCTGAGCAGGCTTTCGCCGCCCTCGATACCCTGGCGCATGGCCAGGATTTTGTTCTTCATAAACTGGTTGTCGACGGCGTCGGCCACCAGGCTCAGCGCCTGGGGCAGCGGCACCCCGGCTTTGAGCATCATGCCGAGGCTGCGGGCAAAACGGGCCAGCAGCGCCCTGTTGATAAGCGAGCCAACAATGGGCAGCCGCAGCTTGCGGGTGTCCCAGAACAGGCGCCCCTTATCGGTTTGCAGCCAGCGCAGCCAGGCGGTCACCGCCGCGCCAATGGCCAGCAACAGCCACAGCCAGTAGTGTACGAAAAAGTCCGAGGTGGCCACCAGGATGCGGGTGGGCAGCGGCAGCTCGGCGTGGAAGCGTTTGAAAATTTCGGCAAACTGCGGGATCACCTTGAGGTTGACCACGGCGATGGCAATGGCGATGGCAATCACCACAAAGCTGGGGTAGCGCACCGCCGATTTAACCCGGCGCCGAGTTTCCTGCTCCTGGTTTAGATGGTCACAGAGCTGGGCAAAGGCCTCGTCCAGGCGGCCGGTGTTTTCCCCTACGTGGATCATGCTGACAAACAAGCTGGAAAACACCTTGGGGTGGCGGCTAAGGGCGGTTGAGAGGTTGCGCCCCGCTTCCAGTTGGGTGGCCACATCCGCCAGCACCTTGCGCAGCACCTTGGACGGGCTGGTTTCGGCCATGCCGGCCACGGCCCGCAAAATGGGAATGCCGGCCTTGGTTAACGAATACATCTGGCGGCACAGCATCAGCATGTCGTCCAGTTCTACCCGGCCTTCAAAGAGATTGAAGCGGATGGGCTGGCGAGCCGGGCGCAACGACTCGGCGCGGATGCGTCGGCCCAAGAGCTGCTCGAAAGCTGCCTCTTCAGAGCCCGCATCCACCAAGCCTTTGACCACCTGGCCGCGCTCATCCTTGCCGCGATAGTAGAACTGGCTCAAGCCTCAACCTCCGCGCTGTCCCAGAGTTTGAGCACTTCCTCGGCCGAGGTGACCCCTTGGCGAGCGTAATCAAGAGCCATCTGCACCAGGGGCCGGTACAGGGGGTGGCGATGGGCCGCCAGGGTAAAGGCCTGAGGGTCTTGGCTGCGCATGGCTTCGTTCATGGCGCCGTCCAGCTCCAACAGCTCAAAGACGCCAATCCGGCCCCGGTAACCGGTGTGATTGCAGGCCTGGCAGCCGTGGGGTGCCTTGAAGCCGGTTTCATCCAGCGGCCCTTGATTGAGCTGTTCGAGCAGCAGCTTGTCTTTGGGGTCCAGCGGCTGGGGCCGGGCGCATTTGCTGCAAAGGCGCCGCACCAGGCGCTGGGCTATCACCGCCCGCAAGGCGCTGGCCACCAGGTAGCCCTGGGCGCCCATGTCGATAAGGCGCAGCGCGCAAGTCACCGCGTCGTTGGTGTGCAGGGTTGAGAGCACCAAGTGGCCGGTGATGGCGCCGCGCAGGCCGATTTCCACCGTTTCTTCGTCCCGCATCTCGCCCACCATCAGGATATCGGGGTCGTGACGCAAGGTGGTGCGCAGCACCTGGGAGAAATTCAAACCAATCTTCTGGTTGACCTGCACCTGGTTGATGCGCGGCAGCCGGTATTCCACCGGATCTTCAACGGTGATGATTTTCTTGGACGCCTCGTTCAGCTCGGCCAGGGCGCCATAGAGGGTGGTGGTTTTCCCCGAGCCGGTAGGGCCGGTAACCAGCACCATGCCGTGGGGGCGCTTGAGGTTGCGGCGAAAATGGGCCACCAAATCGGCTGGCATGCCGGTTTGTTCCAGGGTCAGCAAGCCTGCCGACTGGTCCAACAAACGCATTACCACCGCTTCGCCGTACTGCACCGGCATGGTGGATACCCGCACGTCGATGCTGTGGCCGCGGATCTGCATATGAAAGCGCCCATCCTGGGGCAGGCGCCGCTCGGAGATATCCAGCTCCGCCATCAGTTTCAGGCGCAGCACCAGGGCACTGGCTACCCGCGCTTCCTTGAGCACGTTTTCCTGCAGCACCCCGTCGATACGCTGGCGAATGCGCAGCTGGTGCTGCTCGGGCTCGATATGAATATCCGAGGCCCGCATCTGCACCGCGTCTTCAAACAACGATTGCAACAGCCGCGCCACGGTGGCGCCGCCTTCACCGTCTTCCCGGGCCAGGGTGCCAAAGTCAAAATCGGCAGTCTGCTGGTGCTCTTCTTCGAGCTGCGAGGCAAAGCTGGCGATTTCCTGGGTGCGCCGGTAAAGCCCGTCAAAGGCGTTTAGCAGCTGCGCTTCTTCTACCACCGCCAGGCGCAGCTCGCGGGGCGCCAGGCGCTCTTCCAGGGCGTCCAGCGCTTGTAAGTCAGCGGGGTCTGACATGCCAATCAGCACGCTGTCTTCGTCCACTTCCAGCACCAGGGCCCGGTAACGACGGGCCAGCACTTCGGGAATCAGCTTGGCAAGGCTGGGGTCGAGGCGTCTCTCGGCAATGTCCAGATAAGGGATCTTCAGCTGATGAGACAAAAAGCTCAGCAGCTGCTGCTCGCTCAAATAACCAAGCTCCACCAAGGCGCGGCCCAATTTGCGGCCAAGGCGATGCTGGCTGGCCAGCGCCTGCTGCAGCTGCGCTTCGGTGATGATGCCTTCGGCAACCAGCAGGTCGCCCAGGCGGGTTTTCAGTCGTGGTTGGCTCATGGTGTCTGTTCCAGTGCCTGCCAGCGGGCGCGGGCATACTGGCGCGCCTCATCGGACAGGGACGCGGCGTCCAGCGCCTTTTGGTAGGCCGCTGCCGCTTGGCTTGATTGGTGCAGGCCTTCAAGGGTGAGGCCAAGGGCTACCCACAAGCGGCCGTCATTGGGGTAGTGATTGGCAAGTTCCCGGTACTGGGCGGCGGCGGCGGTTAAATCGCCACTCAAACGGGCCAGTTCGGCTTTGAGTTGCAGGCCACTGCGGCTGGTTGGCGGCATCATCTGCAACTGCTGGTAGGCCTGCTTGATATCGCCTTTTTGCACCAGCACCCGGGTCAAAGCCAGGCTGACCTCGGCGTCGCTGTCACTGAGCGGCAGCAAGGTGGCGATGGCGTCATCCAAACGGCCCTGCTGCTGATACAGACTGGCCAGGGCCAGGCGGCTCGGCTGGTGCTGGCTATCTGCAGCCAGGGCCGCTTTCCAATCACCCTCGGCTTCCAGCAGCTGTTGCTGCTGCCAGGCCAGCAGAGCGCTTTGGTACAGGCGCTGAGCCTGCTGGGCCGGGCTTAGCAGCTCGCGCTGCACTCTCGCCGCAGCAGGTTTGGCGGTAGCAGCCTTGGCAGGAGCCGCTGTCACAGGGGCTGCGGCTTTAACGGCAAAGGCCTTGGCGGGCAAGGGCCCGGCTTTGGGCGCGGCGGGCAGCGCTTTTACCTCTGTGACCGGCGCGCTAGCCGCTGCCTTGGGCTCAATAGCAGGCGCCGGTTTCAGCTCGGCTTTGGGCGCCGCTGGCTGGGGTTGAACATCAGCTTGGGGCGCCGCCTCGCGGGCCGTTATCTCGGGCTTGGAGGCGGCCGTCTCTACAGGCGCCGGGCTTTGCGGCGCCTTGGCGCTGGCCAGCAGCAGCGGCGCCGAGGGCAGCAACGTGGCTTGGTTGGTGCCGATATCGCCCCGGTACCACCAGCCGCCAGCCGCCATGGCAAGGGCGGCCGGCACTGCCAGCAGCCAGGGCCAACGGGCTTTTTTAGCAGCCTCAAAACGGGGCTGGGGCCCGGCTTGGGCGGCGCCTCTTTTGTCGAGATCCTTGAGCATCTGGTTCAGTACGCTCATAACAAGGCTCCTGCCGCCCGGTAGCAGCTTTCGGTGTCGCGAATAGCCAGGCGCATCTGCCGCCAACCGGCCTGTTTAAGGCCCTTGCCAAAGGCCAGCAACAGCGCCTTGTGGCAAAGGATATTGACCAGCCTCGGAATGCCCCTTGAAGCTCGGTACAGCGCCCACAGCGCAGCGCCGCTAAACAGCATCTTGCCACTACCGGCGCAGCGCAGCCGGTGGCCAACGTAGTAGCGCAGCTCCTGGCGGTTCATGGCCCTTAGCCGGTAATGAAAGCTCACCCGCTGAGCCAGTTGGCGAAGGTGATGCTGGCGCAATCTGGCGTCCAGCTCCGGCTGGCCAAGCAGCACTACCTGCAGCAATTTACGCGACTCGGTTTCGAGGTTGGTCAACAGCCGCAGCGCTTCGAGGGTTTCATCCGGCAGGGCCTGGGCCTCGTCGATAATCACCACCGGCGACCGGCCATTGGCGGCCAGGCCAATCAGTTGGCGCTGCAACAGGTGGCCAAGCTGCTGCTGGTCGATATTGCCGGTCTGTTTAAGCCCCAGCTCCATGGCCAGCGCCCAGCGCAGCTCGCCTGGGCTGAGGTCCGGGTTGGGCAGGTATGCCAGGGTAAACGGCGCCGCCAGTTCCGAGAGCAGGCGGCGGCACAGCAGGGTTTTGCCGGTGCCCACTTCGCCGGTCACCTTGATAAAACCTTCACCGTCGGCCAGCGCCAGCTTGAGCACATCCAGCGCCTCTGCATGCATGGGCAGATCGCAATAGAACGCCGTGCTGGGGCTTAGCCCAAACGGCTTATCGCTGAGGCCGAAGTGCTGCAAATACATCAACGGGCCTTGGGATACCATTTATCCAGCAGCTCGCGGGACCTGTCCAACTGCGGCGCCCAGTCCTGGCTGCCTTCAATGACCACCGGTTTCAGCAAAATCACCAGCTCGGTTTTCTCTTTGACGTCGCGGCGGCTGGTAAAGAGCTGGCCCAGCCAGGGAATGTCTCCGAGCAGCGGGGTTTTGGAGACCTGCTGGCGATTATTGGTGCGCATCAGGCCACCAATCACCACCACATCGCCACTCTTGGCCCGCACTATGGTGTCGGACTCGCGGATATCGCTATGGGCCAGCGGCAGTACCGTCGGCTCGGTGCTGCCGGAAAGCGACAGGGTTTTAATTTGCTCTGAGACATCAGTAACCGAGGGGTGCACGTGCAGCAACACATGGCCATCGGCGGAGATCTGCGGGGTCACATCCAGGGCGATACCCGAGAAGAACGGCGTTAACTGGATACCGTTACTGATGGTGTTGGTGCTGGTGCCGCTGTTGGTGAGCTGGGACTGCACGTCGGTGACGAAATACTCGTCGCTGCCCACCTTGATCACCGCTTTTTGGTTATTGGTGGCGGTAACACGCGGACTGGACAGCACCTGGGTGTCGCCCTGGGTATCTAAGAGATTAATAACGGCGCCAAAGTCGCCTTTGCTGAAGGTAACCGCCGTTACCCCGCCTAAGGCAGCAGACAAGGCGTTGGACGGCGTGACCCCGGAGGTGGTGAGGTTGAACTGGTTGCGGCCGGTGGCGTCCTCGAAGGCCCGTTGCCAATTGATGCCCTGTTGGTAATCGTTGTTGAGGGTGACTTCAATGATCTTGGCCTCAAGCACCACCTGGCGCTGCAGGTGATCCTGAGTCTGGGTGAGAAAATCCTTCACGTTTCGCAGCTCGTCCGGGTAGGCCCGCACCGTAACCAGACCGGCTAATGGGTCCACCGCCACCATGCGGCCATCACCCTTGCCAACCATGGCGTTGAGCACTTTCTCGAGCTGGTCCCACAGGTCCGCTTCGGAGCGGGACTCAAGGCGGGTGCCAGAGGTCATCTCGCTGCTGTTGTTATTGAGCGAGCCGTTGCCATTGCCGTTGTTGTTGTTATCAAAGCCGTTGTTATTGTTGGCATAGTTGCCGTTGTTGTTGCGATTGCTTTCGGTCAACTGCCCGGAGGTAATGGAGGTGCGCGACAACCCCTTGCGGCTCATCAGCAGGTAGTTGACGGCCAAGGTCTCGGTGCGCAGCCCGGCCGGGTATACCCGTACCAGGTTGCCTTGGCGGCGAATGTCATAGCCGTAGAGATCTTCGAGCACCGAGAATACGTCGGCCAGGGTGACATTATGCAGATCCAACGTCACCTTGCCGGTTACCCCCGGATGCAGGGCCAGCGAATAAGGGGTGCCCTTGACCAGCCCCGCCAGCAGGTCCCGTACGTCGGTGTCCTTGGCCGAAACATTAATGCGCTGCTCCGGCATCGGCGGCGGCGCCACCAGCCCGGAAAGCAGTTCCCGCTCCAGGGCCGCCGGCGGTTTTGGCGCCGCCGGTTTGGCCGCCGCTGGCAACTGACTTTTGACATCGGCAACGCCACGGTTGGCATTGCGCTGCGACGGGCTCTGGCAGGCAACCAGCAGGGCTGCCATCAGCAAGGTCACAGATTGGGTGGTTAACCGTCTTAGCATGGGTTCCTCAATGTCCTGTCGGGTTTACCGCTGTCACGGCGTTATCGTCGAACAGCTTGAGCAGCTCTCGACGGCTGCCGCTGACCAGCGACACCTGATTCTTGTCAATATGGCTGAGGGTCCAGCCCTGCACCTTGTCCCCAATGGCCAGCACCTGGCCATTGATGATGGCCCGCGCCGGGCGCGTCTGCAGCACCGCCGACAGCACCAGCGGCGCCTGGGGTTGGCGGCTGGCCTGGCCATGGTTGCCCGGCGGCCGGGTGGGGTCTTTTAGCGCCTCGGCCTCGGCCCCGGCACTAAGCGCCAAGATAATGAGGACTGGTGCCCAGGGTGTAGACATGGATCTGGATCTCTGCGTCAGGGTAATGGTCTTGTTTGAAGTCCAGGCTCTGCCAGTAAAAATGCCAGGGCAGTTTCTCGACTTCCTTCAAAAAGGTCAGGGTGGGCAGGTAACCGCCCTTTAAAGTCAGGCTCAGGCCATGGCGATAAAGCTGGCCCTCGGCTGGCGCCTTATCATCGGCGCCCTTGGCCTTGTCTTTTGCTTCGCCCAGGCTCAGCGGCTGTGGGGGCAGGCTTTGCAGCTTCACCAGTTGCAGGTCGCCGGTGCCCGACAGCAGCGCTTGCAGTAAAGACGCCATCGCCTCGGGCGGCACCAGAGACTGGGTGCGCTCGGCAATGGTGGCATCTAGCCCTTTACGCTCGGCGATCAGCTGCTCGATGTCCTGGCGCAGCTTGGCGTTGGGGTCTTGGGAGAGGCGCGCGTCCAGCACCGCTATCTGGCTTTGGGTCAGGTTAAGGGTGCTGCGCTGCTGGGTAATGGCCCTTTTAAGAGCGCTGTTTTCACTCAACAGCGGCTGCAACCAGCTAAGGCCGAGGATGCCCAGCAGCAACACCCAGCCAGCCACCATCACCAGCACTTTTTCGCGAAGCGCCAGGGCCGAGAACCATTCAAGGAGCTTCATTGGCGCCTCCGCTTTTGAGGCTAAAGGCCAGGGTGCCGTCTTGCTCCTTGTCGATACCGACGGTGGCAAACTGGCGTCCGGCCAGAGCCGGCTCTTGGGCAAAGGTCTGTACCCACTTTGGAATAAGGGGCGCCTTGGTGGCGTGGCCGCTCAGGCTCAGCTGCTGGCCGTTGATGGCGATTTGGTCCAGCCATAGGCCGTTGATGCTGCGTTGGGCCAGGGCTTCGAGCACCGGCGAAAAGCCCTGCTGCGGCAGGCTGTTAAGCTCGTCGATACGGGCCAGCAGCGCCCGGCTGTTGTCACGGGCCTTGGCAATCACATCGCGCTGAGCTACCAGGGCAGGGTCTGGCAGCCATTTTTTCAGGGCCGCTTCCTTGTCGGTCAGCGCTGTTTGCAGCTGTTGCTGGCGGGCTTTGAGTTGCCGCTGCTGGGCTTCGAGGCCACTTTTTTGCCAGTAGCCCCAGCCAAGGCCCAGGGCCAGCAGAGCCAGCAGCAACGCCCAACTGAGCAGCATGGTCTGGGCGCTGAGGCGCTCGCGCTTTGGCAACAGATCCGGGGTGAGCAGGTTGAGGTTATGCTTCATGGCCACCTCGCAAGGCGCCAAGGGCCGCCCAGTCGGCGCAGCGCTGCTCAAGAAAATCGTCCAGCGGCAGCACCGGCACCGAGAAGGTATCGCTCAGTAGCGGCGCCAAGGAGCTGTCCAGCAGCTCGGAAAGGGCCAGCAGGATGCGCTCGGCCGGCGGCTGGCGTAGCTGGCTTTCCAGGTAATCCAGGGCGCGCTGGATATCCAGCGACAGCCGCTCGGCGAGGATATAAGGGTCCAGCTCGTCCTGGTTGAGGCGATAGCCCTGCAACCAGCGGGAGAAATAGAGCATGCCCTGGTGGTAGATGGCCAGCAGCAAGTCGCCGTCGCCATTCAGATTCAGCACCAATACCGGCCGGCCGCCCTCTCCGGCGCTAAAAAGATGGCGCAGGCTCATCTCTTCGTTGCCGATGGACACCACCTCGGCCGGCACCGCCTGGCAGATGCCGCTCAGCAGCTTCTTGCTGGCACAAACCACGTTGACCCGCTCGCGGCCGATAGGCTGGGCAGGCAGATCGTAATAATCAAATTGCAGATCCTGGGGCGGGATGGGCACGGCGTCTTTAAGAGCCCAGAACAGCTCCTCGGTTAGCGGCTCGGTGGCGGGCTTGTCCACCGACAGGCTGCTCAGCTCGCTGTGGGGCAGCACCAGATGCACCTGATCCTGCGGCTGCACCGGCAACGTCGCCAGCAGCGCGGGCCAATGGGCCGGCCCCTGGCAGTCAAAACGGGTTAACTGACCGTCGTCACTGACCAGATGCACTGCCTGCTGACTGAGCCCGACTCCCCATTGGCGGGCGGATTTCTTACGGTGGAACCATGCCATTTTAGGTATCTTCTACTCCCTGTTCAGCGTTCGGGGCCGTTCCCGTCGACGACAAAGTGGCAACCTGATGTTCAACACTTCATCCAAATCGTTTAATCAACGCATCACAGTGCCTAGCGTACTGGAAAAAAAGGTTTTTTTAACCATCAAAAGGGATGATTTGCTCGATCCTTTGATATCGGGCAACAAATGGCGAAAGCTCAAATACCCGCTGGCCGCCGCCAAGGCCAATGGTTGCCCCGGGGTAGTGAGCTTTGGCGGCCCCCACTCCAATCATTTGAGCGCCCTGGCCAGCGCCTGCGCCGGCCTTGGCCTTGCCAGCCACGGCGTGGTGCGCGGCCATCAGCAGCTCACCCCTACCCTTGAGCATTGCCAGCGCCAGGGCATGACCTTGAGCTTTATCAGCCGCGAGCAATATCGCCTTCGCCACGACAGCCAGTGGCTGGCGGCCTGGCAGCAGCGTTTTGCCGGTTGGCTAGTGCTACCGGAAGGCGGCTCGGCGCCAGCGGCCCTGGCCGGGGTAGCCGAATTGGTGGCAGAACTGACCGACCCTTTTGATGAGATTTGGACGGCGGTGGGCTCGGGCGGCACCTTGGCCGGCTTGGTGGTGGGCGCCGAGGGGCGCGGCGAGATTGTCGGGGTGATGGCGGTAAAGGACCCAAGCCTTGAAGGGCGCATCGAAGCGTTGCTCGAAGACGCCGGCTGCCCGCACCGCAACTATCGGCTGGTGCGCGGCTTCGAAGGGCCGGGCTTTGGCAAGTTCACTAAGGAGATGGCGACAAAAATGCAGGCCTTGGGAGCGGAGCTTGCCATCCCTTTGGAGCCCATCTATACCGGCAAGCTGCTACTGGCCTTCTGGCATTTTCTTCAAACAGGGCAGCTTGATGGCCAACATATCGTGTTGCTGCACACCGGCGGCCTGCAGGGCCTTGAGGCCCTTCGCCAGCAAGGGCGCTGGCCTCGGTTATAGAGGGTCCCAGGCGCCGTGGCCAAAGAGCGGCCCTTCACCGGCACTGACTCCCAGCCGCTGCAGGCAAAGCCGCTCGTCGTTGTCGACAATGCCGGTGGCCACCACCTCGGTATTGCTGTCTACCGCCTTTTGCACCAGCCGCTGCACCCACAGTTGCTGTTCGCTGTTGCGGTGAATTTGCCGCACCATGGAACTGTGCAGTTTGAGCATGCGCGGCGGAATGTCCTGCCAGGGCGAGCGTTTGGAATGCTGGCCAAGGCGTTCCACGGCTACGCCGACCCCGATAGTGCCCAGTTGGCGCAGCGGCTCGGCCAGGGTTTTGCCGTGCTGGGCCAGCTCGAATTCGGTGACGCTCAGCATCAGCTGCGGCAATAGATCCCGTACTTCCAAAAGCGCCAGTTGCAGCCAGCGGCTAAAACCGGGTTTGAGCAAGGCGTCGACACAAACCCGAAACACCAGCCGGTGGCCACGGTTACGGGCCTGGTCTAGCTTGGCCAGCAGCAATTGCAGGCACAACTTGGTCATGGCCTCTTCCTGGCCTACCCGGCAGGCCATGGGCATAAAGACGCTGTCATCGATTTTCTGGCCCTTAGGATCGGTGATAAGGGCCCTGACCCGCAGGTGATGCACGTCGCCGTCCAGGCTGTGTACCGGCTCGGTCACCAGGTTGACGCTTTGGCGGCCCAGCACTTGGTCCAGCAAGGTGCGCCAGCGCACACTGCCGGTTTCTACCTGGGGCATGGACTCCACATCGGCGGCCATCACTGCGTTCTCGCCCTGCAACTGGGCGCCGCGCAGGGCCATGGCGGTTTTGTCCAGCACCAGGGCGGTATCGTCACCGGCCTGGTAGAGGGTCCAGCCCAGATGCAGCCAGTCATTACCGGTCAGGCCCTTGGGTTTTGGCAGCCGCTCCAGATCCTTGATTAGTCCCAGGGCAAAGCTTTGGCCATCCTTGGTGGGCATCTGCGGCAGCAGCAGGCCGTATTCGTCGTCATCCAGGCGGCTCAGCACGGCATCGGGCCAGCCCTGGGCCTTGTCTTGCAGCAGCTGCACCAGTTGGCGCTGCCACGGCTCAAAGTCGCTATCCGCTACCCCATCGAGGTGGCTAAGCTCCAACAGCATCACACAGCCAATGCGGTTGCCTTCGGACTCTTGCAGCCAGGTGGCCAGGCGCTGCTCAAAAAAGAGCCGGTTACCCAGCCCCGTGCGCTCATCCAGCCAGGCGGCGCTGTGCAGCAGGCCGTCCAGCTGTTGCTGCTGGGCTTCGAGGGTATGGATACGTTTTTGCTGGCCAAGCAGCCGGGCACGGGCCTCTGGAAAGCTGCCCTGCTGGGCCACCTGGCCGCTTTTGGCTTCGGTTTCAAAGGTGGCTATCTGCTGGCGCTGCTGCCAGCAGCTTCTGGCCAGGCGAAACAGCAACCACAGCAGCAGCAGCACCCCCAGCAGCATCGGCAACATGGCCACAAAGACCTGCTGCCAGGGCATGGGATGATGATAGAAGGTCAGGCTCAGCAGCCGCTGGCCGGTCAGGCGCAGCTCCACTCGCTGGTAGTCGCCGATGCCGGGCACCTGGTTGCGGGTTTGCAGGCGCGGCTGGCCCGCCACATAGAGCGACGCCGCGTGGATGTCGGCGTCGTCGGTGAGGGCGTCCCACAAGGCGGGCGGCGGCGTTTGGGGATAAAGGGCCACCACTCGGCCCAACTGCCGGGCCTTGGCCAGCATGTGGGCGTCGTGCTGCTGGTGGGTCAGTACCAGGGTTAACCAGCGGACGCCGGCCAGGGCCAGCGTCAAAGATAAAATCACTGCAATAACAAAAGGTAAGCGCTTTTCCATAAGCCTTGCCGGATATGAATGCCAGGTCCATTTAACCAGATGGCAAGCCAATGTCCATGGCAAGTATCGGTTAAATCTTAATAACTTAGCGCCAGATCCCCTTTTGGTTGCGCTAACAGGTCATACCCGCCGGGACAAGCTCAGCTCCTGCACCAGTTGCTCGTCTGTGGCTATCCACTCGGGAATGGCTTGGCGCAAAAGCTCGACCCAGGTTTTCACTTTGGCATCCAGATACTGGCGGGAGGGGTAAAGGGCGTGGATGTTCAAATCCTGCAGCCGGTATTCGGGCAGCACCCGCACCAGCTCGCCACGGCGCAGCATGTCGACCGCCGAGTACAAAGGCAGGGCGGCGATACCCAGGCCCCCGGCTGCGGCTTCGGCCACCGCGTCCCCTACATTGGCTTGCAGCGGCGAATGGCCAAGCTCGACGGTGATGTGGCCGTCGGGGCCTTCCATCTCCCAGTTGTCCATGGGCAGTACCGGGCTTAACAGCCGCAGGCAGTCGTGTTCTTTGAGATCTTCGGGGGTGCGGGGCTCGCCCCTGGCTTTGAGGTAATCGGGGGAGGCGCACAGCACGCTGTAGGTGCGGCCGATAACCCGGGAAATCAGGCTGGAGTTGGGCAACTGGGTGCTGAGCACAATGGCCATGTCAAAGCCTTCTTCCAGCAGATCCGGGATGCGGTTGGCCAGGGTCAGCTCGAAGGTGACTTCTTCATATTGCTGGCGGTACTGATTGATGGCGCGAATGGCATAGTGCTGCCCTACCCCGGTCATGGAATGCAGCCGCAAAGTGCCACGGGGCCGGGCGTGGGCGTCGGCCGCTTCGGCTTCGGCTTCTTCGATGATGGGCAGGATTTGCTGGCAGCGGAGCAGGTAGCGCTGGCCCACTTCGGTGAGGGCCAGCCGGCGGGTGGAGCGATGAAGGAGCCTTGCCTGCAGGTGGGCTTCGAGGTTACTGACCGCCCTGGACACGCTGGCCGTGGTGGAATCGAGGTTACTGGCGGCGGCGGTGTAACTGCCGGTTTCGGCCACCTGCATGAAAACCCGCATGTTGTGCAAAATATCCATCATCTCTCCTGTTCAAATTGTGCGTTCGGGCTTAGCCGGCCCGAGGCTGCTGGGGCTTGACGATCACCGTGGCCGTGGTGCCCGCAGCCAGTACCAGCCCTGGCGGGATGGTATCGATATGAATGCGTACCGGAATGCGCTGGGCCAAACGAACCCAGGTGAAGGTGGGGTTCACGTCGGCCACCAGTTCGCGACTTTGGGGGTTATCCCTGTCGTAGATGGCGCGGGTGATGCTGTCCACATGGCCTTGCATCACCTGGCCGCTCATCAGTTCTATACGTACCGGGTCCCCTACCTTGATCCGCAGCAGTTTGTTCTCTTCAAAGTAGCCGTAAACCCAGTAGGAATGCTGGTCTACCACCGCGACTTGCGGCACACCGGCGGCGGCGTAGTCGCCCTGGTGCACGTTGAGGTTGGTGACGTAACCGTCCACCGGGGCGCGCAGCTCGGTGCGGCTGAGGCTCCATTTTGCCTCATCCAGCTTGGCCAGGGCCTCCTGGTATTCGGCCTTGGCCACGGCAGCGCCGTTGGAGGCGTCGTCCAGGCTCTCGCGGGACACCACCTTGCGGTCCAAGGCGATACGGCGCTGGGCCTCTGACTCGCGCATTTTAAGGTTGGCCTTTTTGGCCGCCACCAGCGCCTCGGCCTGCTCAACCGCGATTTGGTATTTGTCGGGGTCGATGCGCAGGAGCAAATCGCCCTTTTTCACCTGCTGGTTGTCTTTGACCGGCATCTCTACCACCCGCCCGGAGACGTCGGAGGCCACGTTGATGATGTTGGCCCGCACCCGGCCATCACGGGTCCAGGGAGCCTGCATGTATTGCTCCCACAAGCGCTGGCCAGTGAGGGCGGCGCCGCAGAGCACAGCGATGGTGACGGCATAGCCGATAACCGATTTCAGTTTCATGATGCTAAAACCCGATATTCAATAGATGAAAAGCGCAAAACCACTGAAAAGCAAAATAAAAAGCGAAACGCGAAACAGCGAAGGGTGCCAGATCCAGTCATACAGACCCAGCCTGGCTACCAGCCGGTCCAGGCCCCAGGTCAGGGCCATCACCGCCAGGAAGATCACCATCAGCGAAGGCAGTAGCAGCCCTTCGAGCGCCGTTTCCCGAAAACCGTCACTGAGCATGGTCAGCTCCTTTATGGCAGCGTCGGTACAAAATGGAATGCCGGTCCAGCAGGGTGGTCCGGGCAAAATGCAGGTAACTGACCACCCGCCGTAGCGGCGAGCGGTCGAAATGGTCCTGGGCGCCCAGTTGGCCTTGCAGTTTGGCCAGCAGTACGTCCAGCATCTGGCGGGCCACCAGCAGCTCATCGGCCGAGGGGGCCATAAACAGCGCCACCAGTTGCTGCTGCAGGGCGTTCAGTTCCTGGTGCCAGGGCGTCGGCGCCATGGCCGCCACCTCCTGGCGCCAGTTGAGCATGGCGTGGCCCACTTCCTGGACAATCAGGCTCCACTGCACCAGCTCGGTTTGCACGTCAGGGCGGCGGGCGGCCAGGCCATAGACCTGGCTGAGAATGTCGCGGCTGCGGCTGTCAAAACGCCCGGGCAGGCTGCCGAGGTCGTCATCGGCCACCATGGCCAGGGTGGCGCGAAGGTCGCGCTCCCAGGCCCGCCACATCCAGCCGCTGGCAGGGGGCAACAGCACGCTGTTGGCCACCGCCGCCAACACCGCCCCCATAAAGAGGCCGCCGTAAGCGCTGATCACCGACAGCGGCGCATAAACAGTGGGGTTGGTGGGCACGCTGCCCATGGAGAACATGATCAAAAGCCCCAGCCCAAAGCCAGCCCAGGCCGGTTTCATGGTGATATAGGTGCCCAGCATCACCACCGGCAGCAGCGCCATCAGCAGTAGCGGCAAGCCGTCGATGAGCGGGTAGACATAGACGCTCTCAATCACCCCGAACACGCCGCCAACAAAGGTGCCCATGGCCATTTGCACCGCCAGCTTGCTGGGGTTGGGCATGCCGGAAGACAAGGCGCAGATGGCAGCGGCGTTAACCAGCATGTAAGGCCCGGCCTGCCAGTCGAGGGCAAACCAGATGGCGCCGCCCACAAAGATGGCCGCCGCCGCCCGCACCCCGGACACCAAGGAGGCCAGCAGGTTGGCCTGGGAGGCAAAATCGCCCTTCCATTGCTCCCGCACGTGCAGCCTTGCCGCCAGGGCATGGTGGCTATGGGCGTAGGTGACTAAAGCCTCGGTGAAGTGATAGAGCAGCTCGGCGGCGGTATTGAACTCCAGCAGCGCCGCGTCGTCCTGCTTGAGCGGCTGGCGACAATCACGGATTAAGGGCATCAACCGGCCTTGGAATTGACCGATAGCTTCTGCCAGCCGGGCCGCCTCTTGGGGGCTCATCATGCTGTCGGGCCAAGGAGCAAGCTCGGCTTTAAAAGCCGCCAGGCAAGGCTCAAGGGCTGCCAGCACCTGCTGCTGGCCGTTTTCCTGCAAGCGCCGCAACTGGCGATGCAGGGCGTTAAAATGGGTCAGCAAGCCTAGAAAATCGTTATTGAGCTGAATCAGCCGCTGGCTGCGCAGGCGGGTGTGGGGGTCTTCGATGGCCGATACGGTGCGCATGGCCTCCAGCCCCACCGCCTGGGTGGCAAACTCCACGTTAACCTTGCGTAGCACTTGTGGGTCTTGGCCATCCAGGTGCTCCAGCACGAAAGCGGCAAAGCGGCCGAAGCGGCTGGCCACCGAAAGGTTCATGGCGCCATGGCTGGTCTGGGGGAACACCAGCACACTGACCAGGGTGGAGCAGAAAATGGCCAGGGCAATTTCCAGCACCCGCCAGATGGCATCAAGGATGGCGGTTTGCGGGTGCAAGGAGGCTGGCAGGCCAATCAACGCCGCGGTGTAACCGGCCAGCACAAAGCCATAGAAGCGCCAGTCGCGGTAACGGGCAGCGCCAGCGATACAAAAACCTATCCACAGCGCCATGGCACCCAGAAACAGCCAGCGCTGCTGGGCAAAAAGCCCCAGCAGCAGCACCATCACCGCCAAGCCCACCACCGAGCCCAGCAACCGGAACAGGCCCTTGGCGATCACCTGGCCGCTTTGGGGCTGCATCACGATAAAGACGGTGATCATGGCGGTGCTGGGCTTTTGCAGCTGCAACACCATGGCCAGCGACACCGTTAAAAAGGCCGCCAGCACCACCTTGAACAGGTATACCCACACCAGGCCGTCGCTGCGGGCCCAGGCCCGGGCGGCTTGGCGCCAGTCATCACTGCTGGGCAGACGCCAGGCGTCAGTGGCCATGCTCGGCTTCCTGTTCAGGCTGCATCTGGGTCAGGCTGGGGCTGTCTTTGTCAGCCAGCAAACCGCCGCCCAAGGCTACCTGCAGACCGGCGTGGGCCGCCAGCCGCGCCGCCACCAACTGCTCGACCACCAGCTTTTGGGTAAAGAGGTTTTGCTCGGTGCTGAGTACGTCCAGATAATCGCTAAGGCCGCCTTCGTAAGCCTTTAAGGTCAGGTCGTAACTTTGCTGGGCCAGGGCCACCGCCTTGGCCGCCAGAGATTGCTGCTTATCCAAAGAGCGCAGGCGAATAAGCTGGTTGGAGATCCCCTCCAGTGCGCCCAGCAGGGTCTGGCGATAATGAGCCACGGCGCCGTCGTAATCGGCGCTGTAGGCGGCCAGGGTATCGCGGCGGGTGTCGCCATCGAGAATGGGCAGTGACAACACCGGCCCGGCCGAATAGGTGAACTTGTCGCGGCTCAGCACATCCAGCATGTTGCCACTCACCGCCGATAGCACCACAGAAGCCGCCAGGTTGATGTTGGGGTAGAAATCGGCGCGGGCCGCATCGATATCGCGGGCATAAGAGGCCACCTGCCAGCGGCTGGCCACCACATCGGGCCTGTGGCCCACCAGCGCCAGCGGCACTACATCGGGAATGGCCGGGGCCTGGCTGAGGTTAAGGCTTGGCCGTTGCAGGCTGGCGCCGGCAGCTGGCGATTGGCCTGCCAACACCGCTATCTGGTTGCGGCTCAGTTGCAGCTGCTCGTCGAGATCTTCCATTTCCCGCTCCATGGCGGGAATGGGGGCCTGTGCCTGGGTTACATCCAACTCGGTACCCAGGCCGCCGTCATAGCGCTTTTGCACCAGGGCCAGGATATGTTGCTGTTGGGCCAGCAGCGCCGTTTTTACATCGTACTCGGCATACAGCAGGGAAAAGCGGATATAGGCCCGCACCAACTGCCCGGCCAGGGCCAACTGCACCGCCTGGCCTTCGGCTACCGACACCTGGGCCCGGTTCAAAGCCGCCTCGGAGCGGTTTTTCTCCCGGCCCCAAAAATCCAGTACATAGGAAAAGCCAAGACCAACACTGTTGTCCCAGGTGTTGGCGCCATAGAGGGTGCCTGGGCCGTAGAAATCGTCTTTTGCCCATTTATGGCGCTTGATGCTGGCATCGACACCCAACTTGGGGGATTCGTCACCGGCAGTGAGGCCAGCCACAGCCATGGCACCACGAATACGGGCCTCGGCCTGGGCCAGGCTGGGGCTGTCGGCCATGGCTTTAGCCAGCCAGGCATTGAGCTGGGGATCGCCAAAAGCCTGCCACCAGTCCTGGCGCGGCCAGGCGGCATCTTTGCGGGCTGCTTTAACCGCATCATCAAACACCAAAGCCTGGGCGGCCTTGGCATCGGCTTTGGGTCTCAGTCCTTCGGAGCTGATACAGCCTGCTATTGTTACGGACAAAGCAAAAACACCGCTAAGGCAAAGCCCACGGCGTAGAAAAAAAAGATCCACCAGAGACATTCCCAGAGTTGGAAAACAAAAATGGGGAAAGCGATAACGGCGCCCAATCTACCGATCGTGGTGAAAGACCGAAAGAGAAGCGCCAGACAAGGAACTGTTACGTTTAGAGAAGTAATGCCGACTTGACGCCCTATCGCCTGCTCAAGCGCCCAGTGCCTCGACCAAGGCGTCAATCGCAAAGCGAGTCTTCAACGGCACATGCGGATTTTGCGGCCAGACCAAACTGCACTCCAGCATCTTGCGCTGCTCGGGCAGCACTTCCACCAATTCGCCCTGTTGTAGCCGAGGCGCCACCAGCCATAACGGCAAAAAGGCCAAGCCCAGACCGGCAACGGCCGCATCGACCAGAGCGTCGAGATTGTCGACCTGGAATCGGCTATGGGTTTGCGGCAAGCGAAAGCCAGGCCTGCTCACATAATTGGCCCAGGGGCCGGAGCGGCGGCTGGCGCTGTATTCCAGGGTTTGATGGCCGCTCAGTTGCTCAAGGGTCTGGGGCTGACCATAACGCTCCAGATAGGAAGGTGCCGCGCACACCACGATGGTCGAAGGGGCTAAGCGCCGGCAAACCAAGCCGGAGCTGTCATCAAGCGACCCCATCCGCACTGCCAAGTCAAAGCCGCTTTCAACCAAATCCAGAGATTGGTCAGTGAGGTGCATTTGTACCTGCAAACCGGAGAATCGCTCTGCCAGCTGGGTTATCACTGGTGCGACAAAATGTCGCCCAAAAAGAACCGGCGCAGTGATTTTCAACAGGCCGCGCGGCTCATCCGGCCGACTGTCAAGATCGTTCAATCCGGCTTCCACCAGCGCCAGAGCCCGTCGGCAATTGGCGTAGAAGCGCCGCCCTTCCTCGGTTAAGGCAAAACTGCGGGTGGTGCGGTGAAAAAGGCGTACTGCCAGCCGCTCTTCCAGTTGGGCAATGATTTTTCCCACGGCGGCGCGGGTTAGGTGCAGCTGCTCACTGGCAGCGGCAAAACCGCCAGCATCGGCCACCGCCACAAAAGCCGAGATCCCGGCCAAAGGGTCTTTCACGTCCACCTCCACCACTTTGTATCGCTATCGTAAGCACAGTGTCGCCAAATACGGGCTAACGCTTCCCTGCGGTAGACACTAGTCTGATATGCATCACTCGGCCAGTGGCAGATGTTATGACTCAGAGGTACAGCGGCAAGCGCTGTTAAGGGTCAACCAGGGGTCGCCGTTGTCATCTCACAGAGGAAAAATCATGTTTGGTTTTGTTCAATCCGTTCAACGACGCGCCGCACTGTTGCTGGCTGCTTTGTCTTTGGGCCTTGCCAGTGGGCAGGCAAGTGCCGCCGCGCCACTGCAAGGGAAACAGGTGCCCGGCTTTCATCGCTTGGCGGTGGGCGACCTGGAAGTGACCGCCCTGTTTGACGGTTATAACGATCTGGGGCCGTCACTGCTGCACGGTATGCCCCTAGCCGAGATCCAGAAGATCCTGGCAGCCAAACACAACACCGGGCCCGGCGTGCAAACCGCATTTAACGCTTTTTTGATCAACACCGGTAAACAGCTGGTATTAGTGGATACCGGGGCTGGCGCCTGCATCGGGCCAACCTCCGGCTGGCTGAGCAAAAGCATGGAAGCCGCAGGTTACCACCCGGCGCAGGTGGACGTGGTGTTGCTGACCCACATGCACCTTGACCATGTTTGTGGCCTGGTGGATGCCAAGGGCCAAGCTATATTCCCCAACGCCCAGGTATTTGCTGCCAAGGCTGAGGAAGATTACTGGCTGGCTCCGCAGCACCTTAAGGATGCACCTGAAGAAGCCAAACCCTACTTCGAAATTGCCGTCCATTCGGTGGCACCCTATAAGGCCAGCGGCCGCCTGCACAGCTTTACCACTGTGGCTCCGGTTGCCGGCGTTACCCTGGTTAACGAGGCAGGCCACACCCCAGGCAGCACCGGCTACCTGTTTAGCTCTAAAGGCCAAAGCATCCTTTTTGCAGGCGATATCATCCACATAGGCCCGGTTCAGTTTGACCACCCGGAGCTGTCCATCGCCTTTGACGCCAACCCCGAGCAAGCTATCGCCGCCCGTGAGAAGCTGTTTACCGAGTTGGCCAAATCCGGCACCTGGATGGCTGCCGCTCACCTGCCCTTCCCCGGTATTGGCCATATCGAGCAACAAGATGACCACTTTGTCTGGTTACCGCTGCCCTACGGCCCACTGCACCGGGCAGATAAAGTCCCCCTACTGCAATAAACAAAAAGGCCGCCACTTGGCGGCCTTTTTGTTGCACCCCATCAGCCCGGCCCCGGCAGCAGGGCCAGATAAGCGGTAGCCGCCAGCAGGCTGAGCATCACCAACCCTTCGATGACGATGGAACGGGCCAGAGCGCTGGCGTCAGGAGACGCGGCCAGGGTGGGCACCAGCTTCCATTTATGGCGCGCCGCCAGCAGCAAAACGCCAATCACCAGCAGCAATTTAATGGCCATCATCTTGCCGTAGGGGCTGACCCCTAGCTCGGGCAACACGCCAATCAGGATCAAAGCGCTACAGCCGGTAATAAAGAGCACCACCAGCACCACGGCGGCATCGTCGCCAAAGCGGGCCATGATCGGGGCCGCCTCGCGGCCACCTAAGGTGCGGCTCAGATACCACAGCGGATAGAGCGCTCCAAGCCACCAGCCCACGGCCAGCAGATGCAGGCCTATCAGCACCTGCCCCACCCCGCCCATATCCAGGCTGTGGCCGTTTCGTGTGCCGCCAATGGCCATAAAAGTAGCCGCCAGAGCATAGCTAATGGGCAGCAGCGCCTTGCCCGCCAGTTGCCGGTAAAAACCGAGGCGAAGGCCAAGGGCTACCATCACGACAAGCGCCGCTGCCGCCAGCCGCCAACACAGGGCCGCCCCTTCCGGGCTCAGCCACAGTAGCGCCAGGGCGGTGGTATCGGTGATGCCACTGAGCCCCTTGCCGGAAAAGCTACCCACCAAGGATAAAAAATGCCCCAGCGCCATCAGCGCGCCGCCCACGCCACAAAAGAGGCCGTAACGCCCCAGGTGGCGGTGGATAGCCTCGCGCCCCGGCAGACGAAACAGCGCCATCACCTGAATAAAGAGGGCGCCGATGGCACTGCACAAGGTGAGATAAATGCCCCACTTGGAGGCGACAATCAGCGCTGGCCACATGGTTCGCTCCTGCTTGTTGTTCCGGCCCGCAGCATATTAACAACCAGGCCGTTATCCTCGCGAGAAAAAGCCGGGCCAAAGCCCGGCTTTTAATACGCCTTAACCCGCAGCTGGGCTCAGTAGAGACTGCCTTGCCAGCCCTCGCGGGCCATGGGCAGATGAAGCTGGCGTTTGGCAACGGCATGGGAGATGGCATTACCCAGCGCCGCCGCCATGGGGCCTTGTACTATCTCTGCCGCCCCCAGGAAGGGCTCGCCTGGCTGGTTGATGATGTGGACATCGACCTGCAACGGCATCTGCGGGAAGCGCAAGATGGGGTAACCACTCCAGTCAAAGCTGTGTACCCCTTGTTTGTCGTAGAGCACCTGCTCGTAAAGGCTCCAGCTGGAGGACTGCACTATGCCGCCCTGCACCTGGTTGATAAGGCCGTCAGGGCTCACCACCTGCCCAACATCCACCGCCGTGACCACCCGCACTATGCTGACCTCACCGGTTTGGCGCTGCACCTGCACCTCTACCGCAATGGCACAATAACCCATGATGTTTTTGTAACGGGCAAAAGCAAAACCGTACCCCTGGCCGGGTTGGCTGACCTTACCCGGCCAGCCGAACTCGGCAGCCGCTTTGTTCACCACCGCCACTGACCTTGGGTCCGACAGGTGCTGCAAACGAAATGCTACCGGGTCAACCGAGGCTTTCTGTGCCAGCTCATCGATGGCGCTTTCAATGGAGAACACATTGATGTGCGCTCCCAGCGAGCGCATGGCCGAGGTACGAAACGGCATGGTGGTGACGAAGTTGAAATCCACCTTCAGCGACGGAATGTCATACGCCGGCACCGAGTTACGGTCACCGTCCCCTTCCGGGCGGGGAATGGGCACCGGCGGCGCCGGCGCTATGGGGTGCTCGAGCAGCCAGGCCGGCAGCAGGCGGCCAGCGTTGACAATGCGCTCGTTGTGGGGCGTGCTCCACAGGGTATAACCCCAATCGGCAATTTTGCCGTTGCCGTCCAGGCTGGCCTTGAGCTCGGTCAGCATCGCTGAGCTGTAGGGCTCCCAGAGGTTTTCATCTTCGCGCATCCACTGCACCCGCACCGGCTGGCCGGGCAGTGCCATGGCAATGAGGGCGGCATCGGCGGCTACATCGTCGGCGCCGTTATGGCCGTAACAGCCGGCCCCTTCCTTGTGGATACAACGGATCTGCTTGGCTGGCAGCCCCACCAGTTCGGCAAGGCCGGCGCGAAGGGGGAAAACCCCTTGGGTGTGGGTCCAGACCGTCAGCAGGCCGTCTTTAAACCAGGCCACGGCGCACGAAGGCCCGATGGAGCCGTGCATCAAATACTGGCGGGTCTGGCGGCCGCTGTAAGCCGGGCCGCTGCCGGCGGTGCCTGGCGTGCCTTTATCAGCAATGGGGTAGCGCTTTTGCGGCAGGGTTTGCAGCAGGTTGAAGATGGTTGTCGGCTCTGGCAGCGGGTTGCCCTCGCCCCATTGGCTGGCAAGATAACCGGCCTTCATGGCCGAAATGGCCTGCCATTCATCTTTCGCCACCACCGCCAGGTAGCTGCCGTTTTTAACCAGCTTAACGACCCCCGGCAGCTTTTCGATTGCCTCAACGTCAATGGCCTTCAAGCGGCTGCCGCGCCGGGGCGGCCGGATCACCCTGGCGTGCAACATGCCCGGCAGGCGCATGTCTTGCACATAGGCCACGCCGCCCGAGACCTTGGCGGGAATATCTACCCGCGGCAGGGAACGGCCAATTTCGGTGTAATCCTTGGGATCTTTGCTGGGGGTATGTTCGGTGGCTACCTGATGCAGGTCGACCCCGGCCACCGCCTGGCCGTAGGTCATCTGCCGGCCGGTGTCATCCGAGATGGTGCCCTTGCCGGTACGCAGGCTGGCCAGCGGCGCCTTCCATAGTTTGGCGGCAGCCATCAGCAGCAATTGGCGTACCTGGGCGGCAGCGTTAAAGAGCGCGGTGCCGCTGTCAAAGATGGAGTGGCTGCCGGCGGTGTAGCCCTCGTTGGGGGTCAGGCCGGTATCTGCCGTAATAAAATCAATCTGTTGCGGCGGTACATCCAGGCGATCAGCGGCAATTTGCAGCAACGCAGTTTTGACCCCGGTACCCAGTTCCACCTTGCCGGTAAAAACGGTGATGTGGTTGTCTGGGTCGATGCGTACCCAGGCGTCCAGGTAGGGATTGGAGCGCAGGCTGCCGGGCAGGTTGGGGTCGAGGATGGCGGTGCCCAGGGTGTCCATTTCTTCGGAGCCGGCCATGGCCTTGAACGACAACGGCAGCAGGCTGAACGCCATGATCAGCGAGCCATTGGCCAAGAAGGCGCGGCGGCTCGGGTTGATGTTGTCTGGTGAGTGACTCATCACAACTCTCCCTTGGCGATAACCGCTTTGATGGCAGCAAAGATGCGCATATGGGTGCCGCAGCGGCAGAGGTTGGGGGCCATGTGCTCGCGGATCTGCTCGTCGCTGGGTTGGCGGTTGGTCTCCAGCAGCGCATGGGCCCGCATGATCATCCCGGCAATGCAGTAACCACATTGGGCCGCTTGTTTGTCGATAAAGGCTTGTTGCAGCGGCCCGGGGTGCTCGGCACTGCCCAGGCTTTCGATGGTGCGTATTTTCCGCTCCCCCAGGGCGCCGGCTGGCGTTACACAGGAGAACACCGCCTTGCCGTCAACAATCACGGTGCAGGCGCCGCACTGGCCACGGCCACAGCCGAATTTGGCGCCGTTAAGCTCCAGATGGTTACGCAGCGCATACAGCAGCGGCATGTCGGGGGGAATATCCAATTGGTGGGTACGGCCGTTCACCGTCAAAGTAACCATGGTTATTTCTCCTCCTGGCGGATCTGCGTCACGGTCTGGGAAAGGTTGCCCCAAGGCTGGGACGGGCAGTATTGGCCGCGCAGGTACTGGGCAATGGCGGCAATTTGCTGGTCGCTGAGGTTGTCGGCAAAAGGCGGCATGTAATGGCTAGGCGCGCCGACACTCATGGGGATCCCCTCCAATACGGCTTTGACCAGGTTTCGGGGGGTGCCGGCCAGCAGCGCCGAGCTATGGCCCAGGTCGGGGCGGTCATCAAGGCGGCGCATGGTGGCGGCGTCGCCGTGGCAACCGGAGCAGGAACCGGCAAAGAGCGCCGCCCCTTGTTGCTCAATTTGGCTAAGTTGGCTGGCCGGTTGCAACGCGCCAAAGCTGGGGTTTTTGCAGGCCCCGGCCACAGGCTGCGCCTCGGCAAAGCTCAGCAGGTATGTGGCCATCGCCTCAACATCGGCCAGTGGCATGGTCGCCATGCCGTGGGTCACCGGTAGCATGGGGCCAGCGGCGGCGCCATGATTGGGGGCCACTTCGCCACGCAGGTAGGCAACCAGCTCGCCTTGGGTCCAGGGATTGATGGCGGTGCTAAGCCCAGCCAGGGGCGGCGCTGTCCAACCATCGATGATGCTGCCGGCAAAGTGATCGCTGCCGCCCTTTTCTGCACCAATGAAATTAAGCGGGGTATGGCAAGACGAACAATGCCCGGGGCCTTCTACCAGATAACGGCCACGGTTCCACTGCGCCGATTGTCCGGGCTGGTCTTCCAGAGGGTCGCCATGGCGGAACAGCAGGTTCCAAAACGCCACCAGTGGCCGGAAGTTCATGGGGAACATCATCCGGTTGGGCGGCGGGGTCTGGCTGACCGGGTCCACGCTCATCAGGTAGGCATAGAGATCGCTAATGTCGTGATCCGACATTTTGCGGTAATGCACATAGGGAAAGGCGGGGTAAAGCAGGTGCCCGTCTCGGGCTACTCCGTCACGCATGGCCCGGCTAAAGGCCGCTTCGGACCATTGGCCAATACCGGTTTCACTGTCGGGAGTAATGTTGGTGGTGTAGAGGGTACCAAAGGGGGTTTTCAGCGGCAGGCTACCAGCCAGGTATTTGCCACCCGGCGCGGTGTGGCAAACGGCGCAGTCGCCAGCCTCCAGCACCATTCGGCCACGGGCGACAGCGGCTTTATCGGCAGGCATCGATGGCTTAACCGGCGCGATGGCGGGCTCCCACATCAGCCAGATGCAAAACAGCACGCCCAGCACCGCAACCCCGCCCAGCGTCTTGGCGACGGTTCTTGCTTTCATCGACACTTCCTCGCTTTGTTAACGCCCGGCCAACAGCACCTACCGGCCATCAGGCATAAGAATCAACAGCCTAAAAGAGGGAGTGGATGATTACACTGGCACCTAGGTTGGCCCCTGAACACGCCTTGGTGTGAGCGGCCTATACCAAGGGATAGCTGCATACTAGCGTCGCGTCGTAGATACCTACCGCCTAAATAACTGACCCTAATTGTGCTCCACCTTGCGGATACCATGACCACTGCCAGGAAAGGGTGAAACGGTCTCCATGAAGTGACGAACCCTGCCCAATAATTGCCACATCGTTTTGCATCGATGATTGCGGGTGATGGTTTCGTGCAGTGCCTGCCAGAGCCGTTCAATACGGTTGACCCAGGGCGAGTAAACCGGCTGGAACACCAGCTTGAACTTGGGGTTGTCGGCCAACCAGCACTGCGTCTTCCGACTTTTATGGATGATGTAGTTGTCCACCACCAAGGTGATGCTTTTCGCTTGCCGGTAGGTGCTGCGCAGCTTGCTCAACATGGCGATGAATAACCCTGAGTCCTTACTTTGCCCCGAGACATACAGCACTCGCCCGGTTTTGGCATGGAGCGCCCCCGCCAGATAGTGCTTGGCGTTCTGGCCCGGCGTGGCCACCCGTCGTTGCTGGCCTCGCGGCATCCAGTCCGCTCCCATTTTCGGGTTGAGGTG